>CAYOJQ010000061.1:2479-19460 GCA_964404325.1 uncultured Oligoflexales bacterium
TTGCCGCTTACACCGAGTCTCTCAAACGTGGCCACGAGAAGAAAATTCGCCACATCGCCTTTCCTTCGCTCTCAACGGGAGCCTATGGGTATCCCATTGAAGAAGCGGCAAGGACGGCATTTCAAGCTATCAAAGCGTTTCTGGATTTAAACCCTGAAACAAGCTTGAAACGCATCAGTTTCGTGCTTTTTGATAAGAACCATTATACGATTTTCCAGAACGAACTTTTTGGGCAATTTGACGATGAAGCGGACTCTTAAAGATTTAGCCTACTACAAGACAGGCGGTTCTTATGAACGTCTTTACGAGCCCACGAGCATTGAAGAGTTAGCCAAAGCCCGCAAAGAAATTCACGACCAAAAACTTCCCTACTTTTTTCTCGGCGCGGGAACAAACTCTCTCATCATGGATGAGCACTGGGCTGGTGCTGTGGTCGCCTTCCACAAGATGCGTGGCCTTAAGTTCGACGGCACAAAAGCCTATGTTGAAGCCGGTGTCGATAACACTGATTTTTCGAAAGCAGCTCACGCGCGATCTCTCGCGGGGGCGGCCTGGATGAATCGCCTTCCAGGACAGCTAGGGGCAACAGTTCGCATGAACGCGCGTTGCTACGGTGGCGAGATCTCACACATCGTAACCCGCGTTGTTTCCGTGACCAAAGACGGACAGGTTAAAGAATACAAAGATAAAAGCGTTTTCCGTGGTTACAAGGACACCGTCTTCATGGAAAACGAAGAAGCTATCGCCGCCGTGGACATTGAACTCTCTCACGGTGATGCGAAAGCAATCAAAGAACAAATGGATTTTTGCGAAACAGATCGCATCAACAAAAATCAATTTATTCTTCCCTCGTGTGGCTGCGCCTTTAAGAATAACTACGAAGTTGGCATACCGTCAGGAATGTTACTCCAAGCGGCGGATGTGTACCGCTTGAACTTCCCCGGGATTACGATCAACCCTAAGCACGCTAACTTTGTGTTCAATGGCGGCGCAAAGAGTCGCGAGATTCTTGAGTTCACGCTGAAGATGCGCGATCTCGTCTATCAAGAATTCGGCGCATGGTTGGAATTTGAGATGGAGATCCTTGGCACATTGCCATCCGATCTTAAGAAGATGATCGAAGAGAAGCGGCCTCACAAGCTCCACGAAGAAAAACTAAAACCGCTAAGAGAGCGCTTTCAAAGTAAGAAATAGAATTGGGGACGGAGGATGTCTCAGTCCCCAATTTCAACAACGTCATCCTGAGCGAAGTGAAGGATCCTTCGCTTCGCTCAGGATGACGAAGTATTAGTGAAGATCACGAAGCATTAGTGAAGATCACGCAGCATTAGTGAAGATCACGCAGCATCTGGAAGGTGTAGATCCCCGTCCCATGCCCATCGTTAAACTTTATATTTAGCGCGTAACGTCCAACAGACTCCACCCGCACCGGTCTCACACCCTCAGAAACATCCTCTGGTCGAAGCTTTCTCTCGTGGGTGAATTCATCAATGCAAACGGCGCAAGGGCAAAGACGGCGTAGCTGCACCACGTCAAATTCACTTTCTTTACCGTCAGTCCAAACAATCGCTAAATCTCGATCTGATTTCTGCCAAATTTTTTGAACGCGAATATCTTCGTGCATATTTATTTCCAATCTACCGCGAAGTAGTTCATCGCACCGTGTTGCTGTGCGTTTAGAATTGAAATTTGCGCGGCAACTTTTCCTGCGGCTTCATCGTAAGCTTTTGCGGCCACCGAATCTGGGAGCGAAGTAACCACTGGCTTCCCTTCATCACCTGTCGAGGCTACACGTGGATCGATGGGAATACGACCTAACACGGGAATACCATGTTCATTTGCAAGCTTATCGCCTCCACCTTCACGGAAGATGAAATGCTTCTTATCGCAGCCATCACACACGAAATAACTCATGGTCTCGACAACACCTAGAACTGGAACTTTCATGGTGTTGAAAAGGGTCAAAGCTTTGCGAACATCGAGAAGCGCGACTTCTTGTGGTGTTGTTACAAGAACCGCACCCGTGATGGGGGCGATCTGTGAAAGAGTGAGCTGAATGTCACCTGTTCCTGGAGGATAGTCGACAATAAGGTAATCGAGTTCTTCCCAAGCAATTTGGGTCAAAAACTGACGAATGATCTGCGCCGCCATCGGACCACGCAGCATCGCGGCCTGATTACCCTGTTGGAAGATGCCTACGGAAATTACTTTCACGCCATCGACAACGGGGGGCTTCACAAGGTTACCGACCATCTCGGTTGGATTTTCAACCTTAGTCATTTGTGGGACGGAAGGACCATAAATGTCGGCATCAAGGATACCAACCTTTGAGCCAGCTTTCGCAAGCGCGAAGGCCAAGTTCACGGCGGTCGTTGATTTACCAACGCCCCCCTTACCACTCGCTACGGCGATAATATTCTTCACACGCCCGAGAGCCTCTTGAGCCTGATCAGAGACAGCTTTAGGAGCGCCACGAGTGACTGCCGTCATCTCTACATGCACCTCTTCGATGCCGTCGATCGCTTTAACTTTCTCTTCCACTTCGCTCTTTAGCTTCTCTTTAACTGGACAAGCGGGAGTCGTGAGTTCGACAACAATGTGAGCGCTCGTTCCCTTGAGTTCGATTTTTTTCACAAACCCAAGTGTCACGATATCCTGGTGTAAGTCAGGATCCATAACGCCTCGGAGGCTCTCACGAATCAGCTCCGTTAGCTTAGAAGGATCTGGTTTTCCCGAAAAAACGCCTTGCACTGTTTTCATAAAACCCATGACTCAAGTCCTTCTGTTAATCTTCGTGGGTAGTAAGATAATGTTGTGCCTGAATGGCCGCCTGACAACCCATGCCTGCCGCCGTGACCGCTTGGCGGAAGGTTGGATCAGAGATATCTCCGGCTGCAAAAACACCGGGAGTTTTCGTTTCTGTGAAATTTTTCACTTTGATATAACCGTTACGATCAACTTCGACATAGGGAAGGAAGACTTCCGAATTCGGCTTATGACCGATGGCATAGAACAAACCGTCAACGGTGATTTTTTCTTTCTCGCCGGTTTCCATATGCACAATTTGAATAGCAGTCAGACCCTGATCATTGGATAAGAGCTCATCAACGGTGAACGGCACCATGAATTTGATCTTGGGATTGTTCTGCGCTCGCCTAAGCATGATGGGTGATGCACGGAATTCGTCGCGGCGGTGAAGAAGAATTACTTCTGAGCAAAGATTTGCAAGGTAATTCGCTTCTTCCATAGCCGAATCGCCACCACCAACAACCGCAACTTTTTTGCCCTTGTAGAAAAATCCGTCACAGGTCGCGCAGGTAGAGACACCGCGGCCCATCAGTTTGTCTTCGTTTTTTAGAGAGAGCGTCTTCGCTGTCGCGCCTGTGGAGATAATGACCGTTTTCGCATGAATTTCCTGATCACCTGCCCAAAGTTTTTTGATTTTGCCCGAGAAATCCACGCGCGTGATTTGATCGTAAACGATCTGCGTGCCAAAGCGTTCCGCTTGTGCTGTCATCTCTTGCATCAATTGTGGACCCATGATGCCTTGGGAAAAACCAGGGAAGTTTTCCACTTCGGTTGTCGTCGTAAGCTGACCGCCTGGTTGAATACCCGCATAAATTATCGGAGTCAGTGATGCGCGAGCAGCGTAAATCGCCGCCGTCAAGCCAGCAGGGCCGGTACCAACAATTGCAACGTCATGAATTTTTTGCACCATGTTCCATCCCCAAGAAAATCAGCTCAATACATGAAAAAAGGCCCCCAAACATAGCAAGGGCCTGTCGTTCTGTCATCTTTTCGTCGAGAACAATTATTATCCGTAAAAAACCGCACCTTACGCACTAGTCGAGAGCTCGCAGAAGAAGTGGCAGGCTCACGTCATAACGGTACGAAGTACCCGAGTGGTTGTCATCAAACTCGAGGTATGTGGCTGGTATTTCTAAAGTTTTCAACTTCTCAGCAAACTGGCGCGCACCGTACTGGAGGTTATACTGGTCGCGGTTTCCGCATTCCACATAGAGAGCCCCGAGCCCACGAAGTCCTTCCGGACGCGTCTCAATCCGCTGAATCGGATCATGCTCCATCCACCTTTTCCAGACTTTTTCGTCAAATCGGCCTGACCGCAATTCGATCGGAAGATCAAATCCAAGAGGAGAAGCTTCATTGGGGCTATAGGTGGCGCCCATGCCAATGAGCATGAGAAGGTGAGTTTCATGCCCACTCAGTTTAACCGCCGTGCGACAATAATCGAGAAAGCGACCCACATCGTAATCATAACGTTTAAGACCGTTACTTAATTCAATGAGCTCTCGTCGATAGACCAGCTCAAACCCCAAATCACCGGAGTGACAGCCCACAGCGGAGAAAACTCCCGGAAAGTCCATCGCAAGTCGGAGCGCACCAAATCCCCCGGAAGAACGGCCAAACACCCCGCGATGTTTTGCTCCTGGTTTTACGGGAAAGTGAGATTCCACATATGGAATGAGCTCCTTCACGATATGATGCGCGTGATCACCGAGAAAGCTTGAATCAACGTACTGACTCCCGCCAAACTCCGTGTAGAGGTCCGGACTCACAACCACACAAGGAGGGATGACTTCGCCGCGGATCAGGCGCAAAAGCCTCTCCTGCAACGATTCCCTAAATGGTTGCCAATCAAATTGGCTGCGGCCAGCTGAGGTCCAGGGCGCAAGACAATAGAGCACCGGAAAACGGCGCGAGGGATCTTTACGAGCTTCCTCGGGAACAAACACGCTGATGGGACGGACAGGATCCATGCCCGAGCGGGTATGCGCCAGCAAGCGGCTTTTGACGAAACGCTTTACGACATGGCTCTCATGACCGTAGGGCCCCTTCAGCTCTTCCATAAGTTTCTCCCTTCCACAATCATTGTCCCCTCAGATTTCCCAGGATATAAAAGAAGATGCAACCTTCATCCGTGGAACATTCAATGTTTAATGAATTAGCTTCGATTTTGAATAGCATGATCGCATTAATCCTAGCGCTCACCTTTCACGAGTTCGCGCATGCGTTTGTCGCTTATATCCAAGGCGATCGCACCGCTAAATCGGAAGGCCGCATGACGATCAATCCCATCCCGCACATCGATCCTGTGGGAACGTTATTGTTTCCTCTCATTGGCAGTATCGCGGGTGCGGCCATTATTGGCTGGGCCAAGCCGGTTCCCGTGAACCCAAATCAACTGCGGAATCCAAAGTGGGGTTATGTGTTGGTGGCGTTGGCGGGACCAATGGCAAATTTGCTTCTCTGCGCGCTCACGCTTCTTTTCTTTCGTGTTGTTGAAATGCAAGGTTGGATGACCGCTTCGACGGATACCATTTTGTATCCTCTAATTCAGCTCGCAAAGCCGATGATCACCATCAATGCAATTTTGGCCTTTTTTAATTTACTGCCGCTTTATCCATTAGATGGGGGCACCATTTTCACCGCTTTCCTGCCGCCCAAAGCTCTCGCATGGTACGAAAATTACATCGCACCATACGGCATGTTTATTCTGTTGGCTTTGTTCTTGACCAATAGCCTTGGCTGGATGGGACGTTTGGCGATGGGATACATCACCTTCGCGGATCTTGTGGTTACCAGCGCTCTTTAGAAAAAACTCGTCAACAAATAGGCGGCTAGAATCACGACGGGCAAGCTGATAAAGGCCGCCACCACATCATCAAGCAGAGTGCCATAGGCGCCTGGCAGGTTCTTATCAACCCAGCCCACAGGGCCAGGCTTCCAAATATCAAACACTCTAAACGCAACAAATGCGGCTACCACATGGATGACATCCATTGGCAAGAATGCAACGACAAAAGCCTGTCCCACAACCTCATCCAACACGATGCGCGAATCATCGTGCGTATTTAGAACTTTCTCCGCATGATGAATAATCCACAACGAGAGCAGTAGAAACATCACCCAATAGATGCCTGCTAAATAGAGACGACCAAAAGCGCCCCACTGCATCGCAAGCCCAACGGGGATGCCAAACAAAGAACCCCATGTGCCGGGAGCTTTGGGGGCTAAGCCAACTTTCCAGACAGTCGCGAGTGATACCATAAAGTGATTTGAACGCTCGCCCATGGCTGAGGATTCCTTGCATTTCATTGGAAAGCTGTGCGAATAACGATTATCAGAAAAACATTAACAATGAAACGGTTTGCCTGATGAATGATTCACCGAAAAAGCGAATTCAGTTTGCAGCTGAGCTCGATCGACTAAAGCACGTTTTGCGTGTGAACCTTCTCCATGATGGCAGCCGTCGTGAAAACACCGCTGAACATAGCTGGCACATGAGTGTGCTCGCGATCACTTTCGCGGACTATGCGGAGGAGAAAATCGACCTCCTACGCGCACTTAAGATGTCTCTGTTGCATGATGTGGTTGAAATCGATGCGGGTGATACCTATGCGTTCGATCATGCGGGGCACAATGACAAATTTGAGAGAGAGCACAAAGCCGCTGAAAGAATCTTTGGCCTGCTGCCCATGCCCCTCCAAAAAGAATTCAAGGATCTGTGGCTCGATTATGAGAACCTAGGCACACCTGAGGCTCGTTTTATTGCCGCTATGGATCGTTTGGCTCCGCTGTTACAGCATCTGGGTAATGAAGGGAAAACATGGCGCGAAAAAAAGATGACACGCACTCTTCTTATGACGCGGATGAACGATTTGGTTCGCTATTGCCCAAAACTAAAAGGCTTTCTTGAAGAGAGCCTTGATCACGCCGTGGCCAAAGGTTGGCTCCTTCCCGGCTAACATGCTAGATTTAGTCCCAAAGATCACTTTTTGGGGCAATTCTTATGCGCGCTTTCAAAAGCCTTATTCTATGGGTGGCTCTCCTTCCTAGTGTAGCCCGAGCTGACGACAAACTCTTCTACCCCCTGAAGACGCCCGTTGCGCAGTCCATTCTTTTTTACAGCATCAAAGATCAAAAAATTATTGTCGAAGAAAACGCCGACAAACTCCTGATTCCCGCTTCGGTGACCAAATTAATCACATCCGCGGCGGCTCTCTCCGCTTTCTCACCCAAGCACACTTTTAAGACAAAAACTTATTTCACTGGGAATAGGGAGAACGACTCCATTGTCGGCAACCTTGTCGTTGTGGGTGATGGCGATCCATTTCTAGTCAGCGAAAAACTTTGGCAATTCGCCACGGACGTAAGGCATCTCGGTATCAAAAAAATCACCGGCGACATCATCATTGATAACTCCCTTTTTGACGACACCATCCGCGATGCGCCACGCGAGAATTCGGAAGCCGCTTCGGACCATGCTTACGACGCCCCCGTGACTCCCTTAGGAGTCAATTTCAATACGCTGGGGATCGCGATGGCTCCGGCTCAAAAAGTGGGCAGCACAGCTATCGCTGAACTCGACCCCTATGACCTTCCCGGAGTGGAGATTAAAAATTCTCTGCGCACCGTTCAAAGTGGCAAAAGCCTCCATGTCTCGCGCCAATCCCAAAAAGGTGCTGGCTCCACCATAACGGTGAGCGGGAGTATCGCTGTCTCACAAAAGATTGCGCGCCTTTATCGTTCCGTCGATGACCCAGTTTATATCTCCGGAGAGCAAATTCGCGCCTTCCTCGCAAAAGAGGGCGTGCAAGTAGAAGGGGCGGTGCGAGGGGGCATCCTGCCAAAAGACGCGACGCCGCTGATTGAGATCGAGAGTTTTGACGTGGCTTATATCGTCAAAGGTCTAAATCATTTCTCTAACAACTATATTGCTGACGTGATGCAAAAACGTCTCGGGGCGGCCTTCCCGGAGAAAGGCCCCGCCGATGCCAGAGGATCGGGCACACTTTCCGCCGGAAGCAACGTACTGAATCAATTCTTGAAGCAAGATATGGGGATTAAAGGGCCTTTTGCTATCCACAACGGTTCTGGACTCGATTCAAAAAACCGATTAAATGCCCGTCAACTGGTCATGGTCCTGACGCAGATGGAAACAAGATTCGATCTTTTTCCCGACTTTCTTGCTAGTCTTCCCGCGGCAGGGTGGGGCGGGACCCTTGCCCGACGTTTTAACGGCTCCACAAAAGAGCTTGAAGGCATTGTTCGTGCAAAGACAGGAACGCTTTCCACCCCGGTCTCTGTCTCTTCCTTGGCTGGATACCTTCGCCACCCACGGCACGGTCTCGTTGCCTTCGCTGTGATCGAAAACGGGCTCGCAGGAAAAGCGCAACCCGGTATACTCGAGCTCCGAAAAAGGCAGGAACAGGCCTTAAAGAATTTTATGCAATCTCGATAAGCGGAAACCCATATGGATTTTGAAAAAGCGGCCCTCGGCTATCATTCTTGTGAACCAGCTGGGAAAATCGCCACCACACTTACAAAACCTCTCTCCACTCAAGAAGAACTTAGTCTCGCATATTCACCCGGTGTTGCCGGCCCATGCCGTGAAATTCACGCGGACCCGGAGAAGTCTTTTCTATACACCGGGCGCGCAAACCTTGTTGGCGTCATCTCAAACGGCACAGCAGTCCTTGGTCTCGGCGATATTGGCGCGGCAGCAGCAAAGCCTGTGATGGAAGGCAAGGCGATGCTCTTTAAAAAGTTCGCCAACATCGACGTCTTTGATCTTGAGTTGAATGCCTCAGATCCCGACGCGTTTATCGCGGCTGTCAAAGCCCTCGAGCCCACATTTGGTGGAATCAACCTCGAAGACATTAAAGCACCAGATTGTTTCTATATTGAGGAAACACTGCGCAAGAGCATGAACATCCCTGTTTTTCATGACGATCAACACGGAACGGCTATCATCGCATCCGCGGCTTTCTTAAATGCTTTGGAAATTACAAATCGCGATATCTCCATGGTGAAGGTTGTTTTCTCAGGTGGGGGAGCGGCTGCTATCGCCTGCGCGGATCTCTTTATTAAACTCGGTGTTAAAAAAGAAAACCTCATCATGTGCGACCGCTCGGGCGTCATTTATGAGGGTCGAAAAAGTGGCATGAATCCCTACAAGGATAAATTTGCCATTCCTACTTCCCTTCGCACTCTCGCTGAAGCGCTTGAAAATGCCGATGCTTTCGTTGGCGTTTCAGGGCCCGGTGTTGTTAGCGAAGACATGATTAAGAAGATGGCAAAAAATCCGATTGTTTTCGCTCTTGCGAACCCAGATCCGGAAATTATGCCAGACGCCGCAAAACGCGCGCGACCAGACGCCATCATCGCCACCGGGCGCAGCGATTTCCCAAATCAGGTAAATAACGTCCTTGGGTTTCCTTTTATCTTCCGCGGCGCGCTTGATGTTCAAGCAACGACAATCAACGACGCCATGAAGCTCGCAGCGACTTACGCCATCGCGGAACTAGCCAAAGAAGACGTCCCCGAAGAAGTTCTTCGTGTTTACTCTGAAAAGGAAGGCTACCAGTTTGGTCGCGACTATTTGATTCCCAAACCAGTTGACCCACGCGTATTGCTGCGCGTTGCTCCCGCTGTCGCGAAGGCCGCGATGGAATCGGGCGTGGCGCGACGTCATGTCGATCTTAATGCCTACACGCAGCAGATTGAACGCATTCTCGGGCCAACGCGTCGCATTATCCGCCAACTGCGAAATGATATTTCCGCTGCCTCGGTCCAGAAAAAAAGAAAACCACGTCTTGTCATCCCCCATGGCTACGATCCACGCGCCATCAAAGCGGCGGCGCACATTTATTATGAAGGGGATGTCGATCTTGTCCTCCTAGGTTCCCGGGACAAGATTATCCAAAAGGCCAATACCCTCGGATTCAAGAATTTTGAGAAGAAGGCTGATATCCTCGATCCGCTCACTGATGACAATGCGATGATCTTTGCGAACGATCTTTTCAACCTACGCCAACGCAAGGGTGTATCCCTCACGCGCGCCGATCAGATGTTGAGAAACTCCACATTCTTTGCCGCCATGATGGTGCGTCATGGGCTTGCCGACGGCATGATCAGCGGCCTTGTAGAGCCATATGTTGAGGGACTAAGGCCTATCCTTGAAGCGCTAGGTACAAAAAAGGATCACGTGCTTGCTGGCATTCAGATGGTGGTCTATCGCAACAAGCTTTATTTTATCGCGGATTGCACCATCAATATCGATCCAACTGCCGAAGAGCTTTGCGAGATAGCGATCACCGCGGCAGACTTCGCGCGCCATTACACCAAAGATCCTGTGCGTGTCGCGATGCTCAGTTTTTCAAGCTTCGGCTCAAACAAGCATCCCAAGGCAAAAAAAGTCGCGCATGCTGTCGAACTGTTGCGCGAGCGTAATGTGGATTTCTCCTTTGACGGTGAAATTCAGGGAGATGCGGCTCTCAATGCCGCCCTGCGCGAACAGGAGTTTCCTTTCAATACCCTCGGCGGTGACGCCAATGTGCTCATTTTCCCAGACATGACGTCTGCAAACCTTTGTTACAAAACTCTCACGAACTTAACTGACGCCACTTCCACGGGCCCAATTCTTGTAGGTCCGGAACACCCCGCGCAGGTTATCGAAAGAGGTGCGACGACGGAAGAAACCATCAACATGCTCTACGTCTTAGCCGAACAAGCCTTTTGCCAACATGGAAGGTCGCTATGAAAAAGATTTCAGATGCTGTTTTGGACAAGTTTCGCACAGTGCTTCGCAATGAAGATGTGGTTACAGATGAAAAGCTTTGTGAATCTTATGGACACGACTGGACGCATTTGAAGGGAAAAGCCTCGGTGATTCTCTTCCCCCGATCCACGCAAGAGGTTTCTGGAATTCTCAAAATCTGCAACTCGGAGAAGATTTCCGTCATTCCTAGCGGAGGACGCACTGGTCTGGCAGGAGCTGCCGTAGCGACAGAAAGTGAAGTGGTCTTATCTCTTGAAAAGATGAATAAGATTCTCGAAATCGACACCATCGGCATGAGTGTTACCGCAGAAGCAGGGGTCATTATCCAAGCCCTCCAAGAAAAAATTCGCGAAGCGGGTTTTTTCTATCCGGTTGATCTCGCATCGAAGGGTAGCTGTCAATTAGGTGGAAACATCGCCACAAACGCCGGCGGCCTCAAGCTTATCCGCTACGGTGGTACGAGAGAGCATGTTCTTGGACTCGAAGTCGTTCTCGCAAATGGCGACATCTGCGATCTCAATTTTAATCTTAAGAAAGACAATAGCGGCTACGACCTCAAGAATCTTTTCGTCACCTCGGAAGGCACCCTTGGCGTCATCACCAAAGCCACCATGCGTATTATGCCAAAGCCAAAAGAGCTTAAACTGGTGGTGATGACATTGAACCAATTCTCCGGAATTTTGGAGGTATTGCGTCTCGCGAACATGAGCGGGCTGCAATTGACAGCCTTTGAATTTTTCACACGTCAGGCACTTGATATTGTTTTGAAGCACCACAAAGAAATTCGCGATCCTTTCCAAAACTCGTACGCCAATTACGTTCTCATTGAGTACGAACAGATTTCATCACTCGCTGATGCGCAAATGCAAGAGCTTCTCGAGGAAGCCATGGAAAAGGGTTGGGTACAAGATGCTCTTATCGCGACAAACTCCGCGGAGTTCCGTCAATTCTGGGGCATGCGCGAGAACATCAGTGAATCCGTCGCGGTTGAAGCGATGGTGCGCAAAAATGATATCACTATCCCCATCGCCAAACTTGCCGATTTTGATCGTGAAGCCCAAAAAATAATCCAATCCGCGCCGAAAGATATCCGCCTTGTTCTCTTCGGACACATCGGTGACGGCAACATTCACATCAACTATTTAGGGCCAAAAGACGGAGACCGCGAAAAATTTCTCTCCGACGTCCACAAACTTGAAGAGAAAGTTTTCACCATCATTAAGGGAATGCGCGGAAGCATTAGCGCGGAGCACGGGATAGGTCTGATCAAAAAGGAAGATTTGAAACAGACAAGAACCCCAGCGCAAATCGAGATGATGCGCCAAATCAAAAAAATCTTTGACCCGAATGGGATTCTAAACCCTGGAAAAATTTTCGATTAACCACCACTCTTTGTTTTTCACCAAATGCATCACCGGGCGTCCGTGTGATGCATTTTTTTTGTTATTTTTGCCTAAATGGTTTTTGAGAAATGCCGATAATAAACAGGCACTTAAAATCAAGGGATCCATATGGCGATCGAGCGCATTCTTCTTGTAGACGACAGTGATGCCAACACACTCTTCTTTGAGATGCTCCTCAAAGATCTCGGCATCAAGGAAGTCATTAAGACAACCACCGGAGACGATGGCATTGGCATTGCGAAGAAAAGCCACGTCCAATTCATTATCGCTGCATGGGAAATGAAGGGCATGCCGGGAACCGTGTTTATCCAAAAAGCACGAGCGGCAAAAAAGAAAAAGTACCTTCCCTGCGTCATCTATTCAAAACGTATGTCTGAAGAAGATGTTCAATTAACGAAAGAACTCGGGTTTAAGGACATTCTCGCGATGCCCTTTGACAAGATGCAAGCAAGCGCGATGATCAAAGGCATTCTCGATCGCGAAAACAATCTCCCCGCCGCGGAAATTCTCTTGCGAAAAATCGAAGGCTACCTCGCTGAACAGAAGCCTTCGGAAGCGCTAAAATTGGTCGACAAGAAAATGCTTGAGAGCCCTTATACCGCGCGTGGCCATACGGCGATGGCGGAAATCTGGTTTAGGATGTCAAAAATCGATAAGGCGGAAGAATCTCTGAAAGAAGCGCTGAAAGCAGACGAAGGATACATTCCCGCCATTCATCTCAAGGGAAAAATTTTATCGCGTTCCGGGCGCCATGATGAAGCCATTCAGCTCCTCAGTAAGCTCGCTGAAAAGTCGCCAAAAAATCTTTCCACAAAGGTCAGCCTTGGAACGGCCTATGTGCAAGCTGACCGACACAAGGAAGCAAAAGCCGTGTTCAATTCGGTTCTCGAACTTGATGGTGACAATCGTGAATGCCAAGATAGCATGGCAGTGTTGGCACTAAAGGAAGGAGATCTGTCTTTAGCCGAACAACTCATTGCCGAGACCGAGAACGGCGATGAACTCGCAAGCGCCTTCAATAGTTTGGCTATCTTTCGCGTTGCAAAAGGTGAATTCGATATTGGTATCGACACATATAGAAACGCAATCCGCCTTCTAGCGGACAAGGCCCGTCTGCATCTTCTCTTCTATAACCTCGGCCTCGCCTATCGAAAAAAGGGTGATCTTGCGGCAGGCTTTCAAGAGCTCTCACGAAGTTATATTCACGATCCTTCGTTTGAAAAGGCGTATGCAAGCCTTGCCCGCGTGCACCAAGAAATCAAAGAAAAAGGTTTGGCTTACGACAAATCCTTGATAAAAGAAGTAAAAGAAGCGCGAGAGAAGTTCCAAGCTGCTAACAAAACTACGGCTGCCTAATTATGTCGATGCTTGAGAGACAAAACGCAAAAATTTTCTACGAGACTGCCGGCGAACACGGCTCATGGGTCACCCTCATCAATGGGCACACCCGAACATCAAAAGATTTCAAATTACTCGTTAAGCATCTTGTGTCCTGCGGGCACCGCGTGCTGACGCTTGATAATCGTGGTGCTGGTCAAACCGAGACGAGTTCTCCGTTTACCATGGAAGATCTCGCCCATGACGTCATCGCATTGTGGGATCATCTGGAAATAGAACAAAGCCATCTTCTTGGCATTTCGATGGGCGGCATGATCGCGCAGCTCCTTACGGCGCAATACCCGGAACGAGTGAAACGCTTGATTCTTGTATCCACCGCGGCGCGTAAGAAGTGGATTGATTCCATGGCGGAAGCAGGGTGGGGGAATACGCTCGACTCCGTGAAAGAAAAGCTCACATACTACTTCGCGCCTAGTTTTATCGCGAAGAATAAGCTTCTTGTCGAAGCCATGGCAAAACAGATTCTCAAAGAGATCGAAACAGGTCGTTTCGCCGAGGCGGCAAAGGCACAGCGAGAAGCCATGGCACATTTTGAGGGTTTTACGTACTTGTCGAGAATTCTAGCGGAGACACTCATTATTCACGGACGGGAAGATCGTGTTATGGCTCCAGAGGCGGCTCGGGAGCTTCATGAACACATTCGTTACTCTAGAACGGAAATCATTGATGGGGCGGGACACTTGCTTCTAGCGGAAGCTCCCAAGGAGCTTTACAGCCTGGTCAGTGATTTTGTTGAGGAAATCTACACTTAGCGCACCGCAGCTATAAGAGAAACTTCCGCTTCAGGCATATTCAGATATCGAGCCACTTCTTGTGGCATCATTCCCTTAGAAAGAAGCTCTCTCGCATCCGAGTATTTTTTGTCCTGAATTTCTTCCAGAACTTCTTCATATGGCAGACGATCATTAAAAAATTGTGCGAGCTTTTCACCGCGAGCAATCGCTTTGCTCAAAACCATCCCCTGCTGCTCAGCGCCACGCGTGATTTTCTCAAGGCTCGATTGTTTGCGAGTAATCTGGCCGACAATCTTTCCCACGTTGTCGGAAAACTGCCCCAACACCTCTTCCATTTCTTTATTCATGCTAGTGCGACTCGACTTAATTTCTATCTCGACTTCAGCCGCAAGGGTATTAACTCGCTCCAGCATCGAGCGCATGCGTGTAAGGCCGTCCTCAAGTTCCTCTTTAACGACTTGACGCAGCTCTTTCAGCATGCGGCGATCTTCCGCAAGGTCCTGCATGATCTCCAAGGGCTGGACCTGACGCTTACCTAAAACGTAAACGATGCCCAGCAGAAAGAGATCTAAAACGACGAGAATGCCGAGAATGATGGCGCTCATTTAGCCTTCCTGTAAGAATGCTTTTAAGACCTGTTCGTCCACGTCATCCATGTTTACTGTTTTGCAGACCACCATGGCCTTTTTACCGCGCTTACCCAGATTCTCTGATGAAACAACTTTCGCAAGAATCTTAAAACGCTCTGGAGTATCGATACGACTGTACTCCACAAAACGCTGCTTGCGGTTCCAGTAATCTGGAAGCGCTATATGGATCTTAAGGAGAGTTCCCTCAGGGTAGGGTTCTTCGCTGCGGAACTGAATGCCGTGCGGGCTGATATGAACCGTAGTCCCAGTGGGCTCGCCTTCTTCAAGCTCCGCGATCCCATACGGAGATACCGCGAGATTGAGACGACGATTCGAACGCGGGTACTTCTTGATCAGGTCAAGATTAAATTCTATTGTCAGCATTTCTTCTTGATTCTGCGACATGTCGACCCCTTTTCTGGAATTAACCAGCTTTCTTAAAGTTTGCGTCGATCTTCTGCAGTTTTTCCTTCAAGGTGACAGCCGTAAACGGTTTCACCACGTAGTTACTCACGCCGGCCTTCACCGCTTCGATAATGTTTTCTTTTTCCGCTTCCGCGGTAACCATCAAAAATGGCAAATGCTTTAGCTTCGCATCCGCGCGCACGGACTTAAGGAGCTCAAGTCCAGTCATATTCGGCATATTCCAATCGGACACGACCATTTGGAAATCATTATGCGACTGCAGCAGAGCAAGCGCCTTCGCCCCATCTTCCGCTTCCGTAAAGTTGTTGAATCCGAGCTGCTTTAACAGCGTTTTGACGATCCGGCGCATGGTCGGAAAGTCGTCAACAATAAGAATCTTGAGGTTTGGATCAAATATTGTCATGTGAGACCTCTGGCTTAGTCACTTAGAATTGGTTTAAGACGTGCGCGCAATTTCTCGACGGCTTGC
Organism: uncultured Oligoflexales bacterium; assembly: GCA_964404325.1. Taxonomy (GTDB): domain Bacteria; phylum Bdellovibrionota_B; class Oligoflexia; order Oligoflexales; family Oligoflexaceae; genus CAYOJQ01. Next base: position 18,121 of record CAYOJQ010000061.1, read on the forward strand.
GTGTGCAACTGACTCACGCGCGATTCGGTCACGTCGAGGATCTTGCCAATCTCTTTCAAGTTGAGATCTTCATAGTAGTAGAGCGAGAGAACGAGTTTTTGTTTCTCGGGAAGCTCTTCAATGTTTTTGACTAGAAGATCGCGAATACCCTTACTCTTAAGCTGAGTGAAGGGGTTTTTTGAATTTGAGTTTTCAAGCGACTCGAGAAGACTCTTGCGATCGTGTTGGTTCGGTCCCGAGAGTTCGTCGATTGATAAAAGCGTTACGGCCTTTACCTTTGCGATCATGTCGTAGTACTCGTCGAGTTCCACGCCCAAAGCATCGGAGATCTCAGTATCAGAAACAGCGCGACCGAACTTTTGCTCGAGTTCGGCGTATGTCTTCTCAATTTTCTTCGCTTTGTCACGAACAGAGCGCGGCACCCAGTCCTGAGAACGAAGTTCATCGAGAATCGCACCGCGAATACGGAACTCCGCATACGTTTTGAACTTGTTGTCGCGACTAGGGTCGTATTTCTCGATGGCGTCCATCAAACCAATCACACCAGCGCTGATAAGATCGTCGATGTCGATGTTTGAGGGAAGACGCGCGGCAATACGTTGCGCCACGAAGCGAATCAATGGCGCATAGTCCATGATCAACTGGTCGCGCAGCTTGCCATCGACCCCACTGGTATCTTGTTTGTATCTTTTGACCAGTCCCTTCATGGAAAGAAATCCCTTTCTTTGCAGATGGTCCGTTTGAAATTAAAGTAATGATGATCCCGTTCGCTCTGGATAGGCGAACTCACGCCAGAAATCCCGTTCTCTAGGCTTTTGCTGCATCCCTGCATCACCTAGGAGATCCTGAGCTATCTTATTCCACTCCTGACCGGCAATGGTGCAGGATGAGTGTTCAGTGGCCGCTTGCCGAGATAGCACAAATCGCTGTAGCTGCGGGTCAAAGGGAACGCTACCAAGATGCGCGACGTCAACGTTTAAGAAGCGACGTGCGACATCCGCGATACGTTGGGCAACTTTCCCGCCGTCTTCAGCCGTGCGTGTTTGGTTCACCAGCAACTCAAACTCTTTTATTTCGTATTCTTCCGCCATCACTTTGATAAACGCATAGGCGTCGGTCATAGCGTGGGGTTCTGGCGTCGTAACGACAAGGATACGATCGGAAAGCGAATTCAAATGAAGAACGTTGGGGCTAATTCCAGCACCCGAATCAATAATCAAGAGGTCAAACGTTTCCGACAACGATTGGATACAGTCAATGATACGGAGTCTTTCAACGGGACTCAATTGCGTCAGACGGGAAAAGCCAGATCCGGAAGGGATGATGCGCACACCAAGAGG
>CAYOJQ010000062.1:0-11563 GCA_964404325.1 uncultured Oligoflexales bacterium
GATGGGCGTGTTTTCTGGTAAATGCAGCAGGCGCCGTGTCGCTGTTTTTTCAAGGGGATAGAATTCTTCTTTATCAAACCCACATGGAACGACAGCGATGCGCTGAGGATTCGCGCCGTAATTGTCGATCAGAAAGTCTCTTTCACTCGGCGATTGGGCGATGATCAACTCGGCGTTCTGAGCCACTTGCTCTTCCACCTTGAAGCGTTCGTCCGGAAAACGATCGTGATCTCCTTCGTACAGTCGACGTAACTTTCCCAATGAGTGAAACGTAACGATTAATGGCGTGTTCAGCTGATGTTTTAGTTGCAGGCCCACCCAGCCCGACATCCAAAAATGCGCGTGCAGTAGATCGTAATGACGTCCTTCCTTTTGAATGAAGTCGAACATATTGCGCGCGAAAATGGACATGTAAGGAAACATATCCTCAGCGTCGATGGGCTCACAGGGGCCAGCCGCGACGTAAACGACACGATAGCCCTCAGGTGTGAGGGATGTATCGGGGAGAGAGTCGGAATCGCGGCGTGTGAACACATCGACGCTCATTCCCGCGCGCACAAGTTGTTGAGCCAATTGAGCGACGTTGATGCTTTGCTTTTTGGTCGCGCAACGACGCGCCATCGGGATGGGTGACGCGTGCTCACTGATCAATGCTACAACCGCAATCATGAAGCCTCCTGAAGGAATTTATTTGCGCTTCCTTCGGTAAATGTGTTCCGCGAACCTCCAAGGCGGCAGGCCTCGGCAAAAGCATCGCACCATTCCCGCACAAAGCGATCGACATCAAGATCAACAGAAAAAATGTCATGTTCAATAATGCGTGTAGAGGATGATCCCGCATCCCATGACAGAGCGTTCTTGAGAGATGAATGAACCACCAAAACATGTTTTTCGTTCACAAAATGTTTTTTGCTTGGAGAAAGATTTGTCGGTGCGAAATGTTCCAAATAAATTTTGGGGAGATCTCTTTGCGCGGTGGAGAAAAGAAAATACTGATCGTAAAGGAACTGTTCCGCCTGTTGAAACAAAATACAATCAAGCTCAAGGTCCTTAACTTCAGTGCTTGCCACCAGGTGGCAGTTCGGCGCAAAGAAGTCCAAGCGTTCTTTTGGGGCTAGCGCATAAAACTGATGTGGTACGTGCGCGAGAATCTTTAAGTACCAACTATCATTAGGCCAAGTAAAAATGCGTAGCGGTCGGGTCATGCGAAAGCCTCTCCAAATCGTGAAGGCAGCGTGAATCACGATGCTTTTTCCCCTTCTTGCGAGAAGTGGCTGAGGCAGATCGGTAGAGTTTTCAGATATTTCAGCCGCTCCTCGTCGAGAACGCGGCGAAGCCGCTTGCAATCCAGTTCGCGATTCATGAATTTGTGACGCTTCGCTTTGAGGTAGACTTCATAAAAAGCGAAGTAAATGGGTTCCTGGTGCAGTCGTTCGCAGGTGTCGAGCATAGCAATAAATAGTTTGTCGGCGTCATCCCTTGTTACATCTGGTTCATGCAAACGCTCCAACGTTTCTTCAAGGCGAAAAAAGTCGCTGAGACGGCCTAAAACAATTTGTCGTAAATAGGGCGCCTTTCCTTCGCTCATATCGAATGTGTTAGCAGCATCCTCAGTGATGTCCATTTTACTATCCCCCTTTGCAACATCGCGTGGACCCATTTGGCTCGGGTGCAAAAGTGGAGCCATTGGTCGCGTGGAGCGGTTTTTGCTTTGTTCGATAGCTATTTGAGGGAGGGATCGACATGAGGCATCGGCGTTTTCGCAAAAATCAAATGCAGACAAGAAAAGCTTGGACCGCAAGCGGGGCTTTGCTCTTTTCGATTGTGAGTGGATTAGTGACTTTTCTCGCGGCAAGACGTCGCCGTCAAAAACAACAGACCATGTGGGGCCGTATCAAAGCAGCGGCAACATAACTTTACGGAGACAGCGCGATTGACGGTCATTGATGGCGAACGAGAAACACCTTTTCCCTTTTCGTGGAGAGAAGAGAAAAGGCGTTTCCGTTGGCGTGATTGAATGGACTACTGTGCTTCTTTGGATTGACGGCGCAACGCCTGGATGAGTTGACTTTTATTCATAGAACTCACGCCCTGCACGCCCATGCGGCGCGCTTCTTGTTGGAGTTCCTCGATTGAACAATCTTCTAGATTTTTATTGCGTCTTGGCTCTTTACTGCCTTTTTCCTCGCGAGCCATAAGCACCTCCCTCAGTCCTCTTGGAGATAGGTGCAAGCGGCATACCACTAGTCGGTCAAAATCACCAAATCATTGCGAAGTTCATTTTCATCGTGAGGCTTGATGGGAAAATGGGTTTGCAATTGCGCGGCGCAAAATTCGATACAGCGAATGTAACCACGCTCCATATTGCCATCTTTTATTTCGTTTAAGAGCACATCAATGGCCTGTCGCCACGTCTCGGCGGGAAGGCGATCCGCGATGGCCTTGTCGGCGAGCACGACAGCACGGCGCTCCACAAGAGAGGCGAAAATCAAAACGCCCGTCCGATCTCGCGTGTGATTGAGTCCGGCGCGGTAAAACTCGAGTTCAGCACGGCGCTCCACCGCGGAGCCCATGGTGTCTGGATGGGTACAGGCTCTTTGCGCGAAGGCAAAATTTTGGAAAATGGTGGCGGACAATACCGCCAGCAACAAAACCACAAACCAGCCCCATGCGGGGAGATTGAGTGGATGTTGGAACATGAAAAAAAGCGCGCTCCAGAATAACAATGCTCCCGCCCAAAGAAGAGGGAGAACATGCTGCATCGGTGTGGACACGCGGCAAATCATGGGAACGATTTCCGCTGAGGTGTGATGTTCGGCGTCTTGAATGGCCCGACGGATGCGGGGAAGCGCATCGTCACGCAAAGATTTTTTTAACCAGTCTGGAATCATCACCAACTCCCGGAGGCGCCGCCTCCACTGAATCCACCGCCACCACCGCCGTAGCCTCGTCCGCCTCCGGAACCGCCACCACCGTAGTATCCGCCGCCGCCACGTCCTCCAAATAAAATCATCCCGAAGAGAAGTGCCCTTCCTACGCGAGTAAATAAGAAGAACCAAACGACGATAAGCCAGATGAGAGTACTGACCCAACTGCCACGTGATTTTGGCGGCGCTCGCGAAGGAACTCCACCCACATTCTCCTCGAGTTGCGGCAGAAGGTTTGGATCCGTGCGTTCCATAATGCCCGCAACGCCGGCAATAACGCCCTCGTTGTAACGGCCTTCGCTAAAAAAAGGAGTGACGGTTTCAGCGATGATGCGTTTGGCGATGGCATCCGGCAGATCCCCCTCAAGACCTTGTCCCACTTCGATGCGCATGCGGCGATCGTTGGGAGCGATGAGGAACAGCACGCCGTTATCTTTTTTCGCGGTACCTAGTTTCCATTGATCCACAATTTCAATGGAGGCCTGTTCGATGGGAAAACCATGCAGCGTGGGAACGGTGAGAACCGCGATTTGGCTACCGCCAGACTCCCAAAGTCGTGACAGCGCCTGATTCAAACGAGCGACAGTCGTTGGGTCAAGGATTCCCGCTTCATCCGTAACCGGTGCCCGTAGAGGCGGAGCCGGAAAACGTGTCGGGGTCTCGGGCGCCGCGAGCGCATCCAATGGCATGCTAAACGAAAAGCTCGTTAACAGGGCCAGCACGGAACTCGCAAGCAATAACCATCGCTTAAGATGGATCATTTCTTAAAGTCCACCTTCGGAGCTGTTTCGACTTTTCCTTTTTCCTCGGCGCTCACATCCCACTGCGGCATTTTTTCGTAATGATAGATGATGGAGTTTGTCCAACTTGTTGGCGGGACTGTCACCAAATTGTTAAATTGGCGTATCGCTTCGATCCCACGTTGACGGGCGATGGTGATGCGATTCTCTGTTCCCTCGAGCTGTGCTTGCAGTTCGCGGAAATTGCGATCAGCTTTCAGATCCGGATATTTTTCCACCACGACCATCAGTCGGCTGAGGGCGGAAGTGAGTTCACCCTGCGCCTTTTGGAACTGCTGCAGTTTATCAGGGGTGAGGTTTCCTGCGTCAATGGTGGTATTGGTGGCGTTGGCGCGCGCCTGCGTGACCTGCGTAAGGGTGTCTTGTTCGTGCGTGGCGTATCCCTTAACGGTCTCCACCAAGTTTGGAATCAAATCCGCACGGCGCTTGTACTGGTTGGCAATCTCAGCGGTAGCCGCTTCAACGTTGTTTTTAGCTTGAGGAATCGACTGAAAGCCACAGCCTGTTAAGGTCATAGCTAATATCATTCCACTTATAAGACGTGCCATTCGCATCGTTTCTCCTTCAAACTTTTCCTCGATGTTCCTTCACTCACAAGTAGCGCGAAGGATTCTCATAACAATGAGGCTGCCTGTGGTGATTGTCAATGCGATAGGTTGGCTTTTGCGAAGGCAGGTATGTGTCTGTCTGGCATAAACATTGCTTTCCAATCTGTTGAATTCCATTCGCTGAAGGACTGATCTGTAACGCAAGTTAAGGGAGTAGCAATCATGCGAAGGCGCGTTAATTTAATGCCTCACAAGGATGCCAATGCGACCGCGGAGAAGCCGCCTGTTTACGTGGGTATCTGGCTGGACCACAAGAAGGCGGAGATCGTGACCATCGAAGGCGAAACGATGCAAAGTGAAACAATTTATTCCGAAGCCGAGCCGAAAATTCGTTCGACGGGTGGCCGTGCCTCGGGAGGGTGGATGGCGCGCTCCATTATGTCGGAAAAGAAGGTAGACAATCGCCGCGAGCTTGAATTGAAGCGTTTCTACAATCAGCTCATCGACAAGGTTCAGCAGGCGGATGAATTGTTACTGATGGGACCTGGTGTGGCCAAGAATGAGTTCCATAAAGAATTTCTGCGTCGCGCGCCTCTGTCTCGAAAACTTGCGGATGTGTTCACGGATGAAAAGATGACCCATCGCCAACTCAAGGCGAAGGTCAAGAAATTTTTTTCAACCCGTCACCGTGCTGTATGGCCGATGGTGGCTCACTATTGAGGGGGGCTTATGCCTTTGCGAGAAATCTGTCGACGTGAAGTCGTGACCGTGAAGCCTGATACAGATGTTTCCGAGGCCGCGCAGATCATGCGTGAGCGCCACGTGGGTGACCTAATTGTGGTAATGGGGCGGGGGACGAACCTGAAGCCTGTTGGTGTGCTGACTGATCGGGATATCGTCGCGCTCGTCGTGGCCAAGGGCATTGATCCCAAGACTGTGAATGTTGAGGACGTCATGATGCGCCATCCCGTTACAGCGCGTGAGGACATGGGCATTGGCGAGCTCATCGCGCAGATGCGTGAGCGTGGTGTGAGACGGGTTCCTGTCGTGGATCATCAAGGGCGCTTGTCTGGAATTATCTCGGCGGACGATCTTTACGATCTTCTTGTGCGCGAGCTCTTGGGGTTGGTGAACATCACACAGCAACAATTGGAAAACGAACGTAGCGGCGTTTCACTCACGAGCATTCGTTTTACGACCTACGAAACAGGGGAAGCTATATGACGACGGCGTTGTTCATGCGCATTCTTTTGTTACCGGTATTCGTGGCTTTGGGAGCCAAAGCTTACGGACAGCAGGTTTTTATGGAGGGATTTCCGAGCGAGGGGCAAGGAGCAAATCCTCTAAGCTCTCTGAGTTGGGAGATGGTGATGATGGTTACCGCCGCGATCCTGTTGCTCTGGGTTTTTGGTATCCTTTATCTCTATGGGAAAAACCCTTTCGGGCAGATGAGAAAATGGTTTTTTCCTCATCGTGTCACGGGTCTTTTTCTGCGCACGGATGTTGAGGTTCTCGGACCCATTTATCACACGGGGAAGGTCGTGACGCAGCGCAAGCGTCATGTAACGGGCTACCTAACATCTCTCAGTGAGAACACCGCGAAATTTATCAGCGATGAACAGGTTTCCGTGGGGGCGGCGGTTCATATGCGTCTCACCGCGCTTCCCGATTATGTCGGCGCCGATAAATCGGTTCATGGGGTGGTGCGATCGAGTCAGAAGCACACCTCACGGGGCAGCTTCTACGAAACAAAGGTGGATGTCCAATCCGTTCCGGAAGAAAGCCGCGAAGGTTTTATCGAGCTGCTAGACACTCTTGAGGCTAACTACACGGCGGCTTAGGGAAAACGTCTTGTTATTGCGTTTTAGTCAATCCATGAGTCTCAAGTTTTAGAGGTAGATACCGATCGCCCTCCTGAATGAGGAGGATCGGTATCATGTTTCATTTTCCCAAAAAAACAGTCACAGTTTTATTTGCCGTGATGGCACTCTCGTACGGATCTTCCGCTCTTGCGGGTGTGAGCGTCACCCCCTACGTCAGCGTGCGTTCCACAAAAAGCGTGCGTCCGGACAAGAAAAACAAAGAACAAGAAAACGAAACCATTAAGCAGCATCAAGAATACGGTGTGCGCTTCGGTGTTTCTTTTTGGCGTCTTTTCAAATTCGATCTCGGTCTGGGTCAGAGCCAGCTCACCACCACACAGAAGACAAGCCAAGTCGCCGATGAATACGGTGAGATCGACTACGAAAAAGATTTGAACATGGATACAAGCGATCCAGAAAATCTTATCAAGATTACGGAAACACAGCGTCGCGCGCGTCTTAGCTTGATCGTTGATCCTAGTTTTTCAATTTTCATTTTGCGGGCGAAAGTCGGTGTGACAGCACAACAACGTCTCATCGATACCGAAGCCACGGGACAAGAAAAACAAAGCGTCGTGCATGGCCCAACCTACAAGCCTCATTCCGGCGTTGGCGCGGGTATCCGCTTTACGCCGCGTATGTACGCCATGGCGGAATACAGCGCTTACCACTACAAGTTTCCCGAAATCGAGCCATTTGAACGAGAGCTCACCGTGAGCTACAGCATTTCCTTCTAAGAACGAACCAAAGAAGCGAAGAATCCTCGGGTTCTTCGCTCAGACGCTCTTCACACCACCGGCCGCAGCGACAATGTCACCCAAAACGAACTTCCCTTGCCGACCTCACTTGTGAAGGCAATTTCGCCGTTCATAGCTGTTATCAATTTTCGTGAGATGGCTAGCCCAAGGCCACTGCCACTGGGTGTGTTTTCGCCGCTCGCTTGAAAGTAGGGATCAAACATCTTGGCCTGGGATTCCTTCCTTACGCCGATGCCGGTGTCTCGCACCTCAATGCGGATCTGATGGTTGCCATCCTGCGCGCTGACGCAAGATACGTTCACCGCAATGCTACCGCGATGCGTAAACTTCACCGCGTTCCCTAAAAGATTGATCATGACCTGACGCAGGCGATCTGAGTCGCCCCAATAGAAATCGCTTAGCTCCTCGCTGTAAGAAAAATGTGTCGCTAATTTCTTCTGGAGAGCCCTTGGTCGCATGAGCTGCAGCGAGTCTTCAAGCATTTCGCGCAGGTTGAATGAGGCGTAGGCGAGTTCCATGTTGCCGGAATTAGTTTTTGAAATATCAAAAATGTTGTTGATGAGTCGTGTCAGTGCGTCACTGCTATTGCGGACGATATGAATGTAACCGGCGATCTCTTCATCTTGATTGACGGCGTCCATGCGGTCAGCCGACTCCACGATGCCTTGCAGAGGCATGCGCAGTTCTTTACTCATGGTGGTGATAAATTCACTTTTTTGAGCCGATGCTTCCTCGGCTTTTTCTTTCGCGCGGCGCAGGTCGAGTTCCGTCAGGATCTGCTGGTGATGGAGACGCTCAAGGCTATCGGCCATGCGATTGAAGCTCCGCGCCAACTCGCCCCATTCATCCTTCGATTTAACGGTGGAGCGAGCACCCAAATCGTTGTTAGCCACCCTGCGATAGGACGCCACGAGATTATTCATGGGGCGAATGATGATCTGTCGCAGCAGCGCCATTAGAAACAAGCTTGCCAAAGCAGAGCACAGAATGATTCCCACGGTTGTGAACTGCATTTTCTGCATGGGTTTCATTAACGCTTTGCGAGGAAACAAAGTCGCGATGGTCCAATCGCTCGGCGGAAGCAGGCGATGATAGACGAAATAAGTCTCGCCATTGATCGTGACTTCGTCGATTTTTATTTTCAGGTGTTTGTGAGTGTCTTTAACGGCCGTGACAAAATTTTGGAAATCGTTGGATCGCTGTTCGAGAGGTTGGAAGCCCTCTTGTAATAGTTTCTCATTTTCACGCAGACGGTTGGATAAAACTTTTTGATCCGAATCAATAAGAACTGAGAAGCCATCGAAGGCCAGCTTCTTCATGACGAGGGTCTGAATCAGGCGGTAGACGCCCACCGTTGCGGAGAGACCGCCGACATGTTTACCGCTTTTGTCAAAGACGGGAACCAAAACGACCACCGTGGGTGTATTTGAGTCCTTATCCACGATGGTTTTTGAAATGACGACCTCGCCGCGGCGGAAGTTTGGGTAGAAATAGCGGTCCGAATTTTTGAAACGAACATCATCTTGTCCAAAAACGTTCCCCTCCAACTCAACCCAATAAAGCCCCATAAAACGGCTCGCGTAGACCGGATATGTTTCTTTGAGATAACGAAGAATAGTGCTTCTCTCACCCGTTTGCATGGGAGCCTGCGCGGCAATGTAAGTAAGATCTCGCACGGCGTTGCCAAATACGTGCGCCACATTCGTTGCCTGGAGTTCCAGCATGTCTTCGGCATACTGATTGAGAGCCGTGAGCGCCATGTCCCGCGTTGCATAAGACGATTTAAAACCAATCCAAAGGCCGCCCACAAGCATGGGCACAATCGACATGAGTAGAACTTTTTGCGTCAACCTCATGGCACGGCCTCTCCATCCATGACGAGAGTCAAGGGGGCTTCGAGTGTAAAGACCGAACCTTTTCCGGCTGTGGAAGTCACACTGATGTGGCCGTGGATCAGTTCAGCGAGTTTTTGCGCGATCGTTAATCCCAGGCCGGCCCCAGGATCGGTTCGTTCACATGTCTGGAAGAAGGGTTCAAAAATCTGGGTGAGTTTTTCCGCCTCAATCCCAATCCCCGTGTCTTCGATGGAAAAACGAACCGTCTGAGATTTTCTTGTAGGCTGCGCGCTCATGATCATGCTGAGAGTGACTTCGCCACGAGGTGTGAATTTGATGGCGTTGTCCAATAAGTATTCAAGAATCTGCCTGAGCTTCGCGCTATCGCCCATGAATACCTGCGCGTTGTCGCCGGGGCGTACGTGAAGAATGATGTTTTTCTTCTCCGCTTTTTTTCGATATCCCTGTTCCAGTTCGCGAAGTATGTCGCTCGGCCGAAAGCGCTCCGCGAAGATAATGGCTTTCCCGGCATTTAAGCGCGATATCTCCAAAACATTGTTGATCATAGTGCTTAAATTCTGACTGCTGGAACGAATCACGCCGCTGTATTGACGAACGTCCTGACTTTCCGTGAGGACATCGATCAGATCCGACGCGCCGAGAATCCCTTGCAGAGGTGTGCGCAGCTCGTGACTCATGGTGGCGATGAAGTGACTCTTGGTCTCGGCGGCGGCATCCGCCTGACGCTGCGCCAGCTGTAGATCCTTTTCCGTCTCTTCCCGCTTTTTTTCCGCCGCGGCGAGACTTTGTGTCATATGTGTGAACGCGTAGGCGAGCTCTCCCAACTCATCGTCACGTCGGAACTTAAGGGCGACGTTTAAGTCTCCCTTAGCCACCAGATCGTGAGCCTTGCGTAACTTTCGGATGGGGCGCAGAAAAGCGTTGTTTAAGCCGATCATTAAAGCAATAGCGATGGGCACACCGGTCAGAAGGAAAACCAAGTCCCCACGTTGGAGAGCTTCCGCTGGACGCATGAGTTCGTCTTTGCGCACCGCGAGAGCCAACTTCCATTTCGTTGATGGCACCGATCGATAGTAAACAAATGTTGGAACGCCGGCGATGTCTACGACTTTGGGGGCCATGCTTTCCAGCGGCTGTTCGCCATCGATACGATCGATTTTTTCTACGTTGGGAGGGTGGAATGCAGGCATATCCTCCGGGGGCATTTGGGGCGGCTTTCTGCGCATCACAAGCCCTGCTTCGTCAATCAGGTAAAGATCACCTTTTTGTTCCGTGTGATAAGACAAAGTATGGTCGAGAAGGGCTTGCAGAGAGACAACGGCTCCGACACCTCCCGCGACGGCATTGTTCTTGAAGACCGGCGCGATGAAAACGACGCTGGGGTGCTGTGTGATGGGGTGAATCAGTGCTTTGGAGATAATGAATTCTCCGCGAAGAAAGTGCGACCAATAATATCTTTGGGACACATCCAGTTGTTCACCTTCAATGCCGTGGACGTGACCGGAAACATCATTCCAAGAAAGGTTTTTAACCAGCGGCGAAAAGTGTGGGTGCTGACTGCGGAGGTGTTCTAGAATCTCCTTCACATTACCTGTCTGCATAATCGGCTGATGGGCGAGGAAACGCAGATCGATCACGGTGTTTTCAAAGAACTGACTTATGTAGGCTTCTCGATGAGCTAGGTCGTTGCGAATCTCCGAGTCTTTGAGCTGGAGTAAGACCTGGCGTGCGGTACGAGAATCCTTGTACGTGATAGCCAGCCCGCCAACCAAAATTGGGGCGATAGCAAAGAGAAGAATCTTATGCGCGAGCTTCACGGATCGCTCCCCAGATAAGATTGAGAAGTCCCTAAGCGTTGACGATGGTCTGTTGAACGTCCTATACTGCCTGTAATCATTCTAAAAAACATTATTTTTGTTTTGGTTTTCTAACAACCCAAACGGAACCCTTTCATGGAGGCGTGTGATGATGTTGCGACAGTTTGTACAGCGTGGGCTTGTTGCCGCAGTGGTTTTGGGAGCGAGTTCATCCCTGTGGGCGCAAGACGATATGGGGACGGATGCCGCTCCAACGGAAGAGAGCGCGGATGTTAAACCAGAGGAAACTTCCACGGCGGATGTTGCCATGGATAACGATTCCGGAACGACACGAAATTGGCGCGTCGGCCCGACGTTTAACGTTGCCATTGTCCCGCCCACCGTTGGTGTGGACGTCATGTACAAGAATCAGTTTAGCGGCGGCTTTCACATGGGCCCATTTACCTACAAGTCAGATGACGTCGACGTGAAATTCAACAGCTGGGATATCGTGGGACGCTGGCACCCCATGCAGGGAAGCTTTTTCGTCGGTCTTGGCTATGTGTCTCAGAGCCTCGATCTTGAAGCATCGAAGAAGATGGATGCGGGCGCGGCCCAGAAAATTGACACCACTTTAAAAGTCGGTGTGACCACCAACTACATGATGCCGCACATTGGTTTTATGTCCGTGTGGGATAGCGGTTTCACACTTGGCTTCGAGATTGGTTATAAAATTCATTCAAGCCATTCCACGGATAAACTCAAAGCCAACTTTGATGGCGCGACCGCTGGACAGGTTGCCGCGGTTATTTCCTCATCCGAGTATAAGAAGCTTGAAAAAAATGTGAACGATGCCGCGGAAAAATTTGGTGAAACAAACATGCCCTATATCAACTTGTTGAAGATTGGTTATTTGTTCTAGATTCTTCGCTTCGCTCAGAATGACGAATGCTCAGAACGACGAGTGCTCAGAATGACGAGTGCTCAGAATGACGAATGCTCAGAATGACGAATGC
>CAYOJQ010000062.1:11663-18719 GCA_964404325.1 uncultured Oligoflexales bacterium
CGAGTGCTCAGAATGACGAGTGCTCAGAATGACGAATGCTCAGAATGACGAATGCGATCGCTGGCAGTGATGAATTGTGTGCAAAAAAGAAGGCGCTCCATCGGGAGCGCCTTTTTTCTTTTGCTATCAATCAGCGGGATTAGCCCACGCGTTGTGAGTAATACTCGATCACGAGACGCTCGCTGATTTCGAAAGGAACCTGTGCGCGATCTGGCATCGCAACAAGTTTCGCCATTTGCTTCGCAGGATCGCACTCAATCCAGCTTGGGCGGATGATGGAAGGAGCTTCCAAAGTTGTCTTAACGAGGTCGTTGTTCTTCATTTTTTCAACAGTGGTGATCACTTGACCTGGCTTTGTGCGGAAGGAAGCGATGTTCACGGGCTTGCCATCAACAAGGATGTGGCCGTGGTTTACCATCTGACGCGCTGCTGGGATTGTTGGTGCGAAACCAGCGCGGAATACGACGTTATCAAGACGGCGCTCAAGAAGTTGCAACAACTTCTCGCCAGTTACTTCTTTACTGCGCAAAGCGTCAGAAACAACGCGGCGGAATTGGCGCTCAGTTAGACCGTAGTTAAGACGAATTTTTTGCTTCTCAGCGAGCTGAGTGCCGTATTCGCTCTTCTTGCCTTTTTTGTTGGCGCCGTGTTGTCCAGGAGGATTTGGACGGCGTTCAATGGATTTGCGTGAAAGACCTGGGAGTTGTACGCCTAATGCGCGCATAATCTTCAGGCGAGGACCTCGGTAACGAGCCATGCTTTTTCTCCAGCGTTGTTGCGGCTCACCCTTTGGGTGCGCGAAGAGAGGGAAACCTACGTGTTTGCCCCATCTTGGCGAAAGCCTTGATTTGAGGGGTCTATGATTAGCCAAAGAAAAGGGAAATTACCAACTGTTTTTATTCATTTTTATGCTTTTAAGGCAAAAATTCATTATTAAGGGGAGCTCAGCCTCCTCCGGTTTGGCTGTGTTTACACGGCGATCATAGTGTAATAGCCTAATATTATTAGCCTTCAAATTAATGATATTAAGTATCCCAACCTTATTCCGTTAAGGCTATCAGCCTCATCCAAGAGGCTCTATGTGTGGCTAGAGGAGGGCGCTATGTCGCTTAAGGACACGATCAAGAATAAGTGGGGCGGATTAAATAAACAGATGAAGATCGGCCTCGTGGCCGTTGTCGCGGGTGCGGTGGCCGTGCCGGCGCTACTCAACTTAGGTGGCAGTACCCCGGTTGATGATACTTCATTAGAGGCACCTCTCGATCATAGCGCGGCCCAGCCACGCACGGAGACACCGGCGCCAACCACGGCTCCCGTGACGCCACCCGCGGAAGAACCGAAACAAAAACTCCATGCGGCCCCGGTGAAGAAACCGGCTCCTGCCGCGAAAAGTAAAAAAGCCGCTTCGCACCATGGCAAGAAAAAAGGCGGTCACTCCGACCATAAAGCGAAGGGCAAAAGTGGCAAAGGAAAAAAAGCCGCGAAGCTACACAAAGCATCTAAAAAGAATAAGACAGTAGCGAAGGCGTCCAAGAAGAAAAAGAAAACCGCGCATAAGTCAAAAGCGGGCCACTAACAGTCTCTTTTAAAGAAAAAAAAGCGCGTCGGTCGTTGGCCGGCGCGCTTTGTTTTGTTTGTTGCGTTACAGATAAATCTCGTATTCGTCAGTCATTTTTTCTTCCTCTTTCTTTTCAGGAGGAAGTGTTGACTGCAATTGTTTTTCAAGAGCATGAAGCGCATCGGCCATATAGCCCATAGCAATGGCGGATTCGTCGCTAATTTTTACTTCGACGGTAACCTTGTTGTTTGGGTCTACAATCGAACCATTGAGCTTGCCGAGGTAATGCTGGTCCCAACGACGGAAAAGTGAGTGCGAGAATTTAAGAAGATTGTTCGGACGACTGGGAGAAGGGAGAATGGGATTCAAGCTTTCACGCCGCAGGGAGATGCGTTCATCTTCAATTTTTGCTGGTAATAAAACTGCCGTACCCATGAATGCAGTACCTCATCTAGTTAACGATACAACATCATCATAGGCTTCGCGGTTGAGGACTTCATTAGTATAAATAATTCTTTATCGCATACATTTTGGGGCCGGTTTTTATCATGGTTTCGCTTCGGCTAGGCGAAATAACTTAGGGTTTTCTAGTCATTCTGACCTATCGGTTTTTAGGCGATAGCCCACGCCTGGCTCCGTGATCAAAATACGCGGCTGTGAAGTATCCTCTTCGATTTTTTGCCGTAGATGCCCGATGTACACGCGAAGATAATGCACGTGCTCGGTTGATTTTGGGCCCCAAATTTCTTTAAGAATCTGTGAGTGCGTTAATACCTTATCCGGATGCATAGCGAATAAACGAAGCAGGTCGTATTCCGTGGAAGTGAGTCGTATCACTTCATCTCTAAGCGTTACCACACGCTTGGTGAAATCGATGCGCAAATCACCGGTCTGAAAAATGGGTTCACTGGCAGGCTGTTCGTAATGACGCAAAGCCACACGAATGCGGGCAAGCAACTCACCATGGTTAAACGGTTTGGTGAGGTAGTCGTCAGCACCTTTATCCAGTGCGGCCACAATGCTTTCTTCGCTATCACGCGCGGAAAGAATGATGATGGGCTTTCGATACCATTCGCGTAAACGCTCTAAGACTTTTTCACCGCTTAAATCGGGAAGACCTAGATCCAGAATCACGAGATCAGGGACGTGCGATGCCGCGAGTGCTAAGCCCTCGTTCCCATGTACCGCCTCGATAAGGCTGTAGCCATGAGGCGCCAACGTTAGGTTGAGCAAACGTCGCATGGCCGGTTCATCGTCGATGATCAATATTGTGGGCTTATGGCTCATGGTATTTCTCAATCGGCATTAACACTGTGAATTGCGCGCCACCACTGGGAGGGTTTTCGGCGCGAAGTTTTCCGTCTTGAAGTTCTATAAATCCAGACGCAATCGATAAACCCAATCCGAGCCCACCCGTATGGCGTGTGTCCTCGCGAAAGAATTTTTCAAAAACTTTTTGTGGATCCACTTTAGGAAGACCCGGACCATGGTCGCGAATCACGATGGCGGCAAAATCGCCTTCTCTTTTGGCGCTAACTTCCACTGGTGTTTTCGCGGGTGTGTGAACAAAAGCATTATGAATGATATTCATCAGCGCCTGCACCAAAAGGGCTTGATCACAACGGATGGGAGGAATGGCATCCTCCACGTGAACCGACACGGGATGTTCACCTCGGTGCGGTTGGACTTTGTGCATGGCGGCACCGATGATGTCGTTGACGTCGCTTAAATCCTTGCGTGGATTGAGCATCCCGGATTCGATGCGTGTCATGTCCAGTAGGTTATCCACGACCTGACGCAACCGATCCGTTCCCGAAAGAATCTCATCCGCGAGATGGTTGCGCACTTCCTTGTTCGCGCTTGTGACTGGGTCCAGAAGAGCGCTAGCCGATCCCTTGATGGAAGCGAGTGGCGTCTTTAATTCATGAGAGACGGAATCGAGCAGCGTGCGATAAAGGCGCTGAGTTTCTTCGAGAACTTCAAGGCGCTGATTCTCGCTGTGATAAAGCTCTCGTTCGATGCCCGCAGTTAATTGGTTGGCGAACATTTCCGCTAACGATACATGGGCCGTATCAAAGGGCGCGTGTTCTTCTAGGTCAAATGCAAGCACGCCCCAGACTTTATCGCGGCTCTGCAGTGGGAAATACACGCCATCGGAGGCCGGTAGAGTCTCCGTCCCCTTACCAGCCATGCGCCCGTGTGTCTTGACCCACTTGGCCACCGTCAATTCTTTCGCGGTGGGGCGAAAAGTGCTACCGGACGCGAGGCGAATCTGGCGTGGATCATCGGGATCTTCCAATAGCACCGCGATACCCACTGGAAAAGACTTCTGTATGACGGCGATTGCCGCTTCGACCACTTGGGCGAGAGACTGCGCCGCCGCGATTTGTTTTGTGAGCTGAAATAGGGCGACTGCTTTACCTTCCCCTTGGCGCAGCGCCACTTCCTTACGTTTTAACTGCGTGGTGAGGTGACCCAAGCCCACCGCCGCGATAAAAATCATCAACAGTGTGAGGATGTCCTCGGGCTTGGAAATCGAGAAGGTGTTGATGGGTGGAATAAAAAAGAAATTGTGAATCGTCGCGAAGATAAAAGCCAAAGCAATCACGGATGCGCGCGACAAAAACAATCCCGAGATACTGACAGAGATAATAAAAACAATTCCGACGGCGAGATAACCAATAAATGGCTGCAGGGCCGCCGATAGCAGCCAAGTCGCCAAACCAATCGCCAAGACCGCTCCGCTCTCACCCCAGGGATAACGTTGAATTAGCGACACGGGCGATGGTCGCGTGGCTTGATCGATATTGGCTGTCGCCACATAAATATCGATGTCGCCACTGCTGCGTAGAAGACGCTGCACCACTGAGCCGCCGCGAAGAAGGTTTTGCCACCATCCTCTTTGGGTTTTTCCCACCACGATTTGCGTCACATTGTTTTGGCGCGCCACTCGCAGAAGTCCCGCGACGGGATCCGCGTCTTGGGTGGAAATCACCTCGCCGCCCAGCTGCTGCACGAGATTCAAATTTTTCGTCAGGAGATTTTTTTCTTCCGGCGTGTAATGGCTTTGCGTTAAGACCGTGGCGCCAATCCACGTGGCATCCAAAGCGTCCGCCATGCGGCGCGTCCAGCGAATAATGGTCTCCGCGTAAGGGCTTGCGAAAACGGCTACCATCAAGCGGTTCCCGCTTTTCCACGCCTGCTCGATGCCGTGAAGAATTTTAAACTGGCGCAACTCGCGATCGACTCGCTCCGCCGCAAGGCGTAACGCCATTTCTCGTAAGGCGGTGAGATTTCCTTTGCGGAAAAAATTAAGGGTCGCTGTTTCGACGCGTTCCGCTGGATAAATTTTTCCCTCGCGCATGCGTTTAAGAAGTTCATCGGGCGCAAGGTCCACAAGAACAATCTCATCCGCTTGATCGAGAAACACATCGGGTACGGTTTCTTGCACCGCGGCGCCCGTGATTTCTTGTACGGTGCCCACGCGGCTTTCGAGATGCTGCACGTTAAGCGTTGTATAAACATTGATGCCGTTGCGAAGAATTTCTTGCACGTCACGGTAGCGTTTGGTGTGCCGGCTGCCAGGTGCATTGGTGTGAGCTAACTCATCAACAAGAACAATGGCCGGACGGCGTTTAAGCACCGCGTCGAGGTTCATCTCCATGAGAGTGACGCCGCGGTGGGTAACAGCAAGGCGTGGCAGCACTTCGAGACCTTCTAAAAGGGCCGCTGTTTCCTTGCGGCCATGAGTCTCGACGAATCCAACCACAACGTCTTCGCCTTGAGCCTTGAGCTGATGCGCCGCCTGGAGCATGGCGTACGTCTTCCCCACGCCGGCCACCATCCCCAAAAAGATTTTTAGTTTCCCTTCTTTTTGGCGACGCTCTTCGTGGTTGACGGCGGAGAGAAGTCTGTCAGGATCGGGCCGTCCACTTTCATTTTCGCTCATTAAACGTCTCATCCAAAGCAAGGTTGAGTCGAAGTACATTCACACGACGCTGCCCCAGAAACCTAAACTGAGGTTCTTCCGTGTTTAATTTTATAAGTTCTAAAAGTTTTTGTTCAGCAATTTCGTTAATACCGCGCGCGCCGACGATCTTTTTCATTTGATAAACAGCGGCTTCCGGCGAAATGTGAGGATCAAGGCCGCTTCCCGATGAAAAGAGGAGTTCTGCGGGCACGTTCGCTCCCAGAGCCTCCTGGCGCTTTTTAACCTCTTCAATCAACTTCGGAGACACGGGAGAGAGGTTCGATGCTCCAGAGGGGAGCGTTCCGTATTGACTCGCGGATGGACGCCCTTGGAAGTAACGATCATCGCCGAAGTTTTGCCCAATCAGCTCACTACCCACCACGGCGCCATTTTTTTCGATAAGGCTGCCCTGCGCCTTTTCAGGGAAGAAGGCACTGCCGATCAGAGTCGTCGCGGTCGGATAAATGATGCCGCAAACGACGGTCATCAGAAGAAATAAGCGTAAAGCAATGAATGCGGATTTCATAAAAACCTCAGATTAAGCCAAGTCCAGTAATGATGACGTCGATGATCTTGATGCCGATAAAAGGAACGATCACACCGCCAACACCGTACCAAAGTAAGTTGCGGCGCAATAAGGCCGAGGCACCCATGGGCACGTACTTCACCCCGCGCAAGGCAAGAGGGATCAAGGCGATGATAACCAGCGCGTTGAATATGACGGCGCTAAGGATGGCGCTTTCCGGAGACACAAGGCCCATCACATTCAACGACGCGAGAGGTCCTTGACCACCGCTTGCCGCGTAAAGACCAGCAAACATCGCGGGAAGGATTGCGAAATATTTTGCCACGTCGTTGGCGATACTAAACGTTGTCAGAGAACCACGTGTCATAAGCAGCTGCTTGCCCGTCTCGACAATTTCAATCAGCTTCGTGGGGTCGCTATCAAGATCCACCATATTTCCGGCTTCACGCGCGGCTTGCGTTCCCGTGTTCATGGCAACGCCCACATCTGCCTGCGCCAGAGCGGGGGCGTCGTTGGTACCATCACCAATCATGCCCACCATGTGACCTCTCGCCTGCTCACTGCGAATGCGCGTGAGTTTTGCTTCCGGCGTGGCTTCCGCGATAAAGTCATCGACACCGGCCTCGGCGGCAATGGATGCGGCGGTTAAAGGGTTGTCACCTGTGATCATGATAGTGCGAATGCCCATCGCGCGAAGTTGCGCGAAACGTTCGCGAATACCGCCCTTCACTTTGTCTTTCAAAATAACAATGCCGAGTGCTTCTTGGTCTTCGGTGACTAAGAGAGGTGTCGCGCCCGCTTTCGCCACGTCATCCGCCACGCGTGTGAGGTGCTCGGGAAATTTTCCGCCCTTGGCGACGAGGTATTTTCGCACCGCGTCCAGCGCGCCCTTACGAATAACGTGCGTGCGCGTTCCCGTTTCAATATCAACGCCACTCATGCGCGTTTCCGCGGTAAACGGAACGAACTGCGCATGCAGCGAACTGAGATCACGGCCGCGTA
>CAYOJQ010000063.1:0-17918 GCA_964404325.1 uncultured Oligoflexales bacterium
TGAGCGAAGCGAAGAATCTCAAGGCTAGCGTCATTCTGAGCGAAGCGAAGAATCTTAGTGGGCCATGCTTTTCTGAATCGAAACGGAAATAGCTTGTAGAGCTTGTTTCTTTCGCGCCGCAAAAGCCTGCAGAGTCTTGTTGTCGGGCGCCTGCGCTAACTCAATGGCATTCACCGCATCGTAACTGCGTTGCGCCAGATTCGAAAGATCGCGGCGCGCGAGTTTACATGCATTCGTTGCCCCCAACTGACAAACTTTATCAAAGGGGACCTTAAGCCCTTGAAACACAACGACCTGATTTTGCATTTCCTTCGAGGGATCTTTGATGGTGCGAGGGTCGGGCTGGTTAAAAGGCTTTGCGGCACTGCGTAGGGCAACAAGATAACGAATCTGCGCAATGGACTCCGCCGTATTCTTGTCACGGACACTGAGTTTGTCACTCAGCTTCGCATAATGGTCCACCATATCAAACTGCTTTTGTTGTGCGTAATGTTTGGCATAAAGCGCATAGGATTTTGCCAAAGCGTCATGAGGGGCATTCGACAGTTTGGTGATTCTTTGCGCGGCCGCCAAACCTGGATTGGGTAACCCCGCTTTCTCCGACAATTCGATAATGCGCATATTCGCCGCGACCTTAGCCGCGGGCTGTGTGCGTGGGTCCTTTTCCTGCGCTTGATACAGGACAATCGCTTTTGGATACATGGTGAGACCGACATAGATTTTGGCCAGCTTCTCACGCACCGCTGTCGCCTCTGGACTCTGTGGCGAATGCTTCAGGAAGGCTTCCAAAAAATAGACACGATGGGATTCATCTTTCGCAAGATCCATCCCCTTGCGGATCGCATCCCGCGCCCATTTTGTTTTCGGGAACGTTTTGACGACGACCTTCATGGCCAAAACGAACTTCTCCTGATCCTTGAGATCGTTGTAAGCCATACCGCTCTTGAACAGAGTTTCCGCTAAGCGTGGGTCTTCTTTGAACTGGCTATTGAAAATCCGATAGAAGCGAAGGGCTAGCTTGGGATCACGTTTTAAGGAAGCCTGGTTTCCTGCCGCATACAAGGCGTCCGCCAAGAGTTTATTCGCATCAACCGGCTTACCGCGTTGCTTGATTTCAATCTGGTGCTTTACTGACATCTGTAACAGGCCAACCAGTTCCAGCCATTTCTTTTTGACTTGGAAATACTCCACCATCACACCCGCGGCACGTGCAACATGAGGGTTTTGCGGTTCCTTGGATAAAAATGGCAGCCAGGTTTTTACCGCGGCATCCATGGTGCCGGTGTTTTTCTGTAAGAGACCAATGTGAGCCAGCGCAAACCAATTCGGCGACTTTTTCTTATTTAGCATTTGGTAAAGGGTGGTCAGCTTTTTACGAGCCGCGCGATCGCCCGGTGGCTCTTTGTCCCAAGGTGGTTGCACCGGCCAGCGCGCGAGAGCCTGCTGGGCTTCGATCGCCTTTGACAAGAAATACGGCTTCTGTGAAAGCTTTTCCGCCTGCAAATAAGCTTCGACGGCCTTGGGATAATTTTTCATCTGGAGGTGAAGAGATCCCATTTCACCTAACACACGCACCTTTTCTTTATCGTCTTGAGCGCGCGGCAAGAACAATTGCGCGTGCCGTTGCGCCGCGGCTTTATCAGTCGCCGCGGCCTTTGGCTGCTGTGCACTTTTGAGAGAATTTAGCACCGCGAGATAAAACAATGTGTGAAATTTCTTGCGATATTTTTTTACCGCCGCCTCGCCCCCATCTCCCAATACGTCGTTTGACTTGAAGGCATTGTTCACGCGATGGAGAGATTGGATATATGTATCGAAATTATGCGTCTTCTTTCCGTCAAGAAACTGTAACTCTAGATAACGCTCCGTGAGTTTTCCCAATTCAACGCTGGCTTCATTTTCCGCTAACAGCTTCGTGAATATGTCGAGCGCTTCACGCGCCTTATTGCCATTGAACAACGCGTAAGCGCGTCGTTCATTGATGGCATCCAGTTCTTCAAGGCCATCGAAGGCCTGAAGACCGATGGGCGTTTTCATCCAATTGATGCCGTCTTCTTCCGCGAGTGTCCAAAGCGCCACGGAGAATGTCAGCACTTTTTGCTTGAGTGGTTCGTCGTACTTTTCAACGAGCAGCGTGGCCTTCTGGAGATAGGTCTGATAGTTGGGTTTGGTGTCGCGCACTTTTTTACCACTGTTATCAATACCCGCTAAAGCGCGCGCCGTAGCCATGGCGCTGGCAAAATAACCATAGCCTTCCATCGAGGAAGAAAGTTTGAGCATCTGTGCCGTGGCGCGATCCACCGCCGATTCGTCCGCCAATGCGGTGAGTGCGTCGAGAAACTCAAGTTGGAAGCGATAAGGTCCATCGGGCGCGGGGCCTTTGGGGGCCTTTGTCGCCACAACCGTCGTCGGCGCGACTTTTCCGAGAAGTTGGTTTTGAGCACGCACATGAAAAGCGGCACGTTCTTTTATCGCTGGATTGGCACCTAGAGTAACAAGGTCGGTGGCGTATTTCACAATGCGTGCACGCACCTCTGGGAGCTTAGCGACAGGCTTTCCTTTCGTTAAACCCAACCCC
Source organism: uncultured Oligoflexales bacterium (assembly GCA_964404325.1). Classification (GTDB taxonomy): domain Bacteria; phylum Bdellovibrionota_B; class Oligoflexia; order Oligoflexales; family Oligoflexaceae; genus CAYOJQ01. The sequence goes on from CAYOJQ010000063.1 coordinate 2,579, forward strand.
ATATCCTCGAGGTAATAAGCCAGAGCGATATTGAGACGCATGGCATCAAACGCTATGCGCGCTTTTTCATCCGTGGCGGAGGCGTAATCTTCATCAAGTTCATTGGCATTTTCCGCCGCGTCCGTGGCTTCCTCCGCGGTCTTAAGGATGAGATCTTGGCGGGCGTCACGAAGAACGAGTTCCATGAGGGGGATGGTTTCGAGCTTGCTTTCCGGAAGCGGCAAAATAGGCTTAAATTCCTGCTCCTCGGCTCCCGCCGATAAGGAATAAAGGCTCAATGTGAGTAACAGGCGTAATTTAATCTTTCGCAAACTTTTCACTGAAACCCTATCGTTTTGAGGATCTTCCCTCTTGAAAAGTTCCCAATACACAAAGGTATCCAATGATATATCGGCGAATAAAGAGGCGAACTTAATTTTTAAGTCCGCCTCAGACATTTTATGCAAACATTGCTTGGAGAAAATTTTAAAAAATGACGTTTTGCTGCTGTTGTACGGAGTCTTGTGTCCACTCAAGTCGATACATACCAGCAGGCACAAATGCCTGAAACGTTCCATCGCTCCTGAGTGGCCATACGGATTCAGCCGTCGAGCGCCCCAAACTTATGAGCCGGACGGTATGACTCATCACAGCGCCATCACTACTCACTTGGCCGTGGACGCCGTCCGTCACCAATTTGTCTAATAAGAACTGCCACCCGGCGCGCATCTTTTCCACAGTGGGCTGACGCCATTTGTAGTCGGGTTGAAAGCCGTGGATGATACTGTTTATTTCCACTACATAGGGAATCACTCCGTACTCGTGAAACATCCAATCGCTATCGTTACCATCCACTGGGTACAGAAGTTCCCACGGAGTTCCCGCGCGGTAATGTGAACCTCCAGAATCAGAGATTAATCGACTTGCCAGATCACCGCCTATGCTTTCAACAGCGGAGCCATTATCGACCCGCTCGCCGCGGCATCCATAAGGATAGAGAACCAACTCGCTAAAAGAGTGATACGAGATATTGAACACGGGCTTAATCGCCGCCACCAGACTCATCACCGCCTGTGTTTCAGGCTCGGATCCGGGGCTTGCGCCACGATAAGTTTCCGTCGCTTCGTTGTCACTGGACCCACTGCAACTGCCCCAGCCATAAGGGTAGTTCCTGTTTAAGTCGACACCCTTGTCATTCCGCGTGTTCTTGCGCCACATATTATATTCAGTCCAGACACGATTATTTCCGTCCGGATTCACCATGGGAATGACCCAGATCTCGTGACCGTTCACCCATCTTTGAACTTGCTGTTCTTGACCGTAGTTGTTTGCAAGGTAGTCAATAATATCCATAGCCACTTCAACAGTCATAATTTCACGCGCGTGATGGAGGGAGTTGAATAGGATGGCGGACTTTCCGACGCCGGCCGCATTAACGTTGTTGGTTATCTTTACAGCGAATATGTCGCGGCCTTCGAGCGAAGTACCGATTTTAACTACTTTAAGAATGTCGGGATATTCTTTCTGCCATTTTGTGATTTGCGCGACGACTTCGTCATAGGTGTAATAGCGTTCGTCAGGCATGGTTCGCGTATTCAAAATTTCGCGTTTCACGACGGGCATACCCAGGCGTACAAACGCCTCATTTTCATCTTGATCGATAGCTACTTGAACGATTCCTTCTTCGTAACTCACGCCTAGAATACGAAAACCAGCCTGACGCAATTGCTCTATCTCCGGCGTCTCATCGGTAAGCTTGACGGAAATGATATGCAATTGATCAGGTAGATCTGTGTTGCCAAGAAGCGGCGTTGCTAACGCGGCAAGGCATAGAAAGACGCCGCCACTTAAGACACGACTCAACCAATTCATAAAGATCCTCCTCGAACAGTTTTCCCTCCATTTGCAAAATCAAAACCACGTGCGCCGGCTAAGTCGTGCGAAAAAAAGGCGTAATGACTCGATCTTCCGCACAGGCGCGACGAAACTGATTCCAAAAAATTTATCCAAGGAGTATTCGATATAAGAACGACAATCGCTGCAAGCTCGACGTCTTTAAACGGGGCGTTGGGACCTGAGGAGATCACAATGCCTGAAGAAATGAGTCGTCGCAGCTTTATGATTTCTACCGGTGCCGGCTATGCGTTAGCCGTCTTACCCACCACCACATGGGCTATCGGCACACCCTCTGACAAAGTGGGCACCGCGGAAGTTGTCATTCCGACGAAAGACAAGCTGATGCCAGCCTATTTCGCCAGACCACAGGAAGCGGGCTCATATCCTTGCGTCATCGTTGTTCACGAAATTTTCGGTGTGCATGAATACATCAAGGATGTGTGCAGGCGCTTTGCTCTTGCCGGATACAATGCAATCGCACCGTATCTTTACTTTCGTGAAGGCGATGTCACCAAGATTCCCGACATCAAGAAAATCATTGCCGACATCGTCTCTAAAGTTCCGCAAAAACAAGTCATGAGCGATCTCGACGCGACAGTTAGTTGGTTAAAAGGGCAAAAGGGAACCAACATCTCGCACATGGGCATCACGGGTTTTTGTTGGGGTGGTAACGTCGTGTGGATGTACGCGGCGCACAATCCAAAATTAAAAGCTGGCGTTGCCTGGTACGGCAAGCTATCGGGAGAAGCGACACAGGTTCAGCCTCTCTTTCCTCTCGACATTGCCGCGAAGCTCACAGTGCCTGTATTGGGACTCTATGGAGAAAAAGACGAGAGCATTCCCCTCAAGGACGTTGAGAAAATGCGCACACTTCTCGACAAGGGAAAAAGCGGCTCGAAAATCATTGTCTACAAAGAGGCCGGACACGCATTTCATGCCGATTACCGGCCCAGTTATAACAAAAAAGCCGCGGAAGAGGGCTGGGCCGAGGCTCTGCAGTGGTTTAAGGCTCATGGTCTAAAAAGCTGATTTTTCCAAAAAACTTAGCCAACTAGCCCAATTCCTTCATTTTTGTTTCGTTTCTACCGATACGAACTCATCAACCCTTTTATTCCTATGATGCTAACGCCCTGCACCGCAGGTAGCCCGGGATTGTTATGAGATTTTTGACGTTCGTATTGATTCTTTTGACGCTGGTCCCCGCGTGTGCTCCGCCAGAATCATCTAGCTCGGAAGTAAAGTGGGGACATCTCAACTCAACATCCGCAAATGGAAAGAGCAATTGGCTTATCCAAGTTCTTCCCACAGAACAGATTGAGATTTGTGGATCGAGTGGCGTTGAGATGGCCACGGCAGCTATCCGCAAATGGCTTGAACCCATCGGCCGCAGCTCGACGGCTATCGTGACGTGCGGGAGCGGCAATCTTAAAACACGCGTTAAACTCACAACAACTCTAAATTACACCCAATCAGGCTGCGCTGAATCAGGCGTCGTTGGTTTCACGACTATAGCGAGTGCCAAGGTCTATATTTGTAAATCCGCCGGTTCCCTCGCTGAAGTCGTAATGCTTCACGAAATCGGCCATATGTTCGGCATGTGCGATCAATACAGCGGAGGCATCGACTGCGATTCCAAGAATAGCGGCCAAGTTAACAACAGCGAAGTTATGGGCTCGGCTAGTTCCAGCAAAAAGGCCGTTCTCACTGCTGGCGATATCACAGGCATCAAAGCCATGCGGGACCGCGCGGAATTCGCGAGCATAAAGACAGCGTGGGACAATGCTTCAAATAACCCTTCGCCTGATCCATCACCAACACCGTCACCAACACCATCGCCCACACCGTCCCCATCTCCTAGTCCGACTCCAACGCCAGTGCCAACACCGTCGCCTTTGCCGACGCCATCACCCACACCCGGAAATCCGGCACCACCCGCAATTCCGACAACATCGGAAGGGCCTTTCATTCGTGTCGCCGTGGGTGCTCCCAATGACACAAAGTCCGCGTTTATTTACTTGGCAACCGATCTTGTCGCCAATTCCGTCGCTATTTGCTCGGGTTCACCCACTGATTGTGCCAGTGGCAGAAGAGCCCCACTCAACATTACCTTCACGCCTTACAAATACGACAACAGTAAAATCTTCTTTAAGAGCGATGCGCGCATTCCCATTAAAGATCAGACGCTGACTTTAATTTCATATGATACGAACGGTGACATTTTATTCACCCGTCCAGTTAATCTGGAGGTCATTTCACTATGAAAACTCTATGGATTGCCTTCACCCTGACAATCGTTCTTTCATCCTGTCAAAAGGAAGAAAGTGGAAAAAAAGTGGCGGCAATAAAAGTAAAACAGGATTCAGCAGATAACCAAGCTCTTGATCCGCTCGATCAAAAGATCATCTCCACTTGGGATGGAAACAAAGACTACGGCCATTCGATCTATCACATAGAAACTCATCAATAAGCGCTAAAAAAAAGAGCCCGGTATCGGGCTCTTTTCTGCTTACAAATTCTCTTTTACCAGCTTTACGAACGCCTCGATATCAGCATCCGAAAATTTCCCCGACTTATCCAAGATGAGAGCTCCGGCTTTATTGAACATCAATACGTGATATCCGTCATCCTTAAGACCCCACGCTTGCACCAACTTCTTCTTCATGTCTTTAACGTAAAGGGTGTTGTGGTATTTTTCCTGCTTACCTTTAAGCACAGAGTTGATGATTATGTTCGGCTTCCATGTTGCCGCCATGTTGATGACGGCGACGGATCCAAACTTTTCGAGATCAAATTTCTCTGTCTGCAATCTTTCCGTCAACTTCTCATTGAGATCCGCTTCATCGGGGTCGACGTAGACGAGCATCATCACTTTTCCCTTAAGAGTCGAACTATCCCAGGGAGAGCCGTCTTTAACCAATTCTCCATCCTCACCCGCAAGCCTCACGGGAGGAGGAATCTCTTGCTGCTTCAATTGAGATTGTGCCCATCCAGAGCCAGCCATCATGAGACCAAACGACAACGCGAAAACTTTCTTGAACATATAAACTCCCTGTTTACCCACCAATTACACGGAACGTTTCAACATTGCCGAACTGGCCCTGTTCCAATTGGTGACGTTCTTCCTTAAGTCCAATCAAAGCACGGACGCGCGCCGTTACCGCCGCCGCATCATCCACCGGTAAAACTTGGTCCTCTTTGCTAAACAAACAGAGTTTCAACGCTCCACGCGCGGTAACGCGCAGACGATTGCAGTCGTCACAAAAATTACAAGACAAGGGGTTAATCAAACCGATGCGACCTGGCAAATCACCATGGTGATAGATACGCGCCGGCCCCTGTGTGCGCGAACGCTCCTCCTCAACATCCAGGTTAAACCCTTCCGCGATAAGAAGAGACGTTAGTTCTGAATTAAGAACCTGCTCACTGCGATAGAAACTCTGATTCAAGCCCGTCGGCATAAGCTCGATAAACCGGAGCGTTAGATTTCTTCTTTTCGCCCAACGCATAAGCTCCTGAGCTTCAGACAAATTGACGGAACGGAGAAGGACCGTGTTTATCTTCGTCAACATATCCAAGGATTGAGCGTCATCGATTAAACGAAGTACCTTCTTTAAGTCGCGACTTTTTGTTTGTCTGTAAAACGTTTCTTCATTCAAGCTGTCGAGACTGACATTAATCTGCGTTAGACCTGCTTTTTGCCAGTCGGACAAATCACGAATAAGGGTTCCGTTTGTTGTCAGCGCAATGTCCGCGAAGCCAAGTTCTCTCGCGACTTCCACGGCGCGCAAAGCGTCCGGGTGAGCTGTGGGCTCACCACCGGTAAACCGAACTTTCTCAAAACCCATTTCACGAAATGCTTTAAGAACATTATGAATTTGCGGCAGACTCAATCGCGCTTTATGGCGATACCATTCCGGAAAGCCCTCCGGCAGGCAATACGTGCATGACATGTTGCATGCTTCCGTCAGAGAAAAACGCAGATAAAGAAGGCGCCGACCAAAACGGTCGTGCAACGTCTCTACGCGCGTGCTCTTCTCTTCCATCATTCTTTATGATCCGCGTGACAGCCGTGACACATGGGCCAAGAAGTGGATCCATCCACGTAAAATTCCTTCTTCCAGATCGGCACGCTTTCTTTCAAGGTGTCGATCACGAACTGGCATGCTTCAAAAGCTTCTCGACGATGGCCCGCATAGATTTGGATAAAAACCGCGACGTCACCAATTTGTAGCTCTCCCACCCGATGCACGACCTCGGCAAAATGAATGGGAAACATTTGTGCGGCTTTATCGAGAATGGCATGCATTTCTTTTCGAGCAAGCGCTTCGTAGCATTCGTAGAAAAGGCGACTCACGGCCTTCCCTTCGTTTTCACCACGAACAACACCTTCGAAAGTCACATAACCACCGCAAGTGCCATTCTCTGGCCGCTTCCGACGCAGCACATCAACAGCAATGGGTTCCTCTTGAATGGCAAGACGACGTTCCATCCATCAACCTCCAGCCACTGGTGGAATAAACACAATCTCGTCACCCGCCTTTAGCCGGGTATCCGTCGCGACAAATGTTTCGTTCACCGCGAGGCGGATATCAGAAAGCTTGAGAGGGAAGTGATATTTGTCGGCGAGACGGTAATAAAGCGCTTGGCCATTGTCGCCATTTTCCAAGACAACCTGCTCTTCACGTTTACCCGCCATCTCTCGCAAAATGGCAAAGTATTTCACATTAACCATCGCGTCCATTATGCCTCCTTCATGGATTTATTCACAAACTCTTCAAGCGGCGCGAGCCCTTTGAATCCGTGATACTCACCCTTAAGCTTGCCCTTCGCGAAAACGAAGAACGCCGGCATCATGTCAGTTTCGGCGATATCAAGCATTTCGGGATGATCGTCCACGAGGATTTTTCCAAACACGAGTTCATGAACATTATTCTCTTCCATGCGTTCCGTGGCGGGAATCGACAGCTTACAAATGCCGCAGCCTTTTTTGTAAAGCTTCAGAAAGACGGCCTTACCTTGATCAAGCTGTTCTTTAAGATCATCGGGTGTCCACGTATCCATAAGGTCTCCTTTCAACTCCTATGATGCGAGCATCACACTCTTAGCGAATTTTCGTATAGCGCAAGCACGCGAGCGAAGTCTGCTCCTCCGGGAAAATAGCCAAGAGATGTCGCGCCTCTTCGGCTGTTAACGGGCAAACGTCCGCGTATGCGGGACAGGCGCGTCGATATTCCAGACGAAGCCTTGTTTCCGCATCCTTGGCGGACTCCCGCTTAAGCACAAACACTTTTTCCGCACGCTGCCTTAAAGCCTGATGCTTTTCACGTACGTTTTTTAATTTTGTCTGGTTCTCTTTTAGAAAAGTTTCGTTTTCTTGTTGCTGCTGCCGCAACAAATTGTCGCGCGACGTGAGCTCGGTATTTTTTTCTTGGTAAGCGGGATCGTACTCATGATGCTGCCAATCATTCTTAAAGGCCGCAATCACCTGATCATTCTTTTTCTTAGCGTCCGCCAAGTCCTTTTGTTTCTTAACAAGAGCCGCGATGGATTTTTCGAGCAAATCCAGTTCACTCGCCTGAGAGATTAACACACCGCCGATCGCGGTTTTGCACTCACCTCTCCAATCCCGACGTAAATCTGGTTCATCCGCGGATGCAGTGAGGCTGCAAAAACTAAACAGGAAGAAAACGAAAATTTTTAATAAATACATCTTTTGCGTCCTTAGCCAGAACATCACCGTGACAGGGGGATGCCCCGTTGAAAGTCGTAGGCCATTCGTTCGCCTATCTTTTCCATGGCAACTCCAACTCCAGCATCACAGGGCAGTGATCAGATCCAAGAACCTCTTTCAGAATTGAAGCGTTTTTTATGCGAGGCCGTAAAGCCTCTGATGCACAAAAATAGTCAATGCGCCAACCAATGTTTCTGGCGCGCGCGTCGTTGCGATACGTCCACCAAGAATAGTGTCCGCCATCCTTGTGAAACAGACGGAACGTATCCAAAAATCCCGCGTCCAATACCTTACCAAAACTCTCCCGTTCCTGGGGCGTGAAGCCGGCATTTTTCACATTGGGCTTCGGGTTGGTGAGGTCGATTTCCGTGTGAGCCACATTGAGATCACCACAGAAGACAACGGGCTTTGTTTCTTCGAGTCGTTTTATAAAAGCAAGAAACGCCGGATCCCAATGTTTGACGCGATACTCAAGACGCGTGAGACCGCGCTGTGAGTTCGGTGTGTAAACGTTTGTTAAAAAGAACTCGGGAAACTCAAGGGTGAGGACACGGCCTTCCGTATCATGGTCTCTCTTGCCAATACCGTGATGTACGGAAAGTGGTTCCCATTTGGAAAAAATCGCTGTTCCCGAATAACCGGCTTTCTCGGCGGGGTTCCAATAGATCTTGTAGGTATCTTCAAGCGAGTGTTCCACCTGCTCGGAAGTGGCCTTCACTTCCTGCAGACAGATAATGTCGGGATCGTGCTTGCTGATAAAATCGGTAAAACCATTGCGCAAGCACGCGCGCAAACCATTCACGTTCCATGAGACTAGATGTACGTGCAATCCATTTACCCCAGAAGACGTTGAACCAAGCCCTCAGCCGCCGCCACGGCTTTTTCAAGACCCGCGAGATCCGTTCCACCGGCCTGTGCGAGGTCGGGTTTTCCACCGCCACGGCCCTGCATCAGGGGAGCGAGTTCTTGGATAATTTTTCCAGCGGGAACTTTACCCATCACGTCCTTTCCGGCGGCGGCAACAAGGTAAGCCTTGTTTTCCGCGGGATCCGCCATACCGAGAACAACCACGGCGTGGGAATCTTTTTGACGCAACTGCTCCGCCATATCCCGCAGCTTTTTCATGCCACTGGGATCGGTCGCACACACGGTCGCCATGAACCTGATATCTTTAAGAGGCTTCGCACGCTGAAGAAGCTCGGCCATTTCTTGGCCAGCCGCGGCCTGCGCGAATTTTTCCAACTGTCGGCGCAGATCTTTTTCAGCAGCCTGCATCTTATCAAGTTTCTGATCAAGATCAGCGAGGTTGACCGCCTTAAAACGCTCGCGCACTTGACGGTACTCGGCGTCTTTTTCTTGCAGATATTGAAACGCACCCTTGGATGTGTAAGCGATAATGCGACGCACGCCAGAGGCGATGCTAGCTTCGCTCACAACCTTAAAGAGGTTGATTTCCGCCGTGGTATCCACGTGCGTGCCACCACAAAGTTCCGTGGAGAATTCTCCCACGCGCACGACACGCACGGTCTCGCCGTACTTTTCACCAAAGAAAGCAATCGCGCCCGCGGCAATCGCGGCGTCTTTCGCCATTTCTTTTTTGGCAACGACGTGATTTTCCCAAATGCGCTCATTGATCAAATCTTCAACACGCTTCAATTCCTCCGGCGTGAGGGATTGAAAGTGCGCGAAGTCAAAACGCAACTGATCGGGGTTTACGAGAGAGCCCGCTTGCTTGACGTGATCACCCAACACATGGCGCAAGGCCCAGTGAAGCATGTGAGTCGCCGTGTGATTGCGTTTGGTCAGCTCACGCAACTCGCGATCTGTTTCTTGTAAATAGGTTCCACCCACACGAATACGGCCTTCGCGTGGCTTAATCTGCACAACAACGAGATCGCCGACCGGCTTCTGAACATCGACAACATCGCCGATAAAATTGTCACCACTGATGCGACCGCGATCACCAACCTGCCCACCACTCTCCGCATAGAAAGGCGTTTTATCGAAGACAGCCTCGATGATGTCTTCCGATGTGTTCGCGGCGTACATATCCACGAGCTGAGCGTTGGCAATCAAACCAAGGCACTGGCCCTTTGCTTCCATGGATTCATAGCCAACAAATTCGGTCGAATGTTTCGCCGCCTTCAACTTGTTCGCGAGGTCATGATAAACCTGCGCGATCCCTTGTTCGCCAGAACCCTTCCAGTTCTTACGCGACTGAAGACGCTGCTGCGTCATCGCCTGCTCAAAACCTTCCTCGTCCACGCTGATGCCATGTTCCGCACAGATAATGCGCGTGAGATCAGCGGGAAATCCGTAGGTGTCGTACATCTTGAACGCCACTTCACCGGAAAGAACGCCTCCCTTAGGCACTTTCGCGATTTCTTCATCGAGAAGAGAGAGACCGCGCTCAAGGGTCTTGAGGAATTGTTCCTCTTCCGCGAAGACAAGCTTCTCGATCAAAGCGCGCTTATCCTTCAAATCAGGATAAGCTTCTTGCATCTGATCAATCACAAATTGTGTGGTCTTGTATAGGAATGGCCCTGTCGCGCCGAGTTTACGACCGTAACGAATCGCGCGACGGATGATGCGGCGCAATACGTAACCGCGACCTTCGTTCGCGGGCAACACACCATCACCAATCAAAAAGCTGATGGCGCGGGAGTGGTCGGCAATCACGCGGAAATAGAAAGCGTCTTCCGTTCCCGGCTTGTATTGTCGTTTAAACAGTTCGCCCGTTTTACGAATGATATCCTGGAAAAGATCGATGTCGTAGTTGGTGGCCACGTTTTGCAGAATCATCGCCACGCGTTCAAGGCCAGCACCGGTATCAACGGAAGGCTTCGGCAACGGGGTTAATTTACCGTCAACCGATCGCTCGTATTGCATGAAAACGAGATTCCAGAATTCAAGATAACGATCGCAGTCGCAGCCCATGGCACAAGTCGGCTTATCGCAGCCATACTGCTCGCCACGGTCAATGAAGATTTCGCTGCAAGGACCGCACGGACCGGTATCACCCATGGCCCAGAAGTTATCTTTCTCGCCAAAACGGAAAATTTTGTCCTTGGGAACACCAACCTTCTTTTCCCAGATATCAAAAGCTTCGTCGTCGTCCTTGTAAACAGTCACGTAGAGGCGATCCACCGGCAGCTTCAACTCGGAAGTAATAAACTCCCAAGCATAACGGATGGCGTCTTCCTTGAAGTAATCTCCAAAAGAGAAGTTCCCCAGCATTTCAAAAAATGTGTGGTGGCGCGCCGTGAAGCCCACGTTTTCAAGGTCATTGTGCTTACCACCGGCGCGAACACATTTCTGTGCCGAAGCCGCGCGCTTATAAGGGCGCTGCTCTTTACCCGTGAACACATCTTTAAACTGCACCATGCCCGCGTTGGTAAAAAGCAATGTGGGATCGTTCGCGGGAACAAGCGACGAACTCTCAACGATGGTGTGTTGTTTTCGTTGGAAAAAATTAAGAAATCGAGAACGAATTTCTGCGGTCTTCATAGAAGAAATTAACTCTAGTTATAATTTTCTAAGGCAGATTCCAATTCGGATTGGCCCGAGGTTTAATGGAACCACACACATTAGGGACCAGACAGACTCGGATATACCATAGAGCCCAGGTGAAGTCTCTCAAGTCTTTAATCCTGTTAGGAGATCTGCCCTTGCCGGAAGTTTCGCGGATACTAGTGGTGGAAGACGAGATAGACCTTTTGGAAATCATGGAACTGCACTTGGAAAGTAGCGGCTTTCACGTGTTCGCCGCGAAAAGTGCGACAGAGGCTAAAACCGTTTTAAAGCAAAAGCCGGTGGACCTTGTGGTTACGGATTTAAGCATTTACGAGGGACGACAGACCTTCGCGGAATGGGTCCATCTCCAAACCAAGGGGCCCGTGGTCATGATCACGGGCATGAGTGACGAAGCGATCCGCCTTGAAAAAATTTACCGGATACCACTTCTCTATAAGCCATTCACGCCCGTGGATCTAACCAACATCATTCGTGAAAATCTATGCGCCTGACTTCAGGCCATTATTAATATCCCTGCAAAAACTCGATGAGACATTGAACGGTCTGCCCGTTGCCCCCGCTTTCACGGTACGCATTTTTCGCATCCGTCCAGGCCATCACATCCAGATGGATCCACGGCTTACTACGCACGAATTTTTTCAAGAACAAGGCCGCGGTAATGGCGCCACCGAAACCGGAAGTGCTGCAGTGATTCACATCCGCGAACTGACTGGACATGCTGCTTTCGTAGGGCGCAAACAGCGGCATCTGCCAAACGTAGTCGCCACGCTTATATCCCGCCTCCATCATTTGACGGGCTAGCTTGTCAGAAGTCACAAACATCGCGCCAATTTCCGTGCCCACCGCCACACGCGCCGCGCCTGTTAAGGTCGCCACATCGATGATCAATTCAGGCTCGTTCTCGCCCTTCTGACTCGCGGCGAGATCCAGGGCATCCGCCAAAATAAGACGACCTTCAGCGTCCGTATTGTCAATTTCCACCGTCATGCCATGGCGGCTTTTCAGCACGTCACCGGGACGGAAGGAGAGCTGATCCACTGCGTTCTCAGCCATCGGGATATAAAAATCACATGGTTGCTTTAGACCGGCTTTCGCGACGTAATGAGCCACACCTAAAACAGCCGCTGAGCCACCCATGTCTTTTTTCATGAGACGCATCGCCGAGGAGGGCTTGATATCAAGGCCGCCGGAATCAAAGGTGATGCCTTTACCCACGAATGCGATGGGCTTGCTTTTCTTTACCGCGCCCTTCGGACGATAGCGAAGGTGAAGAAGACAGGGACCGTGCGCAGCTCCTTGACCCACACCCATCAAAAGGCCCATGCCGTCCTTTTCAATGCGGCTTGAAGTCCAAACATCCACTTTCATGGCAGAGAAATTGCGGAAAAAAGCCGCCATTGTTTCGCTGTAGGATTCAGGATGAAGAAGGTTTGGCGGCGTGTTCACCAGATGGCGCGCCAAGTTCACGGAAACACCGATGGCTGCCGCCTCATCACGGATTTTCTCACTCACACCCGAGAAAACGAACTTGAGCGGGGCGCTTTTCGCGGGGCGAACCGTACGGAGATATTTATAAGAAGCGAGCTCAAGGCCCACGAGAACACCGAGTTTTTCTTCATCATTCAAGTGCTCAAATCGAATTGTTATGTCATCAATGCCTGCTGCTTCCCATTGTCCGAGAAGACTACCAAGAAGGTTTCGACCAAGAACATAAGGCCCAGGCGCATCGAGATCGAATCCGCGATCTCCTTTTGATTTAGGGGTGCATTTTGTCACCCAAATCGGCCCCTCACTTCCCGCAAGCTGATAACTATCACGGTCACCTTTGGCGATTTTTTCTTCCTGCCATTCCGGCAACTTTCCCTTGAGGTGGGAGGTTACCTCACTCCACTTCGTCCCCGTACCGACGAAGATCGCCTCAGCCCCCTTCACAGGGGATTTTCCCGCCTTTCGCATCTGGGCTTTCTCAACAACACTCTGGACTTGCCAGCCAAACACATCCTTTGCCGCACTCTTTTTAGCTGCCATGCATCACTCGCTTATGGTTGGGGAGTGCCGCTTCCGCGACATTCCGGCGATCGTAAAAATTTTCTTATAGCACAGTTTCATGGGTTGTTTTCACCATGAATTTGGCCACTTATTGCCACTTTTCCGGGCCGGAATTCCGGCTTTCATTAAAAATTTATCGATTCAGTATAGTATTCTGCGTTGGACATAGATTTTAATTCTGGTATGAAAGGTGCGTTTCCTAAGCCGCCAACAAAATGGCTAAAACCCCCAACAACCTAACCCAGAAACTGGTGAGCCTATGCCAAAGGTCACGATCAAAACTGATAAAATGACTATCGATGTGCCGGAAAATTACGCGCTCATCGACATGTGCGAAGACTACGATACTTCCATCCTTTTTGGATGTCGCGACGGCGCCTGTGGTGCCTGCATGGTTCGCATCATCGAAGGTGAGAGCAATCTGACACCGATGAAAGACGACGAGCGCGACTTCCTCGAAACGATGGCCGCGCAAGAGAACGAGCGTCTCGCTTGTCAGTGCCGCGTTAAAGGTGATGTCGTCCTTGAAGTCTCCGAATAAAGCATCCGCAAAGCACGGCGTCTCGGGTCGCCTTCCCAGCCGTGCCGCGCGCCAAAAAAGTGCCGACGTCATCCTCGAACGCCTGTCTCGCGTCAATCCCGACCCTAAGACCGAACTTTATTATCAAACACCGTTTCAGCTTTTGGTGTCCGTCGTTTTATCGGCACAGACAACCGATAAAGCCGTGAACAAATGCATGGAACCGCTTTACAAAGCGGGCTTCGTACCAGAAACCGTGATTAAAATGGGTGCGGATGGTTTTCTGCAAAAAATAAAAACCATTGGCCTCGCACCAACAAAATCAAAAAACGTCTTCAAACTCGCCACCATCATCCGCGATCAATACAAGGGAAAAATTCCCGATAACCGTGCCGATCTCGAAGCTCTTCCCGGCGTGGGAAGAAAAACCGCGAATGTGGTTTTAGGAGAGATTTTTGGTGAGCCGACCTTAGCGGTCGATACGCATGTCTATCGCTTGACGGCACGTCTCGGCTTGCAAAATGAAGCGAGCCCGGAAAAGGCCGAGCAGGAACTTTTACACGTGATTCCTGCCGATAAACTTCACAAAGCGCATCATTGGCTTATTCTGCATGGACGATATGTTTGTGTGGCGCGAAGGCCGAAATGCGAAGAATGCGTTTTAAACGATATCTGTCCATCCGCGTTTAAGACGGACGAAGGACCCAAGGCCCTTCCGGCTGTAAAAGCGGATTTAAGCCGAGGCCGCGCAAAGCCTGCAAAAGCTCCAAAAGGGGCAAGCCGATAATCGCCGAAGCGGAACCGCCCACCTGGGTCATAAGATTGATCCCACCTTCCTCATAACGATAACAGCCCACGCAGCCTTGCCACTCACCCGTCGCGACATAAGCTTCGATCTCATGCGTTGAAAGCGTGCGCATGGTCATGGGCACGGACACCACCTCCTCATGAAGAACACGGACTTTCCCTTCATCCATGGCGACGAGACAATAAGCCGAATGAAGGTAATGGGTTTGACCAGATAACCGTGCGAGAGTCGCGGCCGCCTCCTGGGAATCATTGGCCTTATGAAGGGCTTCCCCCTTAAATTCAAGCACTTGGTCGGCACCAATCACGAGGACACCAGGCATCGCTGCCGCCACCGCCGCTCCCTTGGCTTCCGCACGACGGGCCGCGAGACCCTTGGGGTTTTTACCGTGAATGGCGCGCTCATCCGCCGGCGAAGACACCGCGCGGAAGGACACTCCCGTGGACTTCAGTAAAGCCTGACGGAAAGATGACTGCGAGCCTAGAACCAACTGATTGATCTTCATGAGTGTGTCCTCTAGTATGCGCCGACTTTACCCGTCGCCGGGCGACGCTTTGGGAAGGATGGAACCTATTATGGAAATGATAGAGGCACAAGACGTGAGCGGCACCTCCGCGACACCCAAGCTGCCTTTTCCTCATGGCGAGGTTCCACCGTTAACACGGGAGATGGCGACGCGTTTTGGTGTAAGCCCCGAAACATTTATGAATTGGCGCTGGCAAATGCGGCACCAAATCACCACCGCGGAAGAAGCGGCTCCCGCTCTGCAATTGTCGCCTGAAGAGATATCTGGCTTTGCGAATCTCAAGGAGATCTTCAACGC
>CAYOJQ010000064.1:0-17321 GCA_964404325.1 uncultured Oligoflexales bacterium
CTTGCTGGTCCTATCCTTTGGGGATCAATTTACAGAAGAACTGCTACACCACTAATTTGGATGCGGGCCACTTTGGAACTTTGTTTGTAAGACAAGCTAAAAGTTAAATCCGGCCTACCCAAATTAAATGGTAAACTTTCCACAAAACTTCTTAATTTGTCCATATGCTGCTGATGTGAATGATTGTCCAAAATAAATCTCACCTCGGCACCCTGGTGAGGTATATGAGACAATCCGAAAGAATGTTTAAGAAATTGGTAGTAAAGCTTAAATTGAACCTCGACAGCAGCCGATGAGGCTCCATCGTATGGAACGTGAATATATTTTCTATCAAGGAAAATTTGCCGATATTTAATATCAGTTGAATGAAGATGATCAAAAAAACATTCAACCAAAAGCTTATAGCAATCAATATTCCCACTAAAAATATTCTTCCAGCCAACCTCTTTCTTCAATCCATGAGTTTGAGATACCTGGCGCAGTTTCTTCTCTAGGTGATCCATCGCACCGTGCGAACCGAAAACACCTCCAAAAAAACGCCAATATCGATTTTCTTCGCAAGAGGCGGCGGCAGAATGTGTCCATGCTTCATCAGCATAAACTTCAAATATTTGCGCCATGGAGAATAACCTCAATATAAAAGAAGACTCGGCGCCTCTCCAATACGCCACAAACATAAAGCCTGCAGCTCGAAGCTCCGAGTCCTATTACAATATAGCTGTTTTGTTATTTAACTCACATCAAAATCTTCGCGTCATCAAGCACTACTGAAAAAGTCTTGCCACGACGAGATTGCCATCTCGGGAAAAAGAGTTTGGCGAAAACATTTGGCCTGTTTCCTTCAAAAGCGAAGCTACGAATTGATGTGTGAAGAAAGGGAAAATGCCCCACTGTGTTCGAGACTACCCGAAGGGAAGAAAATCCTTCCAGCCGATTTTTGCTTTAGACAAGGAAGAAGACAGCGCGACGACGGGAGCTTACATAGACGTAAGTGACCTAGGAGCGATGACTTCTGACGATGTATAAAGGAAAAAGCGGCGGAAAGATGGCTCCTCGGGACGGACTCGAACCGCCGACCAGGTGATTAACAGTCACCTGCTCTACCTACTGAGCTACCGAGGAGTAAGAGAGATTGTTTAGTTACATGTTACCAGAAGGCCTGTCAAGGGAGAAGCGGACCAGCGTTTTGCTGTGGTAAAGGTACGAAAAATTTGAAACCTTTTTAAGTGAAAGAGGCTTTTCAAACAGGTTTTTCATGACTGAATCAACTATCAAAGTGTGCTGGAAAAAGGCTCCAACAAGCTCCGACGTTCCTTCGTGGCATACCTGGCAATTTTCGCCCCAAAACCATCCTCTTGATGAGAAATTGGGCTGGCCCGAGGGTTCGATAAGCGTCCTGGAGGAGGCTTTCCGACTGAAATTGAGTCGCTTCACGGGTTGGGACCTAACGAAGCTCCCTCGATCGGAAGCCGCTCAGCAAGCAGCCCGGGTTTTTAAAAGAAGCGTATTCACAAAGCCCAAGGCTCCGGAAGGGGAAACCTCAGGGACCTATCCGATTCATTTCAGGAAGAATGAACCTGCTTCCGCCCTAAGAAAATTTAGCGATTATTTCTGGGTTGTCGATGCAAATGTCTGGCGGCTCTGGCCCCAGCTGCATGGCATCTCAAAATCAGTGTGCGTCCTTGAGCTCAGCGAAAAATCAAAAACTCTGACTTCCGTCGCGCATCTTTTGGGCGCCGCAAATTCGAGTGAGCACAAAAATAAACCGTGGCTCATTATCGGTGGCGGAATTGTCGGCGACACAGCAGCATTTGCTGCCAGTTTATTGCAGCGTCCTTTTACATTGGTGCCAACGACTCTTCTCGCCATGGTGGATGCCTGCGTTGGGGGCAAGACGGGAGTTAACTTTCCTCCTTACGGAAAAAATCAGGTTGGACTTTTTGCATTCCCGGAAGCGGTCGAGGTCATCCCGAGTTGCTTAACAACCCTTTCAGAGCGGGAGTACCGAGCTGGGCTTGCGGAATGCCTGAAACACGCCATGCTTTCTGGTCAGCGGAATCTTTGGGACAGATTGGTAAACAACGGCACACCGCTTAGCGCTGAAGAAATCGTTCCGCTGATTGCCGTGAAGGCGGATATCGTTGCGGAAGATCCTTTTGAGCATGGTAAAAGAGCCGTGCTCAACTTAGGTCATACTTTAGGGCACGCGCTTGAAGGAATCTCACAAGAACGAAAATCCGATCACGACGACATGCTCCATCATGGTGAAGCAGTAACCCTCGGGATTTATTTCGCGCTTATTCTTAGTGAGGAGTTAGGCGGACGAGAAGATATGAGTCCGTATCGTAAAGACCTTCGTTACTCCGGCTGCCTCTTATCTCGTGATGTTTTGGAGCAAGCCCTTGATTGCAAGCTCTCGGACCATCGCCTTTGGAGTGACATCGAAAATTTTCTCGCCCAGGACAAGAAAGCAACCCATGAGACACGCTGGATTTTAATGCAGGGTTTTGGCGAAATTTGGCGTGAGAATCAGGAGTGGACCGTGCCAGTACCCCAAGACATTCTTCTCAGGGCCTGGCGGCGTTTTATGAAAGAACTTACATAGAGCGGCGATACTTACCGCCAACACGGTAGAGAGTCTCGGTGATTTCACCAAGACTTGCATGACGCACGGTGTGCATCAGTTCCGCGAAAACGTTTTTGTTTTCAATCACAGCCGCGGAGAGACGTTTAAGCGCCTCTTCGCGTTTTGCATTATTGCTATCATGGAAGGCCTTTAGACGTCCTAGCTGTTCATCCTTCTCATCGTAAGACGCGCGAGCCAGCTGAATCTCTTGGCGATCATGCGGATCATGTGAAGCTTCAGGATTCAAGAAGGTGTTCACACCGACAATGGGAAGTTCACCCGAGTCTTTCAAACTTTCGTAGTACAGACTTTCTTCTTGAATCTTACTGCGCTGGTATTGGGTTTCCATCGCACCCAACACGCCACCGCGTGCCGCGAGACGTTCAAATTCTTGCAGCACTTCTTCTTCCACCAAATCCGTCAGAGATTCGATAAAGAAGGAACCCTGGTTGACGTTCTCACACTTATTCAAGCCGAACTCGCGGTTGATGATCAACTGAATGGCCATCGCACGACGCACACTTTCCTGCGTCGGAGTTGTGATAGCTTCATCGTAAGCATTTGTATGGAGCGAGTTGCAGTTATCGTACAGCGCCATCAATGCCTGAAGCGTCGTACGAATGTCGTTAAAGTCCATTTCTTGCGCATGCAACGAGCGACCGGATGTTTGAATGTGATACTTCAGTTTCTGCGAGCGTTCAGAGCCGCTATACAAGTCTCGCATCGCAATCGCCCAAATACGACGCGCCACGCGACCAATCACCGAGTACTCTGGATCCAAACCATTACTGAAGAAGAAGGAAAGGTTCGGCGCGAAGTCATCAATCTTCATACCGCGTGCGAGATAGTACTCAACGTAAGTGAATCCGTTCGCAAGCGTAAAGGCCAACTGCGTGATCGGATTCGCGCCCGCCTCAGCGATGTGGTAACCAGAAATCGATACGCTGTAGTAGTTCCTAACTTTCTTATCGATAAAGTATTGCTGGATATCGCCCATCATCTTGAGCGCGAATTCCGTCGAGAATATGCAAGTGTTTTGCGCCTGGTCTTCTTTCAGAATATCGGCTTGAACCGTACCACGCACAACTTCGAGCGTTTCATCATAAATTTTTTGATGCTCGTTCGGATTTGGCACGCGGCCTTTTTCTTTTTGAAATTTCTCAACCTGCTGATCAATCGATGTATTGAGGAACATGGCGAGAATGATCGGCGCTGGACCATTGATGGTCATACTTACAGATGTGGACACATCACAAAGATCAAATCCCGCGTAGAGATCCTTCATATCCTGCAACGTGGCGATCGATACTCCCGACTCACCCACTTTTCCGTAAATATCAGGTCTCTTATGAGGATCCGCACCGTACAAGGTCACGCTATCAAACGCCGTGGAGAGCCGTTTTGCATCATCATTCTTACAGAGATAGTGGAAACGAGCATTCGTGCGATGAGGTCCGCCCTCGCCCGCAAACTGGCGTTTTGGATCTTCGCCCACGCGGCGGAATGGAAAAATTCCCGCTGTGTAGGGGAATCCGCCCGGAAGGTTTTCCCGCAGGAGGAAGCTAAGCACTTCTGCTTTTGATTTAAACCCAGGTACAGCTACCTTCGGTAGTTTTAAATGAGACAACGACTCAACGCGCGCTTCAGCTTTGATAACTTTGCCGCGAACTTCATACGAAAAGACGTCTTGATTGTAATTTTTCTTTGTCTGTTCCCATTCGCGCAGCAATCGAAGATTTTGCGGATGCAGATTATCCCAGGTTTTCTTCGCCAGCTCGCGCGCTTCCTTCGCCTCACTCTTGAGACCGGCTTTTTCCATGGCCGTCGCCGCGACTTCGAGCGAATCCGCCTCTTGGCAATAATTCACCTGCGTCGCAATCCATGCGTGATAACGACGAACCGTTTTCGCAATGTCACCGAGATAGTTAATGCGATCACCGGGAATCAGCGCATCTCGCTGCGTCGATTCCATGGCACAACGTCGTGAAGCATTTGGCTTCAGATATTGTTGACCCATCTTTTCATTTAGTTTTTCCGTGATGGCGCGGTAAAGGGCATTCACGCCATCGTCTTCAAAACGACTCGCGATGGTGCCATACACGGGGTACTTATCTTCAGAAACGCGCTGTCCTTGAAAACGTGTGCGACGCAATTGATTGCGCACATCACGAATCGCGTCGGGAGCCTGGCGGCGTTCGAATTTATTGATGGCGATAAAATCAGCGAAGTCCAGCATGTCGATTTTTTCGAGCTGTGTCTGCGCTCCGTATTCAGCCGTCATCACATAAAGGCTGGCGTCACATACCTTTAGAATGCTCGAATCACCCTGACCAATACCACTGGTTTCGACCACAATAAAATCGAAATCCTGTGAACGCATGACCTTCAGAGCCTCAGACGTCACCGTCGCAAGCTCGTGCCCGGAATCACGCGTTGCCATACTGCGAATAAAGATGCGCGGATCACCGGCGGAGTTCATACGAATACGGTCACCTAAGAGGGCGCCGCCCGTTTTCTTTTTAGATGGATCAATGCAAAGAACACCGATTTTGATGTTTGGCATATCGAAGAGAAAACGCGATAAAATTTCATCTGTCAGCGAACTCTTACCAGCGCCACCTGTTCCCGTAATGCCAAGAACGGGAATCGATTTATGGCGCGGGTTTTTCGCACCCACTTGCTTGATGAGCTCTTCAGCGGTGCACTGCTTGTTTTCTAGTAGAGTGAGAGCACGGGCTAATTTAACTTCGTCGGAGACCTTTGTGGCGTGCACTTCAGTAAATACAAAGTCAGCTTCAGCCAGCATGTGCCCAATGATTCCCTGAAGAGTCAGACGTTGACCATCTTCGGGGGAATAAATTTTTGTGATGCCGTTCTCTTCAAGATCTTTGATCTCGCGCGGCACAATCACGCCGCCACCACCGCCAACAATGCGGATATTGTGACCGCCCTGAGCGTTTAAGAGCTCACGCACGTATTTAAAAAATTCAACGTGCCCACCCTGGTAGCTTGAAAGAGCCACAGCCTGAACGTCTTCTTGCAGAGCCGCTTGGACGATTTCATGCGCTGAGCGGTTATGGCCCAAATGAATCACTTCACCACCGCGAGCTTGAATGAGACGGCGCATGATATTAATCGACGCGTCGTGTCCATCGAACAGAGCCGTGGCCGTTACAAAACGAATTTTATTTTTGGGGGAGTAATTCTTAAGAGCGTCAGTATCGTTCATGCCGCGGGTTTTCCTCGCATTCGTCGCAGTAAACTCAGTGCCTGGCGGGGTGATTTGCCGAGCCGGATGAGGCCAAAGCCAACAAATAGCAAAACCGTAAGGGCGCCATTTATCAACACTTTCAGCAAAGCCATGCCTTTCACAGAGTTCATACCACCGTATGCGAAGAAAACAAGAAGCTTATCCACGAGGAGACCTAAGGTGATGCAGAGCGCCGAGGCAACGATAAGATAACCAATTGTTTTAAAAAGATTATTCCATTCCATCTGGATCTTATGCGGCCACAGACCCAATGCCAGAACCATGGCATTGAAACTGAGCGTGATGGAGCTTGTCATGGCTAGGCCGACAAAGCCGTGAGTGTTCACAAGCCAGTAGTTTCCGAAGAAGTTTACGCCAATGCTGAACAGAGCGATTTTCATGGCGAAGCTTGTGCGCTCGACCGCGTAGTAAAACGAAGTCAGAACCTTGATCAGACCGTAGCCCAACATTCCGTACGAGTAAGCGTAGAGGGCACGGGCTGTCTGGAGAGAATCATTGGGTGTGAAGCGTCCGTGCTGGAAGAGAAGATCGATCACGGCTTGGCTGTTCAGTAATATATAGATCATGCACGGAGCCGTGAGCCATAGGACGAGCTCAATGGCGGACTGCAGGTGTCCCGTCACTTCCTTGTCGACGACCTTCTTCGAGCGCGTCAAAGAACGAGAGAGCTGCGGTAATACAGCGGCCCCCACCGCTACTCCAAAGAGACCAATGGGGAGCTGAAGTAGCCGAAACGCGTAGTTCAACCAAGAAACTGCACCTTCACCGGCGCTTGTCGCAAAATTCGTATTAACAAAAACATTAATGGGCCCCGCACTCGCGGCGATAGCGGCGGGCACCATGATCGCAAAAACCTTTTTAACATCCTCAGACCAGGGCCACGCTCGCCAAACACCCTTCGCATCTTTCCAAAACTCTTTGGCGACTGCCTGCCATTGCCAAAAGAAATACGCGAGGCCACCGACAAGGCAACCAATCGCCAAACCCGATATGGCCGGTTCAGCGATCAATTCCGACCACCATCCCGGCATGAACCGCACCATGAGCGGCGCGAAAAGAAGGGCCCCCATAATGTTGCCCATATTGAAGGCTAAAGGAGAAACCGCACTGAGGAAGAACTTCCCGCGCTGATGGAGGGCGCCCATAGTGATAGCGCTCACCATGGTCATGCCGAGGTAGGGAAAGAGAAGCCTCGTCAGTCCAATGGCGTTGTGACGAAACTCTTCACTCGCCGCGTCACCACCGGAAAGGAGCGTCATAAGGTTTACAAGTTCAGGAGCGAAGATGATGCCTAAAAGACAAATGACAAAAGAAGCTAAGGTGGCGAGATAGAGGGCCTGCCAAAGAAGCTTTACCGCGCGCGCGCGATCTTCCTCCCAGACGGACGAAAAGACCTTGGTGAAAGCGCTACCAAGAGCGCCTTCAGC
The DNA here is from genome assembly GCA_964404325.1 of uncultured Oligoflexales bacterium. Lineage (GTDB taxonomy): Bacteria > Bdellovibrionota_B > Oligoflexia > Oligoflexales > Oligoflexaceae > CAYOJQ01. Next base: position 7,325 of record CAYOJQ010000064.1, read on the forward strand.
AACAAGATCTCTTAAAAGGTTTGGGATACGAAAGGCGATGAGAAACGCATCCATGTATACGGATGCACCGTAGACACCCACAACAACCATGTCGCGGAGCAAGCCACCGAAACGACTGAACAGGGTACCGAACGCAAATAGAAAACTGGACCTGGCAACCGACAAGAAGTCCTCGCAGTCGGCCTATACGCGGCCGATGGCCTCTTCGAGACCTTGTTTCGCCCACACAAATTCCAGTTCCAGTTGATCAGCGATATGGATCGCGATCGACAAATCGCCAAGGCGCGCCGCATTTTGCAACGCGTAGGAAGAACTTAAAATTTTTACGGCTCCAACCATCAATGCGTTCGCCGAAAGCTCACAAGCCAAACTTTCAAGAAGTCTGAAGTCATGCTTGCCTAAAGATGCTCTAAGAGACTTTAAATTCGTGGCAATTTTGTCAGAGAACACAGCTATGCGTTCCGAAAAATCCACGCCATGTTCTTGAAGGTCCAAGCCCTTCAACATCTGCAATACCGAAAGATCAATCGCCGGTTCATCTTTTGAACTTTCCGGACCAACGTTCTTAAACGAAACCTTTGAGGCAAGTTTAGTTGTCACTAGGCTCTCCTTGTGACGGCGTGGAACGATCGCATGGGAAACTGTACCTCAATGTATCATAGCTTCCCGCGAAGCTAAATGAGTAAGACCCCGCAGAATGCCGCGAGGCCCAAAAAACCGGAGACGGTCATAAAAAAAAGAAAGGAGGAGGATCAAGCCCATTCGCACTTCAGGTTCAACAGCAACTAACAGCAACAACTTGACTCAGCTTCAACATCTGCAACAGCGGGGAGAATCAGCTGGGCCATCACCGTCCCTCGCCCACCTAAAAGCAACCGATGTTCCTGCTTCCGCGACATGGATTTTCTTAGTTTTTATTGAGAGTTGGCCTGAACCACCGAAAAAACTTCCGTGTCCAGAAGGTTGGGCTGTGTCAGATTTTTTGACAAACCGTCAGCCTTTTTGAGGAACTGTCTGAAACGGAATCACCCGCACTCGCTCGAGCTTGGGGAATCGAACTTGCCGGTAGTGAACTCCCTTCGGCGCCGCATGAGACTGGACGCTCTTCGGAGCATCACCCCACCACACCTTCGCCCACTGACGGAGTTGCTTGCGAAGTTTTTCACTATCAGTCGCGATGCGTTTTTGCCCCTTATCCGCGCCAATCCACACCACCTCAACAAGATCGCTGTTCGCGCGCACAAGCCATGCATCGCGGAGATCAAACCCATGCCCCATAAGCCCAATGCTGCCACTCGTGGACAAAAGCTCTTGCTGGCGGCTTAGCTCTTGGAGAGTGACCCAACTCAGATAGGCTCCCGTGGATTTAAAGATAGGACGGGGCTTAAGGAGCGGACGTTTGTAAAGGATGCTCCCGTCAGGATGCTCGATCTTTTCGGTGAAATAAGCCTCGGCCATATTGCCGTTTTGAGTGATAGCCGCAAAAAGCAGTGCCAAAGACTTAGGACTGACGGCGATCGATCCGTCAAGCACCGCAGGAGCAAGTTCGCCTTTCAAGAATGGAGTTCGCTCCAAAAAGGCAGCGATGCGTTCAAGGCCGAGCTTCCGCCCAAATAACTGCATCGACGAAAAATCTTCCAGCACCGATGCTTCAAAAAGACTCACATGACCAAAACTTTTATCAAGACGCGCATACAAGTTTAAACCCGCATCCGTCGCACTCAAGAGCGTCAAAAGCGGAGAAAGGGTGCCCAGTGAACGCTTGGCGAAATGAACGCGATCAAATTGTGAAAGGTTAAAGTCCTTTCCGCCCATGAAGCCCAGCACCTGTCCCGTCTTTGGATCGAGTTGAATCTGCGCCACTTCCAAGGCTGGATCGGATATCAAGCCAGAGTCTTTTACTTTCTGAGCCATGTCTGCCATGACCGTTTGCTGCAGGGTCGTGTGAATATTTAAGGCCGAGCGATTTACTTGCGCTAGATCAAGCTTGCGACGCAAGTCGGCTTGAACACTGTTTAAGAGGTAGCCCTCTTCGTCACGCCGCGTTTCCGCCTGCGGCTCAACCTTGATGTCGTGATTAAACCATCGCCCCGCTTCCTGAGAGGACAACAGTTGGTCAGCAACCATACGTTCGAGAACTTGGCTTTGGCGACGCTTAGCAGCGGCAAAATGACGATGAGGCGCAAGCTTTGAGGGCGCCTGTGGCAATCCCGCCAGCAACGAAGCTTCAGCCGGATTTAGATCGGAAGCCCGTTTGCGAAAGTAGTTACGAGCGGCAGCCTCAACACCGTAGGAATGATTCCCGAGATAAACACAGTTCAGATACGTCTCAAGAATCGTCGCCTTGGAAAACTGCCGTTCAATCTCCAGAGCTAAGACGGCTTCTCGCAGTTTACGGGTGAATGTCTGTTCGGAAGAGAGAAAGAGCGAACGGGCTAGCTGCTGCGTGATTGTACTTCCACCCTGAACCACACCGCCGCTGCGTGCGTTCTTGAACGCGGCGCGGAGGATCGCTTTCGGACTGACGCCCATGTGTTCATAGAAGTCTCTATCTTCGGAGCTTAAAAATGCATCCACGAGATAACGAGGCATTTCGTCAAGCCTGACCCACACGCGTTTTTCGTGGGCGTACTCACCGATCAAAGCACCCTTTTGGTCGTAGACGGCGGTGCTAGCTTGTTCAGGCTGTGTTTTAAGATTCTGGGCGAGTGTTCTTGCTTCGATGAACAATGGATAAACAAAGGCAAAAGCGCCACCGACCGCAGCAAAGCTGAGGAGTGCGATCAAAACAACAAGGACGTGGTAAATTCTTCGAAAACCCATGCGGGTAGTGTACCCGAACTTCTAGCCACCGGCATAGCTACTGTAGAGGACGTAACGGAAGGAACCCGTAATGACGAGCTTATTTTTGCGCATGTCGTTGGGAAGAGGTGAAAAGGGAGCCGCGGTTTTAATGGCTTCGACGATGGCCCGGTCGAGGATTTCATAGCCAGAAGACTGCAGGATCCTCACACCTTTTACCGTCCCATCCTTAAAGATCGTGAACTCGAGGGCAACTTCTCCCTGCAACCCACGCCGCGCCGCATCGGAAGGATAAAACCAGACAGCTTCAATCGCTTTGCGCATCAGCGTGAAGTAGCCAATAAAACGGTAGTCGGACGTGTTGATGTCAACGCGATCACCTTCCGCGAGTTTCTCATCAATATAGTCCTGGTACCCTGCGCGCATCACGCCAGCGAGATCGTTATTGGTCGGGAGAAGGCTTTCATATTTATTGCGCGGCTTGGGACGAATAACCCCGATCTCTTTGGTGCCAAGAGGAGCAATTTTTAATGCACGGCCGTTGTCTTTTTGCACTTGGCTCGCGGGCTTTACCGTCTTTGCTGGACCATTGGACGTGGTGAGATCACCAGGATCGGCGGCTTTTGGGCGAATTTTATTGGCCGCAACTTTTGTTTCTTTTTCTGTCTTGTGATTGTTGGCGCCGCGATAACGTGCGATCTCGGGTGCTTCCGTCTTTGTTTGCTGCGCCTCTAAGATTTTTTTCGCGTCCGTTTTTTGAACAGGATTTACTTTTATTTTTACGGTGTTTTTCTTATCGAAGTTCAAAGAGGCCGAAGAGATGGCTGGAAGATTTTTAAGGTTCAAAACCGAGCCGAGGTGGATCAGGAGTGACACCAAAACCATGCCGACCAGCACTCCCACACCCTGACGGGGGAGGCCAAAGTAACGAGCATTTTGGCGTGGCGGCCGCGATCCAATCATAGTGGCGCGTCATTTCCTTTTTTCAGCGCTTTTTTACGCTTTTGAGAGAACCCGTAACATATGGATTGGCAATCGGTAATATCCCGAAATTTTAGAAATTGCCTACCTGTAAGGCTCCTATTATGTTATCGGCAGTTCCAAGATTAATTAAAGGGCATGCTGTGCAAAAGCTAACAAGAACGCTGAGTTACTTCACTTTTTGGGTCATTCTTTCATTGGTTTCAATAAGTTGCACTGAAAAGGAGTTTGATCCCAACGACCCGGCGAAATCTTTTGCGATTGCACGAGAACCTTATGACGATCGTAACTGGGAAATTGCTTTACAGAAACTAGGAGAATTTAAATCGCGTTTTCCCTACAGCAAATTCGCCACAACCGCAGAACTTTTTATCGCGAACAGCCATTTTGAGTTGGAGCAATTCGAAGAGTCAGCTGTCGCATACAGCCAATTCGTGAAGCTTCACCCCAAAAATGAAAATGTGGATTACGCGATGTTCCGCGTTGGTGAATCCTATTGGGTTGAGGCTCCCGAAGATGTGGATCGCGAACAAGACTACACCATCAAAGCGATTGATGAGTGGAAGAAGCTGATTACGCGGCTCCCCGACAGCCCTTATGCGAAGAAGGCCCAGGACCTCATGGAGAAGGGGCAACGCCGCCTTGCTGGCAGCAACCAATTCATCGCTGACTTTTATTGCAAGCAAGAAATCTGGCACGCTTGCGCGTTTCGCAATGAACTTCTCCTGGAGAAGTATCCCCAGTACAAAGAGTTGCACGAGAAGGCACGGCTCCAAGCAGCCAAGGCTTTTGAAAAGCTCGCCGCTTTGAAACGCGAAGACCCCGAAAGTGATAAGAACATCTACTTCAAAACCATGACCGCCGAGCAGCTTGAAGCTAAAGCAAAACAGCTCCGTTCAGAAAAAACAAACTAGCCGCAACAATCTAAGCCCTTAATATTATATCGCTTTCCCCCAAAGCAAGCGATCCTAACTTGAGGGCATCCGCCAATCCGGCTAGGCTTAGGTGAACCAATCAATGAATGTTTTTTGAACGAGGAGATGGTTTTGCATCTGCTTTGGCCGCTACTATCTGCCCTACTCATTGCGAGCGCCTGCTCCTCTTTGCGCTCATCAGATCGCGTCGCCAAGCTCGGAACGGATGAAGATGGCAGCAACCTCGGCATGAATGAACTTGAGTCGCCCTCGTTAAGTTCGGAAGCTATCTCGGAATTGATGGAAGGCCAGGACGAAGACTTCGAGTTTAACAATCATCCCGTCAAATTCTGCCGCGATGATATTTACGCCTCTTACTTACGCGACAAAGCTTACGCGGAACTTAAAGACAACGGCAAAGAGGTGAAGTCGCGTAAGCGACGCGCGTCTTTGCAGAAACAAAACAAGCTTAAAGCCACGTTCTACGCGGGACAAATGCTCGATGGGCCCGCCCTGCAATATTTTGGCGGCCTTCCCGTAGCTATCACTCCCAAAGTGGAAAGCTGGGTCAATTACTACAAAACAGACGGGCGTGAGCAGTTCATGCGCTGGTTGGTGCGCAGTCAATCTCACCGTGATCTTGTGGTGCCTCTGCTGCAGAAAGATGGTCTACCTAAAGAGCTATTTTTTCTCGCGATGATCGAGAGCGGATTTAGCAACACCGCTTACAGCCGCGCCCGCGCCACGGGTACCTGGCAGTTTATGAAAGCCACCGCACGTTCCTACGGTTTGACCATCAATCATTGGGTGGACGAACGCCGCGACCCTATCAAGTCGACCATGGCCGCCTCTCGTTACTTAAAAGATCTCTACGAGCAGTTCCATGATTGGTACCTTGCGATCGCTGCTTACAATGCTGGCCCTGGGAAGATTCGCAAAGCCGTTCGTTTGGCGAATAGTCGCGACTATTGGGCGCTGGCGCAGACACCCCATTTAAGCCAAGAAACAAAAGAGTACGTTCCCAAGATGCTTGCGGCGATCATCATTGCCTCAAACCCTCAAGCACACGGCTTTAGCGTCGTTCGTAACGCAGAAGACGAAACACCAAAAAATACCGTTGATGTGAAACAACCGGCGCGACTGAGCGAAGTGGCACAAAGGTTACACTTGCCACCGGCTGTTTTGAAAAAATGGAACCCAGAACTTGTTCGCGACATCATTCCGCCCCCAAGTCGCGCGAAAAACAACAAGCCGTATGCTCTTCGACTTCCGGAAACCTTGGTGGATAAGTTTAAGGGCATTGAAGAGTCTTTGACGAAATTGGAAATCAAAGACGTGCTCATGCACAAGGTTGCCCAGGGGGAAACCATTTCAAGTTTAGCGCGTAAATACCGGGTGGAGATTAAGCAAATTTTATCGGTCAATCCGGATCTTAATCCGTCGCGATTGAAGGTAGGCCGAGAAATCGCGATTCCAATCCCCGCCATAGTGACAGCGAGCAAGGAACAGATTCCGACTTAGTGACGGTGGTGGTGATGATGACCATGCTCATGATTGTGTGCATGGTCTTTTTCTTTATGATTGTGCCCCTTGTGCATCGCTAAATGAAGAAGCGAGCCCGCGACAAGTGCTTGGAAAAGATTGTAGCCTGGTCCCTCAGCCGCATGCATGTGCGCCAAAAAAGCATCCGCGGTAAAGTAACCAACAATGCAGCTCAGTCCTAAGAGACTTAAAACAAGAGTCGGCAGCTTCCAGCCTTTTTTCGGATAGAGAAACCACCAAATAAAAACCGCGAAAGGCAACTGATGCATCACGACCGCCCACGGCAGCAGGTGAAGATCACCATGCGTGTGAGCATGACCGGCACCAGGAGAGGCAATGGCGAGACCATCAATGAATCCGTGAATCACAATGCCAACACACACGAGAATAATAGGCACGATGTGGATGCGTTCCGTCATGGAATGCCAATGCGCTTCGAATAGATACGGGATCAACCAACCGAGTGCGGCCATTCCCAATGCCCAGAATCCAGCCCCTTCAAAGCTGTGACTCAGAAGTTCAAAGAGTACTAACGCAGCGACAACAAAGAAAACTAGTCGATCCAAAAACTGGAGACCGTCCCCATACCGGCGCATAAGCAGATAAATCGCCGGAGCGATAAGGATCATTACGAGGCTAATTACCAATATTTCCATGGAAATCCGCGGGTCACGCCGTTATATTTTTAATCTATTTTTAGAATGAATTGCCCGGAGGGTGACTATGAGTTCCAATCCATTTCAACAGGAAAGACTCTTTTGCCCAGGGCCAACTCCGATTCCATTGGCGACGGCCCTCGCCTCGGTAAACGCCTCCGTATATCACCGCAGTGAAGAATTTTATAGCCATTTTAAACAATGTCAGACTTTTCTTAAGCCATTCTTTGGAACTAAGAATAACCCTATTATTCTAACCAGTTCTGGCACTGGTGCTATGGAAGCGGCTTTGTCGAACCTCACTCAAGAAACTGACAAGGTCCTGGTGGTTGAGGGCGGGAAATTCGGCGAACGATGGCGCAAGATCGCTGAACACTTCGGCTGTCAGGTGGAGACCATCCAAGTTGAATGGGGTGGAAGTCCGACGCTGCAGCAGTTTGAGCAGGCCTTAAAAAAGGCGCCTGATGTTAAGGCTATTTTTATGCAGGCCAATGAAACCTCAACGGGCGTTTTTTATCCGCTTCAAGAATTGATTCCTGAAATTCGTCGTAAAACGGAAGCTCTGATTGTCGTCGATGCGATCTCCGCGCTCGTGGCTCACGAAATCAACATGGATCAACTCGGAATCGATTGTTTGCTTTCTGGCAGCCAAAAGGGATTTGGGGTGCCACCGGGACTTGCGTTTATCGCCTTGTCCGACCGCGCATGGGGAAAGCTCTCTTCGCGGCATCGTTACTATTTTGACCTTAAAAGAGAACGCGACAATCAAGAAAAAGGCGCGACGGCTTACACGCCCGCGGTGAGTCTGATTTATGGACTACTTGATGCCGCGAAGAAACTTCATGATTTTGGCGTCAAAGAATGCGCCGATCACCATGCTCGCTTGGCCCAGGCGTGTCGCAAAGCCACGGGCGCCATGGGGCTCAAACTTTTCCCCAAGAGCCATCCATCCAATGCGCTGACGGCGGTTGAAATCCCTGAAGCCGTTATGAAAAAAGGGCTCATGGGTGAGCTCAAGAGGATGGGCATGGTATTCGCCGGAGGCCAAGATCATCTGAAAGGGAAAATAATCCGCATCTCCCACCTTGGGTTTGTCGACGAGTTTGCACTTTTGGGCGGCATTGGCGCCCTCGAGCTGGCCTTAGTCCGTTGTGGACATAAGTTTGAACTCGGCTCCGGAAGTGCAAAATTTCTCCAATCCATAGCGGAATAAGGCACCAACCGAAGGTTGCCATCGCTCGCCACTGCTGTTACTCTCGCGGGGCTTTGAAGGGCTTACCCCTCGAAATCATTGTTCCAGCAGTTAAGGGAGCATCCCGTGAAAATTCTCGTTCTCATTAAACGGACGCCTGATACGGAAAGCCGCATCAAGTTGTCTGGCGATCTAAAGTCGATCGACTACGCGGAAATCAAAAACATCATTAACCCTTACGATGAATTCGCGATCGAAGAAGCGTTGCAGATTAAAGAGCGCGCGGGTGACTGCGAAGTTGTTATCGCCACGCTTGGCAGCGATGAAGACAAAGAACTCATCATCAAAGGTCTCGCCATGGGCGCCGACCGCGGCCTCCTCATTAAAAATGACGGCCTTGCTAACGCGGACTCTTTGACGGTTGCGAAAGTTCTCTCCAAGGCCATTCAGGCCGAGGCACCTCAGCTTGTCCTTTGTGGTAAGCAAGCGATCGACGATGACAACATGCACGTCGGAACCATGGTTGCTGAACTCCTTAAGTGGCCACACGTCAACATTGTGAAGAAACTCACCGTGAACGGCAACACTGGCACGGCGGAACGCGAAATCGAAGGCGGCCAGGTTGAATGCTATGAATTCAGCCTCCCCGCTGTGATTGGCGCTGACAAATCATTGAACACTCCCCGCTATGCTTCCCTTCCGGGCATCATGAAAGCGAAGAAAAAACCATTGGACGTTAAGACCGTCGGCGATTTCGGACTGAACGCGGGCGACTTAAGCTCTAAAACTGTTGTCAGAGGCTTTGCATACCCACCTGAGAAACCAAAAGGAAAACTCTTCAAAGGCGAGAGCGTAGAAGAGATGGTGACAAAAGTGGTGAAGTTGCTGCGTGAAGAAGCCAAGGTCCTCTAACGGTCAAGGAACCAATCATGAAAATTTTGGTATTTGTTGAGCAAAGAAACGGAAAATTAAAACATAACTCCCACGAAGCTTTGGCCCTTGCACAGAAACTTGCTGGTTCCGCCGCAAATGTCACTGCCATGCTCGTTGGTCAAAACGTAGCGGGCCTGCAAAGCGAGATCGCAGGTTATGGCGCGGACACGCTCCTTGTGGCTGATAACGCAGCCCTTGCGAACTACAACGTAGTAGCTTACGCGGCCGCTGTTGAAGCAGCCATCAAACAAGAAAACCCCAAAGTTGTTCTTGGCGTCGCCACACCGATGGGTCGCGATCTCTTCCCACGTCTCGCCGCTCGCATGGATGGCGCGATGATGACAGATGTCGTTGCGATGAAGATGGAAGGCGATAACGTGGTTGCGACCAAGCCACTCTTCGCAGGTAAGTGCCTCGCAGAGCTTGCTTCCCAGAACGCTCCCATCACTTTCGTCACAATCCGTCCAAACGTGTTCCCCGGTGACAAATCAGGTCAAGGCTCCGCGACGGCGAAAACCCTGAACTTTGAAGTCCCTGGCAACATCCAACTCAAGACAACTGAAGTTCGCAAAGGTCAAAGCGAAAAGGCTGACCTTACAGAAGCAGCCATCATTATTTCCGGTGGCCGCGCTCTTGGTTCCGCGGATAACTTCAAGATCCTTAACGAGTGTGCTGATGTCGTTGGCGCAACCGTTGGTGCTTCTCGTGCCGCGGTGGACTCAGGATATGCACCGCACTCCATGCAGGTTGGTCAAACAGGTAAGACTGTGAACCCGAACCTCTACATCGCTTGCGGTATCAGCGGTTCTATCCAGCACATGGCGGGTATGCGTACTTCGAAGGTTATCGTTGCCATCAACACAGATGCGGATGCACCCATCTTCACTGTTGCGGACTACGGCATCGTTGCTGACCTTTTCGAAGCAGTACCGATCTTGACGAAGAAGCTCAAAGAAATGGTGAAATAACACCGTTAC
>CAYOJQ010000065.1:0-16763 GCA_964404325.1 uncultured Oligoflexales bacterium
CTAGTAAAATCCTACATTGCTCTCTATCCGGAAGGATATTCATACCGGGGCCAACAACGATGAGAGGGGCGTTTCCTTCCGCTAGCAGCGATAGCACCGTGGAAAACCCTTTTGGGACGAGTCGTGGAATTCGTTCTCCACAGCCACATAATATGGCCGCCGCATTCTCGGTAGTGGCGGCTGACAGAATAGGGCCGATGATGCCTAATTGGCTCGAATACACACGATACGTCATGGGGACGTTGAAGGGGGCGATCAGTTTTTGTAACTTTTTTTCCGCCTCCGCAATGGTCTGCGCTTCGAGTTCTTCAATGACATTTTGCCGTATGGGTTCGCTCGGATAGTACTCGAGGGAGATAGGGGGAAGAAAAGGAGCGACATGGACAACATGGATACCCATTCCCGTCTTAGCCGAAAGGCATTTGGCATTTTCGAGAAGTTGTGGACTCATATCATCGAGTGCGACGGCCACGAGAATTTTGGCGTTTTTATTTGGATATCTTGTCAACATCGCGCCTCCTTTGTCTTTATGACGGGACATAGCAAATAAGAGACCAGCGTGAGGAGCGCGCGACCAACGAAATCAATATGGCTTACAGCTTGCAGCTTCCTCTGTGAATGGTGCCCATTCCGAAGCCTTTTGTGCAAAAGGAGAAAATCCATGGCTATCAGAGAATTTGTCGAAGAAATGGATCTCGTGACGTGTGGTCCGGAGGCCAATCTCGGTCAAGTAGCAAAATTAATGGAAGACAATGACATAGGATCAATTTTGGTCGTGGAAAATGAAAAACCCGTCGGCGTGATCACTGATCGTGACATTGTTGTGCGCTGTCTGAGCAAACACGGTGAACACGGAAAGTGCAACGCCAAAGATCATATGTCTAGCCCCGTGACTTGTGTATCAGCCGATTCGGGAATTCATGATGTTATCTCCACCATGAAAGAGAAAGGTGTGCGACGCGTTGTCATCGTTGATGAAGAGGAGGCGCCGATGGGCCTTGTCTCGTTAGGTGATGTGTTGCGACTCGTGGCTATGGAAATGACAGAAGTGGCGGAAGGAATAGCTCCCAAAAAAGAGAAACTCACCGGCAAGAAAAAAGGAGCAGCTGCCTAGCGGCTGCTTTTTGCACCCGAGGTGGTCACCTTAGCGTGACTAAGGTGACCAATGTCGTTGTTAGCTGGCGGTGACTAGCGACCGCAACGACGGCCGCAGCGGCGACCACAGCGGCGTCCGCAACGACGGCCACAACTGCGTCCACATCTGCGCCCGCAGGCAGCGAAGTTTTCGGCTGTTCCAACATTCAAAGAGACTTCAGTAAACATGGCCAACTCCTTTGAGAAATGAAAATCAAACTGACTCAGCCCCCGAGTTGCAAGAATTTGTACTTATTCACCCGTCAAAATCTATTTTGATAGAAAAAGATTGCGCAGTGGCGGGTTCTACCCGGCTGCCACAAAGGCCTGCTCAGAGTCAGACAAGTTAATAACTTTGCTTAAGTGTCGCACCAGTGATTGAGCGGTCTGTTGAATATGTTCGGCGAACTGCTGGATATCACGATCGTCAGATGTCAATTCAATCAACTCCGCCGCCCCGATGATTCCCTGCAATGGTGTTCTTAGCTCGTGACTCATGATGGCGATGAAGCGCGACTTGGCTTCAGAAGCATTTTTAGCTTGTTCTATGGCCCGTGAAAGCTCTTTTTCGCTTTTAGCGAATGCCTCTTTCTCCGCTCGGAGGTTGTTCGCCATTTGATTGAAGCTTTTAATCAGCATTGCGAGCTCATCCCTGCTTGTTGGTGACTCTCGCAGCGAGAGATCACCTCTTGAAATAGCGCGGTAAGCCCTTTGAAGACGGTGAATAGGGTTCAAAATAACTTTTCTTAGCAATACGCCTAAAAAGAAAGATAAAGTGAGCGCCATCAAGATGACAATAATGGTCGAACGCTGCATCGACGCAATAGGTTGCATAAGTGTCTTTTCTGGGAAGATGATCGCGAGTGTCCAATTCGTCGGTGACATCTTGCGGGAATAGATACGAAGACCCTCGCCCCCAATCGTGACTTTATGTCTCGCGGTGCCGATATTTCCGGATTTCGTGCTGAGATCCAAATCGCGACTGACTGTCTCAATAACGGCTGACGGTAAGCTGGAAGGCGAGGATGTTTTTGTGACAAATCGGCGATCTTCGTCAATGAGAATCGCGGTCCCGCCATATTCGAGTGGACGACGCAGTGCGTTCCGTAAAAGGCTCTCAATACTGACAGTAGCCGCTAGTCCGCCGACTTGTTTGCCATTGCTAAATACGGGGACAAGGACCAGCATCACATTTGTTCCAGAAGCCTTGTCTTTAATGACTTTTGTTATAGCAACTTTTCCGCGGCGAAAATCCTTCAAATAGAAATCGCGGTCTCTAACGCTGAATTTGATCCCCTCCATGCCATAGACGTCACCAGTCATCTCATCCCAATAGAAGCTTCGAAACTTGTACAGGAAGAATCCGAATTGTTCCCGTAAGTAGCTTATCTTCTCGGGAATAGAACCTTGCCTTATGGGCGGTTGCTGCGCCAGCATCTTCAGATCATCAACGGATCTTTGAAAAAACTCGCCAACGATCTCTGTTTGGAGATCCATCTCGTCATGGACGTAGTCGTCAAGAAAGGATGCGGTCATTTTTTGAGTGAATAAAGCACTTTTGGTGGCGATGGATATCGCTCCGATAAGCAGTGGAATCACTGCGATCAACCAGATGAGGCGATAAAGCTTCAGTTCTTTACTCCTTAGTCAATAGAGGCACGATAAACCAAAAAGTTGACCCTTGCCCGGGCCGCGTCCGGATATATTTTTCAATGTCGGTGAGCGAAACAACACCACCCAAGTAACCAGAGAAGACGCCTCGATTGGAAACGGGGGCGGCGATAAACACGAGCGCGGGTTTATCGGGCGTACGTCGTAAGGTGATAACGACCGAATGTTGAAATTCACGTGCTTTAGTAAGTAGATCTTGGTTCGGCAGAACCTGAATATCTCCAGAGGAAGCTTTGATGTGACCATTCTGATCAACCAAAATCAAGTTGTGGAAGCCCTCTTTGAGCGCAAAGAATTGATTGGCGAGATAGGAAGAAACGTCGTTTCGTGTGCTTGCTTCTCTGATGGCTTTTTGATTCGCGAGAAAGGAGAGAGCGGCTGTTTTGGCGGAAAAGAAGTTCTTGATTTTTGTTTCCTGAATATCGAGCTCGGTGGTCGAGTGAATGCGAACAAAACGAGTCAAAAGAGTGGATGTCGCGAGGTAGTCCTTGTAAATAACGCCGACACAACCAAGGACGGTCGGTAGAACCACGAACATAAGTATCTTATGTATAAGCTTCAAGTCATGCCTCATCCTTCGCGATAGATATCAATCTCATGCCTGGATCGCGACCTAGAAAAATTCAATGCATGTCAATTTCGCCGGGAATCGGTTTTTCGAGCGGGCCATCACCGCTCACCTGTCTAGGACAGCACTCAGTATGTCAATCGCGCCATGGATTTTTTGATTCATTCTGTCCGCTTGGCGTTACGATAAGGGGAGTTCCAAAACGAAGGAAGTATGGGGAGCGGCTTCGTCCAAGTAGAGGCGCCCGTGATGAGTCTCAGCGATGCTCATGGAAATGCTGAGCCCGAGGCCTGTTCCATGGCCGGCTTCCTTGCTGGTGTAAAAGGGCTGAAAAACCTTTTCGCGAATATCTTCCGGAATCCTGTTACCGCTATCAGTTACAATCAGCCCGATCCGGTTTTGACGGAATTCAAAGGATATTTTCACCCATCGCTCCGGCAAGGATATGACGGCATCGTAACTATTGCTCAGCAGGTTGAGAATTACCTGACTAATTTGGGTGGCGCGGCAGGCGATGGTTACGTGGGGAGTGGGATCGACGATGAGGCGGATTTGAGCGGCCGTAAAGCGTGCCCGACACAAACCGAGAGTCTGTTCCACGATCCCATGAAGGTCTTCGGGCAAAAACGGATCATTCTCTCCAGAACGAGAAATGGTGTGCAGACCTTTGATGATCTTGGAGATACGCATTGATGTATCCTCGATGGCCTTCAGGCCTTTGAGTGTGCGTACTTCGGAGCTCTTATTGTTCCTGTAAGTCCTCTGGAGCATCTGGCTTGTGCCGCGAATGATGCCGAGAGGATTGTTGATCTCATGAGCAATCCCTCCAGCCATTTCTCCAAGAGAAGCCATCTTCGCCGAGTGCGTCGCCACCATTCTCTGTTTCTCAAGTTCCTTAGATTTCTCCCTAGCGATGCGTTCCGCTCGCTGACCGACAAGCTGAAGGTTGACGAAGATGCTCGCAAGAAGAAGCGTCAAGAGACTGGCGGTCGAACTAAGGATAACGCCAGAAAGATCACGAGAGGAAACGAATGATTCGGAGCGCTGCCATCCAATCGTGATGGGAAAATGAGCCAAATGAATGGTCGAAATGAAGTCAAAACCTCGTTCAGGTTGTATAGGGACTGCATCGGAGACAAAGATTGGTATTCCAGCCGCCTTCGTTCCCGCGAAGACCGTTAAAGCCATTTGCTGCGACGTTTGATTGACCACAGAGTCGAAGAAATGTTCAAAGTTGACGGGGCTAAAGATAAAGCCTGCTAAATGCGCGGCATCACGGCCCGAGGGTGTTTGGCCCTCATAGAATGGTATATAAAGGGCGATCTTGTCTCTGTCCCCTTGATTCATCAGTGCGGTAAAGTTCGTGGTTAAGATGGGCGTTGCGCTTGACGCCGAAAAATTTAGATCGGTGGTAAGCGGAGGCTTCAAATCCATCCATTCCCGTGATTCTTTGTAAATGGCTCCTACGCTGCCAATGCCGGGATATCGTTGAGTGGCGTTCACGCTATTAAAATATAGCAGCCACTTCTCATGCTCGACCTGTTTCGTGTTCTCTAGAAAATGAGCCACCAACTGAAGATTGTTGACGTAGACATTCAAGCGTTCCGTGATTTCATATTCCAAGTCCGTAGCGAGCACTTTTGCTTGTTGGGCATCCTTCATGTTCTGACCTTCGGAAAACAAATAATAGATGGTTCCACTCAATAGCCATCCGCAAAGAAGGGCAATGATAGGAGCGCGCAAGGAAGTGTTTTGCCGGAATCCTTCCATCGTCACGGCAGTGATCGACACTGTGCCTAAAAAAATCTGCAGGTTGGTGATATTGCCGCCAAAGGAACCTGCGCGGAACGGCCCGAACCCCATGGATGTCGCAACAATGGCGGTAATATTCAGGAGGAGAACGAAGGTCAGAAAAAGATTGCGTGGGAGTACCCATGCCGTACCGATGAGGATGGGAAAGATGACAAAAAGAAAACCGTCTTCCCGTGGTGTGAAAAAGATCACATAGAGGATGGGGGAGGTAAGAAGAATCACTCCTGCAAATTTGAGCAATGCCCTTACGGATGTTGTCCTATCGCGCCACCATGTAAGGAACAACGGTGTGACCAGAAGAATCCCCAAGAAGAATCCAAGCCACCACTTTGTGAAAACAGATATGATTTCCGATGCGGGAATATGATTGGTCACCGCCACATAAGTTGTTCCGGTGACGGAATTCAGCAGGGGCATAATAAGCGCCGCGACAGTTAGGCGCGCTGCTTCTGAGAAGTCGTATGTTTCGTCATCTTGTTTTGTTTTATACAGGGGCTTCATGAACATCGAGGCGAAGTGCACGCCGATAATGCTGCTGCAAGCCAAAAGGAGGGAAATCCAGAGAGGGCGTCCAGCAAAACCTACGTTTGTGATAAGGGAGGCAACCACGATTGTGGGAATGGCGCGAGTTCCCCACACGTAGTAGAGCGCCAAATAAATGCCGCCATTTAGCCAGATTGGAGTTGAGCGTTGGATCCCTTCGGGGATTTTGAAACCGAAGTATCCAGAGATAGCCGCTAAGCCAATGAATACAATCGTAGCGGCGGCATACATGAGTATTTCACGTCGCCGCGTCCGCCGACTTTCTTCGCTTCGCTGAGCCGTTCGCTCCAAGCTTAGGAGCTCCATCTGTTGCGCAAAGGGGCCGTCTTTTTGCCTCTACAAACTGGCTAGGCATTGCAAAAAGAGGTCCTCTCGCACCGGTGCTGGCGCCATCTATGCTTAGGGTCGTTGTTCAAACAAAACATAACCCATGGCTTGACGTGCTTGTTCCTGTCGATGTTCTGGAATGAATCGCGCCAAATGCTTCCATGGGAAAGGCATCGGAAATGGTCGGCCCAGTCTATCCGCTTCATCAACAGCCAAAATATTGCTTCGCACCTGCCAGCCAAATTCCGAAAAAAAGCCGAGAGGGTCAGGATGGTTGAAGCGGAATGGCGCGTTTTTGAGCTTCTTTTTTAATTTGGCGGGGCTACGCATATTTTTATTCGTTTTACGATAGTCTTGAATCCAAAAACGAAAGCTTGAGATTTTACGAAGGTCTTGAGCTAAGAAGCCCGCCTCTTCCACGGACAGGTAATAGACCACGCCTTCTGTGATCACCAACGCCTTCTTTGTTTGTGAACCGATCTCACTGTAGAGACGACCGGCTGCTGAGCGATCCGATACGTCCAGTCCAAAACGTGACATCTGACAGCGCGGCGTTTGCCGCGACAGATTGGTATTCTTCAAGTCAATGATGTGAGGAAAATCAATCTCAATCCAGTGCAGATCTTGGGGAAGATCGAGGCGATAAGGTCGCGTATCCAAACCAGCGCCGATATTCACCACCGTATCAACGCCCGCGGCGATGGCTTCAAAAACAAGGCGATCAATGGCGACTGTTCGCACCGCCATCATCCAAGCGAGTATCTTTGGATAGGGCATCTTCCTGGCGATTTCGCGTCCCCGTTCACCGGTCAGGGTCGCGGCGAGCGGATCCTGAAAAAGTGCATCCGGTCGTTCACTTTCAAGAGCGCGAAAGGCAGCGACCCAAAGAGCTGTATCCGAAACATTGGCGATGGGAGTCGTTGTCATGCCTTTTCTCCTACAATCTATGGTTCGGTTCATAGAATGACAAGGATTGAAAAAAAGCCCAAGAGATTTCTCTCCTTAGGCTTTGGGTGGCGAGCAGGTTATTTTTAAGCACTCAGATCCGAGACGAACACTGGTCGCCGGTTGTCTTGCACATCAAAAGCTTCCACGATGGGATACTTGCTAAGAATGCCGGTATCTGCAGCCCTTAACACTTGTGGGAGCGCCAAGGCGTCCTCCAAAGAACGCTGAGAACGCTCCACTAATGAGAATCATGGAACAGCCCGCCCACTGCATCGGTGAAAGAAACTCATCAAAAAAAATACTGCCAAACGCCACGACAGCAAGCGGTTCGAAATAACTCAATGTGCCAAAGGTTGAGGCGCGGAGTTGTTTTAGTGCAACCACGGAAAAAAGTACCGCCAGGAAACCGGGAAAGAATCCCGCCGCTGTAAGCCAAAGCCATTGTTCGCCATGAAAAGTGGGCTTCGCGATCACCACGAACGGCAGCATCACCGCCGCGCCCGCGAGAAGTTGATAAAACGTGCTCGTGTAGGGATGAACGAATGAGCCCATGTGGCGATTCAGTAGAATAAACGACGCATAGGCAAGCATGGCGAGCAACGCGAACCCAACCCCTTTTAGATGCGAGGTATCGGATGTGACGTCGATATGAAAGTTCATGACCATGGCAAAACCAAGAAGAGCAAGCATGATGCATGCGAAGGCGACTCGTCCCAGTTTCTCTCCAAGAAAAAAGTGCGCAAACACGGAAGCCAGCACCGGCGCTAAGTACACGAGTAAAATGGCGGTGGCCATCGTCGTGAAGGTTACCGCTTGAATGTAAAAAACAATAAACGCGGCGAGCAAAGCGCCGTTCAGGAGAACAGGCCACGGCGGTCTACGACGGATCCATGTGCCTTGGAATGTTACGAGAAGAAAGAGCCCCATAAATAGGGCGCCGAAAAAAAGACGAAAAAACGTCAAGGCTTCAGCCGGAACGCCGGTTTTACGCGCGATCACGCCAATAGTTGCCATAAGAACCGCCGCGGCAATTGCGGCGCATGTGGCTTTCAGATCGAATGGTTTCAAAGCTAGTCCTGGCTAGGTCTATTCTACGGATCACTAGGGTGCCAGAAACACCCAGGCTTATAGTTTTAGCTTGTTAGTCACGATATTGCAGCACAATTCAAGGAACGGGTGGAGGATGGGCTCTATGTTCTATAAACGATTTAAAGTCCTCAGGCTTGCGGGATTTGACGTCAACATTGATATCAGTTGGGTCATCATTGTGGTTCTCATTATCTGGTCTTTGGCTGTGTCGCTCTTTCCGAGTCAGTATCCAAATATGCCAACACGTTCTTATGTATGGATGGCGGCGCTCGCCGCTTTTGGCTTCTTCGCGTCCATCATCATCCATGAATTCTGTCACGCCTTGGTTGCGCGTCACTATGGATTGCCCATGAAAGGTATCACACTGTGGATGCTGG
Source organism: uncultured Oligoflexales bacterium (assembly GCA_964404325.1). Lineage (GTDB taxonomy): Bacteria > Bdellovibrionota_B > Oligoflexia > Oligoflexales > Oligoflexaceae > CAYOJQ01. The sequence continues at coordinate 8,470 of CAYOJQ010000065.1, forward strand.
GTGGCGTTGCGGAAATGTCTGATGAGCCACCCAACGCCAAAACGGAATTTCTTATGGCTGGTGCCGGGCCCCTTGCCAGCATCGGCATAGCGGCCGTTTGTTACGGTTTAGCGACTGTGGCGACGCAACTGCAATGGAGCGTCATCGCCATCGCTGTCTTCTCATACTTGTGGCGCATCAATCTGATATTGGCGATTTTCAACCTCATTCCCGCATTTCCTCTCGACGGTGGCCGTTTACTTCGGGCGATTCTTTGGGGCTGGAAAGGGCGCCTGCAATGGGCGACGCGCGTTGCATCGCGGGTAGGGCTCGGTTTTGGCACCATTCTGATGGTGTTGGGCTTCCTTGCTTTCATCTCTGGAAATCTCATCGGTGGTATTTGGTATTTTTTGATTGGACTGTTTATTCGTTTCGCCGCGCAATCTTCGTATGCCCAACTTCTTGTCAAAGGGGGTCTTGAAGATGTTCCCGTGCGGCAGCTGATTAAGGAGGAGCTTGTCGCGGTGCCAAAAGAAGCGACAATCGCGGATCTCGTCGAAAACTATTTTTATCGCTATCAGCACCGCCTATTTCCAGTCGTGGATGCTTCTAACAAGCTGGTCGGTTGTGTTCGGTTGGCATCCGTGCGAAATATCCCGCGATCCGAGTGGTCGGACGTACGTGTGAAGGATGTTCTTGAGCCGTTGAGTGAAGAAAATACGATTGAAAGCAAGGAAAGCGCATTTTCTGCGTTCAAGAAAATGAGTCGTCTCAAGAGTGATCGCATGATGCTGGTGGAGGGAGATCACGTTGTGGGAGTGATTAGCCTCAATGATGTTTTGCGTTTTGTTTCGATGCGCCTTGAGCTGGGCTCGGGTGAAGAGAAGTTTGATCATTCAGATAAGATGCATCGAGATCCTTTAAGTGAAGCTTCTTGATGGGGAGATGGGAGGGGATTTTTTTGCCGCGGTCAACGGTTCTTAGCTTATTCTTAACTTAATGCAGTCCGATCATATGGGGCTGCCTTTTGTTTCCTACCATGCAAGCAAATGCTATAAAACGTCGTTCAAAAACAAAAATCCGCAGAAAAGCGCTGAGCGAGATTAACCAAGGTGGCTGAGGCGTGAAAAAACTTGTCGCAGAAAATGAGCGTGTTTGGGCATTGCTGTTTGTTTGCTGGCTCCTTGCAACCGTTTCGACGCTGGGCAGCCTTTTCTTTAGCGAGGTGATGAAATTCCCGCCGTGTGTGTTGTGCTGGTACCAAAGGATTTGTATGTACCCTCTGGTTCTTATTTTCGTGGCGGGGCTGTTTCCATTTGATAAGAGGGTGATTAGATATTCGTTTCCGCTTGTTTCCATTGGCTGGCTGGTAGCCGTCTACCACAACCTGCTCTATTACAAGGTGATACCGGAGAGCGCGGCGCCCTGCGTTCAAGGAATTTCCTGCACGACCACTTTCATTCAGTGGTTTGGTTTTGTGACGATACCGTTATTGTCTTTGTTTTCTTTCACCATTATTTTGGCGTGTCTTGCCCTGATCTATAAGGAATCGCGTAAATGAAGAATAAGAAGGCCTTTGTTATTGTAGTCGCTATGGCTCTCGTGCTGCTGTTTGCGGTTGCCGCTGCGTTCTACAGCGATTCGGAAGAGAAAAAGATGACTGTCGTCACGCAGGAGAATGCCAACAAATTCGTGCGGGATTATTCTCCGACCATGGGAAGTGAAAACGCTTCAGTGGCCGTTGTTGAGTTCTTGGATCCTGAATGCGAAAGCTGCCGCGCTTTTTATCCCCACGTGAAACAATTGTTGGCGCAGTATCAAGGTGACGTGAAGCTGGTCGTTCGTTACGCACCGTTTCATCACAATTCTGTCTTTGTTGTTAAGATTCTTGAAGCCGCACGTAAACAAGACAAATACTGGGAGACTCTGGAACTACTGTTTCAAAATCAGCCAAACTGGGGGAGCCACCATGATCCTAAGCCCGAGTTGATCTGGACGTATCTGCCTGAGATCGGTCTCGACGTTGAAAAGATTAAAGCCGATATGAATGATCCCAAGATCGCGGCAATCATTCAGCAGGATATCGACGACGGAAAATCGTTGGGAGTGCGGGCAACGCCATCCTTCTTTGTGAACGGACATCCATTAACGCAATTTGGACCCGAGTTTCTTCAGCAGTTAATCGATCAGGAAGTGAAGAAAGCGAAGAGTCGCGGGTAGATCCTGTTATGGGAAGGGGCGGGGGGAGACTCTCGCCGTCTTTGGCCGGGTTTCGCGGATTGATCGATTCAAAGTTCAACCTGGTATCTGGGACTAAAAGCACGATTTGTCACCTGGACTTGCTGGATTTCGACGACTTTAAATGCCTTAATTCCGCCTCCAGGAGCATTGCCTCTAAGCAATTCATACGCATACAGAAGTAAATTCCCTGTTTTCGGAATGCGTAGGGAGTACGGTTCAACGACCCGCGTCACTCCTCCATAGGTAAGTGCAACGCACATTTGATTTCTAGCTGCGAATCTAATTTGATTCAATAGTGATGGCGCATAACCCAAAGAGCCGCGGCCGATGGGATATAGGGAAGAAAACCTTTCTTTCGCCTGAATCACTTCCCCTGTTTTCAACGGTACTGATGCGAGCATCGGAGCCAAGCGGCCTTCAATCCACCATTTGAGAGCTTCTTCTAAATCTGTAATGAAACTATCGACTGGGGGAAGGGCCGGTAACTGATGTGCAAGCTGGTGCGACCAGCTCTGCTTTAGGAGGTCATGGTCGATTCGTGCCAAAATCAGATCCACCGTTGGGAATGGTAGATCCTTAAACCTGAACTTTTCCTCGAGGATGCGTTTTGCCTCGCTCGCATCGATCTCTTTGCGAAAATTGCGGCTGATATTTACAGCGTCATAGACATCTCTTGACCGTCCTTGGCGTTCATATAGCGCTCGTGTTTTCTCAGCGATGATTTCGTTGATAGAATAGCATCTGACTTTTGCAGGTGGAGTTGGCGCGTCGGAATATCCGTGAAATATCGTTCGCAGGTCTGGAGTTGCCGCCAATATCTCGTCTTGGGTGATGTCAAATGTGATGCGTTGGATTGATTTATTATTTTGGCGAAGCGGTCCTTGAAAGGGGACCTTGATGGCGAATGTTTGAGCTTGTCGTTTGTTTACACTTTCGTTCACCTGGATTTCATCTTTTAAAAATTCAACCCCGGACTTTTCGTAAGCAATGTCCCCTGCTTCTTTCAGCGCCTGGAGGATCAGAGATCGGTCATAGGGCTCCTCTTGTGGGACTGTGAAATCTAGATCTTCCGAAAAGCGGTAGGTGTCAAAGTAAGCTTTTTTTAGGCATGTCCCGCCTTTGAATACCCATTTTGACAGCACGGGATGTTCGCCAATCCCGACCAGTAACCAACCAAGTGCGTAGTCTTTGTTTACTGTGGTAGATAAAAGGCCGAGTTCAGTTGCGAGGCCAAGAAGTTGCTCTTTGGTGATCATTTATGAAGCTCCGAATGTGATATTTACACGGAGATTCCATCTTGAATATATGCGCCCCTTCTGTGGGCCTGTGGGATCAAAAAGACTTAGTCCCTTGGATATTTTCTGGTGACAAGCAGCGATTAGACTCGTTTTTGAAGGAGTCGCTTGCTCGGCGACAAATCCTAGTCTTTTAAAAATTGCTCGATTATCAAGGCGCTCTGCATACTCTAGAAGTGCTGTGGAGTTTGCTTCTGGAGAGCTTAGATACGCTTTGCAGATTTCGTAAGCTAGTTCGGCTCCTCCGCCATCTTCTGGACGGTTCAAAATATCGATGATGGTGCGAGGCTTGTCGGCCATCTCAACTTTGCGGTTTGATGACCAAATAGTTTTTGTTCCAAAAATTTCATCTGATTTGATCCGGCGTATTACGAATTTGATGCCACCCGCTTTTTTTTCAGATGCACGTTGATATGTGGCGCTGTGAACTAAAACGGAGTTAAATATTTGTTCTGTCAACCCCCAATGCTCGGCGGCAGTCCAACCAGTCAGATAACAAGGAGAAAATAAATCCATCGCGAGGGCTAAAGCATCCTCGATGATGGGGGTGGGTACGGTGGAAGTAAGATCAACGAGAACGTACTGACCCCGTTTAACGCGTTGAAGCCAACCTTTTTTTTCTAGACGCAAAAGCGCTTGGTTTGCTGCGGCCCGTGACAGGCCCGCACGTTCAGTCAATACTTCATTGTTGATGATCGATATGCCTTCGCGACGGACAGTTGCCAATAGGTGGCGCTCTTGTCTACTCAGTCCGCCCAATGTGATTTTTGTACTTTTCAATTGTTGTTATCTACTAATATTATTCTTAATGACAATTACAGTATACTACATTGCTATTGCTATAAACCACTGAAAATGCTCATTTGAGCAATTAATATGTATTGCCAATTTGTTCCATTAGTATAACAGCATGAAAATTAAGGAAAAAATTCCAGCCTTGGAAAGTCTAGTTGAATTATTTGCTATTAGGTTTGATGCATAGCGAGTTCTTCTAGTTTTCTCTTCAGGAGAACCATCGCCCAAGTATCAAGCTTGCAATACTCGAGTAGTGCACGGCGAATTGCGGTGATTGCCGCGGCATCCAGTGCGCCCTTGGCAAGCTGTTCCAGCCTTACCGTTGCTGTGTGTCCCTCGCCGATTGCGAGATCTTTGTAACTCATTTGTGGAACGAGAGCGGGTAGAACGCTCTTAATACTAAAGCTACCGTTAAAGTCGGGATGATAAACATTGTTGCGTACGATCGGCAGTAGATCGATGAACTTGTCTTTCAATGCTAAAAGCTCTGCTGACAAAGAAGGCACGGATGCCGCAAGTAGGTCGACACATTTTTTTTCAAACTTCGCGTTATAGGACACGAGGCAGGTCGCGGAGCTTGTTGCTTGTAACAATGCCCGCGCAATTTCTGGACGAGGATCTTCCGCGCCGGCGATCAGCCACTCATGATGCGTCACCGACCCATCAGCTTGCTCGATATGACAGCTAAATTGCACAGGACAAGCCTGGTATGGACTTAACTTATTCCATAGCGGAATTGCGGGGCCAATGGTTTCGAAGTCCACGTAGGCGATCGGGTAATTTAATTTCTGCAGATCGCGTTCCAAATTCTTTTCAACCTGAATGACACCTGTCTTGATTGCTGCAATCTGCCGCTTTTGCGTGATGTTTAGTTTAATCTCGTTCGCAATGGCGGTCATGTCGCTGATGCCATGATCGTTTTCGAGCGTCTGAATGTTTTCTTCATCGAGATAGTAAAGATTGCGGATGTGCTCTTTAGGAAGCTGCGGCCAGCAGCGATCTCGGAATGGGCATGGATAAGGCGTATTGCAGTGGGCGCCGATGGCCTGATCTGGAAGAGGTGAGGCCAACATCTGCTTAAACGCTGTTACTTTTTTTGCGACTTGGGGCAGGCGCTCCATAACCTGGGCTGTCAAATCCGCTGTCTGAAATAGGGGCTCGGTTGCGCTTAACCGGAAGTCGCGGTTGAGGTGCATGACTTCCGCGCGTTGAACTTGAATGCCCTGCTGCTGGAGTGCCCACATCTGGATGGATAAGTCGTCGATGTGAGGGAGCTTGGGATCGAGGCTTGATTTAACCTCCGTTAAAATCCATCCATCCGACGTCTCGCGGATCATGTCGGCGGCAACAAACACATCCTCATCCGAAAACGCCGCTTCAAAAATAATCTTCCGAGCACCCTTAAGCGCGCGCTGAGTTGCGGCAAGCCAACTGGGGAAGTCTTCTTTATTTTCCACCAGCACCCCGTCGGCGAATTCCTTCCGCGCCAACGCTCCGATCTCGTCGCCAACAGTAAAACGATGTTGTGTCGCCACATCGGGAACAAGCTCGGGTGATTCCGGCTCGTGTACCGTCCACCATAACAGGCGTGGGCACTGCAGGCCTTTGATGTAACGAGTTTTGGTGATTTTAAAGGAGGACATTGTTTTCTCTTATGCTGAATCTCCTTGTTTCTTCGATTATGAAGCCAACGCACTGATTAATCTAGAAACTTAAATCCCCAAAAACTCTATAACGCTTAAGAGCCGTTTCAAGGTCTGAGATGGTTTTGTAATTCCTTGAGAGGAACATGCGGCGATGGGATTCTTTTCGGAAGGTGATGCGCAACCTGCCGACAGCTTGATCGAACGCCATCTGGTGGGGTTGCTTCCAAACTATCTGGAGATGGACTTGGTGATTTGAGCAGGATTTCATCGCTACCTCCTAATGTTGCCGAGAAGCTTTATCGGAGATGGGTGGGACAACCAGGGTCCTTGGGCAGCATGAGGGGCATGCTCGCAGGTGAGGGGTGGTCTATGTCTTCGTCTGGTAGCGCTTTAGAATGTCTTCGGCTGCCTGTACTAACCGCTCGCGCAATTCCGCTGGCTCCATCACTTTAACGGCGCTGCCAAAACCCATAATCCAGCTCACGAAATCGGGAGTGAGGGAAAGGTGGAAGGTAATTTCTGACATTCCATCGGACGCTTCGGATAAGCGCTGAGAATCGTGAAAATTGCGTTCCATAATGTATTGGGCGGCGGCAGGTTGGGCGAGAAGAGTAACCTTTGTTACCGTTCCATCGCCAACGAACGAACCAAAGGAAGTTTTCAAGGCATCAGGGGATAAGGCTGGTTTTGCATAGACAGTTTCCGTCATACGAGCGGCCGTGATTCGCGCCAGCGCGAAGAGCCTTGTTTTGCCGTCGGTAAGATCTTCCGCGTAAAGATAAAACGCACCGCCCTGAAAGAATTTAAAGTGCGGTCCCACGAGACGCGTCGACACACGCCCAGCCCGTGAGTAGGTGATTTCAAGAATATGACGTTCAGCGCATGCGGTTTGGATGCATTCCTGAACTTCGGACGAGACTCCCTGCGTCGCATGAGGGAGGTTGCCGAAAGCGAGGGTCTCTTCAAGTTCTGTCATATGACTGCGTAGGCGTTGATCGAGTTTCGCCTCGATCTTGCCAAAAGCTGTAACCGCCGACTTCAGAAAAGGCGCTTGCTTGAATAATCGGGTGAACGATTTTGATAGGTAGAGAGACCAGAGTTCTTTTTTGTCGAGTGAGAGTGTTTCAAGAAAATTATGGGATGGATCTAATTTCCAGATCGCGGCGTTGGTCTCGTCCTTACCACTTTCAAAGATAGGAATAGAAGCTTGCTGCAGACCGGCAATATCGCGACGCACAGTTTTAAGATCACTCGAAAACCCGCGATCTTCCATCGCCGCGTGTAACTGCTTGGCTGTCATCCCGCGCCTCGAATTGGCGATGAGATGGTACATAACGATCGTGCGCGCAAGTTTGTGGTTTCGTCCCCGCATCGGTCCCCCTATGGGGAGTATCGGCAGGAACGCCAAACTCATGAATCCGCGCCGCCGTTAAACCGGCTAGGACGCGGGATGAGCCTGCGAATCTCAATTTGAAAAATACCCCGCAGCATTTCGCCGTCGTCTTGCAGCACTTCTGTTATGGAATTGGCCCCATTGCTTTCATCGTGTTCCCCCGTAAGAAGAAATGACAGCGTGGTGCCAAGGTGATTCGCTAGCTTGCGAATCGCCATGAAATTGGATGGTGTTTGTCCCGCACGCCAGTTCTGTAGGGTTGAGATCGCAACGCCGCTTGCCTTCGCCGCTTCCCGCACCGTCATGTTTCGTTCTTTCATAAGACCGTTCAGTCGTTCCGCAAATCCTCGTTCATCGGACATATCCATCCGCTTTCTCCCCCGCGTAAAAATGCAGGAGCTCTTTTTATCGTTTTCCAAAGCTGCCGATTGAGATTTCCCATCTTTGGGAAAGGCTTTCTGTTCTCTCTTATAGCGCCGAGTCCTTATCGCGCGGCACGGGGACAGATGAGGTCCCTGAGCTTCTGCAAGGTTCCTGTGGCTAGTCAAAATTCACTAAGAAATTCCTTCAGAAAACGAAGGGACCTTCGTTGTCCCGGCGTCGGCCGTAAAGGCTCCCTGTTGAGATTGTTTCCCAAGTTTGGAACGTGGTTCAGATGTGGGAAATCCTCTCCATGGTCGCGGAAAACTCTCCGAGCAGGAATGTGAAATTTTGCAGGAGCAAGTGAAATGAAGCTTTCGTTCCACGTGAGTTGAGTTGAGAAATTAGGAAACATGGGCTAGGCAATTGATGCCTCCAGATTTTTCTAACTCAAGCATCGATCGACAATTCCGACCAACAACAAAATTGACGACTATCACCGAGAGATGAAATTAGTGGGAAAGAACCGTTGACCTTCCCCCCTTAACCTAATCCACTAGCCATTCTAGTTTCCCTGTGGCATTA
>CAYOJQ010000066.1:0-16292 GCA_964404325.1 uncultured Oligoflexales bacterium
TGCCTTAACTGTCATTTTCTAGACAGAGTTTTAGGCGTGGCGACGTGGGGTTATGAAAAGATGACAAAATCATTACGCCTGCGATGGACGGCGCGCGCAAAAAAACGGCCCCTTACGGAGCCGTCTTTCTTACGATTTTTACGCCCTGCCCGATGAAAGCTTATTTAGCCGGAACTTCTTCAAAATCTTCGGGTGGGACGTCAGATGTTGGGATTTCCGCTGCTGGGCCATGCTGGAACATTGCCGGGTCGAAGCAGTTTGTATCTGGGATTTGATTCCACTCTTCGTCGCACGACGCCTGACCGCCGCTGGTTGGATTCAAGTCAAAATCTTCTTCGGTTCCTGAGCAGTCCCACGCGCCAGCGGGGAAATCTTCCGGTTTGAAGTCAGCGGAAAGATATCCTGGTACGGCAGTTGTATCGATATTAAGGATCTTACCTTCACCGAACACATCACTGTGATTCGCTGGATCCACAACATAGCCCGCGCCATCGAAATAGGATTTGTTGCTGAACTCCGAACCAACTTCAGTACCGCCTTGAGCCTTGCCTTTCGCGACAGCGGCACCAAATGTCTCTGAGAAGATACCTACTGACGCAAACGCTTGGTCGACGCCCATTTGGTTACCGGCGATGGAACCAGTCACTTTGCTCACTCCCGCTTTGTCTAAGTCGAGAGCTAGAAGGCGACGCATCGACTCCGTGCCGAATTGGTCGGAAGAAATGGACATCAACTCCTTCACCGTGATGGAAGTTTTTCCATCGGCTGTGAAGTTGTTATCGAACAACGCGGCTCGATGATAGGACAGGGACATGGATCCCATATTCATATCACCCTTCATCATGATTTTACCTTTTGCTTTTCCCGCGGCAGTACCCGTGATTTCGAAATACTGGGTGAGCTTCTTGTCTGTGCACATGTACACCTTCAACACGCCATCAGCTTTTTTGGAATCATCAATCCAAAGTTGCAGTGACTCTGGCATTGTTGGGCCGGCAAGGCGAAGGGTTGGCATCGGAGGTGGCATGCCTGGTCCACCTGGAGGCATTTCTCCCGGTCCTGGTCCTGGTCCTTGAGGTACATTGCCAGGGCCCCCGGGAGGTGTTTCTCCACCGGGAGTGCCCATGGTCGGGAACTTCACGTTATATTTTTTGCCGAATTTAAGCGATGCCTGCTCGAGATGACAGATCATGCTTCCGGCCTGAGAGATGTTACTCAAGGCTTCGCGTACTTTTTGCCGAAGCTCACAGGCTTCAAAAGATTTAACTTCGTCAGCAAAACTCAATGATGCCGCTGTTCCTGTACCCTTAACGGATGCAGGGAGATCGAGAGCTAAAACGGAGCTTAAGTTCAGACCTTTAAGATCAGAAACTTCTCCTGAGTTCGTTCCACCGTCGGTTCCACCATCCTTGCTACTGGATTTTGAGCATCCTGCCGCGACGAGCAGCAAGGATGCGACGCCAAGTTTCATGTGCAATCTATGTTTCTTTTTCACAATCAATTCTCCTTTAACTCTTACCTCGAAAAACAACTGCCGCCCCTCATTCGGAACGTTTTTTGGGTACTTTAAAAAAAATGGATCTTTTGATTGTTTTACAAGAATCTTACGGCGACATTGCTCAGAGGATTCGGCCTATTGGCAATCGGAGTCATCGCGAAAAAAAACGACTCAATGGCAAAACTTACCCTCAAATGATCACAATAAAAAAGGCCGCTCACAGTTGAGCGGCCTTTCGCATTTCTTTGTCTCTCGCCTATCGCGTCGCGAGAGGCTTCACCTTACGCTCGCCTGGGCCAGTGTATTGGCACAGAGGACGGATAAGGCGGTTTTCTTTGCTCTGCTCGATCACGTGAGCGGACCAGCCCGTGATACGCGCCATCACGAAGATCGGCGTGAACATGTCGATGTCAAAGCCCATCAGGTAGTACGCAGGACCCGCGGGAAAGTCGAGGTTCGGGTGAATGTCCTTCTCTTTCACCATCACCGCTTCAAGAGCGTCAGACATTTCCTGCCACTTGGTTTCGCCTTTCAGCTTACCAAGGCTTTGGGCGTACTTCTTCATGGTTGGAACGCGGGAGTCGCCGCTGCGATAAACGCGGTGACCGAAGCCCATCACCTTCTTCTTATTCTTCAACGCATCCAACATCCACTGTGTGGCTTTTTTCGGATCGTCGATTTCCTTGAGCATGTGCATCACTTGCTCGTTCGCACCACCGTGCAATGGACCTTTCAACGCGCCGATGCCGCCTACAACCGCGGAGTACATATCAGATGTTGTCGACGCGATCACACGAGCCGCGAAGGTCGAAGCGTTGAAGCCGTGTTCCGCGTAAAGCGTTAAGGAAACGTCGAACGCGCGCACGATGTCTTTGTGAGGAACTTCACCAAAGCACATGTGGAAGAAGTTCTCGCTCATGCTTAGGTCTGTGCGCGGAGCGATGTATTCTTTACCTTCTTTGTGACGGTAGGCCGCCGCAATGATGGTTGGGATTTTCGCCATCAATTGGATGGATTTGTCGAGGTTCGTTTCAACACTGTTATCCCATACACGCTTATCTTCCATACCGAGGAAGCTCACGCCGGTGCGGAGTGTGTCCATCGGATGCGCGTCTTTTGGAAATTTCTTGATCACATCCAAAAGATCTTTGCTGATGCTGCGGTAGCTGCGCTCTTTTTTCTCGAGATCTTCAAGCTGCGCTTTGTTGGGAAGATCATCGTGCCACAAGAGGTACGCTACTTCTTCAAAGCGGCAGTTTTCCGCGAGATCCTGAACGGGATAGCCGCGGTATACCAACGAGTTAATCTCTGGCATCACCTTGGAAACGGCGCTGGTATCAGCAACGACGCCTTCGAGGCCTTTTTTCACGTTTACGGTTTTTTCTTCCGACATGGTCACCGTCCTTACACTTTGAAGTTAAAAATGCTCTGATCGAATGCGTTGTAATCCTCGTAGTGGAGGATTTCATACAACCGCTTGCGATGTTGCATGCGGTCGAGAATTTCTTCCTGTGAACCCGTCTTCATTATGTGATCAAGACCATCTTCCACGGCCTTCATCGCGAGACGCACAGTCGTCACAGGATAAATAACAACGTTGTAACCAAGGTTGCTGAGCGTGTCGTAACTCAACAAGCGTGATTTACCGAACTCAGTCATGTTTGCCAGGAGAGGAACTTTGATGGCTTTACGAAACGCCTCGAATTCCTTCTCATCCTGCAACGCTTCCGGAAAAATCATTTCCGCGCCCGCGTCCACATAAGCCTTCGCGCGATCAATCGCCGCTTCCAGACCTTCGCTCGCACGCGAGTCGGTGCGCGCGATGATGAGGAAGTTCTTGTCGCGTTTTGCTTGTGCCGCGGCGCGAACTTTTTTCACCATCACTTCACGGGACACCACGTTTTTGTTATCGAGGTGACCACAGCGCTTCGGGTTCTCCTGGTCTTCAAGATGGCAGCCGGCAATGCCCATTTCTTCCATCTCTTGCACCGTGCGCGCCGCGCTCATCGGCTCACCGAAACCCGTGTCGATGTCGATGATGCTGGGAAGCTCGGTGGTACGCGCGATCTGACGACCGCGTTGCGCCACTTCCGTGAGCGTGGTCATGCCGATATCCGGCAGGCCCAAATCATTTGAAAGCACCGCGCCCGAGATGTAAATACCGTCGAAACCTTTTTGTTCAATCAGCATCGACACCATCGGTGAATAGGAGCCGGGAAAACGCAGCAAGCGGCCACTCGCCAACTTTTGTCGAAGGTCGGCGCGCTTTTCCGCGCCGCTCTTTTTCCCAAACAACATTAGAAGATCCCCCGTGTATCACGCTCGTGACTCTCAAGCTTCTTGAGATCCACTTGAACGTTCAGCTCAAACATATCTTTCGCTGTGAGCTTCGCTAAATTTTGCACCACGTCGAGGAAGCGCTTGCATTCCGCGTCGGTGATGATGCCGTCGGTAAGAACTTTGAACTTGTTCACGTAGTTTTCGCGCTTGAATGGACGCGCGCCAAGAGGATGCGCGTTCGCCATCGCCATTTCGTCGATCAACTTCTCACCGTTTTTCATGGTGATTTCGATGCGCGCGCCAAACGCTTTTTTGCTTGGATCTGTTTCGTGGTAACGCTTCGTCCACTCTGGATCTTCGCATGTTTCGATTTTGTGCCAGAGTTTTACGGTGTCTGGACGCTTCGCGCGCTCAGGCGCGTAGCTCTTCACGTGGTGCCACTCGCCGTCTTGGAGAGCTACCGCGAAGATGTACATGATGGAGTGATCGAGTGTTTCGCGGCTTGCGTTTGGATCCATTTTCTGTGGATCGCCCGCGCCTGTGCCAATCACGTAGTGAGTATGGTGGCTGGTGTGGATCATGATGTGCGCAATGTCATCAAAGTTAGTAATCTTTTGACGCATGCGGCACGCAAGGTCGATCAACGCTTGAGATTGGTACTCAGCGCTGTGTTCTTTTGTGTATGTATCCATGATCGCGCGCTTTGCTTCGCCTTTTTCAGGAAGCGGCACTTGGTATGAACCATTTTTGCCGTCCAACATGTAAGCGATGACGGAATCCTCTCCTTCGTAGATCGGAGCTGGCGCGCCTTCGCCGCGCATCGCGCGATCCACCGCTTCGATACCGATCTTGCCCGCAAACGCCGGAGCGTATGCTTTCCAGCTAGAGATCTGACCTTTACGGGATTGACGTGTTGCGAAGGTGGTGTGGAGAGCTTGACCGATGGCTTGGTAAACAACGTCGGTATCAAGTTTCAAGAGAGAACCAAGACCCGCCGCCACGGATGGACCGAGATGCGCGATGTGGTCTTTTTTATGCTTATGCAAGCAAATGCTTTTTACCAAGTTCACTTGCGTTTCGTATGACGTCGCCGCCGCGTTCAGCACATCTTGACCGGTGCGACCAAGAGTTTGTGCAACCGCGATGATTGCTGGCAAGTTGTCACCCGGGTGCGAGTAATCCGCCGCAAGGAATGTGTCGTGGAAATCCAGTTCGCGTACCGCTGTGCCGTTGGCCCATGCGGCCCACTCAGGAGAGAACAAACGATCGTTTGGCATACCAAACACGTTGGCGCCGCGCTTGTCGCGTGGGTGTGTCAACGCTTGTGAACGTGCGTTTGCAACGGGGCGACGGTTGATAGCGGCGATCGCAACGGAAGCGTTATCAATCATGCGGTTGATGATCATGTCGGCAACATCCGCCTGGATGGGCACATAATCTGTCGCCATGGCGGCAATCTTGTACGCAAGCTGTTCTTCTTTTGGGAGATGTTCTTTGGACGGATAGACCCGGACGGTATGGAGTTTCATGCGACGTTCCTTCTTGCGAGATAACTACCGAAGGTAAACGGTATAACGGGTAACACGCTCATTTTCAATGCCGTTAAGGATTTACCGATCGTTTCCATAGGGGTTTTGGGAAAAGCGGCTAAGTGGCTATCGAAGGCACATAGACGCTTTTTCCACAACCCGTGATTGACTCACCAGCCAATTTGCCTTTATAGTGACACAAATTTGCGCCAGAAAATGACTCAATTATATGCGTGGCAGCGCTTTGCCCGGTTTTTCCGGTCAAGCATTGTTGCTGAGTCATGGCGTCTAAAAAAGGAGACGTTATGAAAGGGATTTTCACAGGACTCGCCGCAGGGTTGCTGGCGACGCAAGCATACGGAACGACGATTGCGGTGATCGACTCCGGAACAGATGTGCTTCACAAGGATTTCGCCAGCCGCGTCTGGACGAACCCCAATGAGATCGCCGGCAACGGTGAGGACGATGATTATAACGGCTTTACCGATGATATGAACGGCTGGAACTTCCCCGAGAAATCCAACCGCCTTATCAACTACGATCTCGATTCCAGCTACAATGACGACGTTAAGAAATTCTTTGACCTCCAAGTCAAAATGGTTCGCAGAGAAGCCACTGACGACGAAATCAAGTGGATCCGCGACAAAGCCTCTGACCAATCCTTTATCAAGCAATTGAATACATTCGCTAACTACGCGCACGGCACGCACGTGACGGGCATCACCTTGGGCGGCGATGAGAACCTCAGCACCATCGGCCTGAAGCTCTTACCAGATCCCCAACAGGCGCCTGGTCTTCCTCTTGACGACGCCACTCTCGAAAAAATCGCCCAGCTTGCGACAGAGAAGTCCGACGAAGTTGGTCCTATCCAGGAAGCGGTGATTAAGATGGGTCTTGAGAAGCTTGCCAAAGCTCAAGGCACATTGACAAACGAAGTGGGCAAATACATTGCCGACGTGAAAGCTGATGTTGCCAACGGTTCTTTCGGCGCGGGCATGGCTCAGGCGGAAACGATCGTTCGCGGCGTTCTTAAGCTCGCTGGCAAGGAAAACGCTCCACAGGAACAAGTGGACGCATTCGCGAAGTTCTTTATCAATAAATACCTTGAAGCGATGAAGGGCATGGTTGTTGGCGCTCCCAGCACATTCTTCGTTTTCGCCGCGGGTAATGATGGTTCTGATAACGACATTCGTCCTGTTGCTCCCGCGAACATCGAAGCGGAAAACAAGATCACTGTTGCGGCAACCATCGAAAACAACAGCCTCGCTTCCTTCTCCAACTTTGGTATCCGCACCGTTGACGTTGCGGCTCCAGGCGTTGGCATCGACTCAACCATTCCAAAAGATCGTCGCATGATGATGAACGGCACCAGCCAGGCATCTCCCGCGGTGGCACACGTTGCGGGCGCGATGAAAGCGGCAAACCCCAATTTGAAGCCTGCCGAAATGAAGACGATTTTGATGCAAACCGTCGATAAAAAAGACTGGTTGACCGACAAAGTCATCTCTGGCGGCGTTGTAAACAAAGAGCGCGCGGTCGAGGCAGCTCGCCAAGCGTTGAATCTTTCCTTGAACGAAGCCATCGCGGAAGCACGCGGCCTTGTTGCTGACGTTCCAACTTCCACGGCGTTCATGGGCCCGGTTCGCGACCTTTACGTGACACCGCTCCCCACACCGTTCAATTTCTCTCTCTAATTCTTACGGTTAGAAAAACGAACTCCCAACTGCGAAAGCGGTTGGGAGTGAAAACGTCACTCCTGGCGCGGCAAGCCAGACTTTGAACGCTGGTCTCTATCGTTCGGTAACCATTGCCGGCGACAGCGACCTCATCGCGGCAAATATCAAAGATACGATTAATATTTTTGGCGTGACGGGTAACGTCGTTCCGTCAGCCGCCACCTGTTCGTCTGATGGCGAGGAAGGCTGTGTGACCTCCGCGCTCTTTAAAGCAGCGGATATGAGTAATGTTCTTGCGGGAAACATCAAGGACACAATCGTCATTGCCGGCGTTACCGGCAATCTAAGCGGCGCCCCAGCAAACTGTGCGACAAACGGCACGGTAGGGTGTGTGACCACTTCGACCTATAAATCTGCTGATCTTAGCAATCTTCTCTCCGCAAATATAAAAAATGGCATCACGGTCGCGGGCATGGCAGGAACATATCCTTCCCTAGCAACGCCTTTGGCGGGATCCACGGGCACATCGGATTTAACCAGCTTGGCGGCGAATACGCCGGCGGGAAGTTACGAGTTTTTTGACTCCACCGGTACGCGCTACACGGGATCAATTACGGATGCCGGCACAGTGACATCCGGTACCAGCAACCAAACATTTAACACATCTGTCTACCGCCAATTCACCGTTGCGGGCGATGCGGACCTTTTAGCTGCAAATATCAAGGCGGGTACGAATATACTGGGCGTATCAGGAACACTCACACCTTCTCCTGCGGACTGCTCCACCAACGCGGAAGTCGGCTGTGTCACGACATCAACTTTCAAGGCAGCGGATTTAAGCAACCTCAGCGCCGGCAATGTGAAAACTGGTGTTACCCTTGCGGGCGTCACGGGAACATACCCGTCTGTCGCAACGCCTCTTACGGGTGCGGATGCGACAACGGATCTTCCCGCATTCACCTCGACAACAGGCGGCACAACATACGAGTGGTTTAAATCCGATGGCAGTCGCATAACAGGCGCGATTGAAAGCAACGTATCAGCCACGCCAACAACAAGCGCGCAAACATTTAATGTGGGCCTTTATCGCTCTGTCACTGTCGCGGGAGACGCGGATCTTGTTGCCGCCAACATCAGCTCTGGCGTTAACATATTCGGCGTCGCGGGAACGGTCATTCCATCTCCCGCCGCTTGTAACACGAACGGCACCGTGGGCTGCGTGACTACAGCAACGTATAAATCCGCCGATCTTACCAATCTTCTCGCCGGTAACGTTAAGAACGGCGTAAGCATCGCGGGCATCGCGGGAACATATCCATCTCTTACAACGCCACTCGCGGGTGCAACGGGAACCGCTGACCTCACCAGCATGGCTGCAACTGCGGCGGCTGGAAGCTACGAATTCTTTGACTCAACCGGCGCGCGTTACACGGGCTCAATCACGGACGCGGGTACAGTCACTTCGGGAACCAGCAACCAAACTTTCTCGACTTCTCTCTACCGACAATTCACCGTCACGGGAGATGCGGATCTTACTGCGGCAAACATTGTCACCGGCGTAAATATTCTCGGCGTGAATGGTACGGCGATCCCATCCCCGGCGAACTGTTCGACAGACAATCAAACCGGTTGTGTGACTACAGCAGTCTACAAATCCGCCGACACGGGGGCTTTCCTGGCGAGCGATCTTAAGACGGGTAAAACAGTGGCCGGCGTTGCGGGAACACTTGCGAATTGTAACATTGATGGCGGCGTCGGGTGCGTGACGACGGGAACATTCAAAGCCGCGGATATGGCGAATATAAGCGCAGGCAATATCAAGTCCGGTGTTACCATCGCCGGCCAATTAGGCGGCTATCCTTCAGCGACCTATCCGTTAGCGGGCAACACCGCAACCATTGATTTACCGAGTCTCGCCGCTTCTGTAACAATGGGATCTTACGAGTGGTTTAAATCCGACGGCACATTGGTGAATGGCATCATCTCGGACGCGGGGTCAATAAACCCTGGCACAACAAATCAAAACTTCAATACAAGCGTTTACCGACAATTCTCCGTGAACGGCGACGCCGATTTAGTCGCAACAAATATCAAAAACACCATCAATATCTTCGGTGTGACTGGTAACGTCGTGCAGGAATCTCACACAAACTGCACGGATAACGCGCAAGAAGGCTGCGTGACAACGGCAACATATAAATCGGCAGACCTAACGAATCTTTCCATGGGTAATATCAGGAGCGGCGTATGGATTGCTGGTGTTGCCGGTGGCTATCCTTCTACGGGTTATCCTATCGTCAGTTCCGACAACACGCCTGACCTTGATCTGGCGACATTTGATATGAAGATTAAAAGCGGTGCTTCCTTTGAGTGGTTCGATCAAGCAGGAACCCGTTATACGAATACTGGCGATGCGGACATCACCGCAGCGAATATCGTCAGTGGTGTTTCGATTTTTAGCACAACCGGTACCGCGCTCACCGGCTCGGCTTGTACGGGTGACGGCGCCGTCGGCTGTATCACAACATCGCAATATGTATCCGCCGAAGTCTGCCACTTCAATTCATCAAGTTGCTGCGTGGCAAAGGGATTTATTTCTCCGATGAAGGTGGCCGCAGTTACGCCGTCACTCAGCCCATCAGCAATGATATCTACACTGGATTTGCCGGTTTAATGCCTGGTCTCTTTATGGAGCGCAATACCGCGCATCAGACGCCACTCACCTTTGTTCACGAGCTTTGTCATGTGGTAGACAAGACGGCGATTCACAAAGGCTACTGGCAGTTCTACTACTCCTATCAATTCCCAACCATGGCGGTATTTTTGGAAGAGCGTGACGGCATCTTCGGAAAGTCGGACGACTCCGTCCCCAACTTACCGTACGGCTATATCTCTGATTATGCGAAGAGCAACGCGCAAGAAAATTTCGCTGAACACTGCTCTTCTTTTTTCATGGCGAAAGACGCTTTCAAAAAGAAGGCGGAGGAAGAGCTAGCTCAAGGTCATTCGTTGCTCATGGATAAATTTAAATTCGTGGAAAAGATTTTTGCGATCGAAAACGTTCCCTATCAGAAATTAGATGACGCCTTTATTGAAGGCAGCGCACCATAAGTCACCATGCAAAAAGCCCTCTTCAACGGAGGGCTTTTTCATTAGGCTTCGGCTTCAAGCGCAAACCGCTTTACCGTTTTTCCGTCCACGACAAGATCTCCCGTAAATAACTCCAACGGACGCACCCACATCTTTCCCAGCTCACACTCGTAGAGGGTTTCGTAAAAAACCATCTCTTCCAGCGTCTCACTGTGCCGAACGATGTCGTGCACAAGATACTTCTTACCCTTGTAGTGTTTGTAGATCTGGCCTTTTTTGGGGCGATTCATAACATCCTCTGTATTGCGGATTTCGCACCGCAGGGACTAAACTTAAATATCATCCCTATCAATAGCATTTGGAGCGGGCCGTGCAAGCCGAGACCATCTTCACCAAACAAGTGGGCATTGAATACCCCATTATTTGTGGCGCCATGTATCCTTGCAGCAATCCCGAGCTGGTGGCTGCCGCCTCAGAGGCTGGTGGCATTGGCATCGTGCAACCTCTTTCATTGATCTACGCCCACGGGATTCCATTTAGAACGGGGCTACAACAGATCCAAAGCCTGACAAAAAAGCCCTTGGGCATGAATGTTCTGATTGAAGCATCCTCAAAGATTTACCTCGAGCGCATGGCGCAGTGGGTGGATGAGGCTCTTGACGAGGGCGTGCGTTTTTTTATCACCGCACTCGGCAATCCCCAGTGGGTGGTGGAGAAAGTCAAAGCCAAAGGCGGTATCGTTTATCATGACGTGACGGAGAAAAAATGGGCCGCCAAGGCCATGAACGCCGCTGTCGATGGATTTATCTGCGTTAACAGCCGCGCCGGTGGGCACGCCGGGCACAAGACTCCCGCGGATCTCTTCAATGACATCAAAGAATTTAAGCTGCCTTTGATTTGTGCTGGCGGCATCAGCACCGCGCAAGAAGTAAAGGAAGCGCTGGAATTAGGTTACGCGGGCGTGCAGCTAGGCACACGCTTTATCGCCTCGAAGGAATGCAGCGCCCATAAGGATTACAAGGACGCCATCATCAAGGCGGAGGAGAAAGACATTGTTTTAACCGAGCGCCTCACCGGCGTGCCTGTTGCCGTGATTGCCACCGAACACATTAAAAAAGTGGGGACAAAAGCCGGTCCACTGGCAAAGTTTCTGCTCAAAGGAAGCAAAACAAAACACTGGGTGCGTCTCTGGTACAGCCTTACATCGGCGCGACAGCTCAAGCATGCTTCTAACAAAGGTCTTTCCTACAAGGACTACTTTCAAGCGGGAAAAAGCGTGAAAGGAATCGACGAAGTTCTCAGTGTGAAAGACATTTTCCAGAATTTGACGAAGGGGTTGCACCGATGAGCCGGTTCGATTTGATGAAAGAAACACTATTTATCCGCTCATGGGGCCTAGCGAAAGTTCCGCTGATTGCTCTCGTCGGTACCTCCATCGTCGCGGTGGATGAAGAGAAGGTTATTGTTAAAATTCCATTGAATCGTTTGACCCGCAATCACCTTAAGTCCATGTACTTCGGCACCCTCGCCATTGGGGCGGATTGTGCCGGTGGTTATCTCGCGGCGCGTAAAATCTTCAAAGAAAAACTCCCCATCACTTTTGTTTTTAAAGACTTTAAGGCGGAGTTTCTAAAACGCCCGGTGGGAGACGTGCACTTCACCTGTGAGGACGGTAAAAAAATTGATGCGACGATCGGTGAAGCACTCACGTCGGGAGAACGTGAAAATGTCACCGTACTCATCAAGGCGACGGTGCCAAAGTCAGAAACCCCGGAAGAGCCCGTCGCCTTATTCCACCTAACGCTTTCATTGAAGAAAAAGACCAAACAATGAAAATAGCCATTGAGTACATCTCCCATCTTAAAGTCGGCGATGAGATACTCGTCGGCCGCTTTAAGAATAAGAAGGTTAAAATCAAGGGGTTTGGGGTCGACGAGAAGGGGCACCCCACGGTCGAAACAAACAAGGGAACCTACAAAATCTTCACCTTCCGCGTGAAAGAGGATTAGTTTAGGATACCCCCCTCGAAAAGGGGGGCTATGAGACCGGAAACCGTATCAGCCACCGAGGCTCTAAACGAACTCCAGCACGGAGAACGCAGCTTCATTGACGTGCGTTCCGAGGGTGAGTTCGCCCAAGGCTTCATTCCGGGGTTCCGCAACAGTCCCATCCTTAACAACGACGAACGCCATCAGGTCGGTCTTACCTACAAACAGAAGGGACAAGACGCGGCCATTGCCCTCGGCCATCATTTGGTCGATCCACAAAGATCTCCGCGTGTGGACCATTGGGCATCGCTCGCCCATACCTCCCCCACCCGTGAAGCTTATGTGACTTGCTGGCGAGGCGGGTTGAGATCGCAGATCGCCACCACATGGATGCGCGAAGCTCAGGTAACAGCGAAGCGTATTCTTGGTGGTTACAAAGCCATGCGCCACGAACTGCTGCAGACACTCGCTTCACCTCCTCCGCTTATCGTTATGGCGGGCCTCACAGGAAGCGGTAAAACGCAGCTTCTCGCCGAGCTACCGATTAATGAAAAAGTCGATCTCGAAAATTTAGCAAAACATCGTGGCAGTTCCTTCGGTGCTTTTCACGGTGAGGATCAGCCCGCACAACAAACATTTGAAAATGCCATTGGCCTAAAGCTGCGCAACGTCACGCGACCGGTTGCGGTTGAGGATGAAGGCGTATCGATCGGCAGCGTGCATCTGCCACCGGCTGTTCGAGCCGCGATTGTCGCGACGCCCGTCATATATATGGACGTGGACATAAACACGCGTGCCCGCAATATCTGCAACGAATATGTTTTGCTGCCGCTTAAAAATGGCGTGGCGCCGGACCTTCTCCGGCAGAAGCTGCTCACAAGTGTGGAAAGCCTTCATCGCCGCTTGGGAGGCGTTCTCACCGCGGAAACGATGGGACATGTCACCGCCGCGTTTCAAAATGATCCCACAGACGTCGAGGCACATGCACGTTGGATCGTGACGCTTCTCGGCCAATACTATGATAAGGGTTACACCTACGCCTTTGAGCGCTTGGATCGCACCATTCGCTTCAGGGGTAACTATGAGGAATGCAAACAATGGATTTTGGCTCAATACAACTGACAGAAACAGTAACTAAAGGCGGATGCGCTGCAAAACTTCCCGCTGGGCAGTTGCGTGAAGTCCTCTCCAAACTCCACATGCCGCGCCCGAAAGAACTTGCCGTTGGTACGGAAACACTCGATGACGCCTGTTTATGGGATCTCGGTGACGGACGCTACATGGTGCAGACACTCGACTTCTTCACACCGATTGTTGACGATCCGCGTGACTTCGGTGCGATTGCCGCCGCCAACGCATTGAGCGATGTTTTTGCCATGGGCGGCACGCCGAAGACCGCACTCACCATTATGGGATTTCCCACATCAAAACTTCCTCTTGAATTGATCGAGCCGCTTCTTCAGGGAGCGATTGCGAAAATCACGGAAGCTGGCGCCTGCCTCGCGGGTGGACATACCATCGACGACGATACGTTGAAGCTGGGATTTTCCGTGACGGGATTCGTGGATAAAAAACGCGCGTGGACGAATGCTGGCGCGAAAGCGGGTGACACGCTCATTCTCACCAAAGGTCTCGGGACGGGTGTGATTACGAGCGCGTTGAAATCGAAGAAGGCGGAAAAAAGTTGGATCGACGCCGCCATAAAAAGCATGACGTTGCTCAACGATACATCTGGCTTGTTGGATAACATCGATGTTCACGCCGCGACGGATGTCACGGGTTTTAGCTTAGCCGGTCATGGCCTTCAGATGGCACAGGCGAGCGATGTGCAATTTTCCATTTCGCTCACACAATTGCCAACAATCCCCGGTGCGATGGAATGTTTGGCATTGGGAGTGCGTAATCGCGCTCACACCACCAACCGCCAATACGTGACGCCGCATGTTTCTTACATCGATGCGACGGAAGCACAGCAATTGTTGACGGTTGATGCGCAAACATCGGGTGGGCTGTTACTGGCTGTTCCAGCTAATCAGGCGGAGACAGCGGTGAAACAGCTCCGCGCCCGCTTTCCTCTTGCCACTGTGATTGGCAGCGTACGGGCGCCGAGTATTCAAGATAAGATGCGTATTGTTTTTGAGCCGTGAGAGATCGCGGCTAAGCCTTAGAGGCTTTCCGCGAATGAGAGGGCTGGAAGTTGGATGCGCACGCGCTCAAGGTCGTCCACGCTAATTTTCTGGAGAGCGGCCGCTTGTTTAATGAGTTGGTTCAGGTCGGCATCCACCGTTACGGAAATCTTCGCTTCACACATATCAGCGGTCGCGACAACGTCATAAAGAGCGACGCGAGCGATATAGCTCTTGGCCGCTTCCTTCTCTAAGGTCACGCGTACCAGGCCTTCATGTTCCGCACATCCACCGGCAACTTCATAGGAGGCGCTTAATTGACTGCCTCTTAGCTCCACGGACTTTGCCGCCTCAATGGACTGCATTTCCTGCGCGAATGCGGGAGTTGTGACGATCGCGAAGCAAGCTACCAAAAAGATAGAAGATTTCATGAAATTGGCTCCTGAAATTTGTTTTAATGTGGACAGGAGCCGGATTATAAATTTTTATTAATTTAAGTCAAATTTATTATAAAATTTTATATTTAAGATAATAATGTAAAGCATTTAGACACCTGCCTTTTAGCGAAACAGGGTGTTTTCTTCTAATTCCCTGTTTTCTCCCGCAATCGACTGAAATCACTAAGGGGTCTGCAGACTTATACTTGGTCTCGGATCTGCATATGCGGGCATTGAGACAATGGCGCCGAGTAGTCGTGGTTGTTTGTGGTTATCCCCGGATCCGGAGGTTTTTGTGAAAAAGTTAAGCTTTAGTCTTTTTGGTTTTCTCCTCGCCACGTCTTGTTCGCTTCAAGAACATACAAGTGATGTGAATGTTACAAATGGAAAAGCGGAAGATGGTTTTCCTTACGTTGCGCGCATCGTCATGGACTCTGGTGGATCATGCACAGGAAGTTTTGTGAGTGATTCGCTACTTATCACCGCGTCCCACTGTGTCGACAAAACCAAGGTCGTTCGCTGGGAAGGCTTCTCTTCAATACCTGATGAGATATATGTTCATCCTAATTGGCCAAGTCAGGGCACAGGTTGTCAGAATGTCGCACAACCAAAGTATGACGTCGCCTTGGTGCAGTTTCCCGCGGGAACTTACAAAGGCCAACCAGCACGTCTCCTTATTCGCACACCAAAAGCTGGTGAAGAATTAACGATTGTTGGTTACGGCAACAATCGCATCATCCCCTACGACAAATTCTGTAAATTACAGTTAAACCCGATCGACAAAAACGAGTGCCAGATTGTTGTGGGCAATCGTGTGAGCGGCGCAAAATATGATTACACTCCGGTCTTCTCCTTTCTCGCCAAAGAAGAAGTCAGCGCCGTTGGCTGCCCCGTGCGCTGCGGCAGCACGAACATGAAAACGAGTCTCGCGAACGAAAAAACAACATTTGAAGACCTTGTCGTCGAGCAGTGTGACGGCAATTTTCGCGATCGCAGCTACAAAGAAACTGGTTCAGGTGTAAAACGATCGGGCAAAAATAAAATTCTCAACGTGGCGGACGGCACCATCCAATTCCAAGGCGGTATTGGAACTGAAAGTGATGGCATCAACTCCGCATCCGGCGCAGGCGATTCAGGTGGTCCCTTATTTATTACCGAAAACGGTCAGCCCAAAATTGCTGGCGTGACTCACGGCGGAACGCTAGGCACTGGAGAAGATGAATTCGTTAAAAGATCAACCTACGTGGATCTTTCCGCATCCCACAATATGGATTGGCTAAAAAAGATCGTAAAAGAGAAAAAGCTCAACTTCCCTGATCTCAAGTAATGTTTTTGTGAGGGCGTTTCCAATTTGAATGACAAGGGAATCGTGTTAACGAGGAGTGTGGACCCGCAAGAGAAAGGAGTCTGTTATGGACAAAATTCTCGTCTTAGCCGCGGCTCTCCTATTCTCCTCTCCTATCCTCGCTCTCGACTCAGGAAATAACGCGCCCGCACCGGCACCTGCAAATCCTGAAGTGTTGCGCGGAGGAGGAGGACACGGTGGTGGAGGCCATGGTGGTGGTCATGGCGGCGGTCATGTTGGGGGACACGGTGGTCATATCGGTGGTGGCGAGAGCGTAAATTATTTTGTGTAAACCAGCGCCAGGTTAGTTCGCGTGTTGAGGG
>CAYOJQ010000067.1:0-15918 GCA_964404325.1 uncultured Oligoflexales bacterium
TGTTCCTGCTCGTTAGGATGATGTTCCTGCTCGTTAGGATGATGTTCCTGCTCGTTAGGATGATGTTCCTGCTCGTCACTCTGGGCGCTCTTTCGTCATTCTGAGCGAAGCGAAGAATCTTAGAAGAGTGTTTTGGGCGCGAAGGTGATTTCGGAAAAACGCGAAAGGCTGAGCCCGAGAAGGCGGACAGGACGTCGTGGTAGTTTCTCGAGCAGCGTGACGCCCGCACCGAGGAAATCTTCTTTGGAGCAGACTGGGACGGGATAACTGGAGCTGCGAGTGAGAGTCGTAAAGTCGGGATAGCGAATTTTTAAAGTGACTGTGGTCGCCGCTAAATTCTTACGCGCAATGCAATCAAAAATGTCGGCCGCCAGTTCTTCGAGCGCGGTTGTTTTTTCTTCCCAGGTCGTAAGGTCTTTCACGAAAGTGGTTTCCGCACCAATGCTTTTTGTTTCGCGATCAGCGGAGACTTCGCGGTCGTCCACACCTTGCGCCATCCACCACAACCATTCACCCGTACGAACGCCAAAGGCGACTCTGAGATTCTCAGGACCCGCGGCGAGAACGTCCGCGCATGTGCGCATGCCGCGCGCCTTAAGGCTCTTTGCTGTGACGGGTCCAACGCCGTGAATTTTTTCAATCGGCAGTCCGCGCATAAACTCAGGCACAGCTTGCGGCGCCACGACTTTCAGCCCGTTGGGCTTGCAATGATCGGAGGCGATCTTCGCGACCAATTTATTCGGTCCAACACCCGCTGATGCGGTTAGACCGATATCGCGCGATATGGTTTCTCGAATGCCTTGGGCAATGTCGCGCGCGAGGCGTCCATCCTGACAAGCTTCCGTGACGTCGAGATAAGCCTCATCCAGCGAGAGCGGTTCCACTAACTGCGTGTGGCGTAAAAAAATATTCATGACCTGCTGGGATATTTCTTTGTAGCGGCTGAAACGGGGCGGAACAATAACCAGGTCGGGGCAGAGAGCCATGGCTCTTTTCATGGGCATCGCACTGCGAATACCGAATTTACGCGCGGCGTAGCTGGCGGCCGCGACAACCCCACGCTCTTTACCGCCAACGACGAGAGGCTTGTCGCGCAGAGTTGGATCATCCATGTACTCAACGGAAGCATAAAACGCGTCCATATCCACGTGGATAATTTTGCGTTTGAGTAAGGACGGGTGCGGCATAAAATTCCTTGGGGACGGAGGGCTCCGTCCCCAATTTATCAGGTTTCTGGAATTGTGCGCTGGATAAAATACATCAATATGATCGTTACAAGCGTTGCGCCGATCACCACATTGCCAAGAATATCGAAGTGTTCAATTTTTCCGCTCGCGCCTTCCGAGACGATTAAGCCGGCGATAACCGCCGCGATTCCGCCCGAAATCTGCTGGATGGACGAGTTTACTGACATAAATGAACCCCGGCTGGCCGGGGCTGGAATTGCGGAAAAGAGGGCCTGCGAAGGGATCATGCGTGCGGTGATGCCCATGTACATAAATACGTTGATGGCGATAACGGCAACAAGCGGTGTGAGGCCCAATCGCGTGTATATGGCGATCGCGAGAATGGTTGCCGCTGAGCCAGCCATGAACACGCGAAATTTTCCCAAGCTATCGCTGGCTTTTCCCACCATGGGTCCCATCAGGATCGTAAATAAACCCGTCACCATATAGAGGAGTGGCAGTTCATCAACGGGGATCCCGAGATTATTCACACTAAACGCACTCCCGAACGGCATCATCATGAAGCCGCCTGTCGCAAGCAGGGCGCCGGTGCCAAAAGCCTGTAAATAACGTCGCGTTGTGACCGTGGAGATAAGATGTTGGAAAGGATCTTTCTCTGTCTCAATCTTCAAGTGCTCATTGATTGGCTTTAAATACTTCCAGATAACAATACCCACCAATGCGGCAATGACGACGATAAAAATAAACGGCGCGTGCCAGTTTCCGTGACTGGCGAGAAACAGGCCGAAAGGAAGGCCTAGGATTTGGCTGGCGGAAAAAGAGGTCTGGAGAATGCCCATGACCCGGCCACGCATCTCGTAACGGAACAAGTCTGTTGTGATGGCGAAGACAATCGAGCCAATCACGCCACCAAAAAGGCCAGTGATCACGCGCGCTACCAGTAGGAATTCATACGTTGGGGCCAAGCCGCACAAGAGCGTGCCAATGACAAAGCCCGTATAGAAAAATATCAGTAGCTTTTTGCGATCATAACGATCGGCAAAACCAGCCGCCAATAAGCCTGAGGCACCGGCGCTAAAGGCGTAAGCGGAGACCACTAACCCGAATTGAGCGGGTGTGATTTTGAGGGCGGGCATCAGCATGGCACCTAAGGGCGAGAGAATCATGAAGTCGAGAATGATGGTGAACTGTAAAAAAGCGAGCACAGCAACAACAAATTTCTGATAGCCGGTAAACCGAGTGGCCTGGGCGGAACGATTCGACATATATGGAACTCCTAAAGAAGCAGCAGTGCCCCTATAGAAAATACCACAAAAAAAAAGGGAAGGTGGTTTCCTTCCCCCTCGGTTTCTTTAAACCTCTTCGAAGCGATTGTCGTGTTCGGAAGGGATTATGTCAGCGCCGACAACTTTTTTGCCATTGCGCGTCTCCAGTGTTTTGGCCGTGCGCCTTGTTTTGGATTGATTCATAACGATGACATTGGAGGCTTTTGTGTTGGTATTACTCACTCTTCCTTCAATCGATGTGATGGAACTTTCGGCTTGTGCCTGACCACCTTTTACAGTTGTTACCAAAAGTTGTACCACGTGGCGAAGTCCTTCCGCCTGAGAAGAAAGAGATTCGGCGGCGCCAGCTGCCTGAGATGAGACCGCCGCGTTTTGTTGCGTGACTTGGTCCATTTGTGTCATCGCTTTGGAGATTTCCGTGATGCCGCGAGCCTGTTCATCACTCGCGTTTGAAATCTCGTGGGCTAGAGAGGATACGGAAGCGATACTTTTAACGATCTCATCAAGCACGTTGCCGCATTGCTTCGCTACGTTTGAACCCACTTCAACTTTCTCGCGCCCTTCTTTGATCAGATATTCGACCTTTGACTTTGTTTCCGAAACGATGCTTTGGACTTTATGAATACTACCCTCGAGCATCGTGGAAATTTCTTTCGCCGCATTACCACTCATCTGTGCAAGGTTGCCAACTTCTTCTGCAACAACGGCAAAACCCTTGCCATGTTCGCCGGCACGAGCGGCTTCGACCGATGCGTTGAAGGAGAGAAGTTTTGTTTGGAAAACGATGTCGTTGATCACTTTTGTTTTGTTGGCGATCTCTCCGATCACTGTCACGATTTCACCGATCTTTTGGTTGCTGTCGGTAATTTGGTTCATGATGTCCGCGTTCGCGGAGTCGATGGATGACATTGCGGTGATCATATCCTGCACGGTCTCTTTACCACGGGTGGCCATATTCGTGCTTTCGTCGGCAACGTCGCGGCTTCGTTTGGCGCCTTCCGCGTTTCTATTCACCATCGAACTCATTTCTTCAACGGACGCGGATGTTTCCTGAAGAGATGCCGCTTGTTCCGACACCGCTTGCGAAAGCTCTTCGGAAGAAGAGGCGATTTGCTGCGCTGCCGCGGACACATTGTTTGAGTTGTCCGTCAGGCTGCTAATAACTTTGTTGATGGCGCTGTTAATCGAACGGATGGTGGTGGCTACAAGAATTAAGCCGACGAGGAGAGAAATAAGGCTTGTGATGGTGACTGTTTTTTTTGCGCCGTTGTAAGCCTCTTTTGCTTCACGCTCCGCTTTTTCAAGGTCAGCTGAAGTCAATTCATTGATGGCAAAGAGCTGTTTGTTCATGCTAATGCGTGCTTGGGATTCCTGTTCCCTCGCGAGACGAGCCACTTCGTTCATCTTGCCATCATGCGCCAGTTTTTTCATTTCGCGATAGATTGAACGAATTTTGTCGAACTCAGCCAAAAAGTTGTTCGCGAGAACGATACCTTCGGGTGAAGCGATTTTTTTTGTACTCATCGGCCTTGCCATAGACATTCGCGCGGATGGAATCAAGATCCTTGCTAAGCTTTTCGGCATTTTCAGGATCCGTTTCCTGTAGAATGTTTTTGTTCTGAATCGCATATTGGCGCGCGGAATCCAGCATGTCTGCCGCTGTCTGATCTCGTTTAACGTAGATTGAGGTGATGTCTGTTACGATTTCATCCACTTCACCCATTCTTTTAAGGCTAAAAAATGAAATCAGAGTTCCACCCGCAATGAGTACCGAGACAATCAGCAAAATTTTTGCATTCAAGCTTAGATTCTTCATGACATTTTTCCTTTGTTTGCCCGCGCCAAGAGGTGCATTGAGGGCGAATTCAGATAGAACAATCGGAATTAGTGTGAATAGACGAAGTCGGTTATTGGGGCGGTCTCTGAGGGTGGGGCTGGGTCTAGGCGGCTAACATTTGAAGATCAGTGGTCATTGTTCCTGAATTGAGGGTTCATAAAATCCAGAAAGGGATCGAAAAGTAATGGTCTACTGGGGGGTTGGGTAATATGCACTGCTTTTTAAAGGGATGATGAGAAGAAAAAAAAGACTGGGGTTTGTTGTGGTGGTGTGAATCCTTGTTCCATTCAGAATGGCGGATTGACCGCCATTCTGAGCAGAGTGAAGGATTAATTAGACGTCTTCGAACCGGCTGTCATGCTCGGAAGGAACGATGTCTCCACCGACAACTTTCCGACCGGCGTCGACGCCCGTCTTTCCGGAAGAACTCTTACCTGCGTGTTTCCTGGTCATGCTCAGGACTTTCGCTGGTTTCTTTTGCATGGTCGTGGTTGGCGCGCTTACTGCTGAAGCAATCACATCGGCCGTGTTTCCGCTTCCGCCCTTAACGGTTGCGACAAGGAGTTGCACCACATGACGCAGACCTTCCGCCTGAGAAGAAAGAGATTCCGCCGCGCCGGCTGCCTGAGTTGAGACCGCCGCGTTCTGCTGCGTAACCTGATCCATCTGTGTCATGGCTTTGGAAATTTCCGTGATGCCACGCGCTTGTTCTTCGCTGGCGTTAGCAATTTCGCTGGAGAGCGAGTTCACGGAGCCGATGCTCTTTACGATATCGTCGAGGACGCGGCCGCATTCCTTAGCGACATTGGAGCCGACTTCCACTTTTTCGCGGCCTTGCTTAATCATGTGCTCAACTTTTGTTTTCGTTTCGGCAACGATGCTTTCGACACGGTGCATGCTGCTTTCCAGCATGGTCGAAATTTCTTTCGCCGCGTTACCGCTCATTTGCGCGAGGTTTCCTACTTCCTCCGCGACCACCGCGAATCCCTTGCCGTGATCGCCAGCGCGCGCCGCTTCAACGGACGCGTTAAAAGAAAGTAATTTCGTTTGGAATACGATGTCGTTGATAACTTTTGTTTTGTTGGAAATTTCACCGATCACGGTGACGATTTCGCCGATCTTCTGGTTGCTTTCGGTGATTTGTCCCATGATGTTGGAGTTCGCGTCATCAATCGCCGCCATGGCGGAGATCATCTCTTCGACGGTATCTTTACCGCGGGTCGCGGCATCGCTGCTTGAGCCGGCAACGTCACGGCTACGCTTCGCGCCTTCGGCGTTGCGGGTAATCATGGAGCTCATCTCTTCAACGGAAGCCGATGTTTCCTGCAGAGAAGCGGCTTGCTCGGATACCGCTTGAGAAAGTTCTTCGGAAGAAGCAGCGATCTGTTGCGCGGCGGCGGAAACGTTGTTTGAGTTGTCCGTGAGATTGCTGATGACCTGGTTGATGGCTGTGCTGATAGCGCGGAGTGTTAATGCCGCAAGAGTTAGGCCTGCGACCAATGCAATGATGATTGTGAGGAAAACAATACTGCGTGCGCCAGTGTAAGCATTCTCAGCTTCCTTCTCTGCATTTGCCAAGTCCTTAGCGGTAAGATCATTGAGGTTGCCAAGGATTTTGTTGACGTTTGAAACCATCGGTATTTCTTTTTCACGAACGACCACGGCCAATTCGTCCATCTTGCGCGCTTTGCCGAGGGTTCGAACTTCCGCGGTGATGGTGCGCAGATTCTCGAATGTTTCTAAATATTGCTCGATGAGTTTTACGCCCTCGGGGCTGCTAATTTTTTTTGCTTCCTCGGCGGTTTTGGAAATCACCTCGCGAACCTCAACCAACTGTTTTTCTAATTCGGCTTGCTTCTCAGGGAGGGGTTCGATGGCGATGTTTTTGTTGAGGATGTTATTTCTTCGGGTCGCATCGAGAATACTGGCAGACAGCTGATCCCTTTTTACGTGAACCTTAGTGATCTCTTCGATTTTTTCGTTGATATCGCTCATCTTCGTCAAAGAGAAGTAGGATATAATACCGCCGCCCGCGATCAGCACCGCGATGATAACCAAAATTTTGGCATTGAGACTGAGGTTTTTCATGGTTGGTTCCTATGCTGCTTTCTGTGTTTGATTGTTATTGATGTAAGCTTTTAAGGTTGAGAGGTCTTGAGCGCTTAGAGTTTTTTCGATGTCGAGAATGAGGAGGAATTTTTTCTCGAGACGCGCGACATTGGTGATGAAATCCGCCTTCTCTGTCTCCGACTGTGGCGGAGCGCTCAGCTGATCCGTTGAAAGACTCAAAACTGAGTCCACGGAATCCACAACAACACCAATATGCCCGCCCTGGATGTTAAGAATGACGACGGCGGTTTCTTGCGTGCGATCTGCTCTCGGCAGAGTTAATTTGAGGCGTAAATCGATGATAGAGATAACTAGACCGCGTAGGTTCATAATGCCGAGAAAATAGCTCGGAGAGTTCGGGATGGGCGTCACATCACCAAGGCCTATCACTTCAAGGACTTTCAGCAGCGGGATGCCGTATTCTTGATGATGCAGTGAGAATGCTAGGTAACGTTGGATCGTGGATAGAGCGCCTGGCTTGGCGCCATTTTCTTTATCTTCCCAGTCGTTCACAAATCCTCCTGTATGGTGACGCGAAAACTCTTTTGTTGAGTTATCGAACATGGAGAATACGATCGGACGCGCTTCGTTTTTGCCAAAATAGGAGGAAAAATAATGCCTATCTGGGATGAATCTTATTTTTTTGTACGGAATTCGGAAGAGATTGGAATATTGACTTTAATCGATCGTCGTGGTGTTTTTGCGGCGGAAATTTTGCAGAAATTAACACTGGTAAGTAAAAATTCAGTGTCACGGATGGAGAACTGTAAACCATTGTTTCATGGCGTTCGCGCGATGACTTAAGTTGGATTTCTCAGCAAGTGAAAGCTCCGCAAAAGTTTGCTGATGCCCAGATGGTACAAACAAGGGATCGTAACCAAAGCCCGCGACGCCCCTATAGGCGGTAATGATGCTTCCTTCGCAGGTGCCTCGGAAAATATGTTCCTTGCCACCCTCCTCGATAAAGGCGAGGCAGCAGACAAAACGGGCCGTGCGTTTTTTTTCGGGTACATCCCGGAGATTTGCCAGAAGTTTTTCGTTATTTTTTGCGTCGTTCGACGTTTCGCCGGCATAGCGTGCCGAATAAACGCCCGGTGCGCCGCCGAGAGCGTCAACACATAGACCGGAATCATCCGCGAGAACGGCATGTTTTGTGAGAGCCTTCACCGTGCGCGCCTTGATCATGGCGTTTTCTTCAAAGGTCGTGCCGCTTTCATCCCAATCGATATTCTCATCCAGCTCGTTCGCTAGACGCACATCCCATTGGCCCTCGGGAAGAAAGCTTTGCAGCTCTTTCAGCTTCTTTTTGTTTTGGCTCGCGAGGTAGAGGATGCGTCGTTGGGTCATTAGAGCAACCGTTGCAAAAAGTTTGCGGGATGAGTCGCGGGGATTGCTTGCTGATGCAAACAAAGAGAAAGGACCTTGGCGATCTCGTTCGCGTTATAGTTGCGCGTTAGGAAGTCGATGCGGAATGAATCCACGCCGGCCTTCATCAAACGACTCTGATACTGGCTGATGCTGTATGCTTCGGCGCCGTAAACGATGGACTTACAGCTCTCATGCGCGACAAAGAAGCGTTCGCCGCCGTCATTTTCAATCTCAAGCGTTCGATAGCCACAGACTTTCGCGGTTGGGCAGCCGTGGTGCAACGCGGTAAGAGAGCAAGCTTCCGCGATAAAGAGTGGTGTGTCTTTGTAGATGATGGCTTGTGGGCGTGGACCTCGGTTCGGCCATCCCTGAAGTTTATCAACCAGGCTTCCTTCATCGTCTTCGATGGAAAGAGCCACACGATTGCAGCCTAATTCACCCCATTGGCGCACAGCTTCCGTATTGAGTGAATAAAGAGAAAAGTCGCTGGTCACATCCACGGCGAGGCAATCAACGCCGGCTTTGCGGAGAAGCTCAAACGCACCGATGTTCCCAACTTCAAAAGCCGGGTGCTCCAGCGCGTTCATCGCATGAATCCAGGGCGTGAGAAACGGCTCGTCCCAGGCGCGAAGAACGGTTGGAATCGATAGACGGAGGCGCGCTTTTACACGTTCTGCTGATGTCGCTAAGGATGCGATCACAACGTCCGCTTTAACTTGACCAAGAAACGCTCGTTTGGGTTCGAAGACAATTTCAGTGATGTTGGCTTCGGGATGCTCTTCGCACCAGGACTCCAACGCTGTGACTGTTTCGAGTCGATCACATTTGATTTGGTATGATCGTTCGTTGACAGGAGCAAGCGTTTGGCGATCGTGATCCAGATGAGCGCTGGCTGTCTGGCGTTTTTGTTCTTTCCACTCGGGAAGAGCGGTGAGTAGACACTGAATCCAGTCGGCCTTCAGTTCTTTGATAAGCTTACGGGGAACGAACCACTCGAGATCGCCCACGCACTGCATCTCACACAGGATACCCACGTCACCGAGAACCTGAAACGCTTCCGTCACATCCAGCGCGAAAGTCGCGAGTTTTTGGGGGCGCTGCGCCGGGATCTGGCGAGTCATGAAGGCGAGATTTTGTTTTCCTAGCTTTGCATGAAACGTCAGGGTGAGGAGTTCACCTTCAACGGTGCTTTGCATGATAACTTGAATGGTATTTATCGGGCGCAGGCGATAGTTCGCGGGGACCTGGCTGATTTCTTCCGTGTGGCGCTTTAATTCGTTGGAGCGCACCTTATAAACAAGGTCGCCCACAGCCGGAGAGGTGATCTCGCGGGGGAGTTCAATGCGAATTTTATCGCCAGCTTTGCTAGCGAATACTTTTTTACCGCGAACGGAAAAATCACGCAGTGAGAATTGATTGACTTCGTTGGCGTATTTTTTCTGAGCGCCTTTGATGTTACCGCTGTTTACATCACCGTGTTGTGGCTTCGCATGATAAAGCGGTGTTTCGCGATCAATGCGCAGACCGTCGAATTTTTCTAACGGTTCAGCACTGACCAACTCCATCATCGATCCGTTCACGGCGCTAACACGGCCAATCAGCTGCCCCTTGTGCGTGGGGTTGCCGAGGTCGATCACATTCTCGTGGTAACGTCCCTTGACAAAGAACGTCGTGGTGTCGCGATGGTAACTAAACGCCATGTCGCTTTGGAAGTCACGTTCAATGCGACGTCCTTTCGGAGCCGTGGAACGCTTAAAAATTTCATCCAGCTTTTGGCGGTAGAGCCCGACGGAAGTAGCAACATACTGTGCGTCCTTCTTACGACCTTCAATCTTTAGAGTATCGATACCCGCGTACACCAACTTCTCAAGATCATCGCTGGTGTTGAGATCTTTCATACTGAACAAGAAACCGTGGCCCGGTTCATTCAGCACTTTATAAGGTTTACGACAGGTATAAGCACATTCGCCGCGATTGCCGCTGCGAGCATCCGCGGCGCCACTGAAGAAGCAGAGACCGCTGTAGCTGTAACAAAGGCTGCCGTGACAGAAGGCTTCGAGTTCGACTTCTTCCCGTGGGGTTTTTTGGCGGATGAGGCGCATTTCCTGGGCGGTAAGTTCGCGCGCTAAGACCACGCGTTTAAACCCGAGGTTCATCGCTTCAACCACGCCATGCACATTGTGAACGGCCATCTGTGTGGAGGCATGCAGGCGGAGATTCGGAAAATGTTCACGAATAAGACGCGCCACACCAAGATCCTGAACGATCACAGCGTCAACGCCGATCCACTCAAGTTCAATCAAGTCATCGACGAGGCGCGGAAGTTCCGCTTCTTTTAATAGAATATTGATCGTGACAAGGACCCGCATGCCGTACGCATGGGCGAGTGGCACCAGTTCACGCAGGTCATCAAAAGAAAAATTCTCAGCGCGACCGCGGGCGTTAAATTCCTTCATTCCCAAAAAGACAGCGTCCGCGCCGGAATGCAAGGCGGCGAAAAATTGTGCGCGTCCACCCGCGGGAGCGAGGATTTCGGGCACACGATCAGGCAGCCGCCGCTCCAGTGTTGGTGCGGAAGACGTATGCGCGTGAGTTGGGGATTGGGTTGAAAGCATTGCTATTCCCAGAAGATGGACTGGGATTACCGTCTTTACTACGGATAAGTCAATGTTTTCCTGCAATAAAAAGAATCGGCAAATCAGTCGGTTAGCCGTTACTCTCGGCTGGGACTCTGGGTTTGCGGGGGGCGGGTGGGGGTTTCAGGGCCGCTGTGTGGGGCGGCAATGTGAGGATGTGAGCGAGGTAGTCCCCGACATCACGTCTGAAGAGGAATTCGAAGTGACTGATGTGATGCATCGGTACGGGTATCACTTGTCCCTTACTCTGGCGGGGGACAAACACCCCTTGGCGACCGGTCGCGACCTTATCCGCGCGTGAATAGCAGCAATAAATACTGACATCCGGGGGGATGGGGGCTGAGTGGAGCTCTTCAAGGAACGAGGAGCCAGGACGCATCTGCCAAAGGTCCTTCCAAAAGAACCCCAATGGCGTTGCAAGTCCGAGATAAGTCAGAGGGCTTCCTCGAAACGGCGTCCCCATGGTGATTACTTTGTCGCAGTATTTGGATCCGCCCAGCTTCAGCAGCCACCACAGAGCCACGAGGCCACCCTTCGAGTGGGCGACGATATGCACCTTCTTGAAGTCATGGCGCTCGATTTGCCGGCGGATTTTTTCATCGATAAATTCAGCCGTCTCTTTAATACCGCGGGTGAAGAACACGCCAAAGGAACCGCCGAGGTTAAAGCTCATCACTTGAAAACCACGGTGGCTGAGCAGGCGTTCCATGATGGTGAGAGAACGACGTGAGGAAAAAAATCCGTAAAGCAAAATAACGGGAATCTTTTCGTTGTTAAACTGACGGCGTTTAACGATTTCGTTATTGGCGCGCACCTCATAGATCAACTCATAATAAGTGCGCTTCATCTGTGTCCAAAGACTGGAACCGCGCTTGCGGAAAATAAATTCGTACACAAGGAGTGGGAGAGTGGTCACCACACCGAAGCTCAACAGGTTTAAAATGGTGGCGCTTAAAAATTCGCCCTCGGGAGTGCTCGCCAATTTCGCGAACACGTAAGCTTCTGGAAGCACGCCGATGAAACTCGCCACGAAGGTGCGCATCGCGTTGAAGTTGGCCACACCGAAAAGCAGGGAGCAGAAGTCGAAGGGGAAGACCGGGATCCAGCGCGAAATGAAGGCGATCTTATAGTCTTGGGTCCGGATTAGCTGCCAGGTTGCGGGAAGGTTCGCTGAAAGCCAAGGGCGAACCATACGCACGCCCAAGAATTTCCCTGGAAAATACACGAACATACATGATAAAGCCGCGCCTAAAGCGGTTAAAAGGGTTCCCAGGATAGGACCGAATGTGCTACCTCCGATTGCTGCCAACACCATGAGAGGTGTGAAAAGGAGCGGTCGGATGACCGACAGCAGGAGGAAGGTAATGGGCGCCCAACTTCCTTTGAGGCTGATGCAGGAGGCCCATGTGCCCTTGCAGAGGGAGCCCCAAAAGCTGAAGCCAATAAGAAACATGACCAGGACGATAGCGACCTGGATCATCAATACGGTCTGAAATTGGCTGCGGTTTTTGAAGAATTCCATGCCGTCTGCCACGTTTCTAAAGAAGCTTTTTGGATCTTTGCGGATCGGTTTGAGAACGCGCTATCATAGATAGAGAACGACTTAGTTCCATTGTAACGTAAACCAACGTGATCGGTGTATGAACTATTTTGCCCTGACCATTGCAGTTTTCTTAACCTGGACGGCAAGTTTTGCCCAGGCTAAAGAGGCCGACGTCAAACGTCGGGATGTGGTTCATTCGGCGCGACATATCCTTGATAATTACAGCATCACTTATATTTATGGTGGGGGTTCCTTAGGCTCCCAGGACGAATGTGAACAATGTTCACAATGTCTTGAACTTAAAAAGCCCGCGAAGGGGCGGCAGATGCATGCTTGCCCTTCCTGCAGCCGCTGCGCCCTGGATTGCAGTCATTTCACCCACTGGGTGCTGAAACGCGCGGGTCTTCCCTCGATTTATCTCCCCACACAAGAAATGCTCACGCTCTCCGCGAAGGCTCTGCGGGAACGTTATCACCTCGCGGATCTTGGAACGAATGTGGCTTTATCGAAGCCGGGTGATCTTTTGGTTTACCAAGGTCACGTCGTGATGTTGGAGAAACGGCTTTCAACCATTTTTGGTGACATCATTCACGCAACCTCCAATGACCTGAAGGATCCCGGTCAAGGTGTGCAACGCCGCCGTAA
The DNA here is from genome assembly GCA_964404325.1 of uncultured Oligoflexales bacterium. Classification (GTDB taxonomy): domain Bacteria; phylum Bdellovibrionota_B; class Oligoflexia; order Oligoflexales; family Oligoflexaceae; genus CAYOJQ01. The sequence continues at coordinate 12,612 of CAYOJQ010000067.1, forward strand.
GGTTAATCTTTTAGAGTTTCGTGGGCCGTTGCAACGCATTCTACGCCATGTTGAGTTGAATGACTCACGTCGTCCCCATTTCCGCCCCATCACACGCCGCGCGAACGATTCCGTGGCGCGGTAAAATTGCCTCTGTCAAATCATATTTTTGTGTAAACCCTGCATTTTCCCGTCTTTTCTGGCTTTCCAAACTGTTGCCGGCCGCTCAATCTTTGCGTATAAGAACCTATTCTAAATGGCGACATCATAAAAAAGGTAGTTTTGATGTATTCGACGAACGATTTTCGTAAGGGTCTAAAGATCGAGTATAACGGCAAGCCGTTTGTCATTGTCGATATGCAACACGTGAGTCCCGGTAAGGGCAACGCGTTTGTACGCACTCGTATTAAGAACCTTCAGACGGCCCAAGTGGTCGAGGTTACATTCAAGGTCGGCGACAAAGTGAACGAGCCCAACCTCGAATTCAAAGAAATGCAATATCTTTACAATGACGGTACCACTTATACCTTCATGGACAATGCCACTTTTGATCAAGTGACGCTGACGCTGGAAGAGCTTGGTGACTCTCGTTACTTCATTATTGAAAACAGTGTTGTTCGCGTTACCTTCTTTGAAGGAAAGCCTGTGGCGGTTGAATTGGATAACTTCGTGAATCTCGAAGTGACCGATACGCAGCCAAACATCAAGGGTGATACATCCGGCGGCGGCGGCAAGCCAGCGACGCTCCAGACAGGACTCGTGGTCACCGTGCCATTTCACATCGGTGTTGGCGACATGCTTAAAGTTGATACCCGCACTTCTGAATACGTTGAGAAGGTGAAGAAATAATGGATATCAAAAAACTCGAAACCATCATGAAACTGATGCGTAAGCATCACATCTCCGAGCTCTCGATTGAAGATAAAGAGTCTGGCGAGAAGCTCGAGATGACTGGATTCTACGGCCAAGGTTATGCGGCCGTACAGCCTGCCATGCACCTTCCTCCCATCCCGATGATGGTTCCATCCCCGATGGATCTTGGTGGTGCGGGTGAAGAAACAAAAGCTGGCGCGGGTGAAGGTCCGAAAATCAAGCCAAACCAAACGCTCGTTCGTTCACCCTTCGTGGGAACTTTCTATCAATCGCCGTCACCCGGCTCTGATCCATTTATTAAAGTGGGACAGAAAGTGAAAAAAGGTGACGTGCTCTGCATCGTTGAAGCGATGAAGTTGATGAACGAAATTGAAGCGGATGTCGATGGCATCATCGTTGAGATTCTTGTTCAGAACGGTCAGCCGGTTGAGTACAACCAGCCGATTTGCATTATTGAATAATTGCATCGTCCTCACCCACACAGGTGACGCTTTATGAAAAAGATTTTAATCGCTAACCGCGGCGAGATCGCGGTGCGCATCGTTCGTGCATGTCAGGAACTCGGCTACCGAACCGTAGCGGTATACTCCTTGGCGGACAAAGACTCACTCCACACGAAAATCGCGGATGAAAGTGTTTGTATCGGCCCAGGTCCAAGCGCCAACAGCTATCTGTCCATTCCCGCGTTGATGAGTGCGGCGGAAGTTGCGGGTGTGGATGCGATTCACCCCGGTTATGGCTTCCTTTCCGAAAACGATGAGTTCGCGGAAATTTGTCAGAATTACGGCATCACTTTTATCGGCCCTTCACCGGAGCAGATTCGCCGCCTTGGTAACAAGGTTCAGGCGCGTGCCCTCGCGGAACAAGCGGATGTACCGATGTTCCCAGGCAGTAAGGGTGTGGTGCAGGATTTAGAAGAAGCGCGCGTTGTCGCGGAAAAGATCGGTTACCCGCTCATCATCAAAGCCGCGGCTGGCGGTGGTGGTCGCGGTATGAAGATCGTTATGAAGAGGGATGAGCTGGACAAGCAATTCCTAATCGCCCGTAGCGAAGCGGAAGCCTCTTTCGCTAACCCCGACGTTTTTATGGAACGTTACTGCGTGCGTCCACGTCACGTGGAAGTGCAGATCCTTGGTGATAAGCACGGTAACCTTATTCACTTGGGCGAGCGTGATTGTTCCGTGCAGAGACGCCATCAGAAGTTGGTGGAAGAATCACCTTGTCCGGTGTTGACGCCGGAGCAGCGCGACAAGATTGGTCAGACCGCGATTCGCCTAGCGAAGACTGTTAATTATCATTCCGTGGGTACGGCTGAATTCCTCTTGGATGAAGATGGTAGCTTCTATTTTATGGAAGTGAACACACGCATTCAGGTGGAGCATCCCGTTACGGAACAGGTTACTGGCGTTGACTTGATTAAGGAACAAATCAAAGTCGCCGCCGGCGAAAAATTGCAAATCAAGCAAAGCGATATCAAGATCCGCGGTCACGCCATCGAGTGTCGTATCAACGCTGAAGATCCATCAACCTTCGCTCCATGGCCCGGCCGCATCGATGGCTACCATGCTCCCGGTGGCCCTGGTGTGCGCATCGATACGATGATTTATTCCGGCTACACCGTTCCGTCGCTCTACGATTCCATGATTGGTAAATTGATTACCTTTGGTGAGGATCGCAAAGAAGCCATTCTTCGCATGAAGCGCGCGCTTCGTGAGATGAAGGTGGACGGTATCCGCACAAACATTCCATTCCACATGAAGTTGATGGACAACAAAGACTTCCAGGAAGGGAATGTTTCAACTCGATTCTTGGACACATTCAAATACTAAGAAGTGTTCGAGACGCTGGGTAATTACCCTCAGAAAATAACCGCTTTTCTTCATGGAAGAGCGGTTTTTTTTATGAGCGTGCTCGCATGGGGTGACAACTTTTTATTTCTCACTGTTTTATCTTTGGACGCTCCAGCTCTCATTTTCCTTCTATAAATTTATCGACCAAGGCTTGAAATATGTAGGATATAAAAAGTGCCAGTCAGCTAACAGGCCGAATCCACGCCCATACTTCAGATTGCTTTTCTTACCGCCTCAGCGCGGTGTGGCTTTTGCAAATCGGATATCTCCACGACTTCGCACCTTCAACACAAGGAGATGGTAAATGCGTTTGCCTTTTCGTACGGGTCTTCTGGCTTTTGCTTTCGCGTTCTCGCTTCCGGCATACGGCGGCATATTCGATCTATTTAATTTCAATCCGCAGCCCAGTGGACCTATTGAGGTCTCGCCTGAGAATATCACCATCAAAAGCGCTTCTTTTATAGGAGAAGGGTGTAGTGGAGCGGCGGCGTTGCTCTCGCCAGATAACTTAAACCTGAGTATCTTTTACCCCAGTTTTTTTGTCGCTCATTCGGGGAGTTCTCCAGACGCCGGCTACGAATATGATAGCGCGAACTGCCGCGCAC
>CAYOJQ010000068.1:0-4788 GCA_964404325.1 uncultured Oligoflexales bacterium
ACAAGTTTACCTCCGGTCAATGTGAGCTGGTTACACAAAATTCAGGACACTCCCATGGAACCGTTGAGTGCGAATTCTCCCAACAACCTTCAACGTCTTAAAGAGCTTGGTGCCCTCTATCTTGATCTAAAGATGCCAAAAAAGGCCATCGACGTGACTGACAAGTTGTTGAAGTATTCATCTTTGGAACAAGATGAAAAATACAAAATGTATAGCATGCTGATCGAGAAGGGGTTCGTTGCTGAAGCCATTCAATTTGGGCAGCAAACCATGGATCCCATTCAGGTGATCCGCTACTACAACAATCTAGGCATTTCTCTTACAAAGGATGGCAAGATCGAGGAGGCCATTAAGGAATACAAGTTGGCGCTTAAGGTGTTTCCCGAGTTTCACGAGAACTATAAGCTCTACTTCAATCTCGGTCTCTGCCAATCAAAGATAAAAACTCCTGAATTCTATCAGGATGCTGAAATTTCATTTTTAAAATGTCTCGCCATGAATCCTGAGTTTGAAAAGGCCGCCGAAATTTTAAAAAGAGTGCAGGCCTTTCTCAATAAACTTCGTCAGGCGGCGGGATAGGAAGTTCATCAAGATTCCGAAACAAAAAAAGCGCGACGTTTCGTCGCGCTTTTGTTTTTCAGATAAATATCGTTTACAGATTCACGCTACCCCATGTCTCACCTTCGCCCGCTACTTGGCGTGTGATGGTTTGTGTTGCGAATCCTTCTTTCTCGATCGTAACGGTATAACTACCAGGCTTAAGACCAGTGAACTTGTAGATGCCAGAAGAATTTGTCACGAGGGATTGGCCGTTACTGAGGGTGACTTTCACGCCCTCAATACGTTGGTTCTTGTCATTGCCTGTGTAGATGACGCCCACAAGAGTGCCGTTTTCCGCGACCGCTCCTGGACCTTCACAGACACCTAAGTGGTTGGCCACAACACGCTCATTACCATCCGATGGTTTATTGATAAGACCACCTTCGCCGCGGATGTACATGGCTGTTGAACCACCGCCATCGAGATTGATGGCGCGATGCGAGCCGAGGTTTAACATAATATCCGCTAACTCCGGCAGGCTTGCGCCTTTTGAAGCATCTGAGCGACCATCGACGACAACCATGATGAGAGTGTTGCCGTCTGCAGAGAGACCAACAGCGGTGCGTGGATGACGATTGCAGAAGCTATCACCGGAGGCACACGCGCCTTGAACAATCTGACCGTCATGGACGAGATGGTTTTTTCCACCTACCGCCGCGAAAATGGAGTCAGTGTAGGGGGTCACTTCTTCTGGGGCGCCAATGGAAACCTTGTTGTCTTTCGTAATAACAACCGAGCCCCAGCTCGCTGAATCAGCCGTGCCGTCCCATTGTTCTCCCTCGCCCACGGATAGGCCGATGGGTTGGTAGTTTTCAAAGGAAAAGAAGTCGGCGTTGATGGCAACGCTGCAGCGGTATTGTTCGGCAAATTTTGAAGTTATTTTTTTGCGATCCGCGCTGCGAGTCGCATGAATTTTATTTTGTGGGAGCGTGAGGTCAATCTTCACCGCGTGAATGATTTGCGGGGTGTCGGTGCGACGGGTGATATGGGTGATGCCTGGCGCTGGTGTCGAAACTTCGTCGTTAGAGTTTAAGGTGCTATGCGACGATGGACTGCAGCCAAACGTGAGCGTGGCGAGAGAACCCGCGAAGAATAGTGAACGATAGTAGCTCATTGAAAAAACTCCTTCGAGTGGGGAGTGGAACGGGCCTTCCTCAAGTGGAAAGGGAAAACCTCCGGGCGCGGATGGCGCTCGCCCCAAATGCAGGATTTGGTCCGGCTAAACTTTTGAAGTGATTTTCTGATTTAGACTTAAAACCCGAGGACATAAGGTGTTTGCGGGCTAGATGATGAAGAGTGAATGCTGTCGACATCTTAGACGGTGGACAAAAAAAAGCGCGGTATTGCGACCGCGCTTTTAGTCAATCTAACTAAATGTTACGAACGAAGAAGTAAGAAAAGCAATACGCCCGCAATCGCCATCAGAGTTTTCTTCTCACTGCGCAAGGCAGGTGACAAAGTATCTGGCCACTCAAGCTCGTCAACTTTAATGCCGCGGCGTGGGAACCAAGCGGGAACTTTCTCGCAGTATTGGCGGTACTCGTCACCGAATGTTTTGGTGAGCAATGACTCTTCATACTTCACGATAAAGAAGTACTGAATGCCGAAGAGCAGCGCTGTTAAAAGCATAATGAAAAGATTTCCCGCGAACACGGCGAGTCCAAAGGAGATAAAGAAATTCCCCACATAAAGTGGATTGCGCACGTAGCCGAACGGGCCGCTGGAAATAAGATTACCGCCAGTGCGATTTTTACGGGTGCGTGAGATGGAGCCGATAAATCCCACCGCATAAATGCGGAGAAGTTCACCCAACATCACAATCAACAAACCGAAAGTCGCGGTCACCACGGTTGGTTTAGCGAAAATCAAAAGAAGAATGATGAGGGGAATGGGCGTGTAGTCGCGAAGCTTGAAAATTTTCTCGCCGATGTCCACATACGGTGACTTGTCGGCCGTGTGGCTTTCGTTATCCTGCTCGTCCGCTGCCGCGTAAACAAGGTCATCGTTGTTGTTCGTTACGTCCGTCGTATCCAATGTCGCATCCTTTTTTAAATAGAGACGGCCTTATCTCTACTATCAAACGTTTTGATAGGCAAAGCTTGAAGGGATGGTGTGGTTCATTTTCTCAAGACGCCCCTTGGGCATTTCCCCCTGCCACTCTTCGTGCGTGAGACCCTGAAGTGGGGGCATGATACGCACCATCGCGAGTCCCAGGTGGTCGCTAAAGGTCTTGCGGAACAGCTCTTCAAAGATCGTCAGGCTTGAACGGGCGGTGGTGAAGACCACAACCTCACGTTTGGGTTCGTCCCAGAAGGCCTCCACATAGGAGATGGCCGGGAGGCATTGATCCAAAAGCTCTCCCTTCACGCCTTCCAGGAGTTCCTGGCGATCCTTGCGGCCTAAAGGCTCCTTACGCCCCTTCAGACGTTGTTGGAGGCGCTTTTTAAAAACAATGTTGAGAAGCTGTGCTGGGATTTTGCGTTTCTCCACACGGATGCGGAGAAGGTAGCCGTCCCCCACACGGCAGTCCGCCATGTCCCACTGCTCTTCCGTGGGAAGATTGTCATCCACGGGCCCCTGGGGGCGCACCCAACCGTAGTGAGTGGGTTTATGGACACCTTTAAGGCGGATGGGGCGGGCTTGATAACGCCCGAGCTCTTCGTTAAACTGCTTGTATTTAAAGGACCCGGCTCCACCGATGAGGCGGTAACGGGTGAGGGAAAAACTGCCTTGATGAACGCTCAACGGATCTCTCCCCGCAAAAGCAAATTTTGGTTAATAGTTGCGCAATAGTAGAGGAGAAAGGCAGCAGCCGCAAGGGCTTAGGGGCTTGTCCCCGGCGCTTTTGCGCCTGTTTTTTAAAGAAGATCCTAAGAGCGCCGATGAGAGGAATACTCTCCCATAGTGAAGGAAGATCCATGAAGGTGCCAATGCTGACCGATTACGAGACCTATAAAGAGATTATGGGTGAGCTATTAAACCCGATTGTTTCGGGTGAACTTGATAACGAGACTTTAAAGCGCCTTTATGAGAGCAAGGCGGTTTATCTTGAGAATCTCCGCGCGAAGTGCTTTTGGGAAATGAACACCCAGGGCCAATCCCATTTTACCCATGAAGACTATGTCCTGATCCTGAAGGCTATTCAGGAAACCCGTTCGCAGCTTCGGCAGCTAATCCTTCATTCTATTTCCGAGAACCTGTCCCGCCGGAAGGTCTCTTAAAACCCCCGACAAGATTTGTGTTCCCTCGACACCTCTGGTATGCCTTAAGTATGAGCATATACGGAGGTTTCGATGTCCAAGCGCATCCTGGTGATTGATGACTCCAGCACCATTCAAAAAGTGATTCGCATCGCTTTTGCACCTTACGATGTGCGAATAGACGCCGCGGGGCACTTTGCCGAAGGCATCAATGCCGCGCGACAGCAACAACCTGACCTCATTCTTGCCGACGCGAACCTTGCCGGTGTGCGTTCCGTACGTGATTTCCAGCGTTTGAGCGATGAAGCGCGCGGTGTGCCGCTCGTTCTTCTCTATGGCTCTTACGATCAAGTGGATGAACAGATGTTTCGGGAAGCTGGCTTCACGATGTTCATTCGCAAGCCTTTTGATTCCAACGATATCGTTTTAAATGTGAAGCGTGTGCTTGGCCACGACTTCGCCCGTAAGGCGCCCGCAGCCACCCGCGCCGACGCGGCCCCGGCGCCCGCGCCGCGAGCCATGGACGGCCTCCTCGGTGGCTTTGCCCCGAAACCAAAGGCGCCTGTGCAGGAACCAACGCCAACACCGGCACCATCGATCCAACAGCCCTGGTTGGCGGCCGAGCCCCAAGTGGATATTCCCCAAGATCTTGACGAGGGCAGTGTGAACACCCTCGTGATGGAAAGCCTGTTGGCGCAGACCCTGACGGATAATAGCCGTAAAGGTGAGCGCGCCTTCAACCAAGACATGACCATGACCACCACGCGTCCTGGCGCAGCGAAGGTGAGCGAGGAAGTGACGGCGCGTCCCGAGCGACGGCCCGCGCCGGATCTGCCGCCTTTGCCCACGCCGTCGGATCACCTCCATGTGCGCGATCTTGTGGATGCCACGGCACCCGCCGCGGGATTTCAGGCGCCCACATCGGAAGAGCTCACCAGCTTGTTAAAGCCCATCCTCCGCGAGGAATTGGGACGCATGGTGGCGGAAG
>CAYOJQ010000068.1:4798-14996 GCA_964404325.1 uncultured Oligoflexales bacterium
TTTCCCCGGGGTGGCCCGGGACGTGATTACCGCCGAAATCCGGCGGCTAACCGAGGAAAAGACGCGCCATCTCGTCGATTGACAAACTATGAGGGAACGGGGCAGGATCGCCCCGTTTTTTTCGGCCTAAAGAGGATGCCATGCCCCACGAACTGCACAACATTCAAATTGATCCCATCATCACCAAAGCTTTGGAAGAGGATTGGGGTTACGGTGACTGGACGACTGATCTTTGCGTGGCCAGCGATCGTAAGGCGCGGGCACGATTGATCGCGAAAGATAACCTCGTGGTGGCCGGTATTGATTTGGCGCGTTTCGTCTTCACGAAAGTTGATCCCACTCTCAAGGTGGAATGTTTCTTTGAAAACGGCCAAGCGGCGAAGCCCAAAGATCTTTTGATGGAAATCAATGGCAGCGCTCGTTCCATCCTTCGCGCGGAACGCGTGGCCCTCAACTTCTTTATGAAGATGTGCGGTATCGCAACAACGGCGCGCCAATATGTGACGCAACTCGAAGGTACGAAAACACAACTTCTTGATACGCGTAAGACAACGCCAGGACTTCGCATTCTTGAGAAAGCGGCCACCGCGATTGGTGGGGCGCGCAACCATCGTTTTGGTTTAAGCGACGGTGTCATGGTGAAAGAAAATCATATTCGCGCGGCTGGTGGCATTGGCCAAGCGTTGTCTTTGTTGCGCGAAAGTCTACCGCCGACGTTGAAGGTCGAGGTGGAAACCACGAGTCTTGCCGAGGTGGAAGAAGCTCTAAAAGCCGGCGCGGATATAATCATGTTGGATAACATGCCCCTGGAAGAGATGCGTAAAGCTGTCGCTCTTGTGGGCGGACGCGCTCTGTTGGAAGCTTCTGGTAACGTCCGCTTGGATACAGTGCGCCAGGTGGCAGAAACGGGCGTTAACTTTGTTTCCACCAGCGCCATTATCACGGGAGCACGGTGGGCTGATTTAAGTCTGCTGTTCGACACCTAATATGACTCAACACATTCCTCTCAAAGTTTTTGCGGAACTTCCTTCCACATCAAGCTACGTGCAGGAACAACTTAAAGCGGGGCAAAAAGCCCCGTTTGCTGTTTTTGCCAAGACGCAGAACGCGGGGCGTGGGCGTCTCGGCAGACAGTGGCAATCTCCCGAAGGAAATCTTTATCTCAGCATGGCGCTGCCGGTGGAAGGGTTATCTCCCCACGTTGTGGCGCGTATTCCTCTTTATATGGCCACGCTTGTGGCGCAATGGCTGCAACGAACCTACGGCATTCGCATCACTCTGAAGTGGCCCAACGATCTTCTTTTTGCCGGCGCGAAATGTGGTGGCATTTTGTGTGAAGCCACCGCCGTTTCCGGCGTGGTGAGTGATGTTGTCTTTGGACTTGGGCTCAATCTTCAACACGCGCCCCAAGTGGAAGATCAGCGCACGATCGCACTAAAGACCGTTGCGCCGGAATTCTCCTGGGACCCCGAAAAAGTCGCGAAAGATCTCGTACAATTTCTTTCCGATCGCATTGACTGGCGTCAGCTTCAGGATGTTGTTTCTGGATTCGCGGCCTACGCGATCGAAAACGGTCAGATGTTTGTGGATGAAAATGCGCCGAGCTCGTTTCATCATTTGGGTGCCCTGCAGCAGGACGGAATGTTGAATCTTCGTTCGGAAGAAGGGAAGACGCAGTCGCTGACATCCGCGGAGCATTCATTTGTTTGGCTTTATCAATGGAACAAGGGGAATGTTCCCGTCGTGGTTGCGGATGTTGGCAACACGGCGGTGAAAGTCGCCCTGTTCTCATCCGTTCACGAACCCACGCCGACGGAAACTTGGACTGTTCGTCACCAGGATGGTGTCGGTGATGTATTTGCAAACTTGCGCGCCGCGTTAGTCAGAATGGGGTTTCCGCAGGCGTGGCCGATTCATGTGGCGAGTGTGCATGATGTTGCGTTGCCGCAATTGCAAGCCGCCGCGAAACCTTATCAGCTTCATCTTATGCTGGTTTCTCGCCGTCCCTTACGTCTGCGGTTAACCGACTATCCCTTGGCGCGTCTTGGTATTGATCGTTTAGCGGCGGTGGAACACATCCTTGCCAAACACGATGCGGCCTTGCATGGTCATGTGGTGGTGAGCGCGGGAACGGCCATCACAGTGGATGCGATTCTTCCCGGGCGTTGGCATGGGGGAGGGTGGATTCTTCCTGGTCTCCAGGCGCAGTTGGATGCGATGCATCAAACAACACATCTCCTTCCACAATTGGCGGTGCACCCGGAAGCGGGTGGCCCAAGCTTCGGACGCAACACGGAAGAGGCGATGCAACAAGGTGTCTTAGCGGCCGCTGTTGGCGCGGTGCGTGAGGCGGTGCGTTTGGTTCAGGCCTCCTGTTCCGAGATGCCGCGCGTTTGGTTGGGCGGTGGCTCCGCGCTGGCTTTGCAGCGCTGGCTTCCGCAAGCTTCCATTGAACCCACGATGGTGTTGGGTGGTATTCGCGCCCTCAGCGTCGGCGGTTTCGCTGAATAATGGGGACGGAGCCCTCCGTCCCTAGAATGTCATCGGTAAAACAAATGTTTCCGGGAGATGGAAGTCTGGTTTGATCTTTCCGTGACAGAGAGCCCAATAACTCAGTTTGTGGTCCGTGCTTTCTAGCACCGTTGTGAGATTGCCACGAAATTCCCACGGCTTATCCTGCTGAAAATGCGCGTTCAAGGCCCGACGATCGAGAATCGCTTCAACTTGCAGAGACGAAGCGGTTTTTTCGCTGCCGACTTCGATCACCATGTTGCGACCGTCGAACTTTTCCAATGCGGTGCGGTATCCTGAAAAACCAAATACCGCCCAGTCTCCCGATGGACTGAAGTTAAACTCCACGTAGTTCATCATGGAGTTCGGGCGCGCAAAAAACTCAAAACAGGTGTGCTGCCAAAGGCCCTCGCGAAATTGCGGGGATTTTGCCGCTGGCGGAACCAAAAGCGATTCGATGCCGTGGACGATGTAGGCGATGTTGATCCGCGTCCCGGTCACGTTTACTTCCGCGTGAACCTTGGTTTCGGGCCAGTCCTGGGAAAAATTGGTGAGATTATGCCTTTTCAAGCGCCGCTCCTTTGCAATGTCTTAATAAGATTAATAAAGTTTGGCGACGAAGGGAATTCTTGAAAATGATGGGTGAATTATATAGTCAGGGGTTAACGGAAGCACTTGAAGGTCCTCATGCTCGCACTTGTCCGCATCGCTAGCGAAGTCAATATGAAGTCTGGTCGCGTTAAGGCCCGCTTTCTCCGCGCGCTCGTGCGCAATATGAAAGCTGGCTTGCGTGGCATTGGCGCGGAAGGCGAGTTTCAGGAGCGATGGTCCCGCATTTTCGTATCGTATACGGACCCCGCGGTGTTGGGTGTGCTGACACGCACGTTTGGTGTGAGCAGTGTTTCTCCCATTGAGTTTGAATGCGCCCCTGACGTGGACGCGATGGATGCGATGGTCACCCGCTATATCGAGACCGTGCGCGGCAAAAGTTTTCGCGTCAGAGTCAAACGATCGGGCGCGGAAGGCTTCACATCGCAGGAATTGGAACAGCGTCTCGGCGCCATTCTGCGTCCCTATGCAAGTCACGTTGATCTAAAAAAACCCGAAGTGACCATTGGCCTTGAAGTGCGTCCTGAAGGTGCTTTCTTTTATAGCCAAAAAATTTCCGGTCCCGGTGGACTTCCACTTGGTGTGGAAGGTCGTGCCTTGTGTTTGATTTCTGGTGGCTTTGATTCACCTGTTGCGGCGTGGCTTCTTATGAAGCGTGGCGTTGCCGTCGATTTTTTGTTTTGCAACTTATCCGGCAACTCCTACGAACGTTCCGTGTTAGCCGTGACAAACGCGTTGGTGCGTCAGTGGGCGCATGGTTATCAACCACGCTTGTTTGTCTCTGACTTCAATCCCATAGCGGATGCCCTTAAAACATATGTTAAGCCTTCTTTTGTTCAAGTGGTGCTGAAGCGCGCGATGTATCGCGTCGCCAACCTTATCGCGGATCGTCTGGGAGATTGCCCGGCTCTGATCACCGGAGAGGCGATGGGGCAGGTGTCTTCGCAAACGTTGCACAATCTTGCGGCGATTGAAGGGGCGAGTGAGCGCATCATTCTGCGCCCATTGATCGGCATGGATAAAGAAGAAATCATCGAGCGCACACGTCATATCGGAACATATATTTTCAGCGCGGGCATCAAGGAAATCTGCGCCCTCGTGCCGAAAAACAATGTGGTGGCGTCGAGTCGGGAAACGATTCAACGAGAAGAAAATAAGTTGCCGGAGAACCTGTGGGTCGATGCGGCGCGGACCGCCCATTCATGGGATGTACTCGCTACCCCCGATGAAGAAATGGTGACGGAACATCTTTTTATTGATGAGATTCCGATGGGTGCGCGCATTCTTGATTGTCGCCCCGATCATCACTACACTGCGTGGCATTACCCGCGCGCGGAACGTTGGAACATGGAAGACGTTCTTATTCACTACCGTCATTGGGATCGGGACGTTCCCTATGTGATGTATTGTCCAACCGGTTTGCAAACGGCTGTCGCCGCTGAATTGATGCAACAGGCCGGCTTCACCGCTCACTCATTCCGGGGCGGCACACGGGCGCTTATCCGCTATGCCGCGAAACAAGAACAATCAGCGTGGGACTAACCCACGAAACTTTTCCATTCCTCTTCTTTAAAACCGACAAGTCCCTTTTTAGCCGTGAGGGCAAACGGTCGTTTCACCAGCTTGCCGTTCTTACTGAGTAACGTGAGCGCTTCCTCTTCCGACATTTTTGGTAGTTTATCCCCCAGCTTCATTTCTCGATAAACCTGGCCGCTTGTATTGAAGAGGCGTTTTATGTCGCCGTTTAAAAATTTCAGCATGGCGCGTAGATCCGCTAAGCTTGGCGGTTGCTCCACGATCGAAATTTTTTCGTAGGAGATCTTGTGACGATCGAGAAACTTCAGGGCATTCACACAGGTGCTGCATTTTTCGTATTGATACACTTTTAACATCAGGCTTAAACCCTTACTCAAGTATTGCCGGAAGAAATTATCCGCCTTAATTTCGCTAAACAATAGAAAAAATCCTCCTGACTCAATCCTTACGCGGAATTTACCGATAAGGAGGCTCGACCTGTCTTATTTTTCCCGGGAGTGGCTGGCTGTGTTGCGACCATCAAAATACCTCCTTCTGCTGCTCGCGCTGGGATGTAAAGAGCTCCCTGAAACAGCCGACCGTTTGACTCCTAAAAAGAATCATGGTTCTCAGAAAACTCCGCAAACAACAGTGGACGATAGCGATGAAGGGGATGGTGCCCACTCAGGCACGCCCGCGGATAAGCACGATATCGACTACGATGCTATGACGCCCGTCGAGGCATTGGATAAAAAATACAAACTGATGCAACCATTCGCGCGTGGCAAACAAGAGCTCGAGATTCTTCGTCTGAGCTACGAAACGCTTGTTTGGGGGAGAAAGCAGAATCTATGGCATGACGTGACCTTGGAAGATTTGATGGCGCATGCGCGTCAGGAATCGGCACAGGTCATCGATATGTTGGAGCAAGGAAAAGATATTAAGTCCGCCAAGGCGATCGGAACGAATCTCTGGGATTTTCGCATGGTGCCGGAGAACGATATCAACGGCTACATCTCATACTCTGTCTGGCAGACAGTGGAAGTGCATTATCTCGTTCTTGGGCGTAAGTTCAGTCCCAACATTGAGCAGCTCTATCAAGATGTGATTGTAAAATACTCCGAAGCCAATCCATGGGAATACAAAGCAAAGATTATCGCCAAAGAAGGTGAGGCTCAGGCGAAAGTTATTATTAACAAGTTCCTTGAAGACCTCACCACGGTTGTTTCCCGCAACCCCGAACTTCACGTGAAGATCGTCGCCGATCTTATGGCTGGTCACTACAAAGAAATCGGCGTGCGCGCCCCCGACGCGATTCGCAGTTATTTTTGGATCGATATTCAAAAAAATCTCAACCCGGCGAACTGGTTAAATCCCGTTATTGTGGCGGCGGATCGTTATGCCGACCCTAGCGCGGGCGTGCGGGGTGACTACGGTAAGCAAATTGCTCTTGGCAATTCCTATAATGATCGAGGAATGGTGTTTTGGTACGGCGTGAATGGCGATGCCAAGGCTCTGGGGCGTATGGTTGATGCATGGAAAAACGATCCGGCGCGGCTTAAGAAGGCCGATTACGAACTGCTTAAAGAAAAGAACTATCTGACTTACGAAAGCAAAAACCCCGAAACCTATCAGTACATTCTATCCAAACTTCCATAGCGTTCCTGCAGATTTCACGACAACGGCGTCGGAACGCCTAAGATACGGCCACCTTCCGTAAAGCCTTTTAATTTCACAGTGGAGAATGTGGACGCGTCGGGAGTGTGATTTCCGTGAGCGGCGACTTCGAGATAGTTGGTTGTTTTACCAAGGTGACGACCTTGTTGATCACGTCCTTGCTCCCAAAGAACCGTTGTCGTCGTTCCAAGAAAGCGTGCGTAGTACGCATGCTTTAATTCTTTGGATAGATCGGAAAGTTCCTTCACACGCTCCTTAATCAATTCAGGAGCCAGGTGTCCTGGCATGCGATCCGCCGCGGTGTTGGGGCGGCGCGAGTAAGGGAAGACGTGCAAGTAGTTAAGACCGATCTTCTTGACGAATTCTTGCGTTGCTAAATGTTCTTCAGCCGTTTCGCCTGGGAACCCTGGAATCACATCAGCACCGATATTCGCGTTGGGGAAATAAGCTTTCGCCATCGCCACTTTTTCCGCGTACTCGGCCGTATCGTATTTACGGCGCATAAGCTTGAGAATGCGGTCGTGTCCCGCTTGGAGAGGAAGGTGAAAGTGGTCGCAAAAGATATCAGGGCGTGTGGCCGCGACCTTCAGCATGTCCTCGGACAGCTCCGCCGGTTCCAACGATGAAATGCGAAAACGCACCATGTCCTGCCATTCGAACATCGTACGCATCAGCTTCACGATGGGACGCTCACCCTTTTCGGCCTCGGGTGACCAATCAAAGCCATAATCACCAATGTGAATGCCGGTGAAAACGATTTCCTGAATCCCCTGATCAATGAGGCGACGTACCTCTTGAAGAACTTTTTCTTCGGGCACGCTGCGGCTGGAGCCGCGAGCGTAGGGGATGAGGCAATATGTGCAGAAACCATCGCAGCCATCCTGAATTTTAAGGAAGGCGCGCGTCTGGTCCGTATCCGCGTGAATTTCATTGAGGGACGACTTGAAGTGCCCCTGACGGTTCTTGCTCACGGGTTTGAGGGCCACGGGGAATTTTGCGTGAGTTGTCGGCAGGCCCCGTTGCTTCTGAGAAAAGCTCTCATGAATGATGCCAACTAACTGTTCTTTAATCTCATTCGGAATAATAAAATCAACTTCCGGCATCGCGGCAATTTCCGCTGAGTCCGTCTGAGCATAGCACCCGGTCGCAACCACAATGCTATCGGGGTTGGCGCGGCGGTACCGACGGAAAAGGTAGCGGCTTTCTTTATCGGCATTGGCGGTCACACTGCAGGTATTCACAACGGAAATATCTGCTGAGTCCGGATCAGTGGCGAGATCATAGCCTAGCCGCCGGAATTGGGTTTCAAGGTTGTTGGAGTCATAAGTGTTGACCTTACAACCCAGTGTTTTGATGAACACCGAAGGCATCAATAAAATCCTGAAGTTAGGTGAGATCCTTCGCTTTGCTCAGGATGACGTTCCAGTGCTCGGAAGCGTTCCGGTACTCCAGTACTCTGGTACTCCGGTACTCTGGTACTCCAGTACTCTGGTACTCCAGTACCCCAGTACTCTGGTACTCCAGTACCCCAGTACCCCAGTACTCTGGTACTCCAGTACTCTGGTACCCCAGTACTCTGGAACCCCAGTACTCTGGAACCCCAGTACTCTGGTACCCCAGTACTCTGGTACCCCAGTACTCCGGAGCTCAGTATTTCCAAAGCGTCATTCTGAACGAAGCGAAGGATCTAGGCCCGTCGCTGAGAGACGGATGGGTTTCATACATAACTTCCTGTGCCTCGCGCAAGCCGACTCTCAAGTAACCGGAATATTTAAGCTATCGCTTTGCCCACGAGGCTTTAATCCTATAATTTGACTAAAAAAAATTGGCAAACGCGAACATTATGGATAGATATGGAGCCCACTAAAAGTGTGAGGGAATTGTCTCATGGCGGCTAACATTGGCTACTTTTTGCTGCTGCTTTGTTGTTTGGGCTCGATCTACGGGTCCGTGGCGGCCTGGACATCAGGATGGATGCGTCACCGGAGGTTGTACCGGTCGGCGAAATGGACGCTAACGACGATCTGTGGTTTTGTGCTTCTCGCGTCAGTGATCCTCTTGGTGGCGTTCTTCAGTAGAGACTATTCGATTCTCTATGTTGTGAAAAACTCCAGTAACGATCTTCCTCCCTGGTTTACTCTCACGGCATTCTGGTCCTCTCTTGAAGGTTCGCACTTATTGTGGACGCTTCTGATCACGGTGTTGGCGACAGTCGCCGCGTGGACGCACGCCAAGGATAATGAGCACATCATGCCGCACGTGTTGGGTGCGTTGATGGCGGTGATGGCGTGGATGTTCTATCTTCTCGTGACTCACTCCGATCCATTTGTGCAGATGCTACCGCCCGCGCCCAACGGTAACGGGATGAACGAGCTCCTGCAAAATCCCTACATGATGATTCACCCACCAACCTTATTTTTAGGTTACACAGCGCTCGCAATCCCTTTTGCTTACGCGTTGGCGGCGCTTTGTTATGGCGATATCACCCAAGGGTGGTTGAAGTCCGTGCGACGCTGGACGCTTTTCGCTTGGGTTGCTTTAACAGCGGCCATCACTCTCGGTGGGCGTTGGGCGTATGTGGAACTCGGTTGGGCCGGTTATTGGGCATGGGACCCGGTTGAAAACTCGAGCTTTCTACCTTGGTTGATGGCGACCGCGCTGCTTCATTCACTGTTGGTGCAAGATCGTTTGGGACATCTGAAACGCCTTAGCATCGTGCTCGCGATACTCGCATTCTTCTTAAGTTTCTTCGGTACGTTTATCACTCGCTCCGGTGTGATCACATCCGTGCATTCTTTTGCGGAATCAAACATTGGTCCGAATTATCTCATCTACCTCGCCGTTCTCGCGGTGGTCTCCATGACGCTTTACGCTCTAAGAGCGCCATCCATCCTTCCTTCGGAGACGGAGAAGGTCTGGGGGGTGTCGAAGGAATCAGCGCTTCTCGTGACTCAGTTCCTTCTGATTTCTTTTGCCGCCATCGTTTTTATTGGCACCATCTTTCCGATTGTTTCAGAGGCTCTAACGGGACAAAGAATTTCCGTGCAGGCCCCATACTTTAATGCCTTCGCTCCGTACATTGGGTTCGGCATGATCGCGATGGTGGCCATCGGCAACCTGATGCGTTACCAAACGAAAAAAATGCCTGGCGCAAAACAAGTGGTGCTTTGGTCAACGGTAGCGGCAATCCCTTTAACCATCGTTTTGGCTTATTTTGGCGATGTGGCGCGCACCGTTAAGACGAGTTCTCTTATTGCGCAGTACGTTGGCTTTTATCTCTGTTCTTGGTGCTTCGGCTGTTTGGTGGGCGACTTCATTCTGAAGATGAAGGAACTGCGCTGGCGCTGGCCGCTGCTGTTTAAACGCAACCTCGCTTACTTTGGCGCGTTCCTAGCGCATGTGGGTTTTGTTTTGGCGATTGCTGGTTTTCTCGGCAACTACCGCGGTATGGAGCGTAAGGTCACGTTGAACGTGAATGAAACCGCGGAGCTTTATCAGTTCCAGTTTAAGCTCACCGATAAGGTTAAGGTTAAACAAGAGCACAACGCGACGTTGGTGTACACGCCGGTCACCGTTTACCGTAATGGCAAAGAAGTTGGTCATGCGGAACCGGCACAGGCGAGTTACCCCACAAAACCCATGCAGCCTTTCAACGAGATCGCCGTGCTTGGTAGTTTCTGGAACGACGTCTATATTGTTCTAGCGGATTTCGATAGAGAGCACTTTCAACAGGCTACCCTGCAAATTCACGTCAATCCCACCGTGCGTATCGTGTGGATTTCCGTCTTCATTATGTGTTTCGGCGGCATCCTTTGTTTGTGGGATCGCTACCGTGGTCAGCGCAGCCGTGATGTGGTGGCGGGACAGTTTGATGTGGAGGCATTTT
>CAYOJQ010000069.1:0-14955 GCA_964404325.1 uncultured Oligoflexales bacterium
AGAGAGTATCCAGTGTCGCGGTGTGGCTGTTCAATGTCGCATCACAACAGAAGACCCGCTCAAAGATTTTGCCCCGGACACGGGAAGAATTCTTGCGTATCGACCGGCTCAAGGGTTCGGCATTCGCCTCGATGAGGGACTTGGTACCTCGGGCGGGATTGTGACACCCTATTACGATTCACTTTTGGTTAAGGTCACAGCTCATTCGCTTGACCTCTATGGTGCCGCGCGAAAGATGCAACGAGCTCTCAAAGAGTTTCGTATTCGTGGTGTAAAGCATAATGTGCCTCTTCTCATCAACATCATCACCCATCCCAAGTTCATTGAGGGAAGCTTCGACACTGGTTTCTTTGAAAATCATCGCGAAGTTTTCACGTTCCCTGAGTCCAAGGACCGCGCCACAAAGCTTCTCAACTTCATCGCCAATGTGTGCGTTAACAACCCGCACCAATTCACAAGCAAACTGACGCCACCTGATGTGAAGATTCCCACGCTCAACGTGGCTGAAGAGCCGACACAACGCAAAGTAACGGCCAAATCAGTCTTTGCGGAAGGTGGTGTTAAAGCTCTAAACACTTGGCTGCAGAATCAAAAAAAGCTGCAACTCACCGACACGACGATGCGCGATGCCCAACAATCCCTGTTTGCAACGCGCTTAAGAAACTTCGATATCATGAACGCGGCCGACTATTATCGCGTTCACGGTGAAGACTTCTTCTCGCTTGAAGTATGGGGCGGCGCAACTTTTGATACCTGCCTGCGATTCTTGAAGGAGGATCCTTGGGAACGTCTTGCCATGGTGCGCGAGAAGATCCCTAATACGCTCTTACAGATGCTTCTCCGTGGCGACAATGCGGTGGGCTACACCAACTATCCTGAATGGGTGATTCGCGATTTTATTCGTCTCACCGTTGAAGCGGGCCTTGACGTTTTCCGCATTTTTGACTGCCTCAACAATCCAGAACAAATGGCTATCGCAATCGATGAAGTAAAAAAACGAGGTGCTATTGCGGAGGCCTGTGTTTGTTACACAGGAGATATCACCGACCCGAAACGAACAAAATATACACTCAAATATTTTACCGGCATCGCAAAAGAGCTCCAACGTATGGGAGCCGACATCCTTTGTATCAAAGACATGGCCGGCCTTCTAAAACCTCACTCGGCATCCGTTCTTGTTCGCGCGCTCAAAGAAGAAACGGGACTTCCTATCCATCTCCACACTCACGACACGTCGGGTAACGGTGTGGCTATGCTTTATGCCGCTGCGGAAGCGGGATGCGATATCGTTGACGGCGCGGTAAGCTCCATGTCGGGACTCACATCGCAGCCTAGCCTTAATGCACTTGTAGCCGCTCTTCAGGACTCACCTCGCGCACCCGAAATAAAAATTGAGACGTTGGATGAGTTGGCCCCTTATTGGGAAGCCGTAAGAGCCCTTTATGTTGCTTTCGACCCAGGACTTAATGCGTCTACAACGCGGGTCTACAAACACGAGATTCCAGGCGGCCAGTACAGCAACCTTTACGATCAAGCGCGAAAGCTAAACGTGAGCGCCGCGGAATTCTACGATCTCACCGAACGTTACCGTGAGGTCAATGAACTATTTGGAGACATCGTGAAGGTAACACCTTCATCGAAAGTAGTGGGTGATATGGCTCTTCTTCTACAAAAGAATGGCCTTACCGGCAGTCGATACATCGAAGAACAACCGAAACTCGATTATCCCGACTCCGTCGTTAGCTTTTTTAAGGGACACATGGGAATTCCCTATGGCGGATTTCCAGAAAAAGTACGAAAGCTCGTGCTAGGGGAAAATCCTCCACCACCCGAAAAACCACCCGTTGGAAAAGAAGACAGCTTAGAGACTGTTCGTACTGATCTTGGCAAAATTCTTGGCTCGGCACCAAGCGACCGTGACGTTCTCAGCTACCGCCTCTATCCGAAGGTATTCTTGGATTTCTGTCGTCACCAACAGCAATATGGCGAAGCTGAAATTCTACCCACACACGTCTTCTATTACGGATTGCGTCAGAACCAAGAAATTGAAGTTGATTTGGAAGCGGGAAAAACTTTGATCATCAGCCTTGCTGGGGTCTCGGAACCTCTTGCCAACGGCAAACGAAAAATCTTTTTCCAATTGAACGGTTTCCCTCGCGAGATCGAAGTTCAAGACGAAAACCTTCAGACGACGGCGCGGAGAAGACCGAAGTGTGATCCTCTTAATTTGAAACACATTGGGGCCGCGATGCCAGGTAAGGTTCTCGATATGAAGGTAAAAGAAGGAGGCGTCGTTAAGGCGGGTGAAGTCTTGATGGTCACGGAATCCATGAAAATGGAATACGCGGTCACGGCAAAGGAGAGTGGAAAAATCGGGAAGATTCTTGTGGGGAAAGGCGATATGGTGGAAGAAGGCGACCTTATGATCGAATTCGCTTAATCTGAATAGGGATGAAGTTATGGGTCACCACGACCACCACAATCATGGGCATAGCCATGCGCACCATCACGCGGGCCAAAATCTAGCCGTCGCTTTTTTTCTAAACTTTTCTTTTGCGATTATCGAATTCGTGGGTGGTCTCTGGACTGGTAGCGTGGCGATCCAAACTGATGCCGTTCATGATCTTGGCGACGCCTTAGGTATTGGCTTTGCCTTTATCATGGAAAAGCTGTCTCTCCGGAAATCGACCTCCTCTTTCTCCTATGGATTTCGGCGCTTTTCACTTTTGGCGGCCTTAATTAACGCCGCGGTGCTGATTGGCGGCTCTATTTATGTCTTGACGCAAGCCATTCCTCGCCTTTCGAATCCAACGCATCCAACCGTTCCCGGAATGATCGGGCTGGCCGTTCTTGGTATCGCCGTTAATGGTTTCGCCGCGTGGCGGGTAAGCCAGGGCGGCACCATGAGTGAAAGGGTGATCACCTGGCACTTACTTGAAGACGTCCTCGGTTGGGCGGTGATTCTCATTGGTAGCTTTGTGATGTATTTCGTCGATGCACCGATCATTGACCCCATTATGTCCATTGCCTTCACCTTGTTTATTCTCTGGAATGTTTTGAGATCTCTCAAAGCAACGTTAAAACTCTTTTTGCAAGCAACACCTGAACAGTTCGATCTCGAAAAAACCCAAAGTGGTCTTATGCAGATTCCAGGGGTCCTGGGAATCCATGATTTCCACGTTTGGTCCCTCGATGGTCAGTCTCACGTCGCGACTCTTCACGCGGTTATCTCCGACGGCAGCACGCTTAGTGACTTTCAAAGAATTAAGACCGCCATTCATGGCAGCCTACAAAAGCTCGGCAACATCCATGTGACTGTTGAGTTAGACAAAGAATCCGAAGAGTGCTCAAAACGCGATTGCGTCACCTAAAATAGAAAGCCCCCTGTCAAGGGGGGCTTTTTTTAGTTCTTCTTTCGGTAAAGAGAGATCTGTCGAATCTTCCATCCATCCCGTGCTACCGAACTATCCGTCTGCAGTCGGAAGCGGATATTAAGATCCTCGTTGCTCGTGATGAAACCCTTTAGAGCGAACATCTTCAGCCCCATCTCGGTCTGCCCAGAAAGCGCCGCAATTTCACGCCATGTTTTCTTTCCGTCGGTGGATATCTCGATAAATCCAAAATCGATCTGTGGCTCCAAACTGTATTCCGTCATGATGCCCAAAAAGAGTTCGCTCGTATCGATATGAACCGGATCGAGAGACAATATCGCGTTCAGGTTATTGGCATAAGGTAGGCCTGGACTGTCGGAGAACACGCGGCCAATCGCGTGCTCTTCAACGCCCCAGGGAGCACTAGCCGTCACCCCAGCAAAACTGTCAGCGATCTTCTCAAATACTGTTTCGACGCCCGATGTCTGGTAGGCCAGCGCATCACTCATGACACCCATATTACCGACGTTATCGATGCCACGAAGTGTGAGATAGCCTGATTCATTCAATCCGAGACCGCTCATACTCGCTTCCCATTTGTTCTCACTCACCTCTTTCAGATCCTGCCAGCTGACCTGACGCGCCGCATTCCATTCTTCCTCCGTACTGACAGGCACTGAGGAAAGACGCGCCTCATAGTACATTGCCTTTCCTTGATCACCGTCATCGCCACTTCCGACAAACTGTAAGCGAATGCTATCAATTCCCGTCGCGGCGGCCACAAGGTCCGTCGGGCTATTGGGCGGGGTTGTATCATTCTCCAAAGAAGCAAAAGCGTTGATACGACCAAAACGAACTTTTTCCGTGAGGGTGCTTACACGATCGGAACTGTAACTCAAACGAGCCCACACTTGTTGCATGGAAATGTCAGGATAAGTGGAGTGCACAAGCGCCGCGAGGCCAGCGACGTGGGGAGTCGCCATGGAGGTTCCACTTTTAATGCCATATCGATTCCCGGGAATGGTCGAGTAAATATC
The DNA here is from genome assembly GCA_964404325.1 of uncultured Oligoflexales bacterium. Classification (GTDB taxonomy): domain Bacteria; phylum Bdellovibrionota_B; class Oligoflexia; order Oligoflexales; family Oligoflexaceae; genus CAYOJQ01. The sequence goes on from CAYOJQ010000069.1 coordinate 4,409, forward strand.
AACGCCTGGCGCGGCAACCGCAACTTTCTGCTTTCCGTAGCTGGAGAAGCTCCCCAAACGATCGTAACGATCCGTGGCGGCGACAGCCATCACGTTACTCAGACGATAGTTAGCTGGATAGTATTCGCTGCGATCGTTATTCGATGACATATTTCCCGCGGCGGCGACGAAGAGGATTCCCGCCTGTTCGGCTTCGTGAATCGCATCATACATTGCCTGCGAAAAACCACCGCCCCCCCAACTGTTGCTTGTTAAGTGCACTTTCATTTTGGTGGCGTATTCAATGGCTTCAATCAACGCGTCGGCTGAGGCATTGCCATTGCGATCGAAAACTTTGAGAGGAAGAATGCTCACTTCCCAGTTAATGCCGGCAACACCTACCCCGTTGTCTCCGACCGCGCCAATGGTACCCGCACAATGTGTACCGTGGCTATGGTCATCCATGGGATCGTTGTCTTTCCCAAAAAAATCCCATCCACGATAATCATCGACATAACCATTCTGGTCGTCGTCGATGCCATTTGACGCTTTGTCATTACCGTTAGCGTCCTTGCCAGTTTCTCCGGGATTGAACCAAATATTGGCGGTTAAGTCGGGGTGATTGTAATCCACTCCCGTATCGATCACGGCCACAATCGTATTGCGCGAGCCCCTCGATATATCCCATGCTTCCGGAGCGTCAATATCCGCATTCGCGGCCCCGCCACTACTTCCATCATTGTGCATGCCATAGAGCTTTGAGAAATCCGGGTCATTCGGCATTCTTTGATCAAGATGGTAGTAATAATTTGGTTCGATGTAACCGATGGCATCGTCATATTGCAAAAGTTCTGCGGATTGACCATGCAATCCAGGCACTTCCTCCACTAGCATCGCTCCACTGCGAAATACCTTCTTAATGGTCAATCCATTGTGGGCGAGAAAATCCCTTTGCAGCTGCGGATTCAAGAAAGCTTTGGTCTTAATGATGTATTGACCCGGCACGGCGGCTGGTTTTTGTTCGATGCCCCAAGCGCGGGCTGAACATACGAAAAAAAGCGTCGTTGCCAATACGAGCGTGCGCCGCATCGATTCCTCCTTGAATCTTTACCGAGAATTTGGATGTAAACCAAATTTTAGCAAAACCTGTCTGAAATGAATCGAGAAATTTTCTAAACCTTACTCGAGCGCGCCCGATAAGTGAGTCGGAGGTAGTTACTATGCTGCAGTTTTCAACCACATTACTGGCCGTCCTATTATTATTGAGTGCATGCACGCGTACGCCTCAGGATCAGACTTCGAACTTCAGGCACAAGACATCCGCCTTTCCCTCGGGAGAACAGACAAACGAAGACATTTCCCCGATCTCTTCAGGGTTGCAAAACACTCTGCCCAAAGAAGAGTTAGCTGATGTCACAACAACGCCTTCATCCAATCCAGATGATTTAAGCGAATCGACGAGCGAAGAAATCGATGATCCCGAAGTCGTCGTGGTTGATCAGGGAAAGGGAGATAGCCCTACGAAGGACTCAGAATCTCAAGAGAACACAAAATCCGATGAAACCGCTGCCCCTGAAAAACAACAGGATGAAAAGGCACCGGAGCAGATTCAATCATCGCAGCAAGCCCCCACTATGCCAGTGCCGTTGCCGATGCCGATGCCTGAACCCTCGCAAACAGGCCATGTGGAATCGACCACTCCGAAAACGCCTGATGTGATAGAACCCAATGAAGAAGAATCCGCCAATGAAGTGGTCGAATCAGACCCCGTCGACGACACACCTGCCGAAGAAGCTCCCGCGGAGACAAAATTAGATGAAACGAAGGCTCTCTTGGCGGAGTTCTCACGCTTTAATCCTAGATTTCGCTTAACCCTCTCTGGTCGGGATCAGGAGGAGCGCTTTCTTCCGGAAAAAGCGGACCTATCCCTTGCTCCGGAGAAAGATGCTCTACGTTTTCCCACGATAAAGAATGTCCTCCACTTCAAATCACCTGAGGGCGAAAAAATCCGCGATGACTACGCGCTCGTCGCCGTTGTCCGTCCGGGAAAGAAATTGCAATCGCAGACGATCGCGCGCCTCACACTTTCTTCCAAGGAAGAGGATGTGACCGAAAAGAAGAAGAACAAGGAAGACAAAGACGATAAAAAGGCAAAAAAAGAAGAGAAAACAAAAGATAAAAACAAGGACACAGAAAAAAATAAGAAAACTAAGAAGCAGAATATCATCATCGAGGTGACTGTACAAAAAGACAGGCCCACCGTGCGCATTGTGAAAAAAGCAAACGGAAAGAATAAGAAGCCTATCGTCCTACGCCCGAAATTCAAACTAAAACAGAACAACTGGTCCTTCCTAGCCGTAACCTTTGTGGGTGATGAAATGCATATGTATGTAGGGAACAAACTTCTCGGCAATGCGAAGGTGGTTTTAGGTTCTCACTATGAAAAAACGGAGCTGGTCATTGGTGGCTTGAACAAAAACGGAAAGAATCTCTGGGAAGGCGAAATCGCCGAACTCCATCTTTATGATGGCGTACCGGCGATTTTTCGAGGCGAATAGACGTTATTGATTGATGATGTTTTGCATGCCGGTGGTGAGCACCGCCGCTCCACCATTGGTACTTACCACAGGATTACTAAACTTATTAATCCACCCCTGGAAATTCCCTTTTTCCTGACTGTTCTCATCAAAGTGGGTTACCACTTCACCGAAGATATCAAAGTCCCGTAAAACAATCGTTGACGTAGCGTAGCGTGGCATATTGGGATCATGGATATCCATGCGAATCATATTTTCCCCGTAAGCAAATGCTCCCGAGGAAGATGAAGAAGCTGGATAGAAGTAGTAGAGGTAGGCGCCGTTGTTAGTGATAAATGCCGTCTGATTGCTCAGCATGAGACTCGCTATTTCGTTGTCTAGCAACTTCAATTGTGTGGTCTCATTCGTAACAGTAAAACGTTCGCCGTTTTGCATGATTTCCTGGTTCAATCGCAAACCGATGACGCTACGCGTTTGAAAGTGTGTGCGCGTAAAATCGAATGTTCCCGCAAAAAGTGGCTCAGGTGGCTCCTGCGTGGGCTGCTCACCGCCGTTAACATCGGGTGTTTCCTCCGCAGGAATGGATGTCGTCTGCACCTTTAAGTTCGAGTTACAGGCGCCTAGAAACACCAGCAAAGCCAAATACTTCGTACGCATCAAGCGGCTCCTTTTCGAGGATATCCCCGTAGGAAAACTATCGACAGATGCGGCAAAAAGCTTAATCGGGCGAAAAAAGACTTGTAAATATCGATGGAAGGAAATCTTTCAAATCTTACCGTCTGCCCCCCCGGAACAATTAAAAAGGGTCCAGACGCCGTTGGCTTCTGGACCCATGATCAACCTCACCCAGAGGCTTATTCTGCAGATTCGCGGCTTTGGTCGAGGAGACGACGCACGCTGTCGTAGTTGATGTAGCTGTCGCCCGTTTCCGGCTTCTTTGCCATCAACCAAAGGAAGTCTGGACGCTCTTCACTCACCCACTCACCACCGATGATTTCGCCATCAACGTTAAGCTCAAGAACGTACTCAAGCTCCATCGTGGACGTATAGCTCTTCTTATACTCTTTCATCGGCTGCATGTGGGGTGCGATTTCGACGACATAGTCTACTTCCACACGTATTTTCGCAAGGGTCGTCGTTCCTTCCGCACGGTATTTCGCCAGCGCGTCTTTTTCCGCGTCGAACGCCACTAGGGTCTTTTCTTTAACACGGAAGCCAACCACCGCCTGATTCCAAACTTCGGAAGTATATGTCACGTCGAGGACAAAACCCTTACGCGCCGCTTCATCTGAATTACCAAGCATCTTTGTCAGAGCTAAGTGTAGCGTGCCTGGATTGAGGTCACGACACTCAGGCTGAACGATACGGCCGTTGGAATCGAACTCGATGTCATGCTTGTTCAGATTGCAGCGCTCACCCACACCACGGTAGCTGTTGTTGTAGTCAGCATATATTTTTGACATCAAACCTTTGATGTCAGATGTATAGAATGGGATCTCAATACCATCGCTGTTTTTTACAGTAGCGACTTTACCTGCTTCTGGTTCCATAATGGTTGCCGGCGCCCAACCGTGGCAGAGGCCGAACCACGTCGGGATACTGTCTGTTGAAGGATCAACCGACTTTAACATGCGCTCACGCTCATGACGCGCGAGGGGGAAATCGTAATCACCCATGAGAAGGTCATATTTTTCTGCCGGTGAAAGCTTCGCGATATCAACAAGACCAGCCTTCACTTGGTCGCGTGTTACAAACTCATAGATGTGATCTTTGTAGTCACTGCTATCGACTTCGTATTGCCAGCGACGGCTGATCCCGCCACTGTATGTTCCCCAGTAGTCGTCACTCCATGCGTATGCTTCTTCTGAAAGACCGCCTTCCATGGGAAGACTTTCGAGAGTCGCAGTGGATAGTGAAACGTTCTCTGGAGCATTTTCAGGATTCCATGCTTCCTGAAGAACTGAAGCCTGCTCTGGCTGTGAGCATGCGCTGAAGAATGCGAAGGAAAGGGTGCACAAAAGGAAATGAGATGTTTTGATCATATGCCTTGACCTCGGGTGATATTTGATTGGTCATTTTATAAATTTTTATTAAAAATATTAAAAATTATTTGAATTTATTAAATACAATTATAAAAACTTATAAATAAATAAGGCCGGGACATGCCCGGCCTTCCTTAAAATAAAGACACAATTTCAATAGGATGGCTAAAACAGCAGGTTGATGGCGGCCTGAAGGCCTGTTTCCTGGATACGAGCGAATTCCCGGTCCTGGATAGCTGTAAAGACCGCCGCCGTGGTCCCCGTCCCCTTCTCAAGCCACTTCTTTTCCTCAGCAATACGGGCGCTTAACTCAATCCAGCGTAGAGGATAGAAGATAAGCTCCGCCTCCCCCCGGCCCGAGCCCGCGTCGTACCTGACTTCGGACTGATTCGCGATGTTATAGAGGGTGGAATTGATCTCTTTCTGGTAACGGCCTTTAAGCTCAAGCTCAAAATGGTATGGGAGCTTAAACTCGAGCACCACATCGCCACGCATGCGTGTATCAGGTCCGTTGATACCTGCTTTCTTGTAGAAGAACTCCGTCCGCTGCGCGAACAACGAAAGCTCCACATTCTCAAGAATTTCTTTTTCCGATTCGATCGTAAATGCCTGTTCATTGATCGACACAAGGCCATCCGGATCCCGCGTCTGTGTTAAGCGCGCACGCATACGTGCTTCATAACCATCTTCATATTTTTTCTGACCAAACCAAAGCTCACCATGCTGGCTGCTAAACGCTAACTTCTTTCCGAAGTCAGGATACTCTTGAAAAAATCCTGCCTGCAGACCGAGTAAAAAATAGTTCGGCAGCGCAAGTTCTGAAAACACCTTAATCGCGGCACGACCGGTCTTTGTGAACTCTTTTGTTCGACCTAAAACGTCAGGGCGATCAAGGTAGTCTGAGCGTTGGAGCGTCTCGTTATCTTTATGATCCGCATACAAGAACAACTGAAAGCCAACAACATGGCGACGATCGCCTTCTTGTTGCAGCGGATGAATGATGCCATTTTCAAAAGTAAAGTACCGGACAGAACGAGAGTTAGATGTCTTTTTCCCAGAGCCAAATTCTAGTTTTTCACTCTCGTTCCTCACACCAATGAGAGCGTCTTTGTAAAGATCAAAGAATCCCATGTAAACATACGGCTTGGGAGCATTCTCGCCACCATCGCTTGAAGGTGGCGCCGCAGTATCAGCGGCGGAAGCTTCCTTTGCCAATTCTCTTTTCTGCTGACGGAGAACAAGAAGTTGAATATGCCGTTGATACACTTCTTTCTGTAATTGATAGGCTTCCGGCAAATTGACCGCACCTTCCATCCAGTCCTGGGCTTCTTTATAGCGTTTCAATTTAAGAGCGGCGATACCGCCAAAATACTGCGCCAAGCCGTAGAGCGAATTATCGCGTGGCACGCGGCGAAATCCTTTAAGCGCGCTGCTATAGAGTTCGTAGTGGAAGAATGTCTGCGCATACTCATAGGATGCTTCTGGATCGAGATTTTCAAGATTTGTTTTCCGAAACTGCAAAAGGGCGTCCGACCAATTTTCCTGATGATAGTAGCAGCGAGCGAGGCCCAATTGGGCCTGCTTATCGTCGGGGTTTTTCTTCAACAGTGCTTTGAAAAATTCCGCGGCCTTCTCGTATTGTCCATTACGGAAAAGCTGAAATGCCTCCTCCGTCTTTTTATTCATACCGTGTTCGCCGCGATTCTTCGACGTTTGCGCCAAAACCGTCGGCACGACAAGCGTTTCACAAACCAAAAGAGCGGCAACAAATCGAAGCGACTTCAGGCCCATACCAACCTCGGCGAAGCATTTTGTGAGTTGACCCAATTATAACATGGGATTCACAGACATGTTTCATGTCGCTGGCAAAAAGCCTTTGATTCGACGATACAGACTACGGTCCGGTGATGGAGTTGATTTTAAGACGCTTCACCAAGTGGACTTGCTCGGAGATGAACGCGGTTTGTTTGGCGTCCAAATCAAGCATGTGAGTGATGAGGTCGATCTGATCGGAACGTGCTTGCCCAATGCGATCCAGCAGCTTTTGTTTTTGACGTGACGATGGTGCCTTTGATTCTTCTTTTATGTGCAAATTGGATAACGGCTGAACGTCAAAACCATTGACGGTGAGGTACTTCAGAAAAGTGCGCAACGAAGGAAAGGTGCGTCCACTTTCCACCGCACCAACATAATTCTCTGTTTTGCCCATAGCTTTCGCCAAGGCGCGGAGAGAAAGACCCTTGACACGTATTCGCTCTTGTTTGCAAGAGCTCATCATTTCGTAAAAAACGCCCTGAACCTTGGCGTCCAGTTCTTTCACACTCATCTTCATCTTTCTCCCGTTGGATGAATTGAGTGTAACAATGGCCTAGCTTAGGCGATACCAACTAAAATATCGTTGAGTCAACGATGTGATTATGTACTTCCATGCAATTTCGGTTAGTATGGAGATAGAGAGAGAAAGGGTTAGCATGTCTCAGGCAAAGTCAAAAAAGGCGGAAAAGCACCACTTGACCCCGCGCACCATGAAAGAACATCCCGCTCATTTCAGCGAATTTTATCTAGACCAATTGATGCGCGGCCACCTCCCGCGCACACGCGACTTTTTGTTTAACGCTTCCTTCCAGTTTTCAAGGTCCAATCAGGCGCCGGAAAAAAACTCTAGAGAACCGAGCGGCACACTCCGCATGACTTTGCGGCAAAACGCTGTCGCCGCGCATGTTGAATACGGCGCCGGAATCTCGACCACGGAGGCTTTAATGCTCGTCCATAGCATGATGGGCGTTACAGCCTTGACCTACGCGGCTTTGGGATTTCGCTCCACACAACAACTATTTGCAGCGGGTGAAGAGCATCAGGACCTAGAACCGGCGCATAGGAAGGGAAAAGGGAAGCAAGTATGAAGCGAGGTGGGAACTGTATTTTGATTGTGGAAGACGATTGGGATTTTCAAAGCGCTGTGGCGCAACTCCTGATGGAACTCGGCTATTATGTCGCAGTCGTGCCAGACGGATCGCGGGCGAAGAATTTCCTGCAACAAAAACCAGCCCCCGCTCTCGTGGTCACCGATCTACACATGCCTATCTGCGACGGCCTGGAATTGCGCCAATGGATGCTTGATCAGCCGCTGATAAAGAAGATACCCGCGATCCTTTTTTCAGGAGACGTTGACGCGATGAATAAAGCAAAAACACTGCGATTCTCCGCCATCGTCTCGAAAACTAATTGGCTCAACGCGCTACCACCGCTTGTGGCTAAGTTCATAGCGTGCTCAGTCGTTTTGACGTGACTCTATCTCGATCTCATAATGCTTCGAAGAACATGAAAAAAAGCCCCGCTCTTTCGAGCGGGGCTTTGCTTATCGTGTCGGTTATATTCTCTGGCTTTAACAGCCAGGGGCACTTACACCGTTCATCTTCGCTGAGCTACAGTAGATCGCATTGAGATCCATGCCGCCTGGCAAGTAATCGGAGCAGAAGAAGTAGCCCTTCTTACCAGGATCTGTCACAGCGGCTTTTTTACAAGCTTGTGGATCACTACCATCGAGGCAGCGAGCGAAGGCGAAGAACACGGGAATGTTCTTTGCTGGGATGTCACTGGAGATCGTGTCTTTTGGATCTGGAACGAAATTCAACCAAGTAACAAGAACCATGCGTGGACCAACGTTTGCGGTCTGCGCTGATTTTGCGTACTTGAATGTTAGTGTCTGGTGGTGATCATAGAAACCCGCATCCTGCTTCTTTCCTTGGAAAGCTACAGTAGGATCAGCTTCGAGAGTGATAGTCTTGCTACCATCAAATGACTTACACGTTTTCACGTTGAGATTCTTGCCATCGATCTGGCCTACGTGCTTGTAGGTACGATCTGGATGCAATGCTTCGAAAACATGAAAGTCAGAGATCATATCGGTTTCGTTGTTATCCGCTGAACGGCTGACAACGTTCCACTTAATGGGGCTAACCTGAACTTTAAAGGATTGAGAGGCTGATTGGCCTTTTTCGTCCTTTACTGTCACGGTCACTGAACGCGTACCCACTTCGTTTGCATACTTGCCGCTCGAGTTGAAACCAGGCGCGTAGAAAAACTCCGCTTGGTTGGTCGATGCCTTTGGCGAGTTATTGTCAATCGTCATGGAGAAAGAGAGAGTTCCTTCGCCACCCTTTGTGACAAGGGGAACTTTGAGAACTTCTGAATAACTTGGGTTGATGTCACCCGAGTTCACTTTCTTATCAGTAATAGGGTCCATACTCAGAGGACCACCTGTACCAACGGTTGGCTGGTTTGGTGTCGGTGTATTTTCACCGCCTGGGCTATTGGGATTATTAGGATCTTGGTTCCCGCTTGTAGCTGGAGGCTCGCCGGCGGTGGGTGTCTTATCTCCACCTTTGTCCGTGCCACCACTGAATGTAGCTTCCTTTTCTTGGCAGGCTACAGCCAGCGCAAGCACCACGACAAAACCTGTGACGACGTTTGAAACTTTCACGGACGTTTCTCCGCTTTCTTTGGGTGAATATAACCTTGACGTCTTCTTATCGGAAAGATCACCTGAAACTTTAAAAAGTTTTTTTGTACAAAAGAAAACAGGGAGTTAGGAACCCCCTGAAAAAAGCTGACAATGTTTGAGGGTGCTAAAAATGAGAGGAAAAGGCGCGGTTAGGCTTATTCTTGCGCTTCCGCCTTCACGCGGACCTGATCGAGGCCGCTCATAGCAAAAGACTCTATATTACGTCGAATCATCTGATCCACCCCGGCATCGGTGCTCGCCCACTCAAGCTCACACTCCAACACCCAGTGATTCTTCCATCCATCCGCCGCGGGCGTAATCTTCTTAAGAATATTACCAACCAACTGTGGATGGCCGATGATCGTGCTTGTGATGACGCGTTTATCGAAATCAAAGATCACTCGCTCGCGCACATCGGCGTCGGGAACCGCAACGCTACGCAGCACACCATCGTGAAAACGCTCAATGATGCGTACGCCTTTGATACGCGGATTATAAGCATGTGGCTGCTCAACTTCATCAATGAGCGTCTTCCACAGCACATCAAAAGGGGCATTCACGTCGCAACGAAATTTCGCTTTTGCCATAACCCTTCCTTTCAGCATCCTTGAACCTGGGTAGAATAACGTAGCAGACGCGAAAATCAAACACCAATCCATGGAGATTTAAAGGCTTTTAGCTTTTTCCCGCGACCAACCAAGGCTTCCCTTAAGGTCTAGAATTTGCTTATGCTATTCGGCGAGATCTCATTAATTCTGTCAGGAGGGGGCGATGAAAGGCAATAAAAAGGTCATTGATATCCTAAACCAGGTATTGACGGGCGAACTCACGGCCATCAATCAATACTTCCTCCATTCCCGCATCTGCGCCAATTGGGGATACAAGGTCCTTGCCAAAAAGCAATATGACGAATCCATCGAAGAAATGAAACATGCACAGACGATCATCGATCGCGTCTTGTTCCTCGAGGGTATCCCGAATCTTCAAAAACTAAACTCCTTGCGCATCGGCGAGACAGTGCCAGAACAATTCGAAGCCGATCTCAAGCTTGAATATGAAGCCGTCGCTCTTCTTAAAAGCGGCATTAAGCTATGCATTGAAGTGGAAGACTATGTGACTCAAGAGATGTTCGAGCGAATCCTCGAAAACGAAGAAGAGCATATTGACTGGCTTGAGATGCAACTTGGCATGATCAAGCAGCTAGGTGTTGAAAACTATTTGGCGCAACATATCTTCGAAAAAGGCAGCTAACCTTCGCGTCATCCTGAGTGAAATGAAGGATCCTTCGCTATGCTCAGGATGACGTCTATGCTCAGGATGACGTTAACGCAATCAATGACGTTAACGCACTCGTTAAAAGCATAAAAAAAGAGGCTACACTGTAGCCTCTTCTTCTTCCCGCGTTCTTTTTTTCGAGTGATTCAGAATTTCCTGCACGTGACGAATACATCCGCCACAATTTGTTCCCGCCGCACAGACCTTCTG
>CAYOJQ010000070.1:0-14938 GCA_964404325.1 uncultured Oligoflexales bacterium
AAGATTCACGGTTATACAACTTCTTTTCCCTTCCTCGGTTGTCTCGAATAAAACCACTTGGTTGACCTTTATTGATTGAACGCTTTTGCACAGCAAATATGAGAAAACCGTCTTCAATTTTTCGTCATTGAGCCGTTGTATTAATGAGCTTGAATTACCGAAGATCAGTGCCTCTGGACAAATTCCGAAATGGTCGTTTTAAAAAGCTCCGTTTCTTCGAGATCTGGAAAGTGTCCACTGTTATTGAACACGACCAATTTTGCATTCGATGAGTTCTCTTTAATTTTATGCGATAGCGGTAGGCCGGTATTGAAATCGTACTTACCAACCAGAATTAGGACCGGGATTTTCAAGTTCCGCATACGCTCATACAAAAAAGGTTTCACTGGCGGTTTTTTCCAAATGACCTCGGCCATTTTTTGATTGCTACCCCATGATTGGGAGTCCCAAATTTTTCGAACGATTCGTGCGTATTTTTCATCGTGAAATATAAATCGGTTGGCGGTGTCCTTATCGATGACAGACCAGATTTTGAAATACCGCTCGGGAAGTGAGTGCTTTTTCGACCAAATCTCGCTGAGCCTTCGCTTAATCGGATCGGGCGCGATTTTTTGGAAATTCAAATATTGCATTTCCATTAATGCGAAGTGATCACCGTTTGATGGCCCTTCCAAAAGAAGAAATCTGACGTGATCTGGGTATCTTAGCGCATAGGACATCGCAATCTCGCCACCAAATGAAGAGCCGAGCAAGACGAGCTTGTCGGAACCGAGCTCTTGACGAAGTCCTTCTAAATCTTGAGTGAGAGATTCGATTGAGTAGTCATCATCCTCGGGGCTTTGAGTCCGTCCACAACCACGTTGATCATAGACGACAACCGTAAACTCTTGAGCGAGCCGTTTAGCAGCCGTTTGTTCGAACTGAAATGAGCTGCCCCCAGGGCCACCGTGCAAAAAAACGAGCGGGGATGAGCTTTTTCCCGCCCCCATCACTCGATACCAATGTTCGATGCCATTAATTTGCGCCCGCTTTTCTCCGTTAACAAGATCTCTCGGTTGTCGGGTCAAACGACTAACTGAAACACAAGAGGACAATCCCAATGAGAATAGAACACAAAGCACTGGCTTCAATTTGTTTGCCACATAGGTTTCTACCAATGCGAAGATGCAAAATCAATTTCGACTAGCGCCGAATCAACTTACCCCAATTAAATAGATTTTTGGTGAACCAAATCGTGAACGATACTGGGCTGCGTTTGAGCAGCGCGGACGATCAGCTTCTCTTTTGGATGATGAGAAAAATTGCTTCAGAATGCGCATGTATTGACGGCGAGGATCGGCTTCACCATAAAATCCCTGGTAAACTTTCCGGCTAAAACCCATTGTCGTTGAGCTGAGTTAGATCTTCTCAAGCGCTGCCAACTGTACTAATAACACTGCTCTATGTAGCCGCGAGTGTGCGATTTCATTAGATCAATAGGTGTGACCGCCAGGTGGGAGTCCGTTGGGGTTCCCCGCCGCTTAAGCTCCAAAATTTTTCTCAGCCAGTTTTTGCATAGGGTTTTTCAACAGGCCCAAGTCTCATTGTTCGCCCTTGATGATGTAGGGGAACATTCCGCCTTTAGGAATTGTTAGTTCTCTGTTCTTCGCTAGCTCATTGGTGACCTGAGTATAAAGGAAATGATACCACCATATAAAGAACTCGGCGTAGGCGATGTCCGCCCAGGGGCTTTCGGAGTGGTATTTCCTCAACTTCTCGTCGATGCCTTTAAAAAAACGGATTAGGTCGTCACGAACAATCGCTGCTACTTTAGTTAACGCTTGCCCAGCGTCTTGTGAAAGCGTGAGAGCGTCGTTTCGCAAAAGCAATTCCTCGAAATCCATCGGTTTTAGTGACTTCTGATTGTTGCCATAGAAACAACAGGATGCGCTTTGGGCCGCTCGCGAGATGTTGCCATAAATTCCGAATGGATCTTTCCCATTCGGTGAATCTTCCATAATCGCAACATAGAATTTTTTACCGCCCCGTAAAGGACGCTCCTGCTTCAGATATAGGTCCTCTATGTTCCTAATCTGCCAGTTATCCAGCACGACGTTACTCAAAATGAAGAAGGAATAGCTTATAAAAGGCTGTCCATGAAATTCAGTGATAATGCTGGTTTCGGCCTTTATAGAATCCAGGTGTCGCTCGATGATTTCCTGTACAAAATGGCTATGGCGTCTAGCCAGGGCAAGCAACTCCTGTCCGTCAGAAATTCGGATTACCATGGCATTGTTGAAAATGGAGCCATCTGCCCGGGAGGTTAAAAGCCCTTCTGTCAGTAGTTCAGAGGCCAAACTGCGGTCTATCCCATGCGGCTGGATGGGGTTGGCATTGTGCAAGCTCACAATCACCTGAAGGTATTCATTCGTGAGCACCTCTCGCCTAGGAAAATTACCATTTCCGCATATGAATCGTGGAGTAAATGCCATGCTTCTCGTTAACAGGATCGCTGCTCGTGGTCATTATTGAAATGCTTTTGCGGGAGGCGTGGAAGACCATCTTTAAACCTTCTGGAGCCCCATCAGAGCATTTTTGACCGCTCCGCTACCGGGAGAGCATTGCCAACTTGTAATCTTGGGCCAGATCAAAAAATGCGCCCGTTTTAGCCGGTTCGGCGACCTCGGTAGCGGAAACGCAGTTATAGCTATTTTTAGCCATCAACAAAGCTCATTGGCGACTGAGCGCCCGCACCGCAGAAGGATTTGATTTTGAAGCATCGCGAATTACCAAAAAAGCTGTTATGTGTTTTAATCTTGGTGAACGGATATTCAATGATAAAAAAAGCAGCCGCATTCATTTTTCTTATTTTTGTCCCGACAATCGCGCTTTCCGCTCAAAAAACCACAATCGAATCCAACGCGGAGATCTTAAAGCGAGTATGGAAACTGGGTTCAGAGAAGTTTTGTGATGAAGGTAAACAATCCCAGTTCAACGAAAGCAATTTTTCAAATATTCTAAAGAATGTGCACTCGACTGATGATAGAAATGAACTTGCCAAAGCATTGAACCCCTTTCTATTTTCCCTAGGTTGGTCCCACACCGAGTTTATGCCGGACTCTAGTGAAAGCTATTACTTTTTAAAAAGTCATGAAGCTATGGTTAATCCAAAGGCAGCTCGTGCGCCGAAAATTGTAAATCCCGGTCTACAGGTGGGGAAAGACGACAAGGGTTATTTCGTTAGAGAAATCCTTGATGGATTTCCTGCTCAATCGTCAGGCTTGAAAAAGCTGGACCGCCTGTCTTCTTTGAACGGACAGGCCTTCAATGGAACGTGGGGAAAGACCCCTGCTCAAAATCAAGTCGAAATCGAGCGCGAAGGCAAAAAGCAGACTATTTGGCTCAAGACTGAATCTTTAGACTGGAGTGCATCTTTCCAGAAGGCAACAGAGAATAGCGTTTACGTTTTCACTACGCCGAACGGGAGGAGAGTCGGTTACGTTCATCTGTGGAGCGGAGTTCATCCTAAGAGCGCGGCTCTTCTTCAAAAGATAGTGAAAAAATTTAAAGCCGACCAAGTGGACGGGGTCATTCTGGATCTTCGTGGTGGGTACGGCGGAGCTTGGTGGAACCATCTCGATCCCTTTTTCGCCGACACGAGCAGTTACATGGAAATGGAGGCTGAAAGGCCGGATGGAAAGAATGAAGTCTTGAAATCTCCGTTTAAGAAAAATAAATCGGCATATCTCGGGTCAATGGTTGTTCTGATTAATGAAGGTGTTCGATCAGGAAAGGAGGCTCTCGCTTATCAGTTCAAAAAGACGAAAAGAGCCTGGTTGATCGGTGAAAAGACGCCTGGCTACTTCTCAACAGGGCAATACTTTTTTGCTGATGAACCTAAAGACTTCATCTTTTATATGTGCGTTTTCAAAATCCAGTTAGATAGAGTTCAAATTGAGGGCGTTGGTATCAAACCAGATGAGGCTGTTGGCTTCAGTGCATCTGGTAAGTTTCAAGACTCTCAATTGGAGGCAGGACTAGATTTCTTTGAAAAATCTCCCGCTCATTAAACCCTGCTCTATGAAGCCGCGAGCGCGCGGTTTCATTAGATCAATAGGTATGACCGCCAGGGGGAGTCTGTCCGGGCTCCCCGCCACTCAAAATCCAAAACTCACAATTTACCGAGCGCAGGGGCCATCTCCTGCGCTCGTCGTATTTTGGTGGGTCCACTTTTAACCGCTGGGGACGAGCGTGCGGCGTGCGCTCGGGGCGTGCGAAATCGCACGCGCTAAGTTCCTGATTTCATTCATTTTCATTTTTGAGCGTGCGAAACCGCACGCAAACATCCTGGAGCAAAATTTTTCCTCCTGGGTACTGACCGATAGAGGCTTTGAGAGCATTCGCTTGAGCCTTGGAGAGCTTGCCGAAGAAGGTTACAAATCCGAGAATCACTGGCATGATCGAAACGTGGTGGCGTTTCATCTGGGCGAGTGGGCAACCCATCAGCTTCCGGTGGTTTCTTTCTTTACCGAGCAGGAAATGAGAAGACGGTCCGTGGAATGCTATCCCGATTGGGTGCCTAGATCGAAAGATCACAGGCCCGATGGATACACCAGAGTGAAGCTAGACAATAAGGAAACGGTTCTAGCCTTCGAGGCCGAGCTTTGGCCAAAGGCGGTTTCAATCTATGAAAAGACATTGAGGTTCTACCAGCTTACCAATAAGGTTTACCGGATCTACTGGCTGGTTGGTGACCCTCTGGTGAAGGAGCAAATCCTTCGGGCGAGGACTTGCATCGGCGAGCAATCGCAGAACCTTCACCTCTTCGTGGATTTGGATCAATACATGAGTCTTGGGTGGGATGCGCCCGTTATGAACGAGCGGTCAGAAAACCTTGGCACTCTCCGTGAGAATATGCAGGTAATATGTGGGGACGTTTACGGGAAAATTGTAGGTTCCACGTGGGGAAATTCAAGCTCTACCGTGCATTACCATACCCGAAAAGTGCTAGGAAAAAAGCGAAGTTAGCCGCCAGCCCGCGCGGGAAAACTTCCTGACTGTATATACCCCCTGTCCCTCCTCGCCCCAACATCCGCACCTCATCTGCTCATGTCTTCTGTCCTCATCCGCTTCACAAAGAGACAAGAAGCCTGGTTCCGGCTGCATCAGCGGAATAAAAACTAACTATCAAGAATGGAGAACGAAATGAAATTTTCGATCCTGTTATTTTTTCTGCTTGTCCCAATCGCCTCGAACGCTGTCGAGGAAAATTCAAGCGTCGGCGTCTATGCCGATTGCGTTCAATGGACGACATGCAACGATGTCAAGACATCGAAGAAATTTGAGTTCGAGCTAACGGAAGATGGACTCATGCGCTTTGATATTCTCTTTTTCACTGGCTCCGCCGAGTGCGAGGGAGTGGGCGAAACTCTCCTGCACGCCGAAAATTTTAAGGTGAAGGAGGGAGCGGGCTCTGGCCACAGAGCCCGATATATCCTGGCCCGCGATGAGGACGGAGGTGACTACTACCAGCTCATCTTTTCTAAGGAGAGACTCCTCATCCAAATCAGCGAGCGCCTTCCCGTTAAGTACGATGCCAACCGAATGCTTTTGCTAAAGAGGGCCCCGACGCCTTAAACCCTCTGGTACCCCCGGCGGGCGGCGGCGTATTAGTCGCGCCGCCGCCCGCATCTTTTAAACCACAAAAAAGGAGACCATTTAAGATGAGAACTCATCATCTCTTGCTTGCTATTGCCTGCATCCTTGCGGGCTGCACGTCCATGCAGAAAAAGAATGCCGCCGACAAGAGCGGAGCCGAGCCGCCAAAGCTACTTAAACCCGAAGTCAAAAAAATCTGGATTCCACCCGAGATTAGAAACGGCGGGGCCGAATGGGTCGAGGGGCATTACATGTACCGGATCGAGCGGGGGACGACATGGAGCAGATAGAAAACGCCCCGCTGCCCGAGAAGGAAAAGCCAAGACCGCAGGAGCGTGTGACGCTTGGGCCGGATGAATGCAGAAAATTGGATGGCTGGCTAGAGCAGGCCAATAAATCCTCCAAGGGATTTTTGAATTTGAGTCGCTCAGACATGGTGAATTTCCTCGTGCGCCAGCATAAAGATGAATTGCTCCCTAAGGAAATTGCTCAAATTCGGGCCGATCATTACGACCCGATCAAGCATATCACCTGGATTACGCCGCAGATTAAGCAGGCGCTTCTAACAGGCGATATGGCGCGAGTTTCGGAGCTTCAAGAGGAACTTCGCAAAGTCGAACTCGCGGCCGTCAAAACGAATCCTAAGCGGCGTGGAGGCCCTTCCGCAGAGGGAAAACCTCCTCACCAAAAACGAAAACCTAAAACCCAATCAATGCCAATTGATGCGGAACAATCTGTGCGCATCCCCGCAAATTCCGAGTCTTGAACCTCGTCTCGAAGCCGCTCCGGCATTGATTTTCATAGGAAAATATATGAAATTGAAGAGACACAAAGGGGCAGCAATGCCCCTTTCGCTCCTTGAAAATCAAATATGGCAGATTGAGGATGTTGCGAAGTTCACAGGGTACTCTGTGGGAACTCTGTATAACTTAACATCCCAAGATTTAATCCCACATAGGAAAAAACGCGGAAAACTTTTTTTCGTCCCTTTTGAAATCCTCAATTGGATTGAAGAAGGGGATTTAAAATGAGTCGATACGTGACTGTTCCTAAGCAACCCGGTATCTATAAAAATTTAGATACGGGCCGATATTTAGCAAAGAAAAAGATCGGAGGAAAACAATTCTCCGAGTCCTTTGAGTCTATTCGACAAGCTCAGTATTGGAGAAACACGTTTGATGGTAAGCCACGGGAAAAAGTGGCGGTTAAATCAACCTCTACGCTTGGCTATGTTTGGAATAGAATGAAGGAGCTGCATTTCCCATCTTTGCAGCTAAGCACGCAAAGAATTTGGGAGCGACGTTGGATGCACCTTTCTGATTTGGCGGATTATCACATGGAAGATATTTCTTCGACTGTGATAAATCGTTGGATCGAAAAAAAGAAGAAGTGGTTTTCGTCTGACGAATATGCGGCTCTCGGAAGGGGATATGCGGGTAGATGCAACCTGTATAACGAGCTTAATCTTTTTCAAACCATCTTCAACTGGTACAAAGCTGAAGACGAGTTTGAAGAGGAGTCAAAGGGGCTCTCCTTGCCGCTCCGACCAAGGCACAAGAACATGGCCTTTTTCAAAGATACTCCAAAGAAGCCGGACGATAAAAAAATCCCGGTTGAGGCAGCGTTTAGATTTTTTTCGGCGTTGCCTGAGTTGTATCGTGATTTAGCCATGTTGCAGTTTTACTGTGCGGGTCGAATTAGTGAGGTAGCAGGAATTCAAATATCGAACCTGTATCTGGATCAAGAGTACATCCTGATTAAAGATGCAATCTCTTGGTGCAATAACAGCAAGATGTTTGAGTACCTCAAGCCCTTTCCGAAGAATAAAGAGCCGAGGCGTGTACATATTCATGCGGCGATCAAGGACATCCTAGATCGTAGATTGAAGCTGAAGGCTCCCGGATGTAATTTTCTTTTTCACGTAGAGGGGAAGCCCCTCAACTACTGCACTATTCAGTCAAATTACCGAATGGCGCAGATGAAAACAGGAATTCCATACACGGGAACCCACTGCTTACGGCATGGAATGGCTACGCTGGCTCGAAGGGTAGGCGGAATGGGCTTGGATTCTGTGATCGCTATGACGGGACACAAGGATCTAAAGCTTGCCGACCACTACTCTAAGATTGATGGAGAGGTTCAGAAGACGACCTCTCTCAAGATACTGGATCACATTAACCAGCTTGGCTTGCAGAAAAATGAGCAAGCTATGCCTGAAAATGTGTATCCCCTACGTCAGCTAAAAAGGGTGAAATAGGTGAAAAATGGCAAAATCGGGTCACCTGGGATCACCTGGCACTTAACGCACTTGCAACAATTAATGATTTCAAGTAGTTAAGTGCCCTATGCCAGAACTCCCCGAAGTCGAAAACGTCAAACTGAGCTTGCGCAGCCTGGGCGCCGTGGGACAGACTTTTTCGCGCGTCGAGCTGTTGCGAAAAGATTTGCGCACGCCGCTCAAAAAAGAACTCGCGAGCAAATTGCCCGGCCAAAGGATTCTTTCGCTTGAACGTCGCGCGAAATATCTGCTTTTTGAAACGGAAGATTATTCGGTCTTGAGTCACCTCGGTATGACCGGTTCGTGGCGCAGTTACAACGGCGAAATTCATCATGATGAAATTCAAAAACACGATCATGTGATCTGGCATTTCGACAGCGGTCTGAAGTTGGTTTACAACGACCCGCGCCGCTTCGGAATCATGGAACTGATCGATAAAAAGAAACAGCAAAGTTGGCGTTGGTTGAAGCACTTAGGCGTCGAGCCGCTCTCCGCGGAATTCAGCGGTGACTTTCTTTACCAGCGCACACGCAAGCGCAAAGCGCCGATCAAAGGCTTCCTGATGGATCAGCGTCACGTCGTCGGTGTCGGCAACATCTACGCCTCGGAAGCGCTGTTCGCCGCTAAGATTAAACCTTTGCGTGCCGCCGGCCGTCTGACGAAAGACGAAAGCGCCGAAATCGTCAAATCGATTCGCGAAGTTCTTCAGCGGGCGATCGCGGCGGGCGGTTCGACCATCAGTGATTACCGCAACTCGTATGGCGAAAGCGGGGCCTTTCAAAATTATTTTTCCGTCTATGACCGTTCAAAAGCGCCCTGCCCCGTCTGCGGCAAGTCGATTCGATCAAAAGTGATCGCCGGCCGTAACACTTTTTGGTGTCCCAATTGCCAGCACTGATCGTTCTCGCGTACCTCAGCTTATTGGCCTTAGGGTTGATGGACAATTTGCGGGGGCCATTTTTTCCCGAGATCATTCAAGATCTGCAATTGAACCCGACGGCCGCATCCGGGTTCTATGCAGCGGCGGCGCTGAGTGGATTTATCGGCAGTTTCACTTCGCATCGTTTACTCAAGGGGCGCGATGTCTTGGTCGTGCTCACTGTCATGAGCCTCATCTTCAGCATCGGATTCGCCGGCGTTTCACAAAGCTATCATTACTCAACGTTGATTTTCTTCTGCGTCGTTTTCGGTTTTGCTTACGGGTTTCTGAACGTTCTGCAGAATCTTTTGGTTTCCGAAGCCTCAAGCCCAGCCAAACGGCGGCGGTTGCTCAACGGCTTGCAGAGCATGTATGGCATTGCCGCATTTCTTGCGCCCTTGATCGCAAGCCTAATGCGCGGTCTCGGGCTTTCCTGGCGCACGTCCTTCATGACTGTCGCCGTCTTAGCTCTTGGCGTGCCTATTATGAGCTGGTGGAAGCGCGGAATTCATCTTCACGCGCATGACGCTCCTCCGGCGGAAAGGCTGCGTGGCCGCGAGTGGGGCATGGTGGTCTACATGACCGTGATTCTTTGCGTGTACATGTGGGGCGAGCTCTCGGCGAGCACGCGACTTGTTCTGTGGTTGCGCACGGAAAAAGGTTTTGACCCTCAGCCTGCGGACTTTCAGTTAGGTTTATTTTTCTTAGGCATGTTGACGGGGAGGCTGACATTCAGCTTTCTTTCCTTCGAGAATTTTAACAACCGCACGATTTTAATGTTGAGCGCCTTGATCTCGAGTTTGATGTATTTTGCGGGGCTTCACTCGTGGCCTTGGCTGATTTCATTGAGCGGTTTGGCGTTCGCGCCGTTTTTTCCGGTCATGATGGATGAGTGCTCCACCATCTTTAAACGCAAATCCTCTCAGGCTCTGGGCGTTATTATCGGGTTCGGCAATATGAGCATCATGGCCATGCACTTGACCGTGGGCGTGCTCACAGGCGCCTTCGGTCTGACCGAAGCATTGCATTGTGGGCCGGCCGCGATGGCGATTGTGTTTGTCCTTCTGTGGGGTCTGAAATACTATCGCCAGGATGCCTCGCTCACTTAAAGTCATCCTGCAACGGCTTGTTTGGCTGATGTTCGGCTATTTCGTCTGCCGAGCATTTTTCTTGTGCTGGAACTGGACGACTTATTCCGATCTACCGCGGGCGGACATCGCCTACGCGTTCTTTTATGGAATGCGTTTCGATCTCTCGGCGATTCTGTTCACCAACAGTTTGTTGCTCTTGATTTGGATCTTGCCCAGCCGTTGGTTGGCGAAAAAGTCGCTGCGCTATATCGATCTGGTTCTGCTCTTCATTTTCAATTGGGTGTGGATGGGCCTGAGCTTCGTCGATGCCGAATTCGTGAAGTTTATCGGCAAGCGGACATCCTATGATCTTTTGACGATGGGTGATGATCTTGAACGTCACTCGTTCAATGTGATTATGACCTACTGGCCGTTTTGCTTAGGGCTGACCGTATTGACGGCGTTCATCGTTTGGATGGTTCCGCGTTTTCAAGAGGACCCGCGCGAGAAACTGAGAAGCGTTTGGCCGTGGGCGTGGAGGCTGGCGTTCATCGGTCTTTGCGTGATCGGCATGCGCGGCGGGTTTCAATTCAAACCGCTGCATCCCATGCACGCCTATTTCAGCACCAAACATGAGCTGGGATTGCTGACGCTCAACTCCGCTTTCAATTTCATTAAAAGTCCGCCGCGCCTGGAAATTCAACACACCCGCTACTTCGCCGAGGACAAAGAAGCCATCATACATTTGCGGGACATGACCGAATTGTCGCGACCGCCGCTTGGTGTGGCGAAAGGTTGGAATGTCGTCGTCTTGATTCTTGAGAGCTTCAGCCTCGAATACATGGGCGCAAGCAACGACTACCCCGGCTACACTCCGTTTCTTGATGAACTGTCGAAGAAAGCGTTTTTCTTTCCGCTGAACTTCGCGAATGCCCGCCGCAGTATTGAAGGTTTGCCGGCCGTGCTGTGTGGCTTGCCGGCGATGATGCAGGAGCCGGTGATCACCAGCGATTTCAGTAACAACCGTTTCGACTGCATTCCGCGCGTGCTCGGCAAAAACGGCTACAGCACTTACTTCCTGCACGGCGCGCATAACGGTTCCATGCATTTCGATACGTTCTCGAAGATCGCCGGCTTCGAAAACTTCGTCGGTCTCAATGAATTTCCTAAGGACAACAAAGACGATTTCGATGAAGTCTGGGGTGTGCTCGACGAACCGATGCTTCAATATGCGGTCAAGACCATCGATGAGGCGCCGAAACCGGTCATGCTTTCGGTTTTCACATTGAGCTCTCATCATCCGTACTATATTCCGCCGAAGTATCGTGGCAAATTTCCCAAAGGCACCTTGGAGATTCACGAAACGATTGGCTACACTGACAACGCCGTCCGCGAATTCTTCGCGTCGGCGGAGAAGAAACCGTGGTTCAATCACACCATCTTCGTGATCACGGCCGATCACACGCACAAGTCGGAGAAGAAAAAGTATGCCAACTTGATCGGTGGATGGCGCGTTCCGCTTTTCATTTACGTTCCCGGCCTGAAAGACGGTCAAGTGAAAACCTCCGCTGAGCGCATCACGCAACAAGTGGACGTGGCTCCGTCGATTTATGATTTGCTCGGCCTCGAAGTTCCGGATCATCTCCTTGTCGGGCAAAGCGTTTTCGACATAGGCAAGCCGGGCCGAGCTTACAATTACACCCACTACAGCTACTGGTACATGGATCCTGAGATTATGGTCGACTTCGGCCGAGACCCGGCGCCGACCAGGTTTTATAAGCACAAGAACACTTACGATCTTCAGGAGATCAAACCGGGCGAAGAGCCTTCGCTGACTGCAAAAGCACTATTGGACATCAAATCGGTCGTTCATTACATGAACGAAGGACTTCTTAAAAACTCTCTCCATTCATGGCGGAAATCATTATGAGTGAATTTTTTCAAGACGCGCCTCAACTCACGAACACCTTTGAAAGCAACCGTTGGTTAAAGCCTTATTTGAAACACAAGTTGCCGCACGCGATGTTCGCCCATGTCGAACCCGATTTGCATCGCTTAGGTGAACTTTGCGCCGGAGAATACGATCGTCTGGGCCGGCAAGCCGCCGCGGAGAAGCCTGAACTCGTTCAGTTCGATCCATGGGGCAAGCGCATTGACGACATCAAGGTGTCGCGCGCTTGGACCGAGCTCAATGACATTTCAGCGCGTGAAGGGTTGATTCATCACGGCTACAAGCGTGCACATGGCGAGTTTTCCAGACTCTATCAATTCAGCAAACTCTATCTGTTTCATCCGGCCAGCGGATTTTACACGTGCCCCCTGGCCATGGCCGATGGCGCGGCCCGTGTTCTCGAAACCTACGGTAAAGAAGATGTACACAGACAAGCCTTCTCGCATTTAACCAGTGATTCGCCGCAAGAGTTTTGGACCTCCGGCCAATGGATGACGGAGAAAATCGGCGGCAGCGACGTCTCGCAAACTTCCACGATTGCGAAGATGGAAGGCTCTCGCGCGAAACTTTTCGGCACGAAGTGGTTTTCTTCTGCGACGACTTCGCAAATGGCGCTGGCTTTGGCGCGTATCGAAGGTTCAGCAGCCGGATCCAAGGGGCTGACTCTGTTCATGGTGCCGATGAGAAAAGCGGACGGTTCGTTGAATAATGTCAAAGTGTTGCGTTTAAAAGACAAGCTTGGCACTTGGGCACTGCCGACGGCGGAGCTGCAGCTGGAAGGTGCCGAAGCCTTTATGGTTGGAGAAAAAGATCAAGGCGTGAAGACCGTCACGACCATGCTCAATATCACGCGTCTTTATAATTCGGTTTGCTCCATCGGGCAAATGGTCAGGGGCTTGGAACTTGTGCGCGACTATTCGAAGCGTCGCCAGGTTTTCGGCGCCCCACTCAACGATCACGTTCTGCATTATCAAACTTTCGCGCACGAAGAACTCAAATCGCTTGCCGGATTTTTACTGACTTTCGAAATGGTTCACTTGCTTGGCAAAGAGGAATGCGGCAAAGCCTCCACGGCTGAGAGCGAAATTTTGCGCTTAATGACTCCGGTGACCAAACTCTTCACCGCGCGGACGGCCGTACAGACGGCGAGCGAAGTGGTCGAGGGATTCGGCGGGGCCGGATACATTGAAGACACAGGTGTGCCCGTGCAGCTGCGCGATTCGCAAGTCTTCTCCATTTGGGAAGGCGCGACCAATGTACTGAGTCTCGATCTTCTGCGCGTGATGCAAAAAGGATCGGCGGTCGAAAGCCTAATGGGCGATATGAGCCGGCGGCTGACGCTGGTGAAAACGGCCGAATACGCCGAGCACCGTGACCATGCCTCGGCCGCGGTGAACGAGTTATCCAGACAGCTGATGGAAATGAGCAAGGCTTCCTTGGAGATTCAGCAGGCTTCCATGCGAAACCTCGCCTTCTATTTGGCTCGTTTATACGCTTACGTTCTACTTGTCGAATGGGGCGCTAAGGACAGCGCCGTGGCGCGCGGTCTTTTGCCGTGGGCGGCCCTCTATCGCGAACAGTTTCTTGGAACCTGGGCGCGGGCTAACCCCAGAGACATTCAGTCCGCGCGGCAAGTTTGGGATGGAAGTTTGACGCTTTGACAAATTGAGTTAGTCAAATTGTTGGCGAACATCAGTGCATTTTGTGATCTTTGACACGCGCAAGGACTTGGCACTTAGGGCAAGTCGCCTCTTCACGCAAAGTGTAATTCTCCAAGTAAGTTTCCACTCGAATCGTCAGCTGCGAATTACAAAGCGGACAGGTGTTTTGAACCTCGACAAAGGTTTGGTGTCGATTCTGTTTTTCGTCTTGATCATCCCACTTGGTGCGTTTCATCTTAACGTTGCTCCTCACAAAGCCGTGAATTACGCTTAAAGCAAGTTGCAACTCTGGTGCTCATGTCTTTGGGCGAGGGGAATTATGAAGAATGTGAAGTTGGCTTTCTGTGTTGGGACCCTGGCTTTTGCGGCTACGCTGCAAGCGGCGGTGATTGATAAAGTCGATTTCCCCGACGAGATCATCGCCGAAGGACAAAAGCTCGTCTTGAACGGCGGGGGAATGCGCAAGAAAAAGAAGTTCTTCAAACTCTGGGATGTTTATGTCGGCGCTCTTTATCTTCCAACAAAATCCAAGGACGCTAAAGCCATCATGGAATCGCCGGCTCCGAAAGTGATCGAAATGGTTTACGTGCGCAGCGTGGATCGCGAAGCGCAGCAAGACGCTTGGAAAGAAAGCTTCGAAAAAGTCTGTGGCGCGGATTGCGAAGCCGCGAAGGATCAACTGAAGGCCTTCAACGATCTCATGGTCGACATGAAAGACCGCAGCCGCATGCGCATGACATTTCAAAAAGACAGCGTGAGCGTCGATGTTAAAGGTAAGACGGAGAAGAACGCTCTGATCTCAGGCGAGCCCTTCCGCCGCGTGCTCTTGAATATCTTCTTAGGTGAAAAAACCACGGCGCCCGAACTTAAACCCAAGCTTCTTGGCGAGTGAAACTTCGCCCGCCCGAGGAACCCTCGGCTTCGGATTCTCTGCAAAAGGTGACCGTCATCGTGACGCTCGTTACGGTTATCGCCGTCTTCATAGACCAGCATTTCGGCGCGCAATCGATACCTCACGTGTTGTCCTGCATTCTGTTCAGACGCCGTCATTACGGCTCCGGCTGCACGCCCGCTTACCGGCTGGTGATTTCCTGGGTCATGCTTGGAGCAGTCGCCTTCCGCACCGAAAAATCGATTTTCCTCTGCGTCTTAGCCGTCGACGCTTTCTTGCTCCTGTCGCTCTTTGCTTAGATGCCGTCGCATCACAACTCGAACTCGACGTGATTTCCGGCATATCGCTCCGCCAGTCGCTCGGCTAAGATTCTGCGATCGATGCGACACTTGAAATGACCGACAGTGTGAGCAGTAAGACTTTCGATGCGTTCATTAATTACCCTCTAAGCCAGTGTTCTCTCAGGCAACTCTCACGTATTGAACCATAGCTAAATGCTACCGAGGAGCAGGGGGTCATGATCCGACCTC
>CAYOJQ010000071.1:0-14729 GCA_964404325.1 uncultured Oligoflexales bacterium
GTTCTTTCGATGAATCGACCCAACTCTTCAAATCAAACTTCAGAATATCTTGGTTATGAATAGTCAAAGAACCAGGACGATCGCTTCCGCGAGTACGAGCATACTCTTCGAGTTTCTCGGCAAAACGATCATCTTTTTCGATCGCCGTGACATTTAAACCGGCATCAAGAAGAGCGCGCGTGAGAACGCCGCCCCCTGGACCAATTTCAACGACACGACGCACTTTAAGTTCATCGAGTTTTTCGACAACCTTTGCCACTGGCCATTCGATGCGTAAAAACACCTGACCCAGTGACTTTTTCTGTCTTATTTGTGGTGTGCGTGGCGTACGTCGACCCATGATATCGTCCAAATCTGTTCAGTATTGGTATCGTGAAAAAGCGTCCCAAACGTCGTTTAGGTGACTGTTTTGCTTAAACTCAAAGTAGCCGAGCGCGGCAATCATCGCGGCGTTATCGGAACAAAACCGCAGCTCGGGAAAGTAGGCTGGTCGACGGATTTTCTCCAGCATCATCTGACGAAATCTTTGATTTGCCGCGACTCCACCCGCAATAAGGATCGATTTAGTTTCAGGGCGAAGCTCGAGAGCGGTTGCGAACTTACGGACAATCTGATCCAGAGCTTCTTCTTGAAACGCGGCACAAAGATTCGCGCGACCTTGCTCGGAGATATGTTCTTTCTCTCGCTGCCATAAGTTTACCATGTGGGTTTTTAAACCAGAATAGCTGTACTCAAGTCGGCTTTTTCGCGAAACCATTCGTGGCATCGGATAACCACTTGGATCACCATTGGCCGCCAAACGCTCGATGGCTGGGCCACCTGGGTAACCAAGGCCCATGATTTTTGCGACTTTATCAAAGGATTCACCGCAAGCATCATCAATGGAGGTCGCCATCAACTCGAAGTCTGTCGGGGCGCGCATAAAATAAAGATTGGTGTGCCCGCCGGACACGACCATGGCCAAACACGGGAATAATGTGCTGGGCTCCTCGCGCAGCCCTAAAAAAGCCCCATGAACATGCGCATGCACATGGTTTACCGGAATAAGCGGTTTTCTCGAAGCAATGGCAAGACCTTTTGCGTAGGACACACCCACAAGCAACGCACCGATAAGTCCCGGACCCTGTGTCACCGCGATACCGTCAATATCCGCAAGGGTCACGCCAGCGTCGGTAAGTCCCTGTCTAACAATCGGATCAATTTTTTTGAGATGTTCCCGCGCCGCGATCTCCGGCACAACCCCACCGAAGAGTTGGTGAGTCTGAATCTGTGAGGCAATCACTGAACTTTTAACGACACGGCCGTCTTCAACGACGGCCGCAGCCGTTTCATCACAACTTGATTCAATTCCAAGAATTAACATAAGGCCATTTACCGGCTGGCCACGCCCCTACAACTTACTCAAAAGCTCTTTGGCTTTTTTCGCTTCCGCGGTGTTGGGATGTTTTGCGACCAGCTCTTCATAATAAAGTTTTGCTGTTTCTTTATCACCAAGGCTGCGAAAACAATCGCCCATGCGTAACTTCGCCTGGGTGATTCGTTTCGCCGCCGGTTTCATATCAACAAAATCATTATATTTCAAAGCCGCATCCCGCAGCTTGCCCAACTTAAATAAGCTCTCCGCCTGGAAAAAAACGATGTCTTCCTTCTGCGTCTTTTTCTTCGTTGAAGCTAGGACCGCATCCGCATCGGCAGCAACAGCTTTGTACTTCTTCGTTTCAAAGGCTTTTTTCAAATCGCCGTAGCTGCGTAGCTGCTCATCTCTATCCTTTGTTGCGGAGCGGTCCTGATCCTTTCCCCCTTTGGTCTCCGTCGCCACTTCGGAGGAGCTCTTCTCAATAGCCGTAAGAATCTGTTTTTGCTGCTCCTCAACGCCTTCCAAACGCTTCGCTAGCTCGGAAAGAGTCTTTGCGACCGAACCTTCCTGATCGGGATCCGTGCCCGGCATTTGCCCCGTCATCACACCCACGCGCAGAGCATCGATCTCACCCCGCAGCCGCTGCAAGTCACCATTGACCTTTTCGAGAGAGGTCGATGCGCTCGCCAGACGCTGGTTCGCGGACTCGTCCCTTGTTTGGTAGGACTTGTCTTGATTGGAGAGGCGATTTTCGAGCTGCAGAACCCTTGTCTGCAAACTGAAAATGTCATCATTATATTGCCGCTCTTTGGCTGGAGTGAGGCATCCACCGGTCCCCAGAGCTCCCACCAGCAGCCAAAGCCAATGCCGCATCTTCATGAGCTGATCCCTTTCATGGTCATGTCTTTAACCATCTGTTTTTTTTAAATTTAGCAAAGGAACAGCGGCAATACCAGCCTGATCGCCTCTGAGTTAGGTTTCAGAGGCGTTTACCAGCAAGGATAGCGGCGCGGCGTTGCTTGAGGACGACAACACGGTGGAACTGACGGTTGGCTTCTTCATTCCATAGGCGATAGTAGGCGTAATCGACTTTCTTCTCGACAAACAGGTGCTTCAATTTCTCGCTGATCTTTAGAGCGTTATTGTACATTTGCATGGCATTTTCGATAGTTGCCACGGTGTCTTTTTTACTTCGGATCCCGTCGGCTTGTGGTATTGTTCCACGCTGACGTGGCGAATCTTCGACGCCTTTTTCCGCTGCCTGCGCTTGGGGTGCAGAACCTTCGTCGAGACCGGGTTTTTTTTGAGCTTGATCCTCTGCCACGTTCTAATCTCCGAATTGACTAGTCTTTGCCTCACTTTTCGGCTGATTTGGTGCAAGTATTTAATAAACAAAGCGGAATGTGACAGAAAGATTGTTCATGGACTTTTTAGATAATCAGCAAGACGAAGAAAAAGAAATTAAAAATCAGGAAGTTATGAAAGAGCCGGCAACGTTCGCCGATGCAGGTCTTCAGCCCCAGCTTCTGGAAGCGGTCGAACATATCGGCTGGAAAACTCCCACTCCGGTTCAGCAAAAGTGCCTTCCCTACACCATTCGCGGTCGTGACGTGGCGGGTTTCGCGCAAACGGGAACTGGAAAGACCGGCGTATTTCTTCTCACTATTGCGAATCGCATCCTGCAGAAGGGCGAGCGCATCAATAAAAAAGGCAACCTTGGCGCGCCCCACGCGGTGATCCTCGCGCCAACACGCGAACTCGCAATGCAGATCCAACAGGATGCGGAGAATCTTCTCGACAAGCTCGGCATTAAATCACTCGCTGTATTTGGTGGCGTGGACTACGAAAAACAGGCGCGACAAATCCGTGATGGCATCGACGTCATCGTTGCGACACCAGGACGCCTGAAGGACTACTATCAAAAGAAAGTTTTAACTCTTGAGAACTGTGAGCAGTTTGTCTGTGACGAAGCTGACCGCATGTTCGACATGGGCTTTATCGAAGATGTCGAGTACTTCCTCGACAGCCTCGGCGAAAATATTCAAAAGCTTCTTTTCTCGGCGACCACCAACGATCAGGTCAAAGAACTGGCCTTTGAATACTTGGAGAGCCCTGAGTACATCTCGGTTAACCCCGAAACGATGACTCCCGAGAATATTGAGCAGTACGCCATCATCTGTGAGTCCAAAAACAAACTTAAAGTCATGTTAGGACTCCTTCGAGATCATAACCCCACATGCGCCATCATTTTCGCTAACACAAAAATGGTAGCGGAGTGGCTGCACTACAAACTAACACGCAACGGTATCGACGCCGACTTGATCACGGGTGACCTCCCACAAAGAAAACGCATCAACCTGATCACGCGCATCAAGGAAGGAAAAATCAAAGCCCTGATCGCAACGGACGTAGCGAGCCGCGGCCTTCATATTTCCAACCTTTCCCACGTTTATAACTTCGACCTTCCGGACGATCCGGCGAACTACGTGCATCGCATTGGCCGTACCGCACGTGCTGGCGCGAAAGGCTGCTCTTACTCACTTGTGTGTGAAGACTACGGCCAGAACCTTGAACCCATTAAAGCCCTACTTGGTGACAAACTAGAGTTAAAGAGCGAATGGCATGACGATCGTTATCTAAGCATTGTGGATCAGGCAGGGAATCCCTTTAAAGACCCCACCTTTAAAGGAAGCACCATTGGACGCGAGCGCGACACGAAGCCAGCACAAGGCCGTGGTGACGGACGAAAAGGCGCGCAAAGTGGCCGCGGCGATGGCAGGCCTCGTCACGATCGCGGTGGAAAAGGTCGTCGCGACGAGAAGCCGCGTGATGGTCAACAACAGCGCCAACACCACGACGGCAAAGAACGTCAAGATCGCGGCCATCACAAGGATCATAAACGCGGACAACGTCCACAACACGACCGCCCTCGCCATGATCGTCATCAGCATCATCGCCATCCTGATCGACCGGCAGCTGCAGCATCGGCACAAACGGCATCCGCAGCGCCAACAACTGTTACCGGCATGATCAAAAAACTCTTCTCTGTGATGTTTGGCCGAAAGAAAAACTAGAACGAAGGGCTGCCGAAAGGTGGCCCTTTTTTTTCAGCCACCCAGTTGAAGAACATCGTCGATACAACTAGGTCTATCTCTTCGCATGATAATCATCAGAGGATGAAGCTCCCTAAAAAGAGCTTCCCAATCCGCGGCATCCGCTTTTCCAGATGTTTTTAGCCGAGCTAACAAACCCGTCGCGGAATCCGCGTGAAACGTTGTCATCACACCACCATGCCCCGCATGCATGGCCTGAAAAAGACCGTCCACTTCCTGCCCCCTCACCTCACTCACGACAAGTCGATCAGGCCTTAGCCGCAGCGACTCCTCAAGGAGCATGTCCACGGAAATGGAGCCATCTCCTTGACGCTGCTTTTCACGTCCCACCAATCGAATCCACTGTGGTGATAGAAGGGGTATCTCCGCCACACGTTCCAAAATCACCACACGTTCGGAGGCTGCTAACTCGAGCAAAAGCGCCACTAAGAAAGTGGTCTTGCCACACCCCGTGGGACCAACAATAAAAATCGGACGTTTTAAAGACATGGCCTCCAGAATCAGCGTCGCATAACGTTCCCATTGACCAAAACTCTTTAAGTCGTGTTTCTCAAAACCATGCCGGCGAAAGCAAAAGAGTGGGCCTTCGGGTGAAATGGGAGGGATAACGGCATGCCACCGGAAGTGGCCCAACTCAGCAATAAAACAGTCACCACCAGCATAGGGTTGCAATGGATCGAGGCGAATTCCTTGGTTCAAAGAAAATTCCTGGATGGCTCGCGTTAAAACCGCGTTTTCGATGGCTTCATTGATAAGCTCATTTTTACAGGACCCATCGGATAGACGAATCTGCAAAGAACGGTTCGCATTCAACAAAACTTCATTAACCCCTGGTCCAAAAAGGCCATAAAGCCCTTTTGGAAAAGGTCTCGTCAAAATTGATTCCATCTTTTTTCAACAATACTGGGTTGGATTAACACCGGATATGATCTGAAAGAAATCTTCAGGACGCGCATTAGGGACAGAGCCAGCATACATCTGACTCAAAATAAGAAGCACATCGCGGTCATCCCAACCGCGGGTGTCAATGGCGCGCAGGCTTTCGATCAGCTTTTCATAGAGGTCATGAGGAATAAGGCACTTTGATCGCGCAACATTCAGATCGCGCCAGATTCCATGCGAGAGATAACTTTTTTCAACAATATTGCCGATGCGAGGGCTTGAACTATGCGGTTGCAGCATCGACAAGGAAACGAGCAGAGTGCCTGAAACCGTCGTTTTTTCAACCCACTCAACAGCACGCGCGACTTCTTCCTCAATGTACCCTTTAGCAAGCAAGCGGTGTTTTACGGACGCTCCCGTTAAGTCCATTTCTGAACAACCACTCGCTACAAAATCAGCCATTTCACAAACCGCGTTCCACCATCGGGAATGACACTGCTGAGTGTGGCGCAAAAACCCTCCTCGCCAAGGCTCTAAGAATTTTTTATGAGTGCTCACTCATAAGATTAAAACTCCATGATTGGGAACGCAAATCGTGCACGCTTCAAAAAAGATGAACTTGATTGTGGGAAAAATTTCGCAGCACATCCGTCGCAAATGCAAAAGGCTGAGCACCATCAGCGAGAAGGCTTTGGCTCCCCATCGCTCGAATATCATCCTCATCATGTGTGAGCACGTGAATGTCACGATTTTGTTCAAGGGCGCAGCGAGCCGTCACCATGGCACCTGATCGTTCAGCGGCCTGCATGACGTAAAGATGCTTAGAAAGCCCTGTGATAATACGATTGCGGACGGGAAAATCTCGCGCCAGGGATTGCTGCCACCACAGTCGCTCGCTTAAGAGCACACCGCCGTGATCGCGAATGGCTTCAAACAAAAACGTATTTTGCATCGGATTGCGATGCATGAGACCTGATGCAAAAACAACAACGGTCGGAGTTGGAACATATCCCGATTGCAGGGCTCCCCAATGAGCTGCCGTGTCACATCCCAGCGCCCCACCACTCACAACCACATGACCAAGATCAGCAAATCCCATCGCCAACAACGAGGCTTCGCGCACAGTGCGTTCGGAAGCTTTACGCGAACCGATAATGGCTATCATGGGCTGCGACATAAGGGACACATCACCGATGACCGTAACGGCTAAGGGGGGCTGAGGAATGGCGCGCAGGAGAGGAGGATAATGAGGATGATCCAACGTGATGTAGCGCGCGTTGTGATCTTCCACAAAAAGTTGATGATTAACGATGGAGGATGCGAGTCGTCTGAGAAAGCCACTCTCTTTACGGCTCGCGTTTCGTAAGAAGCGCTGCAGCCTCGCATGACGCAGAGATGTGATTGCCTGCGCCCATGCATCTATATCGAGTCGATCCGATCGGGCGAGCGATTCATCCGCGGATAAAACCTCCGCCGGATCAAACCATTGAAAGGCCAACTGAGAAGCCGCGTGCAGAACAGTATAAATGCCAGAAAACATAAAACCCCCATCGCTAAGATGAGGGTCTATGAAACTTCGTCACAAAAAGGAACGGACATCAACCTCGTCCGGCACGATCTCCGACTCGGATTTCTCGTTTGTTGGAGAGAACGTAACCAACCGCGCCGACACCGGTGGCGTCGATAATCCGCACGATAGCAACATTGCGCGCTGTATCGGGAAGGCTATCGATAATGAAAGCACTCGCGCTCTTATTGATATCTTGGAACACGGCGATGGTCTGCCCAACGGAAATGGATTTGGAGCTGGCTGTTTCAAAAATCACCATTGATCCCTTGCCACCAAGAACCATTTCAGGGTTATCAAATCCGACAATAGAGTTTCCTGAGCCACCCGTAGGTGGTGTAATGCCAGTGGTACTCACCACGCGGCGCGTCGAGCGGTAAGCAAACAATTGATCGCCAGGCTGCACGCCTAAACGATTCTCAGTGACTTTTCCAAGTAAAAGCCCTTCATCGGATTTGTTAGTAACGCGCAAGTGCGCGACAAAGTCGTAACGCTTACCGACATAACGACCATGGGCATCATGAATAGTTTCTGTGGGGCGAAGAACTGTATACGTCGTGCCCGTAGCAACACCTTCTTCGTTGCGGACAATCACCTCTTCGTCTTTATCAATCAAAGTCATGCCGGAGACTCCGCCAACAACAATTCCCAACGGGTCCTTCGACTCTTCGTAAATAAATGCGGGCACGTCCACCATCACCTGTCCTGGGCGCGGAGGCTCACCGATCACTGTGATCGCGCTAGCAACGCCATCCACACCCGTTAATTCGTCGGCGCCAATCATGGTGGTGGTATCCGCTCCCCCGAAAGATGTCAGCAGTCCTGATATGTCTTCAGGCACCACATCCTTTACGAGTTCCTGTTCTTCAATCTCGCCCTTGTCGATGGGAATAACATCATCTTCCATCACAACCTGAAGATACGGCGGCGTTTCCTTATCACCCGGATAAAAACGTAACTTCATCCCGGGGTAGATAAAGTGTGGGTTTTTAATTTCCGGGTTCATCGCCCACAACTTCGGCCAGTAGTTCGGCTCGTCAATCAACTGATCACACACATCAAACAATGTGTCGCCTGGCTCAACCGTATATTCCTCTGGCGCTTCGCCCATCGCCATAAGACGTTTTGTTCCAAATATCGGCGGCGCTCCCGCAAAGTCACTTGGCTGCATGGTTCCTTGAACATCCGGAGCGGAATCAACAGCGGGAGAGGAAGCCGTCATATCAGTGGTGGGAGCCGGAGCAACGGGCGCGGCCATGGGTGTGGTTTCCGGAATAGCGACGGGATCGACGGCTTGCGTCGGCTCACCGGGAGAAAGAGGCGTCGCGGGATTGAGTTCGTTTGCCGCGGGAGCAGCGTTAAACGCTCCCATGCCGCCATTATTCGTCGGAATATTTTCGGGTAGAGGATTACCGTTGGTAAGCGAACCACTGGCCTGTTCCATCTCAGCTTCGTTCATAAGATTGTTTTCAGGCGGAATCCCTTGTGTGGGAACATTATTACCCGGGAGATTTGCTGCCGCTGGATTCACGTTGCCAGCAGGCACGTCAAAGCCCGCATTTGCTCCATTAAAATCAGATGCGTTCGAATTGGTGAAATTCGAGTTGCTATTGTTATTATTGTTTTGATTATTCGCGTTAGCGTTTTCAGTATTATTTTCATTGTTATTTTCGTTTTGATTATTTGCGTTCTGCGAGTTGGTATTACTCTGATTGGTATTCTCGTTGTCCATAAAGTTTTCGACGTAGTCATTTTCCTGCTCGTCGCTCTCATTCGAATTCTCTTGCTGATTTTTGGCAAAAAGATTTCCTTGGCTAACAAACAATGCCAGCCAAACAAGAAGCATCAGAAGGAAAATATTAGAGCGTCTGTTCAATACGGTTCATCTCCCACTTAGCCATCTTCGCGGCTTCGTCGGTCGGAAAGTCACGCATAACATTTTTCAGCCTGTTGACGGCCTTTTCAACAAAACCCATTTGAAGATCACCCTTGGCAATGTGAAGGTGGGCCTTCGCAACAAGAGGATCTCCCGGGAATTTCTGAATGAACTCATCAAAATGTTTCGCGGCGAGCTGATATTCCTTCAGATTGAACCAACTCAACCCAGTCCAATAAAGGTGGTGCCCCTGAGTCAGAGTGTCGGGGTAAACGTTCAACGCACCATAAGCGGCAATGGCTTGTCCCCAGTGCTTTTCTTGGAAGAGTTTTTCGGCTTTCGCGAGATCAGCCTGGAATTGCCCTTCTTTTGGGTCCACTGAGGCGGCGGGAGATGATGCCCCACCCGCGGAGGTTACGTCCTGCTGTCGAATGGTCTCACTCGGAAGCTCCGTCGCTAGCTTGGCCGTAACTGCTAGTTCATTTTTTGTGGCACGATCTTTTGCGGGTGTTTCTGGATCTGCGGCTCCTTGAAGAGACAAATCCGCCGAGCCCGAGTCCTTCGTGTGCCGTTGCGGGTCGGTTAATTCAACAGGAGCGAGCCCTGTGAGAAGCCCTTTTTCAAGAAGGCGGACTTTCTCTTTATAACGAATGAGCTCTCCCTCGAGCTCATCGACGCGAGCCCAGAGTTTTGTCAATTTAAGTTCAAGCTCTTTGTTATTCACGCCATAAACTTGGGGCGTTTCTTTCGCTTCAACTTTACTTTCTGAATCCTTGGCTGCGTCAGTGCCAGCGCTCGAAAGGCTCGCGCAACTCGACAACAGCACGCATGCCAAGAGACAAAAAAGACTACGCATACATCCACCGTATTATGATTAGATCGCATCCGCCATGGAGAGCTGGCGCAAAAATTGTCGGATCTTCATTTTTAAATCTTCGTCGGCGTCCACGAACTCAAGGCCAAAACGAAATTGCTTCTGTGAGTGCTCTTCGCCATCGAGAATGACACGATTGATCGTCCGCTTTTGCCAACGAAACTGAATTTTCACCGCAACGGGATCAATCATCGGGAAGATGAGCCGTGCGTCGTTATCCACCGCATTGATCTCGATTTGGTTAAGAACCGAGGGAAACTGCGTGAGCACGCACATTCCACCCATACTAATATCGGCCAAGGGAAGCCATGCACTGGCCGATTGAAAAAGAGGGATAACAGGGGGAGCCGCCCAGTCGTCTTCGTTCGCTTGCCACGAACTTAAAGCAATATAAGCCATATGCTTCGGGAGCGTTTGATAACGTGTGTTCAGCCGACGTTCTTCACTGACCAACTCCGAAGGCATGAGAAAACCGATGCCTTCTGCGTAGTGACGAGTGATAAATGCATGAAACATAACCCGTGTGGGCATACCGAGAACTTCGATGCGAACGTTTTTCACAAACTCCAGCTTCTCGCGGCCTTTTTGCGAAATACCGCTGAGAAAGATCTGCGTTCCAGAGGTGCCTTCATCTAGTAAGTGAAAAGCCCCACGAATTCCGGTGTTGTTATCTTCATCTGTGCGAATAAGGACGTTCATCTTCGCGGCGCACATTTTGGCAAAAATGCGCTGCAAACGATCAGGGGTCGTGATCTTTGATTTTTTCTGATCCGTTGTTGTTGTCACGTGTGTGTCCTAGTGACGATGCCACCAAGGGGCGCTTGCAAAGCAGCCATGCTACGAGCATCCAGTAGCCAAACAGAAATTCGGAATCGCGAAAATTATTCTGCATCAATCCGCCCAGGAGGGCGCTTATTATCAGGAATCGAACTGTTTTTCCCGCGTCTGTCCCTAGACGCCCGGCGCTGATCCACAAACCGATCACAAAAACAGCGAATGCGGAAAGTCCTACGATGCCGGAATCGGCGAGAAGCTGAAGATAAATATTATGGGCATCATACTTTCTCTCAATATTAGTGTAGCCAGCTCGATTGTAATAGTCTAGCGACGCTTCTACCCGCACTGGGTAACCAACACCGATCATTGGATGGTCTTTAAACATATCAGTGTGCACTCGCCAAAAAATCAGCCTTTCCACTTTCTCTTCCAAGGCTTGCCCTGGCGCAAAGAGCTCAACCACCCGGCCTCTTAGCCCCTGATCCAAGCTCACAAATCCGATGCATCCCACGATAACCGCGAGAGCAAGAAAGCGGTGCCGCCAAATATTTGGCGCTTCTTTAAGAGCGATGACGACAGCAACGACACCCAGCGGCCAGCGAGACTGACTTAGAATAAGACCGGCGATCCCCGTTAAAAAGAAAAGCACCGCAAATCGATGAAAAGGCTTATTTCTCAGACGACGCATCACACAATAAGAGGCAACGGCAAGCAGCATGA
The DNA here is from genome assembly GCA_964404325.1 of uncultured Oligoflexales bacterium. Lineage (GTDB taxonomy): Bacteria > Bdellovibrionota_B > Oligoflexia > Oligoflexales > Oligoflexaceae > CAYOJQ01. The sequence continues at coordinate 11,167 of CAYOJQ010000071.1, forward strand.
AATTGAACCCGCTGCTTAAGGGATGTGACATCCATCCATTGGCGCGATAGACGCCATAGTTAAATCGATTCGCGGGAAGCTGCGCGCCAAAACCATGAATCCAGTCGACACCGGTATAACGCTGCAAAACCATGTAGGCGATTGTAACAATCGCTAAAAGACCCAACCAAGGAAGATCCCGCTCAATCCGATAGTTTCGAACACATCCAGTTTTAAAAGCGACGATGAGAATAAGCGGCAGAAGAAACTGTTTTGCGGTATGACGGAATGTCTCCTTGAAGTAGAGCCCCGAATGGGCCACCCAAGGATTATCAAAATAAGCCAACACCCCCACAAGAAGTGTCATTGTGGCAGCGATTCCCATCGCCACCCAAAAAGGATGTAAAATAGACCGCGGGTTCACACACTCATCACGAAAATGCGCGAGCCCCCAGCTCTTCGTAACAAGAGACCAAATAAGAAGGCTAAATCCCGTGATGTATTGCGCTGCGGGCGGCAATAACACCGCCGCGAACAAAGCGAGAGAAAAAAGAACATTTTCAGCGCGGCTTAGATTTCTTATATTGGATGGATCCGTCATAGATAGGGCCACTTTGATATGCGCACGCGGATTTTTATGTTGGCGATCTTTGCTTCCTTTATCGGGGGAGCAACGAATGCGTTTGCGGAACTTGATCTTGCCATGGAAAAGCCCCGCTCTCTGAACCCATTCACAGATAATTATATTACTTATGAGTTTGCCAGAGAAACTCCGCTGGGCGATACCAAAAATGTTTTTCGCTCACTGCGCCCCAATCATATTCTGGGATACAGGCATAATCTCGGCACGGACTGGCTTACGGGAATTTCGGTCGGGTTCAAAAGCTTCGCGGAGCGGAAGACTGGCGACGAACTTTCATTTTTTTCCATTAGTCACGAATCGCTTTACATCTTTCGACTCTATCATCCCGTCTATCTTCTTGCGGGCCCAAAGTTCAGCTACATGCTACCAAGCCGCAATGCAAAAATTCCCTTCACCAAAAACCCCAACTACGAACTTGAAGTTGGAGCGGCCGCGACGGCACAGATTGCTTGGCGCATCCTTCCTTCTTTTGTCGTACATGCTCGATTTGATCGATGGCGGGGAACAAAAACGGATTTTTGGCATGGAACACAGACCGCGCTAGGCTTCGCAGTTTCCTTATTTTAAGACCCTGGACACTTCGCTAACCGCACACTCGTGCCCCAACCAAATCGTTGGCTAGGCCATAAACGCGACAATCCGTACACCGAGCCGTAACGGGGGGCTGATTCCATGTTACGAAACACCACGCTGCTTGAAGCAACAATGGCTGTTTGATGGACAAAAATACGATCCATGTGTCCGGGAGGTTGATTGCCACTGGTCGCCATAAACAGTTCGTTAAGAGGCGTTCCGGTAAAGCAGTCGCTTGCGATCTCACACATGCCTTCTGAAACATCACGCAATTCAAGTTTTTCGATAAAGCTCAAACCACTTGCTCCAAACCCGTTTGGCAGCACTCCCGCAACAACAAGACGTTCAGGACAAAACTGCGGCGAGGACTTCAGAACCTCGATCATTTTTTCTTCGAGAAATTGATACCACAACCCAAGGTTGCGATCGTTGGTAGGCATTTCCACGTTGAAAAGAAGAATGGGATCATTCTCAAGACGTAAAACGGAAACGCTCACGTTACCATCCAAACCAACAGCCCAGTTCCGCGATTTAAGCTCAATGGGCGCCAGTTGAACCGGAAGTCCGATCGCAACGGCATTAAACTGCTCTTCCCCCGTATCCTCAAACTCACGCACGCGGAATACATCCCATGCGTAGCCACCAAGCGCCCCAGAACCGAGGATATTGCGGTCAGAATCAGAAGGACTACCCTTCTTCGCCATAAGCTGCTGAAACACCATGACGTCCGGCCGAATCGAACGCAGCTCGCGATCCACAAGCTCAAGGCGCTCACGACGGAACAGCCAATCACCACGCCAGCTTTTTTGACTGACGTTGGAGTTTTCTCGTTGATTGAAAAGACTGAGGGTTTCGAAAGAAATGGAACGGCTGTCATAGGACGAGAACTTGGTAACAAACCAGGTCGCGCACCCAGACAGCCCAAAGAGAAAAAATAGCAGCGTTAACGCTCGTACCACCTACTTCCCTACTACGTAGCGCGAGATCACAAGACGCTGGATTTCGCTAGTGCCTTCACCAATGCGAAGAAGTGCCGCATCACGGTAATGACGCTCGATCGGGTACTCTTTCATCAGACCGTACCCACCAAAAGTCTGCTGGCCTTCGCGCGCGCAGTACTCGGCAACTTCCGAACAATAAAGTTTAGCCATTGCCGCTAATTTTTGGAATGGTTTGTGGTTTTGCTTTAACCAGCAGGCTTTATAGAGAAGACCTTCCGCCGCCTCGATGCGTGTCGCCATTTCAGCCAACTTAAAGCCAACGGCCTGATGCTGGTAAATGGGCGCACCAAAGGTTTTACGCTCTTTTGCGTATTTTACGGTGAGATCCAAAGCCCCTTTCGCAAGACCAAGACCCATGGCGCCAATTGAAAGACGTCCATTGTCCAAGGTCTCCATCATGATCTTGAAGCCCTCGCCTTTTTTCCCGAGCATGTCTTCGTCTTTGACGCGCACGTTATCAAAGTAGAGTTCACCCGTATTCGAGGATCGCCACATCATTTTGCCGTGCATCTCACGACGCGTGAGGCCTTTGGCATCCGCGGGAACGATAAAGCAGGAAAGTTCACTGCGACCGTCTGGACGTTTTCCAGTGACAGCCTGCACGGTGATACCTTTTGTCAGTGGGTTCGCGGAGTTTGTGATCCAAATCTTTGAACCGTTGATCACCCACTCTTTCGCGGCGGCATCATAGGTTGCCGTCGTTTTGCTCGCCTGAGCATCACTTCCCGCTTCCGGCTCCGTTAAACCGAAAGCCCACAATCCCTCACCCGTGCAAAGGGATGGGAGATATTTTTTCTTTTGTTCTTCCGTACCGTAATAGTAGAGCGGGCCAGTACCTAAACTGTTGTGAGCGGCGATGGTTGAGGCTTGGGAGCCATCGATGCGCGAAAGTTCTTCAACGGCAACGATATAAGAGATGTAGTCCATCCCTTGGCCGCCATATTTTGGGTCGACAATCGTACCGAAAAGCCCAAGTTCACCCATCTTGCGAGTGAGCTCGACTGAGAACTGTTCTTTTTCATCCAGATCGTGAGCGCGGGGGGCAATTTCTTTTTCCGCGAATTGACGAATGGTTTGGCGCAACAGATTTAATTCTTCAGATTCGTTGTATTCGTAGCTCACTCGAGATCTCTCCTCTTGAAACTATTCGTCTTCAGCTTCTTCCGGCTCATCGGGTTCTTCATCCATATCCCGCGTTCTGCCTTCGCGACCGGTGTCACCCAGCAACAATCCCACATAAGAACGGTAACGGCGAGCACTGATCGAGCCCTCAGCCACGGCATCCTTCACCGCACATTCGGGTTCTTCGAGATGACGGCACTCCCGGTAACGGCAGGACTCCATAAGTTGCCGAAATTCTATAAAAC
>CAYOJQ010000072.1:0-14483 GCA_964404325.1 uncultured Oligoflexales bacterium
TACCTCAGCAACAACGAGAATAAAGGGATCTCAAGTAGCCCCCAGGACAGGGGCCGTTGGCCGGATTATAACGGCTTATTTTAATAAATCAATGTTATTTTATGAATTTTATAATTTTCATAAAAACAAAAATAAATTCAGCCACTTGCTATAGCAATGACTTCGATGCCGAGTCATAACCCATTATAGCTTATGGCTTTCCCTTAAAATCTCACTTCCGGCCTCGTCCGTGACACCAATCACAATGTGCGAGAAGCGTCCAGGATCGGCAACGGGGGAGGTGATCTCCCAGCGCGTGCGGCGGAAGCGTTTCGTGGCGAAATGCTCGCCATCTTTAACATTGTCAGGTGAAGTATCGTCATTGGATGTAATGGCATCCGGGAAAGTAACGACGTGTTTCTCGCCGCTTTCTGTTTCAAATGTGGCGAGAGCCCAGAGGAAGCCAGAGAGTTTCCCGCCGCGACGATTGCCCACATTAAAGATAATCTCAACACCATCATCGGTGACTTTACTTTGCCATTGGCCAATGCGCGCGATCTCTTTCGGCTCAGCAGGGACCGTTTCTTCCGTGGATGGAACGGATTCCTCAACCGCAACGGCCTTGGGGGCGGTTACCTCAGCAGTCGGTTCCGACGCTGTTTTCGTTTTTGGCTCAGCAAGCGGCGTTGGATTTGTGTTCGGTTCAAAAAGACGGGTGAATGGGAAAAGTTGGGGCGCGAGATCGACCTGAAACGGAAGCGCCCGTACTGAAGTAGATGCGACCACGCGTGTGAGCAATGCCACCGGCAGGTCTTCGTAGTCAAAGATGAACGATTCGATGCCCTCATCCATCAGCGCCATTGTGGTGACAAGTTGACGATTGAGGCGCCACTCTTTCCAAAGCATCGGCAGGCTCATCACATTCCAGCAGGCGAGCAAAAAGGCGGGAACAGCGCAAAGAACGACAAACTGCAACGGCGCGTGTTTTTCCTGCGGGCGCCCGCGGCCCATAAACCACACGGCGCTCACACGATGCCGTGGTTCAGTCATCGATATGTCAAACCAATGTTGCAGCCGTTCACGCATGGCGTTTCTTTATTCCTTTTTTTCGATTGCTGGATGTCGGAACACTATAGCGAGGATGATTTGAGGATGCAAACCAAGAGGGTATCGCTCTGTGGGAAAAGATGCAGTTGAGGGGCGCGGTGTGGTATTTCCCTCAGAAAATGCGCCCCTCGTGAAAAGCGAAGTCTCAATGATAGATTCGCAGAAAAGTAATCAAACCCGTTAAAAACAGGAACATTGCTGACATGGGTTGCACAAAACGGAGTGGAATCACGCGAACCAAGGCATTTGGCACAGCAGGTGCAAACAGCATCGCGGGAACCGTTCCAAGAAAAAATGCCAGCATGAACAGCGACCCATGAAACGCCGAACCAGTGGCGGCCGCTCCCGCGAACGCGGGAGTTAGTGTCATGCACGGGAGAAGAACCGTGACGGCTCCAAGTCCTACGGCGCGATACATCGGCTTCAAGGACATGAGCCGCTGGCTCAGGCGGCTCGCAATTTTTTTGAGTTTCTGAGGAAGAATGTTTTGCGTGAAGGTTAATCGGTTGAAAACGTGCAACAGCGCCCACACCATGAGAAATACACTCAGTCCCATCGCGAGTCCTTTCCCTAATCCCGCCGCCATGCCGCTAATGGTTGCATGCAGCGCCCCCAAGATGGCGCCGGCTGCCACGTATGAAATCATGCGCCCAAAATTGTACAGCCAAATTCCTGCACGTTTTATCGCAGCGTGTTCGCCAAGAGTGGCATATACTAGTGGAGCGCACATCCCAGCACAGTGGAATGAAGCAAAAAAACTAAAAGCCAGCGTGGTCATGAATGTTGCGAGTGTCAACGGGTCTGTTGTGACTGGCATTGTGTGGTGATGATGGTTGTGGACCATGTTCAATCCGCCTTAGAGAGAAATGTAGCAGCTAGCGATGCTGATATGGATCGTTGTAAACATTGCGATCAAAAGCTTGTTCATGGAAGTCAAAATACGTTCTGCTGCCACGGATGCGAAAACGCTTATCACATCATTCACGATCTTGGCTTGGAAAATTTCTACAATCTGAAACGCGAGAGTGACGTCTCTCCCGTCAATGTCGCGGCCGCGGAGCGTTTGGGTTATCTCGACTCCGATGAATTTCGTCGCACCACCGTGCGTAAGAATGATGATGGCACCGAATCAGCGTTACTTGAATTGCAAGGACTTAGTTGTTACGCGTGCGTGTGGTTGGTGGAGCGTGCGGTCCAGAAAACAGGCGCGTCGCAGAACGCGCGGGTGAATCTCACCATGGGGCGTGCGGAAATCACCTATGACCCCAAGGCCACAGCATTAAGCAGCGTTGCGGCGTTGATTGAGCATTTAGGCTACCGCGTGAGTGCTAGCGCGGATACTCCAGCGTTGGATCGAAATGACATTCTCCGTTTGGGTATTGCGTGGTTTTGTTTTCTCAATGTTATGGCCATCGCTTTCGCGGACTATCTCGATCCACAAAACCAAATCGAGCCGATGGTGGCGCTAGTATTTCGTGGCGTGTCGTTGGCGTTAACGCTGCCGACGGTGTTTTATAGCGCGCGAACATTTTATGAAAAAGCATGGGTGGCATTAAAGAATAAACAAATCAGCATCGATCAATCCATTTCCGTTAGCATCATCACTGTCTTTTCTTATTCCGTGTTCACCACAGTGACGAATGCCGGGCCGGTCTATTTTGATTCCGTTTGTGGAGGCATTGCCCTTCTCTTAAGCGCCAGACTTTTTCAGCAGGGGCTTTTAAGAAAATCGCAGCGAGAGATTCGCGCGCTTCTTGAGCCGGCGGAAAAATTTGTGCGTGTCTATCGTGACGACAATGAAACTTCCATTCCACTGACGGATCTAAAGGTGGGTGACTTGTTTCGCGTTTTTCCCGGGGAGTGGATTCCCGTTGCGGCGGAAGTCGCGGAAGGAAGCGGCGCGGTCAATCTAGAGCCTTTGACAGGTGAACCAAAATGGCAGCCGGTGAAAGTCGGAACAAGTATTTCATCGGGGGCGTTTAACGGTGCCACCTCGCTGACGCTATGTTCCCTTGAAGAAGGGAAAAAGTCTTACTGGCAGGATATGTCCCATGCCGTGGATCACCTTCTCGAAACAAAAGGACGAATGAAGGAATTTTCTGATAAAGCGGCCTTCATCTTTCTCGTGTTTGTTAACGGGCTCGCGGCTTCCTTGTTTTTCTATTTTGCATGGCAGGGAGACTTCGCGGAGGGTGCGCGACGAGCTTTTGCGCTCGCCCTGATTGCCTGCCCATGCGCGTTTGGCTTAACGGCGCCGCTGGTTTTTTCCGCCTGTGCCGCGAAGGGACTTGCCAAGGGTGTTCTATTTAAATCGCAGCGAGCAATCGAGGATCTTTCTCGCGCAAAAAGATTTATCTTCGACAAAACGGGAACGTTGACAGAGGGCGATCTGAAGGTCGTAGCCATGACATGGAACGAGACGGTTCTCTCGGAAAATGCTCTCAGTCGCGATCTCGTGTTGCAGCGCTTAGAGATCTTGGTGAGTAATAACCAACATGCCGCATCCCATGCTATAAAAAATTGGCTGACGGAAAACAAGTTTGCAAGAAAGGCAATCGAGCGGCACAACGTTACCGAGACTTTTGGTGGCGGTGTCACGTTTGATGCGCCTGAAGGAGTGTATCGTCTCGGGCATGCCGGATTCGCGTTAGGACGCGGGCGTCAAAGCAACGACAGCACCACGCGCGTTTTTTTCTCCTTTCAAGAGCGCCTCTTGGCGCAATTTGAACTGGATGACAAACTGATGGATGAGGCCAAGGATGTTGTTCAGATTCTAAAGGCTCGTGATCGGCAGGTGGAAATCTTAAGTGGCGATGGACTAGCACGAACAAAAACCATTGCCGCTGAATTAGGTATTCAAGAAGTGCGGGCAGAGGCAAAGCCGGAAGACAAGGCCGCGCGTGTGCGCGGTGTTTTGGGGGGAGATCTCGTCGTCATGGTGGGCAATGGCTCAAACGATAGTCTTGCCATGGCGCAGGCTAGCGTTAGCATCGCGGTGGCGCATTCCACCAGTGCGAGCCGTCACGCGGCGGATATCTGTCTCACGTCCCCTGGTCTCCGACCCTGTGCCGATGCTTTTTTTCTCGCAACCGCGGCGCGCAAAGTGTTTCGCCGTGGTATGAGTTTCGCGTTCGCCTACAACACGCTAGGCAGCGCGCTGGCGATCGGTGGTTGGGTTACTCCCGGCGTGGCCGCGGCCCTGATGCCAATCAGTTCACTGATCATTGTGATGATTTCAACACGATGGCGCGAACCATCGATGGGAAGAGTGGCATGAGTGTTTTGTATCTTCTTTTACCAATCAGTTTGGGCATGGCGTTTATCGCTTTGTTTGGTTTTATTTGGGCCACGAAACGAGGCCAATTCGATGATCTTAAAGCGGCACAGGAAATGCTGATCGCCGAGGACAGAATTCAAGGGGAGGAACGGTAATGGCTGAGTCACGAACCGCGTCATCGGTTCAAGTAGTCTATGATGATCGCATCACGAGACTATTTATTTGGGCAACCTTGGTTTGGGGTGTTGTGGGTATGACGGTTGGCGCCATCGCGGCGTTGCAACTCGCATGGTGGCCCGCGAATGCGGACACCAGTTGGCTTACTTTCGGACGGCTTCGCCCACTGCACACCAATGCGGTGGTCTTCGCCTTTACCGGTAACGCCTTCTTCGCCGGTATGTATTATTCCATGCAGCGGCTTTTACGCACGCGCATGTGGTCGGATAAATTGTCGGCGATCAACTTTTGGGGTTGGCAGGCCATTATCGTCGCCGCCGCCATCACGCTGCCCATGGGTCTCTCTCAATCCAAAGAATACGCGGAGCTTGAATGGCCCATCGACATTGCCATCACTCTAGTGTGGGTGGCGATGACGGCAAACGTGTTTGGAACGATCGCCACGCGTCGCGTTAAACATCTTTACGTGGCCATCTGGTTTTATCTCGGTTCGATCTTAACGCTTGCCGTTTTACACGTTGTTAACAACCTTTCTTTCCCCGTTTCACTTGGTAAAAGTTACTCTCTCTATGCCGGTGTTCAGGATGCGCTGGTGCAGTGGTGGTATGGTCACAACGCCGTGGGATTTCTCTTAACCACACCCATCCTCGGCTTAATGTATTACTTTGTACCGAAAGCCGCGGAGCGTCCGGTTTATTCTTACCGCCTTTCCATCGTGCACTTCTGGTCCTTGGTGTTCTTGTATATTTGGGCTGGTCCGCATCACCTTCTTTACACATCGCTTCCGGATTGGGCGCAGTCGCTCGGTATGGTGTTTAGCATCATGCTCATCGCTCCCTCTTGGGGCGGTATGTTGAACGGCCTTTTGACGATTCGTGGTTCTTGGCACAAGGTGCGCACGGATCCAATTTTGAAGTTTTTTGTCGTCGCTCTGACGTTTTACGGTATGGCCACCCTTGAAGGCCCATTGATGTCCATTAAGAGCCTTAACAAGCTCACGCACTATACGGAGTGGACGATCGCGCACGTTCACGGCGGTGCCCTTGGTTGGGTTGGCGGCATGATCTTCGGTATGGTCTACTGGCTAGTGCCAAAATTGTGGAACCGTCCCATTCATTCGCAAAAGCTGGTGAACACGCACTTTTGGTTCGCGACCGTTGGTATGCTTCTCTATGTTACGTCCATGTGGGCGGCGGGTCTGACGCAGTATGTGATGTGGTTTGCGCGTACGACGGATGGCCTTTTGAAGTATCCGAACTTTGTTGAAAGCGTTTTGGCGATCAAGCCGCTCTACTGGGTGCGCTTAGCCGGTGGTTCGCTCTATCTCACCGGCGCCATCATGTGTCTGTACAATGTCTGGCGTACAGCGGCTGCTGGTCACGTCAGTGATGAAGAGAAGACTGTCGTTCCTGAACTCACGCCTATTAAAACAAAAACATTCCATGAATGGATGGAAACAAAAACCATTCCTATGGCCGTGCTTACCGTGATTGTGATCTCCATCGGCGGCGTCATTGAGTTTGTGCCGACATTTTTGATCGAATCAAACGTGCCATTGATCAGTTCAGTGAAGCCTTACACGCCGTTGCAGTTGGAAGGACGTGACATTTACATCCGCGAAGGCTGTAATAACTGTCACTCACAGATGGTACGCACACTCGCGGAAGAGACGCAGCGCTATGGTAGCCGGTCCGAATCCGGTGAGTTCGTATTCGATCATCCACATCTTTGGGGCTCTAAAAGAACAGGTCCTGACCTTCATCGTCTCGGTGGGAAGTATCCGGATCTATGGCACTACCGTCACATGCTCGATCCACGTTCCACTTCTCCGGGATCCATCATGCCGGCCTATCCTTGGCTCGTGAATAACAAGGTGGACTTCACGGATCTCGAAGCAAAGATGCGGGCGATGAAAGCCATGGGCGCTCCTTATGCCGACGATCTTGTGAAAAATCCGACCCCAGTCGCGAATGAAGAGGCGCAAAAAATTGTTGCTGGTTTGGCGACTCAGGGTGTGACGGTTGCGGCGGATAGCGAGATGGTAGCGCTGATCGCTTATCTGCAAAGGCTTGGCGTTGATATCAAATCACGTCCTTCCACCGCGCAAAACTAGGAGGAAGTGATGATTAAAGAAGTGCTCGCACAATTGAATTGGGGTCTTTGGCAAGCATCCGCGCTGATCATTTTTATGGTGGTGATGGTGTTGGTTAGTGCTTGGACCTACAGGCCCAATGCAAAAAAAACTTATGAAGCGCTGGCGTCGCGACCTCTTGATGACGACACCCCGACAAAGACCCATTAGGAGAAGTGGAAGATGGAACATAAGAATCAGGACAACGTCGATCAGCTGCGACCGCATGTTTATGACGGTATTGAGGAATACGATAACCCCCTGCCGAGCTGGTGGGTGGGGGGCTTTTATCTGTGCATCATTTTTGCCGTGATCTACATGGGCTATTACCACATCGCTGGTGGGCAATCGACGCTCGATGAAATGAACGCCACGCTGGCGGCGCATAAAGAAGAAGCGGCTTCCGCCGCGTCGGGACCATCAGCGGGAGGCGATCTTGCGGCGATGCTCGCGGATCAAAATGCCATTAACGCAGGTAAAGAAGTTTACCAACAGAACTGCACGCCCTGTCATGGTCAAGCGGGTGAGGGTGTCGTTGGTCCGAACCTCGTGGACAAATACTGGCTTCACGGTGGCAAGCCTGAGGAAATTCTGAAAACCATCTCCGATGGAGTCGTGGAAAAAGGGATGATTGCTTGGATGCCACTTCTCGGGGCGGAAAAAGTAAAGCAAGTGACCGCCTTTGTGCATAGCATCCGCGACACAAATCCCCCAAACCCGAAAGCGCCTGAAGGTCAGCCGATGGAGTAAGTGCGAAATGAACGAAAACTCGACGGACGAGGCATCACAACGAAAAGTGGACGCGGATATTTCTCCGACTCTCGATACCAGCGGTAACCGCCGCTGGCTTTATCCTGATCGACGGTCTGGAAGACATTCCCAACGTCGCAAGTATCTCGCGATGGTTCTCATTGCCATTTATCTGGCGGTGCCGTGGATTAGCTTTGGTGGTATTCCCCTTTTGCGGCTTGATGTGTTGGCGCAAAAGGTGTTTTTGTTTAGCAAAGTTTTTGCCTTCAGCAACGGCGGTTATCTTGTCTTTATTCTTTTGATGGCCGCGTTGGCTCTCTTCTTGGTCACATCCGTTTGGGGGCGCGTGTGGTGCGGTTTTGCATGCCCACAAACGGTCTTTGTCGAATGGGTGATCCGGCCCATCGAAGAGTTGATTGAAGGAAATGCTCATAAAAGGCGTCGAACGGATTCACAGCCACTCACATGGGGGGCGCGTGGACGGAAAGTTCTCAAGCATATTATTTTTCTTGTCGTCGCGGCGCTGGCTTCCAATGCTTTTCTCGCTTATTTCATTCCACCGACAACGTTGCTGGCATGGATGATTCATCCACCATCCGATCACTGGTTCGCTTTCTTCTTTATGATTTTCATGATGGCGGCGTTTTACTTTGACCTTGGCTGGTTTCGTGAACAATTCTGTACGTTCGTGTGTCCTTACGGACGTTTTCAATCCGTACTGATGGACGCGGAAACGCCGGCGGTTGCTTACAATCACAACCGTGGTGAACCGCGTAGCAAGAAGAAGGGCGGGGGCGATTGCATTGACTGTGAGCTCTGTGTACGTGTGTGCCCGACGGGGATTGATATCCGCAAAGGGTGGCAGCTGGAGTGCATCATGTGCTACCGCTGCATCGATGCCTGCAATCTTGTGATGACCAACCTAAAACGTCCGCCGGAACTGATCACGACCATGTCCCTCAATACTTTGCAGGGGGAGAAGGCGCGTCGTGTGCGGCCACGCACCATTGTTTACTCTCTTTTGCTTTTAGGTGTGGCGGGAACATTTTTTACCAAGATCGTCACGCGTCCGGTGATTGAAATTTCACTCACGCGTGCTCCCGGTACCACGCACATTCCTGTCAACGATCAGGAAGTGGGGAATCTTTTTAATATGCATGTGATGAATCTCACGGCGAAAAGCATGCCGTTGGAATTCAAGGCCATCACGCCGGCGGTGGCGAGCGTGAGTTGTGGTTCGTGTGTGACGGAGCTTAAGCCGTTGGAGGAACGCAAATTCCCCATTCTTATTCGTTTCCCGAAAGGTGAGGCCAAACAAAATCTGGAGATTGAGCACGTTGCGAGCGGCGAGAAGATTCAGGCGACGCTTATTGCTCCGAGTGGGGGTTAAGAGCCGCGAGAAACGTCTCGCGGTCCGCCTCGGGAAGCATGACTTCTAAAGAAATCTGATCGGTATAAACGCGGTTGGTGATGCGACCGCTGAATTTTTGTAGCACGAACTCCACCTGTCGTTCTTGATGATAGGGGATTGTGAGATTCAACGTCGCCCATTCAATAAACTCACCAACAGGCGCTGACATGAGCACCATGCGAGCCGTGTTACCATAAGCACGCACAAGACCACCCGTGCCCAGTTTGATGCCGCCAAAATAGCGAACGACAAACACCACGGTGTTAATCAGCGATGATCCTTCGATGTGATTGAGAATCGGACGGCCCGCCGTACCCGATGGTTCACCGGCGTCACTGAAACGGGTTTTGAACTGATGTTCGTCCTTGATCCGATAAGCATACGTCACGTGGTTCGCGTCTGGGTATTCTGCTTTTACGTCCGCATGGAGTTGTTCAAACTGTGCGAGGCTGGAGCAGGGATACCCAAGACCAATAAACCGAGAGCGTTGCTCAAAGAGGTCGACTTGTGCAGACTGCAGAAGGACTTTAAAAGTCATTACCGCGGTTAGGTTGACATCTTACGCATTTGCTTCGCGAGACGCTTACGAGCGGCTGCTTGCTTCTTTTTCTTCTTAATGGACGGCTTTTCGTAGTGCTGACGCTTCTTAAGCTCGGAAATCGTGCCGGCTTTCTCAACTTGTTTCTTAAGCACTTTCAATGCGCGTTCAACGCTATCGCCGTCTCGTAATTTCACTCCAGGCATGAAACCTCCTTAGCTTGGGTAGCAATAGTATAGTCAAGATTTCCGTTTTGGGAAGTCTTTTAGGGTGTTTGGGTCAGGATTTTTTCCCACGTGGGGACCAACTGGAGCGCCTGCCGCAGCTGGAGATGGTATTGGGCTCCGGAAATTTCGATGGCTCCCAACGTGCGTAAATGGGGGGTTAGGAACTGCACCTCGAGGAGGTGAAAGCCGCACCGTCGTAGGTGTTGCACCAGAAAGTAGAGGGCCATTTTGGAGGCATCCGTGCGGCGATGAAACATGGATTCCGCAAAAAAAGCGCCGCCCAGCGTCACCCCATAGGTCCCACCGATCAGTCCTTCCTCTCCCCAAATCTCGACGGAATGGGCGTACCCCTCCGCGAAGAGGTCGGTATAAAGCCGTTTAAATTCATTGCTTATCCAGGTTTCTTCCCGGTGAGCGCAGCCTTCGATCACCCCCTCGAAGGCGGTGTCGGTGGTCACACGATAGTCTTTTCGTCTTAAGGCTCGGCGCAGCGAATGAGAGCAATGGAAGAGTTCCAAAGGCAGTATCGCGCGGGGGTCAGGGTTATACCAGTAAATCTCACCCGTTTTGGGCTCAGCCATGGGGAAGTACCCCTGGCTGTATGCGAGTCGCAAAATTTCGGTGCTAAGTTGCGTCACATTCGGTCTACCGGTCAGGTTGATGAACTACCGTCCACAACTGTATTATAGACCTTCGATTCCACAAAAATACGGAAAACTTCTGCGTCACAGCGGCCGGATTTGACTTCCATCTCGATGATGTCGAGCGCCTTCTCCGTGGGGACGGCCTTTTTGTAGGGGCGGTCGGCCGCGGTTAAGGCGTCGAAAATATCGGCAATTGTCATGATACGCGACTGAACGGGGATTTCCTCCCCCATGGCGCCCGTAGGGTAGCCGGAGCCATCGAGTTTTTCATGGTGCTTCGCGGCGATCTGCGGAACGTTATGGAACTTCGATCCCCAGGGAATCTTGCGCAAAAATTCATAAGTGTGAACCACGTGACTCTGAATCTCCGCGAATTCTTCGCGAGTGAGTGAACCGCGCGAAACCGAGAGAGCTTTTAGTTCGTTGTTACGCAGAAGCTGTCGTGCTTCATCCCAGGAATCGCGGAAGTTAACGTTCGCGATATCTTTGAGGCGTTCAAAACCACCTTGTTCCAAAACAGTGGGCTCATTCGCCTTCATAATGAAGTTGAGGTAATCCTCGAGCTCGGCGTAACGACGATCTCGTGTGGCTTTGAGCGAGTCGGGGCCGAATCCTGGCGGATACATATTGGGTGCCTGAAGGTACTTCACCACCTCGCGCAGATACTCGATTTCATAGCGTGAGCGCACAAGATCAAAGCGCTCTTGAATCAATTCTTCCTGCCACGGGTAAAGTTTTTTCGCTTTAACGAGAACTTCCTCGCGCACGCCCAACTTACCGAAGTCGTGGAGCAGAGATGCGTACTCAATTTCTTTCAGAGCATCTTCATTGAAGCGTACTTTGGCGTAAGGACCGCTTTCAACGTGGGTCAGAGCCTCCGCTGTGCCAACGGTTAGCTTTGCCACGCGGTTGGAGTGACCGGATGTTGTGGGATCCCGTTGTTCGATCGCGGTCACCGATGCATGCACGAAGCCTTCGAACAGTTGTTCTTTTTCTTCGGTCAACATCGCGTTTTCAAGCGCGATACCCGCTTGGTGTGAAACGATCTCCGCGTATTCCACCGTATTTTCATCAAATGGAATCACATAATCTTCAAAGTCTTCGCGCGCCGCGAGAGAGCTTACGCCCTTCTTCTTGCTGTTAATAAGCTGAATCACGCCGATCACGCGGTTGGCGATGTCGAACATGGGAAGGGTCAGCATCGAACGGCATTGATAGCCAATCTTCTGGTCCCAGGTTTTATCGTGCTGGGCGCGATAAGGGTTTTGGTCTGGATTGGGATCCAGTTTGTAAAGGTCGGGAATGTTGATGCTGGTTTCATGCAACACGACATTGCCAACAATCGAGTTTTCGCTGATGGGAATCTGAAACTCAGATAGGTTCTGCGCCACGGACTCGTTTTGCGTGATGCGGAAAAAGATCGAGCCTTCTTTCTTTTCGATGTTTTTCCAGTTCACGGTATAAATGGAGCCGGCATCGGCGTTTGTAATTTCGCGTGCTTTTGTCAAAATCAGGTGCAGAAGTTTATTGGTATCGCGCACCCCGTTCAATTCGCGAGAGACGCGCATGAGATACTTTACGGATTCGTTTGTTTCCGCAACCAGCTGCTGCTTTTGTTCGGAAACCAAGACCAATTTTTGCAGACGAAAGAAGTTCTCTATCTGCAGTGTGAGCTGACGGGGTGTGGTGGGGAAACAAAGAGTCTGCATCTCACCATCGCGGCATGCTTGCGGCATCGAGGCAATCTCGCTTTCATTTCCCGCGCACACAAGGATGAGCTCCGGGCGCTTGCGGTTATCCGTGAAGGGCTGCATGCGTTTTTCGTCATGCCAGAGCTTTGGTCCCAGAAAAATCAACGTGATGTCGTCTTTGGTGAGGGAAATAAAATCTTCGTCCGGTTTCTCAACGGTGTAGCCGGCGAATTCGTCGAGGGTCATGATCGCGGCCGTAAGCTCGCTAAAGCCCTTGAGCGGGGTTAGCGTGATGGCATCCGCATTTCCTTGCGTTTGTGTGGCTAAATTCTTTTCGTTCATGGCACTCATGCGCAAAAATCCCTCGGTTACGGAGAAACGAGCAACGGGTTATGGAGTTGCGATTGATTTTTTGATGGGAAAGGAGTTATGTCTCTATTCTAACTGATCAAACACAGCAAAACCATAGCAGGCAAAAGGTGCACGTATGGACTACGGTCTCATCGTTGATGTGGAAACGACTGGTATTGACCCGGAAAACGACAAAATTATTGAGATCGGCGTATTGGAATTTGCGGTAGATCAAGACTTTAACGCGACGATTGTTTCCATGTACGCTGGCCTTGAAGATCCTAAGGAACCTTTAAAGCCAGAAATCGTCAAGCTTACCCAATTGACTGACGCTTCATTAAAAGGCAAGAGCATCGAGTGGGATTTTGTCCGCCAATATTTTGACAGAGCCTCTATCGTTGTCGCTCACAATGCGCCTTTCGACCGCGCGTTTCTCATGAAACGAAAAGAGCTGTGCGATGTGGAAGTCCACTGGGCCTGCTCGATCAAGCATGTGGATTGGGCGGAAAAAGGTTTTCGTTCCCGCGCCCTCAATTATCTCGCCGCCGACCATGGGTTTGTGAATCCATTCGCGCATCGGGCATTGTTTGATTGTGCATCAACTTTCCGACTCGTTGCTCCCCACTTAAAAGAGTTGATGAACAAATCTTATCAGCGTGAATTCCGCATTCTCGCGACCGGAGCTCCTTTTGATGCGAAGGATAAGCTAAAAGAACGTGCTTATATGTGGGACCCAGTCAGTCGTGTTTGGTACAAAAATATTCTAGAATCCTCGCTGAGTGGTGAGCGAGACTTTTTATCCGCGGAAGTTTATGCGGGAAACACGCGGCATCAGGAAGTTGAAGTTCATATTTAATAGAAGGCGCTCCTGGGAGCGCCTTTTTAGCAATTATTCCTCGCAACCTTCTAAAACGAGCGGGATGGTCTCTCCCGAATCAAACTTCACCTGCATCTCTTCGGCGCCATAAACCACGGTGAGAGTGCGAAGTGGTGTGGTTGCTTCTTTTGTATTAAAAAGTTTAGCCGTGATGCTACCGCTTGTGGGAGCGCATCCGTCTTCTTTGTTAATCGTTACGCCAGAAAATGTTGTTTCGACGTATGCGCCGCTTTTTTCTTCAGCGGTTATTGTGCCGCTTTCAATGGTCTTCTCGGTCCATTGGCGGAATTTGCTGCCAGAGGTTTTAATCACCATAGGGGATTCGGGAGCAATCTTCACTTTGACTTCCAATTTCAGATCGCCCGACTGGGTGGATTTAAATGAAATATTTCGCTTTTCATTAGAGAAAATTGTTTCCTTAAAACCTGAATCCGTCTTTTCGATGGCAATGGTGCGATCGCCCGTTAGATCGAAAGATCCCGTCTTCAGGACTTTGTTGTCGCGTTTACGGATCACTTCTCGTGTCCGTGCTTTACTCAGAGTGTGAGTGATACGTATCGTTGTGAGGCTGTTTAAATCCACACGCGGACGTTTCGCATCCGTGCAAGCGAGATTATCGCTTTCTGACTTCCATGAAGCCGTCACATCATCAGCGACTGTCGCTTTATGAATGCGTGTGAGCAGTCCACGACCGATTTCCTTTTCCAAGGCGCCATCAGCCTTGCGCCTAAACACGAGCTCTCGGGGAGATGTGGCATCACATGTGAGTGTGACAGTCGGATCCACGGTTGTTGTTAATGCCAATGCAACCGCATCGTCCGTAAAATGCTCGGATGTGCCGCCGATAACGCTATCAAGCTGCGCAGCCACAAGTTCGCTCGCAGCATCGTTATCGCTAATGATTTGGTTTTTTGTATCAGTTCCCGTTCCCGTTCCCGTTCCCGTTCCCGTTCCCGTCGGATTCTTGGGATTACCAACTTCAACGCCACAGCCATGAGTTAAAAGAAGCAGAGTGATAGTGAGTGTTCTTATATCCCGCATTTACGACTCCGAAGTGGTTTTAGAAACGGGAAATAGCTGGATATTCATTTGGTAAACAGTATTGCGAGAAGAAGAATCTTCCGCAAGAGCTAGAAGTTTTTTGCGGAAAAGGCTGATTTCCTCTTTCAATTTCGGCACGAGATTCGCCGGAACCGACATCGTGATGGAGCTGATATCCCTCAGGTCCTCAGGAACCAGAGTGATGGATTCTTTGCCGATGTCGATCGTATTGTGATGATAACGGATGATGGCCACCGACGCGATCTCATCGCCCGTTGTGAT
>CAYOJQ010000073.1:0-12763 GCA_964404325.1 uncultured Oligoflexales bacterium
CCCCGACTTTTTTTAAAAATCGGGGTTCGACCACTTGCTTTAATGGTGGAGGTAACGAGAGTCGAACTCGTGGCCTTTGCAATGCCATTGCAACGCTCTACCAACTGAGCTATACCCCCACAAAAAGTAGAGAATTTGGGTTATGCAAGAACCGTCTAGGGATGTCAATCCATAAATCAAATATGCTACACTCTTATCTTAAATAGCCGTTTCGATTCTTAGAATTGTTCTTTCTGATGAGGTTATCCATGGCGAGTGCGCATCCCAGTCAGCCCAGTGAAAAAAGAACTCTCTTTTATATAATCGGCATGATTCTAGCGGCCATTGGCCTGGGACTTTCCCTCTATTCCACGTTCCATCACTTACAATTGAAAGCCACGGGAGCCACCGACGCTGTTTGTAATATCAATGCCGCTCTTAGTTGTGATGATGTCGCACGCAGTTCATTTAGTGAGATTTTTGGCATCCCACTGGGCGTCTATGGCATCGGCTACTTCCTTGCCATGATCACCCTCCTTGGCACCGCGATGTTCAAAGATGAATACCGTCGCGACACCATGCACGCCTATGTTGTTCTAAGCGGCATCGGGATCGTCTCTTCAATCATTTTAGGCGGCATTTCTCTCATAAATCTAAAAGTCGGCTGCGTGACCTGCATGGGCATCTACGCCGTCACTCTATTGCAAGGGCTCAATCTTGGTATGAATCGCCCCGCCGTCCCCAGAGGCTGGAGCCTTAAGAGCGTTGCAAACGGTGGGTCGTATGCACTCTTAGCACTTGCGGTCACCATCAGTATCTTCCAATTGATGAAGCCCGCATCTACCTCAGTGAAGCTCGACAACCCGCAGAACGCTCCGCAGGCAGACTCTCATTCGACACGCAGCGGCCCGCAACAAGACATTAAAATCGACCGCTCTGATTTTTCGGGCATGGGTCAGGACTACCGTCGTGGCGCCGAGGATGCGAAAGTGGTCATCGTTGAGTTTGCCGATTTTGAATGCCCTGCTTGTAAAACCGCGGCCTTGGGACTCAAAAAAGTCAAAGAGGAATACCCAGACAAAATCCAGGTGGTCTTTAAAAACTACCCTCTCGACCCGAACTGCAACCCGTCCATGCCACGCCCACTCCACGATTTTGCCTGTGACGCCGCTCGCTTGGCTCGCTGCGCTGGCCGTGTGGGCAAGTTCTGGGAGATGCACGACAAAATTTACGAGAACCAAACAAAGCTAAGCCGCCAGAACCTCACGTCGTGGGCTAAAGAACTGGGCCTTTCCGATGCGGATATTCAGTCCTGCCGCGAGTCGAAAGACATCTTGGCGAAGATCCAAGATGATATTAGTCTGGGCTCGAAGCTCGGTGTCGAAGCCACGCCGACCGTATTTGTGAATGGGCGCAAGATCGCCAGCCCTTCAGCCGAGAATATCCGTCTCGAAATAGAAAGCGCGCTGTAGATATGAATTTGGTGTTTGATAACGATTTTCAGAAACGCGTCATGCGGATGAGCTTTGACGGCCCAACACGTATCGAAACCATTGATGATGTCCGCAAATGGCGCCAATTGTGGACTGCCAGCCTTAAAAGCTGGCATTCCCCTTACAAAGCCCTTATTGACTGCACCCAGCTTTCCATTAACGACAACGAAGACATTCGCGGCGAATTTGCGCGAATGGAGAAGTTTCTTAAAGGTTTTTTCCTTAAAAACGCCGTTGGATTTGGCTTTTCCGAGGGAAGAGGTCTTGATGCGCTTTTCTTCAAAACGCACGTAGCCGAAGAAGATGCCGCCGACGAAGTCGGTTTAGGCCGCACGCGAGCCCCCAAAGAGCCTGGCGATTTCCGTTCTTCCATCCAACTCACAAACTACTTCCAGCAACACGTGGTTGAGATGGCCTTCTCGGTGCCCGTCGTCATCGATAGCAGCGCTCAGTGGGATGTTATTCGTAGCAAGGTTATGAATAATCTCACCCAATGGCATTCAAAGTGGAACCTGCTGATTGATTGCGCCAACCTTGAGATCAAGGGCGATTTTTCCGCCGATTTCCAAAAATTTGAGCGCTACATGCGCGGTTTTTTCATGAAAAGAGTCTTGGCTTATAGCCCAAAGGGGCCCAAGGAAAGTTACCCTTTTGAGATTTTCCGCTCTCGACACAACGCTGTCGCTCGCCTTGAATCGGAAGGTGATTTTTCGGGCGATGAAGCCGACTGCCGTTCCCGCAAACAATGAGACGCCCATAAACCAAGCAAAGTGAGTTGGATAATCCCCGTTGCTGCGGTATAAAGGGGGTTAAGAATAACACTGAATGTGAATTATTAAACGAGGTTGCTGAACGTGTTACCGGTTGAAATTCAAGCAATTCAAGGCACATTGATTCTGCGCGCACGTGGCTCAGAACTTTTGATTACGCCGAATCATGTATCAACTCTCAAAGGCCTAAAGCAGCCATCAGAGTTTACGCAATATTTTTTGAACGATGCTTTGATCAACCGTCCCGCGCGCAAACTCTTTGAAGCCTGGCTCCGCAAGGATAGCTCTTTGTGGCAGCGTCTCTACAACAAAGTCCAAAAAGAACTTGAGGACGTTGAAGAAACGGCTCCCGCTCCCAAAGCAGCTAAAGCACCAGCTCCTGCGAAAGAAGTAAAAGAAAAACCAGCTGCGAAAAAACCAGCGGAAACAAAAGCCGCTGCTGAAGAGAAAAAAGCAGCCACGAAAAAAGTAGCTGCCAAGAAAGAGACTGAAGAGAAGAAAAGCACGACTAAGACTGCTGCGAAAAAAGAAGAGAAGCCAGCGGCAACTAAAAAAGTAGCCGCGAAAAGTGCTACCAAGGCTCCTGCGAAGAAAGCCGCGCCAGCCGCTACGAAAAAGACCGCGGCTAAATCTGCAAGCAAGTCTTCTTCCAAGAAGAAATAAGGAGACGGACACTGATTCGGAAGTTTTTAATTTGTGGCAAGCAGCTGCATCTACAAAGCAAAAACGTAGAATCATACCGTGAGCTCGGGCATGTGATTGAATTGAGCATGCCTTTGGAAGAGTACTGGGAACTGGAAAAGGATTTGAAGGAAGCTAATTATCTTTTAGCTTCCGGAGAACCAACTGCTGAAATCAATACAGCCTACCGCCGCATTCTCCAACAATCGTTAAAACACGCGGTAAAAGAAAAAGATCGCGCCTGGATCCATGAAAAACTCCGCACCTTCTAAGAATAACCTTATCCCTGCTGTCTTTCTTGATCGCGACGGCGTTATTAACGTCGATAGCGGCTACGTTTATAAGCGTGAGGATCTAAAGCTTTTGCCAGGGGTCGCTAAAGGCATTCGTCGTCTCAAGGAGCTTGGCTACCAGATCTTTGTGATCACAAATCAGTCAGGCGTGGCGCGCGGTATGTTCACCATGGCGGACGTCGATGCTTTTCACGAGGCCCTCAAGAAGGAACTCGGAAAAGAAGGCGCGAGCGTCGATGATGTTTTTATTTGTCCGCACCATCCCGAGGGAAAGGTCGCGGCGTACGCCATCGCCTGCTCTTGTCGTAAACCGGGTACTGGACTGATTGAACAAGCCTGCGAAAAGTATCCCATTGACCGAAGCAAAAGTTTTCTCGTGGGGGATAAGGACAGCGACATCGCGTGTGCGGAGAAGGCTCATATCCACGGCATTCAAATGGCCGACACACAATATAAACTGCACAAAAGTGCGTTTGGCTATGCGAAGAATTTCGACGAGGTCGTGAGCATCATTGAGGCCCACCGTTAGGGCTTGGCCTTCTTTTCCTGCATCTTGCGGAGGAGAATTTTAATGCGCGGTCCGCAGCGTTGTCCCTGACACCCGCCCGATCCCGTTCCTGCTTTTCGATTCACATCCGCAACAGTCTCACACCCCTCCATAGCCGCAAGCACTGTACCGAGCTTTATGCCCTTACAAATGCAAACAACCATGTTGAGTTGCTTGGCCTTCTCATCGCGAGAGAGGGAACCGTCTTTTTGTGAATCGTCCTGGTCCATTTAGCTTCCGATAAAACGAAGTCTCTGTACCTGTATCATATATAGAAAAGACCCAGCCAGTCCAACCAACGAGCATCGATATGCTGGAAAATAAAAACGGTGGCATTGCAGACTGCGTGAAAGGCGTAAATGGGCAGAAGACGAGACGATTTTATATAAATCCATTCGGCGCACAGCCCCAAGAGAAACGGCCCTAAGGGCAGGCCGATCTGTAGTGTGAGCAATTTTTCAGGCGTCGGAAGCGTGTGAACAAGAGCAAAAAGGAGCGCTGAAAAATAGGCCCCCCAGACGTTGCCGGCGTACTTGCGAAAAAATTGTCCAAATCCCACGCGAAATACGATCTCTTCCACAAGAGGAATCAGCACTATAAAGGCCCAGATTTCAGGATGACTCTTAACCGTCGTCGCTCCTCCCACCATCCGGCTGAGCAGAGAAAGGAGAACGACACCAAGAACAATCGCGAGACTGGGATAAAAATAACGGAGCTTAAGATCCGTCCATCCAAATACTTTTTTCTGGGAGCTAACGAGGAAAATGAAGATAGCTAAAGCGCCATTCACACATGCGATGGGCTGCCAAGACCCACCGACATGCCCCTGCGCGTAAAGATAAAGGGAACTGAGGGAGAAGGCAAAAACAAGTACGGCCGCGAGAAGTTTAACGACTTGGCGTAGATGCATTAGGAAGCACTTCTCGCCGAAAGATCGCGAAGCATTTTTTCAACCATCACAACGAGCTGTGGGATGTCATTCTTAATCACGTATCCATCCGCACCAACTGCTTGGCCTGCTGCTTGCGTCGCCTCTCCGCTTAGCGATGTGTGAAGAATAATAGGAAGTCCATTAAAAATTGGATTTTCGCGGACCTTTCGCACCAAAGTCAGGCCATCCATCTGTGGCATCTCGACGTCGGTAATGACCGCATCGATACGCCCAAAAGAATCACCGGTCGTAAAATTCTGCTCCAACTTCTTCAGAGCGGCGGCCCCGTTATCCGCGAACATAACGCGGAAGCCTTTCTGAACCAATGCCTTGCCAACGTTAGAGAGTATCAATTTCGAATCATCGACGAACAAAATGCCCGGAGCGCGTGGGTCTTTTGACATTTGATCCGTGATGGTTTGAAGGGTCGCTTCCGGCGTCGCCTGTGTACGCGCACGCCCCGTTCCAATACCAAAGCCCCCGCCTTCGATTTCTATAAGAATTTTTTCGAGATCGAGAATGAAAAGAAATTCGTTCTTTTCGATCAAAATCATGCCCGAAATAAAAGACTGGTGATCTGAAGAGGGAGGTAACACTTTGTCCCAGCCAACACGTCGAATGCGATGCGTTAGATCAACGATAAATCCAGCACGTTTCTGGCTGAATTCCGTGACGACAATTTGTTGATTCTGCTTGAGGGGGCCCGCCGGATCACCAAGAACATGGCAGAGGTTGATGGCTGGAATCGGCACACCACGCAACTCAAAAATGCCGGCAATACCTGGAACAGCGGATGCAAGAGGATTGATACGTGGCATATGAACCACTTCTCTCACCTTCGCAACGTTAACACCGTAGATACCCTTCATCACTTCCCCGGTAGGGAGCTGACGCATGAGCGAAAATTCGATGAGCTCGAAGTAGTTCGCACCAACTTCGAATTGATCCAGATGACTGTAGTCGTTTCCATCAGCGGTCATGCTGCTTTTCCTTTTTTAAACTCTCGCCCCTTATCGGCGCCAACCAAGCGGCATTTAAGACATAAAGAGAAAAATGCCCACGAGATGAATCGCGGGCGTTTTGGTCGAGCTTCAAATTTGGTTCTTTTATCATTCGTGATTCGCGGCATAGCGCAAAATGGTTACGAGTTCCTTTTTCTGCAAATCAGTAAGATTTGCAAACTGAACCCCAACCTGGCCGTCACTGCCAACCCAAGCAATTTTCGCTTTCAATTTTGCCTCTAAGACGGGTGCCGTAAGTGCTTCACGTGTTTTGAGAGCACGAGGGGCGACCTTTTTTACTGGTTTCCCCTTAGCCGCTGGTTTTGCCTTCTCTGTTTTGGGGGCCGGAGCCGATGGGTCTGGTACTTCAAGAGTTAACATGAACTCCTGAGCCTTTTTTACTTTCATAGCGCCATCGATGGCGATGCAAGCACCACCCAAACTAATATTCACGACTTTTCCCGTAACTTTGGGAGCGCGCTTTCCGCGACCAGCCGCTTTGCCAACCAATTGCGTCACGATTTCGCTTTCAAAGCGCTTCCCGAGACGATGACGCTGGATCATAAAGAGATCCACTTTGTCGGAAAGATCTTGCACAACAACCGGCTTCTTCACCCAACCACTCGCGTCGTTGCACAGGAAGAGATGATCCCTAACGGCTTCGTCAACGAATGCCGCGGGAAAAGCCGTCATCAAAATAGGACCTTGATAGATACGACGCATCGCTTCAATCAAAACAGGTCCATCCACATCCGGAAGATCAAAATCCACGATACAAAGATCGGGCGCGTCCTTCGCCAAAAACTCCAAGGTCTCCTGACCATTTTTTGCCACCGTGACAATGGCTCCAGGAATCTTGTCCTTTATCACCTCTGAAGTCATCACGAGGCTCGGCTTACTGGAATCCGCGATTAAAACGTGGGTCATAACGATCTCCCGTATGAAAGTCGGCGACCAGCGAACTTGGCTGGCATCGTTTGTTCTGACTGAGGATTCAGTGGAAGTTCCGGGGTGTGGAAACGATTCCGGAGTGGCTGCGTCCTACCAACAATTATAACGCGACCCGGCTTGTCTTGAATAGGGAGCGCCCTTGGAGCGATCTCATCAGACATCTATCGGCGTCTCCCTCAAGAAATCCTCGGATGCGCCGAAAAAGGCAATGATCGTCCTATTTTCGCCAATTGAATTACGGTTGCCATGAAAACGCCAAAGTTTACGCTTTTGAAAAAAACGTCCATTTACGTAGCCCTTACTTTATTTTTGCAAAGTGTGGATGCTCTGGCCGTTACGCAATATCGCTCCCAGTCTCAGGTCTTTATTACAGACCCTTCTGAGATGAGAACGAGTATCTCACTCCCCGGGTCTGCAAAGATCGAAAAACTCGATCTTCCGGCACGAATGATTAAGACACGCACAAAAAGAGCGGAAAAAGACGAGCGAATCGAACCCATAGGCATTTTTGTCGCTAAAGATGAGAAGGCCCTCGATCAACTCGTGAAACAGCTCGCACAAAAAGGCCAGGAAAATAAACTTCACGATATTCTCGTGGAGAAGATGCGTAAAAAAGGCCCGACCAACGAAACAAAAGTAAAAATCATTCTGACGGAAGATGTGCTGCCACTTATCAATATGGATTCGCTCTCCAGGCTCTTGGCAAAAACACATCACAACGTTGTCATAAGTGGTGATGAGATTTTCAAAAATCCCGATCTACGCAAAGAATTATTTGCTCAAATAAAACCATTCTTTTCAAAAAATGATCGCCAGGCTCTTTGGAATAAAATGAAGCACGGCGAGACGGTTCACGTCGATGAGGAGCTGCTTCCCAGCTTCGCGGAGAAAATGGTTAAGAAGTACATTCCTTATCGCGGCCCCAATTGCTTTCATGCCGCCCTTTCTTTTCACGGACAAAAATTGTCCGGTTCTCCCCTTGTGAACGTCAAAGAAGAAAAGGGCTATCATAGCGCCATGATTAACTATGACGAATTGTGGCGCGTGATTAACTCGCACTTCTATGAAGTGAATCCAAAAGAATCGCCCATGAAATATGGTGACATGGTCGTATTCTTTAATGTGCCTAAAAACAAATCCGCTCCCATGGACTTCCATTGGATTCGTCACACAGCAACGTATCTCTTTGGGCCTTACACGTTCTCGAAGGGTTCAAAATCTCCGGACACACCGTATTCCGTTAAGACGCTGACCGAAGAATGGGAAACCTGGCGCACCTATACGGAAAATCTGGGGGTGAAAATCTACCGCCGCAACAGCCAAAAAATGAAAAAGGCCCCGCCAATTGATCTAACGGACTGGATTTATTAATCAAAAAGACAAAAAACGCCAGTTGCGCCTCTTATTTGCCAGTGATAAGTACCTAGGCTCTTGCGCCAGCAAGAGCTCTTCTTTGACAACCAGGAACACGACGACGCATGGCTAACGATCCAGGCAATAAAAAGAAATCAGTCATCTACCGCGGCAAACTTTGGGAGGATAAGAAACGCACTCCCCCGCCGAAAAAAGTTCAAAAGGATTTGGATCAAGCTTCGACCTGTGATTGCGTTCAGGAAGAGTACAGCGCGTGCCTCAAAAAGAAATATGAGGCCGGCATTGAGCTCCTAAAAGAAGCTGAACTTCTAAACAACACACACATCGTTCCGCCTCTTCCGGCCCCACGCCAGCTGGAATACCGCACACATGCGAAACTCGCAGTACGTGGCATGAAGGACTGCGCCAATCCCAATGAAGAGCATCGTTTTGCGATGGGGCTCTTTAAACCACAGTCTCATCTCGTGATGGATCACCCCGAGTGTTCTCTCCATAAAGGCTCAATTAACAGACTTGTTCATGATCTCCGCCTTTTATTGAACGCTTCGGATCTGCAGCCTTATGCTGAAGACACCCATGACGGTGATCTTCGTTATGTAGCCATTCGCGCTTCTCACTTAACCGAAGAAGTGATGCTGACGTTTGTCATGACAACGGACAAACACCGCCATCTCATACGCAATATGGTGAACACACTCCGCGAAAAAGGTCATCAGATCAACTCCGCTCACATCAATGTGAATGCGGATGAAACAAATACGATTTTCGGCAGCGAATCTCGTCGTATCGCCGGCACCGATCGTCTGCGCGAAAGACTTTGTGATCTCGATTTCGAGATCGGGCCAACAAGCTTTTTCCAGGTGAATCCTTGGCAGGCGGAAGTGATCTATCGTCGTATCCATCAACTGGCGGGTCAGCGTGCTTTTAATGACGTCGCGTGGGATCTTTATTGCGGAACGGGCCAGATCTCGTTGCTCCTCGCACAATCGGGGTACCGCGTGCTCGGCATCGAGGCGAACCCTCAAGCTATTCGCGACGCCCAAAATAATGCGGTTCGCAATCGCATCGACAACCCTCCTCACTACATTACTGGCAAAGTGGAAGATCTGCACACACAGCTTCCTTCGTGGGCGCAGCAGCCGAAGCTCATTGTCGTTAACCCGGCTCGAAAAGGTTTAGCTGAACCGGTCCGCCAGTTTATCCGAGGACAACTTAAGGCGAATCCCTCCACACGCTTGATCTACATGTCCTGTGAGGTTCAGACGCTGACGCGCGATCTAAAGGAAATTGCCGGCAACGACCTACCTTTGCGCCAGATCGAAGCATTCGACATGTTCCCTTACACGGAAAAAATGGAGTGGCTGGCCATCGTAAATTGATGGGCCAGCTTGTCTTTTAAGACGCATGCCTTTACAAAGGATGGTGACCGACCATCGGATAAGGGTGTTGCATATGCCGGAACTCGACAAAGACGGTTTAATCAAGCCAGATCGCCAAACTCTGACCTACGAAAAATACCTTCACATCGACGGGCTGTTGAATCTGCAGCACACTCTCTCAGAACCTGAAGAACATGATGAGACTCTCTTCATCATCATCCATCAAGTTTACGAATTGTGGTTTAAACAGATTCTCCATGAAATGACCCTCTGCTGTCGCGAGTTGGAAAAGGGCCATCTCATGCGAGTGATGCATGCCATCAAGCGCATCCAAACCATCCAAAAAATTCTCGTGCAACAAATCGACGTTCTTGAGACGATGCCTCCAGACGACTTCAATCGCTTTCGTGGGCATTTAAACCCAGCCTCAGGTTTTCAGTCGTCGCAGTTTCGCGAAGTGGAATTTCGCATGGGCCTAAAGGACGCTTCCTACCTCGGCTTCCACAAGCACAACCAAGAAAGCCAAAAACGTTTGCAACAGGCTTTGGCCGCACCTAGCCTCTACGACTACTTCCTGCGCATGCTTAGTCGTAAAGGGTATGCCATTCCCAAAGAAATTCTCGGACGAGACGTCGCGACACCACACACACCCCATGAAAAACTAACAGATGTTTTTCTCGAAATTTATCGTCACCCATACGAGAACAGCGAGATCTATGTTCTGCTTGAATCTCTTATGGATCTGGACGAAAATTTTATCTTATGGCGCTACCGGCATATGGCGATGGTTGAACGCATGATTGGTAATGTGCGTGGCACAGGGGGATCATCCGGCGCTCACTATTTAGGCACCACTCTGCGAAAACAAGCATTTCCGGAAATTTGGAACGTCAGAAATCGGCTCGGATCGGGCTATTAAAAACGAATAGGAATCATTCATGAGTGTGAACGACATCACCCGCAATCTTCGTCCGTATCCCATGGAAGAATTGACCAAGATTCGCCGCGGACTGATTGCGCGCAATCAAAAAGTGTTCGACTTCGGTACCGGTGATCCAAAAATCCCAACATGGGAACCAATCCGTAAGGCCATCGCGGAATCATTGCCGGTGATCAGCCAGTATCCCTCCGTTTTAGGATTGGATGAGCTAAGCACTGCCATCTGGGGCTACATGGATCGACGTTTTAACCTTAAAAAAACGGATGATCTAAAAGTTGTTCCGACAAGCGGAAGCAAAGAAGCCGTTTTCAACATTGCCCTTTGTTTGGTGGGCCGCGCTGGCGGCAAACGACACATCGTCTATCCAAACCCGGGTTATCCCGTGTATCAATCTTCAGCCATCTTCGCGGGTGGTATTCCTTATCCCGTCACAGTTCGTGAAGATAACGGCTACCTCCTCGAACCATGGAATCTTCCCGCGGAAGTCCAACGACAAACGGCGGCTCTCTGGATCAACTATCCTCATAACCCAACAGGCGCCATGGCGCCGCGTGACTACTACGAACGCGTGATTGAATGGTGTCAGACAAATGATGTCGTGCTCTTGTCGGACGATTGTTACGTCGATATCTACCATCCGAGCTACGACACCGCCGCAAAAGAAAGTGCGCGCCCCATCAATCCACTTTCTCTTTATTATAAAAACGTGATCTCGTTTATGAGCCTCTCAAAACGCTCTGGCCTGACCGGCTACCGTAGCGGATTTATGGTGGGCGATAAGGATCTTATGGAGCCTATCTTACGCGCTCGCGCCAACTTTGGCGTGGGATCGCCCGACGTGATACAAAAAGGAGCGATCGTGGCTTGGAACGATGAAAGTCACGTTATTGAGCGACGCCGCATCTTTGCCGAACGCATGGATCTTGCCGGCTCTCGCTTTAAGAAGTTTGGACTTATCGACGATGTACCAGAAGCCACATTTTATCTGTGGTGTCGCATTCCATCGAAATGGGGCAATGATGATGTCAAGTTCTGCCTCGATCTTGCAAAAGAAGGCGTGATCTCAAGCCCGAGCCAATGGCTGAGCGAAGGCATCAAAGGCTACGTCCGTTTTGCTCTCGTGCCAGAGAAAAACGACATGCTGGGAGCACTTGATATTGTCGAAAAGTTCATCTCTTAGGATGCGTCATGACTGATTCGTTGCAATCTATTATTGAGTCAACGGCAAGTGCTGTTGAACAAGGACAAATGGACGCGCTCAAAAAAAACGCCGCGTCCATCGTGGAAGCCATCACGCTTCTTGATACTGGAAAAGCTCGCGTCGCTGAAAAAAAAGGCGATCAATGGGTCACGCATGCTTGGCTCAAACAAGCCATTCTTCTTTACTTCCGCCTCGCGGAAATGAAAGAGATGGTCGTTGGACCATTCCATTACTTTGACAAGATCCCTCTCAAAACAAACTATCCGGAATTGAAAGTGCGCGTGGTCCCACCCGCAACAGCGCGCTTCGGAAGTTTTATGGAACCAGGCGTGGTGTTGATGCCTTCTTACGTCAACATCGGCGCTTATGTTGGCGCCAACACAATGGTCGACACATGGGCCACTGTAGGCTCTTGTGCCCAGATTGGTGCGGGCGTTCATCTTTCAGGCGGCGTGGGCATTGGCGGTGTTCTCGAACCAGCCGCGGCAACACCGGTGATCGTTGAAGAGGGAGCCTTCATTGGCTCACGCGCCATCATCGTGGAAGGTGTGCGTATTGGTCGTCAGGCTGTGATTGCGGCCAACGTCACACTTACAGCCTCCACACCTATCATTGACACTCGCAACGGTGCCATGACGGAGACACGTGGTCATGTACCTGAACGTGCCGTGGTTGTGCCGGGAACAAAAGAAAAAGCAGTGCCGGGTGGAAAGATTTTCACTTCTTGCGCATACGTGATTGGCGAAAGAAAAGCCTCAACGGATCTAAAAACGTCCTTAAACGATACGCTGCGCGAATTTGCATTGTCTGTTTAGGAATACCTGTGCCAACACTGACGTTCTTACCGCAAAAAGTCATGATTGAAGTCGAGGAGAATGTAAAAATCCTCGTCGCCGCGCGACGCGCTCGCGTGCCCATTCGTTTTGGGTGCGCGGCATGCTCCTGCGGTACCTGCGCGGTCTCCGTTAAGACCAGCGACGCACAGACGTTAACAAGCATGAAGGAAAACGAGCAGAAATTACTGAGCCGGATGAAGTTACCAATCGACGGAAGCGTGCGCCTCAGCTGCCAAGCGCGGATTCAGAGTGGGTCCTGTGAGGTGGATTTAGACTTTCAGGATACGTATTCGCCCGATCAAGGCGACGAGTGATTCGTCACCTGCATAACCCGTCACCTGCATAACCCGTCACCTGCATAACCCGTCACCTGCATAACCCGTCACC
>CAYOJQ010000074.1:0-11996 GCA_964404325.1 uncultured Oligoflexales bacterium
GACTAAGAATGGACGCTCAGATCGAGCAATTTACAGAAAGAAAGTTGCACTATCGATTTTTCTACAGCAGCCTATACTCTATCAGGCATGGCAGCAGACACAGTCGGCTTGATCGACAGACTTGGAATGGACAAAGTCCATATAGTCGGAGCATCAATGGGCGGTGCGATCGCGCAGACCATCGCCATTGAATATCCAAAGCGGGTTTTGTCTCTCACGTCACTGATGTTTACCACGGGTCATCCGTCCGTCGGACAAACTCATCCCGAAACTCTAAAGAACGTCTTTGGTGCTCCTCCTGCAACTACGAGGCAGGAAGCTATGGAGCGAGCTGTGCGAGCTTCAAAATTTATCGGTTCTCCCCTTTATCCTGTATCAGATGAATACATTTCCCAAACAGCCGGGCTCGCTTGGGATAGAGATCACGATTCTGCATCGGTAGTCAGGCAAGCAGTTGCAACAATAGCTTCCGGGGATCGGACTGAAAAACTGCGGCGCCTCAATGTTCCGACGTTAGTTTTGCACGGGCTTTCAGACACGGTTATTGATCCGAGCGGCGGGCGTGCTACTGCAGAGGCCATACCTAAGGCAAAGCTGGTGTTGATTGAAGGTATGGGGCACAACCTTCCCCCGGGCCTTTGGGAGACGATAGCGGATCATATCGCGAACGCTGTAAATGGAGTTTCCGACTAGCAAGGGCTATCTGGTCAAAGATCTCATCAACCGGGATAAATAAATGGAAAAAGGAGAGCTTCCGCTCTCCTTTTGTCTTTTTAGATGGTGCGATCGAGAGGACTTGAACCTCCACGCCTTGCGGCACTAGTCCCTCAAACTAGCGTGTCTACCAATTCCACCACGATCGCAAATTTTTACTGACCTTTAGGAGCTTCTACGGGAGTTCCTGTTGCTTCCGGTTGTTTTGCCACATCTGAGGGTTGTGTAACCGGTTGCTGTTCGGTCTTTTTCTCAAGGCGTTCTTTGAGGCCTGTTTGACCAGAGTTTCCTTGCAGAACTGAAAGAGTGATGCTGGTGGTCATGAAGATCGCAGCCATCGCGTAAGTCAGTTTGCCTAAGAAGGAAGTAGCTCCGCCGGCACCAAATACACCTTGCGTGTTTCCGCCACCGAAAGCAGCTCCTACACCACCTGAATTGCCTCCTTGAACGAGAACAACCAAGATCATGAAGAAAGCCGTCATAACGTGAATAGCTGTGATAAAGGTTTCCATGAGCTTTTCTCTCTGGCTTTTTTTTGAAGGTGGTGGCGCCTCCCAGAATCGAACTGGGGACACGTGGATTTTCAATCCACTGCTCTACCGACTGAGCTAAAGCGCCACATCCCTTCGGGACTAACGTAATTATAGGGTTCGCTGTCGATAGTCAACTAAGATTGCACTTTGACAGCAAAACAACATCGTGCGAGTAAGGTACCACAATCATTTCAAGTTAGGAAAGTCGTCGATGGGATCGGTAAAACCTCTTTTTTCACAGCATCTCGATCGCCCCTTGGTCATCGCAGGCCCCTGCACGGCCGAGTCGGAGGAACTCCTTAATGCCGTGGCCGAACCCATGGTGAAACTCAGTCAGGAGCTAGGCTTCACATATATATTCAAGGCCAGCTTTGACAAAGCCAACCGGACGTCCATTGATAGTTATCGGGGGCCGGGCTTGGAGAAGACCATGGGCTGGTTCCAGAACCTTAAGAAGAAATACCCCGGCCTGCTCATCCTGACCGATATTCACGAAGTGCAGCACGTGAAGCCTGTCGCCGCGGTATGCGACGTTTTGCAGATCCCGGCATTCCTCTGTCGCCAGACAGACCTTCTGATTGCAGCGGTGGAGTCTGGCAAAGCGGTGAATGTGAAAAAAGGTCAGTTTCTAGCGCCAGAAAACACGCGCCACATCGTCTCTAAGGCGAAAGCAGTCTGTGAGAAGGAAAAGTTACCCTTTGATCTAGCTCTGACTGAGAGAGGGGCAAGTTTCGGTTACGGAAACCTCATCGTTGATATGAGAGGGTTTCAGACCATGGCGCAAACCGGCGCACCTGTGATTTTTGATATCACCCATAGTCTGCAGAAACCTGCTTCAGCGGGCCCCGACGGTGGCACAACAGGCGGCGCGCGTGAATTCGCGCCCGTATTGACGCGAGCGGCAACAGCTTCCGGCTACTTGGATGGTTATTTCTTGGAAGTTCACACCGCCCCCGCGAAAGCTAAGAGTGACGCCGATACTCAGTTGACGATCTCACAAGCAGAGATGTTGCTGCGTCAGACCATTCCCTTGTGGCGTGAAGCGCGTCAGTTCACAGCGATTGATAAGAGTTTTCGTAGCTAAGGAAGAGTCGGCTCGTTTGATGTTTTGACTTCACTTGTGACAGGAGAGTCATGGGACGGATCAAGCAACAGGGCCGTCATCCACATGAAGTCCACGCCACCAAACTGTTTTGAGCAGTTTTCCGTCACACTTTTGTATTCAGAAGAGTCGCGTTGCCACAGGTAATCCGCTTTGCGATCGCAATTGCGGGGTAAATGATTTGTGGGGAACTGCTCCATGTTGATCAGCTCTTGAAGCATGATGGTTCGAGTGAGAGGGGTAAGAGCTTGAGCTGTGCGTAAGCGCAGCCATTTAAAGAACAAGTTTTGAGGATCTTGTTGGAATAGTTTTCCCGCAATCCAGCTTAAACGCTGTTGGCGGAGCCGGCTATAAGTGAACGGGTCAAAAGCCGCGGAAAGCTCGTTCACCGCTGAACGAAGTTTGTATGAGTGCGGTGCGTACCTGGGGTGGTCTTGAAGCTCTAGCTCAATCCAGGTTGATAGTGCGGTCAGGTGTGAACGGTATCCTGGCTGCGGCAGAATTGCGGCGAATTCAATGGTCGAAAACCCGAAAAAAACAGTCGCTGGCAACGTATATTCCGCAATCTGGTTGCCGCGCGCATAAACTCTGAGAATCTCCGCGACCCCAGGCAATAAGTAAGAAACGTCAAAGCGTCCCTCGCTTAAATAACCGTTGTTGGCGTGAACGTAACGCAACAAATCAATGACGTGATTGCGAAAGTGCGGTGGATCTTGCGTAAATGCCGCAAGAACTCCCAACAGCATATCTCGCGATGTTGTTTCACGGCATTGGGGATGACGCAACCAGTGACCATCTTCCTGGCTTTTTGCAATGGCGTCCCAAGCTATTTGGGCCTCTTTGATCATGTGTAGCTTCTTCAATGCGACATAACGAAGTGAAGAGAAGAGAAGACTGTCACAACGATCCGCGCTTTCACCGGATGCAAGGCGGTTCACGATCATGCCTTCATCCAGTTGTTCCGCTTCCATGAGGGACTGATATAGAGCGACGCGTTTTTGCGCCTCCCACTTCAGAGTGTCTGGCATTTTAAACGTGGCGGACTGGCTGGTGAAAAATTGGAAAATAGCTGTCTGATGAGATTCAAGGCGACTATTGGCGATGATTTGGCCGAATATCGCGATCAATCCCAGTAGCAGTATCCCGGCAATTGTGGCGAGGACTCCTCGCATTCACCCAACTCCTTAAAAGAGCGTGTCTCTGTTTTTGTCGGCATTTTTGGCAATAAAGTTAAATCCAGGGAATTTCCAAGAGGTTGGATCTGTCTAAGCTGTAGCGACGCAAGACAATGTCTAGCCCCTGAACGACGATTTTCTGGGTTGCCTCAATAATTTCCGGAGGATAACGCTGGGATTTCTTGGCGTGGATTTTGCTTCATCATTTTAAGAACTTACCACTAGTCCTTCATAGTCCGACGGGAGTCTCGCATGACCAGGTATTTGAGCGTTGTTCTTGCGTTCAGTATTTCGGCGGTTGGCTGCGTTACTGACGACGACGAACCGGTCGTTGTTGGTCACGGAACGCATCATTCCTACATGAGCGCGGAAATTCCGCGAAACATCGATGCAGATTTGGATAGCGAAGAGACACTGTTGGAAGACAATCCGACGATGAATTCGATGGAAGATTCAGAAGAGGCCGTGTCTGAGGAAAGCCCCTCCGAAAGCGATGTCTTTGTGGAGGATCTCAACTCACAAGAAAACGCGCCGCGTCAAGCCGCTCCGGCTCCCGCGCCTCAGGCCTATACACAAGGAAGCAATACCGCAAAATCGCCGGCGCTACCGCGTCAGCTACCTGCAACTCCCAAGGTAGAAAAAACAAAAGCAGCGAAAATCTTTTATGTGAAAACACGCACGTTAAATGTACGCAAAGCTCCCAATACCCGAGCCGACATTGTGAAGAAGTTGTCACGCGGACAAAAAATAACTGCGGTATCCCGTCAGGGACAGTGGGTGAAAATTGGTGGCGGGCAGTATGTTTTGGGTACGCATTTGACGGCGCAGGCGCCTGCTAAATAAGAAAAACGAGCAAAAGTAATTAATTGATTTTATTAAAAAATGTACTGTTTTACAGGCTTTTGCTCATGTCTCTCCGCGATTAGCCGAAGGAGCTATTAAGGGCACCTTTGCGCGGAGAGACCCATGAATGCTAGAGGCTTTTACTTAATAAACGAAGAATTCATTACCTTTCCTGTCGAACGTATTATCGACAACTCGATCACTGATTTCGATATCTTCCTCAATATTGCCGACCACATGATTCTTTACGGCAACCTTGGCTATCGCTGGGAACGCGATGAGCTCGAGGGTCTTTTACGCCACGGCCACACGCATTTTCTCACGCGTAAAAAAGATGCCTCGAAGGTGAAAATGTATGAGGAGCTCACAAAGCTTCCGCTCGTAAATGAAAAATTGCCGCCTCGTCAGCGGATTGCCGCCATCGAGAAGATTGGCGCTACATTTATCCAATGTCTCTTTGAGGGAGAGGTTACGAAGGCTTGCGTGGAGAAGGGGGTGCAGCTCGCGGATTCGTTGACGGGTTGTGTGCTGGAAGATCCAGGGTGCGTGCAGGCGCTTTCCCATTTAATCGACCACGATCAATACGTCTATTATCACAGTATTCGCGTTGCGAGTTATGCGGCAGCGATAGCAGCCGCGTTAGGTTTAAGCGATCCCATCAAGCTACGCGAGATTGCATTGGGTGGCATTTTCCACGATCTTGGGAAAAAAGATGTGGGCCTTCACATCATCAACAAACGCGGTCCTCTGACTAATGCGGAATGGAAAATTATGCGGGCCCATCCCGTGTTTGGGCATCAAACCATTCAGAAAACGATGTTGCCCCACATTCCCCAGGAGATCATTCTTCATCATCACGAGAAACCCGATGGCAGTGGCTATCCTCATGGCCTTGATCGCAATAGCATCCTCACCGAGGTTGAAATTGCATCCATGGCGGATATCTACGATGCCATCACCTCATCCCGAGCATACCAACAGAAGCGAAACACCTACGAAGCCCTTGATTTTGTGAAGCATCAGCTGGTGAATAAAAAGCTTATGGCGAGCGATATTTACATGGCTTTGGTGCGTTGTTTAGCTAAATAACGCCCCTGATTCTCGTGGCTTGGATCGTCTATGGCCTATTAGGTTTACGAAAATACTTTTAGGCCATATGATCGGCACCTCTATTCTCTAAAACTTGATGGGGTGTCTTCTGCCATGGCCCGAGCAATAGGCTGGCTGTTCAAGTCCATCGCGGCAATTTTTTGTTTGACCCTTCTTGTCGTTCTTTCCTTTGGCTATGTGAACGACGCGCGCGTGAACTTGCCGGACATTGATAGTCTGAAACCACACAAAGATTACTGGCAAAAGAGCGCTTCCGTGTTCTCTTCAGGCCTCCCACATCGTCTCCAAGCGGGATCGATGGATTGGGAACAAGCTTTCAAAGAAACATCAAAAGCCCATAAACAGATTCTCACAGCGGGTTCAGCACGGTTCGTTAGCCCTTACCAAGTCTATGCGGCACTCGGTAGCTATCCTTCTCGTCTGGACGGCAATGATGCCCTTTTCATTCCATCAGGCGCGAAGATTTTGATCTCCCCCAACTTGGAAGGTGAGCAGCGCCTCGATTTCCTCGCCGCCGCTTTTTCGGGTGACGCGGAAGTAAAGGTGAGCGTTGATGGCATGGACTTTGGCGCTCAGAAACTCGAAGCAGTCTCCGAGCCTCAGGATCGAAAGAGCTTCTGGTACAAGAATTTTGGACGGTTCTGGAATGTCGATGAAACTGAAAAAGG
This sequence comes from uncultured Oligoflexales bacterium, assembly GCA_964404325.1. Lineage (GTDB taxonomy): Bacteria > Bdellovibrionota_B > Oligoflexia > Oligoflexales > Oligoflexaceae > CAYOJQ01. The sequence continues at coordinate 6,146 of CAYOJQ010000074.1, forward strand.
TGGAGAGTGGAAGCCTATCAGCCAAATCGTGAATCTTTCCAAAACAAGTGAACTAAAACTCTCATGTATTTCAAAGTCAGCTCATTGCGTTGTCAGTGATCCGTCGTTTTACTTTAAAGGAAAGAGCACAAAGCCTAACACCATCCTCGTGATGGTCGACACCATGCGTGCTGACGCGTTGAATAAAGAGGCGTCTCCGTTTCTTTCGCAATGGAGTGAAAAATCCTTACGCTTTGATCGTGCGATGGCGGCCGGTAACATGACAAGCCCATCCACGAACAGCATGCTTGCCTGCCGGAAGCCATCCGATTTGCGTCAGGTAGCGTTTGCTTACAACGTGCCCGCTGAGAAACGCGAAGAATACTACAATGAACAAAAGGCTTCGTTCCCGCAGGCATTTCAAAAATCGAATTTTGACACGGCTATGATTGGCAACGTTTCCGTTATTTCGGAAGTTGTTGGAGCAGGAATTTCACACGGCTTTTCACGGCAGATTTCTCTCGAGACGGAAGGCTATGAGACACCACACTTGGCTCGCGATGCCATTGATTGGCTCAGCCAAGAGGGAAATAAGCCGTTCTTTTTGTACTTGCACTTTAATGCGCCACACGCGGCATACAGAGCACCGCTACGGGATATTTTCGCGACCTTCCCCGGCTGGAAGGCTTTTGGCTCCCGCCATGACTTCTTAAGCTGGATGTATAAAGCCGAAGTTCATTTTACGGATAGATATCTTGAGAAACTTTTCACCGCAGTTGAAAAGTTGGGGCTTGCGAAGGATACGACCATCATGGTCGCGGCGGATCATGGTGACCATTTCACTTCGCACAAGTTCGCTTTCAATAAGATTGGTAAGCAGTTTGAGGGAAGTTTCTACGACCACGGTGCGACGTTGTTGCATGATGAAATTCAGGTTCCTCTTGTCGTTCGTCCCGCCGCGTTTGCAGCCGATAAGGCACATGTGATTAAAGACAATGTCTCGCTGTTGGATGCCGGGCCCACGTTGGTGGACTTTGCGGGGCTTTCCTCCCTTGGTTATTGTGATGGCATGAGTTTGCGCCCTTATCTTGAAGCGCCGACACTCGAAAAAGCTAAAGAACGGGTTTTAGGCACTGAAGGGTACGGTCGTCGTGGAGTTGTGTTTGACAACCGGTACAAGTATGTCCGCGCTTACGCGCCGATAAAGAAGAATGTTTTTGCTCCTGGAGCTTATGGCGGGGAGATGGCTCAAATCCTTATCGATGAAGAGCTCTTCGATATGGAAAAAGACCCGCACGAGAACGTCAATTTAGCCTTCGTGGATGAGAACTTACTCGACGAGGCTCGTAAGCACTATGATCAATTTTATGACGTGCAAAGCGAGTATGAACTTGTTTTGGAGAGTCCAAATCCCGTCACCTATCGCGTTTGGATGCAAAGCAAGGCGGATTTAAGTTTGCCGGAAAACTCAAAGGCCATTGAATTTAGTGATGGTGTGCGCGTTCTCGGCGACCTCAAGCAACGGGCGGTCATTCGCATTCGTCAATGGCGTCCCGGTAAGATCACGGTCAACTTTGAAAATGATAAGCAAGAAATTCTGCTCACCTCGTTAGCGCTCCCCATCGATCTTTCACTAGTAGATCGATTGCCAAGAGAATTTTTGCGCGAAAACAAGAAGCCGGAAACCATTACCCGTCCGCGGGTTTACCTGCGGCGTATTATCCGTGATGAGATTGAGGATCGCCAGATTGTGGCGGGGAATCCGCAATTTGAAGAGATCCTGCGCGAGTGGGGTTATCTCAACGATAACACCTAAGCCTAGGATAATTCTTCATTTTTTGCTCCATCCAAGGTAAAACTGTAGAAACCCATACAGAAATAACCTTGGATGCGGACTGTGAAGACGGGGCGTTTCATATTCTTGCTCATAAGCTGCGGTGCGATTGCAAAAATCAGCATTGCGGCTCCCGGTAGCAAGGCGACTTCCCAGGAACGTCTGCTTTGGGGGCCGTGTCAGCTCACTAAAGACCCCGACGTCGATAGCGAAACCACCTGGCCGAAGTTGTGCTTCCGCGGCCATATTTCTCAACAAGCACTTTTACGAAGCAACCATCATGAACTCAATCGCGAGTTCCAATACGGTGAAGGCTATTTTGGTCTTCACCTAAATTCGCTGTTTTCAGTTCACGGCCGCTTTAACGCGCGACGTTTCTCGATGCCAAAATCAAAAATCGAGGAAGAGACAGAATCACTGTTTCTGCAGGTTGGAAACGTGGCTCTCAGTCGCTTTCGTTTTTCGATCGGACGCTTGCGCCTGCCCTTCGGTTTAGATCTACGCCCACTTCCCGAGATCTACGACGCTATTTATAAGAACAGAGACTACTGGCGCAGTGTTCCATATGGAGCCCGTATTGGCTGGGAGGATTTGCGCAACATTCAATTCGATATTGGCGCGGCGACGGACAAAAAAACGTTTGATAGCTTTCAGGGCGAAGAAAAGCCGAAGGATCCACGCATGCAATGGAGTGCGCGGATCATGATCGATATCGCCGCTCTCGGTGGAACACGTTTCATTTTCAGTGCGATGGACGACAACCCCAACGAAAGGCGTGTCGGTGGTGCCATCATGACCCGCGACATCTCGGGTGGTATGTCCGCCTTTGAGTGGACACGGCGCTACTTTCGTCCAAAGCCTGATGACCGTGCCTTTGACCAAATCCTCCGCTTTCAATACGTGGGTGATCGCGAGAATGTTTTTAATTGGGTGTTCGAGTACGAGGACGAATTCAAATCCAAATGGTTGGCGACAATCGGCTACGAACATCGCCTCACAGATTATGGCCGCCTCCGTTTGAATGCAACGTATGTGAAGCCTAGGACAGAAGCGGATGTTCCCCACTGGTTGGGTGTGGCGGGGGTACAAGCCTCGCTATGAAACGAACCTGGCTTATTCTATGTCTGACAATCATCTTACAAGCCCAACAGAAAAAGGGCCCGACGGAAGTTCGTGTCGAATATGCTGATGAAGAGACATCGAGCATTCCCGTCGATCGCATCTTTAAAGATTCGGCATGGGCCTCGGGCCTGAACTCAAGCGCTGAAACTTTGAATCGTTCTTTGGATTCACTGATGGAAGCCTTGTTCTACGGTCTTCTTGATAACCAACTCGTTTATGATGTTACTGAAGCAAGCCAATTCACCGCGAAACTCAAACGAGATGTACATACCACAGCGGATGGATCTTACGTGGTCGTGGATCGTTTTTCTCTCGGCCCACAATTTCTATCTCCTTTAACCACCATTGCTGGCGCTCCCTTAAATCTCGGTGGTGACGGAAATATCAATATCCTTAATATCTATCTGAGAACGGACGGCATGCGACTGAGCGAAGAACGAGAGCTTGGTTTTTGGCGTCGTGCGGCCAACAACTGGTTTGGCTTGTTACCGGTCCTCACAAATATTCTCCCGCCGTCATTCAACCCGAATGAATTGTACGACCCAATAAGGCAACTTGAGACTCCCTTTAAGTTTCCATTTACGTTGGACGCTCTCGGTGACATGCCTATCGGTTCCATCCGCAGCTACTCCTTTTCGGGAGGGATCAATCTCACCTGGGACGTGGCGGAAGTTTATCGCGAGGAGATTAGCCATCTTCTAGATGCGAGTGACGATTTGACCGTGACATTGCCCTACACAATCTTTCGAACAGGCGAGCATCGGATTAACGTTTTGAAGAAGACAAAAGATCTTGTGTGGGTGGGTGTATCGGACATTCAGCGTCAAGGTCATGGGCTTTCGACTTCCCTAGGAAAGATGGCAAAAGTGTTTGCCCAGGTGACTCCCTATTGGAGCGGCATGCCTGCGGTTCTTTTTCCGATTGATGTTGAAGGAACGCTTGCCGATGTCAAAAAATTCGATCTTCTTTACAGCTTTGATCTTCGTGAAGAGGAAGCGCGTATCGCTTATCTGCGTGCGGTGAGGGGCGATTTTACTCTGGCGCAAAAGCGTTTTGCTGAGGCTAAGGCTTTTAAGAAAGAGCAGGGAGTCCAGTTCCATTTCAACCGAAAGCAAGACAGCTGGGATACTAAAACAGGCAACACCAGTAACTTTTTTGTCTATCGCCGTGGCCGGAGCCAGTTGCGGAGTGAAGGTGAGATTGAAACGACAGATGAGTTGGGAAAGTTCTATTCTCTTGAGTCGGAAATTCAGACGGAAGATGAGACGTGGGATGCGCTTGTAGGTGGGAGAAACATCCACAATGAAAGCCGTGTGACTTTGAAAGTGGAAAAGAATCCTCCCGAGGAAGCAGCCAAACAGGATGGAGATAAATTCCGCTTTATCGCTGGAGAAAAAGACCCCATGGGCCTTGTTCTTTCCATGAGCATTCAAGATCGTTTCACAGATGCGCAGGATTATCGTGATTATACGGAGGCGTTGCGCTTTTTCCTTGATACAGATCTCCAAGATGTTCCGGAAATTCCTTTGCGAGACGATGCTGAAATGGCTTTGCGTCGTAAAGAGTCGGCTTTGATGGATCCATTACGAGACGCTGAAAATTTACACGTAACGCCAACATATCTCGGAAAGTTTCAAGCCAACGCCGCCATTTACATCGATGCCAACGACATCCGCGTCATCGAGAGCCTTCCTGTTGATAAATATTGGGAAGCGTTTGGGTATGCCTTTTATTTTGATAAAGAGCTCTGGGCGACGGAAGAAGCGAGGTCACGCTTTTTTAATCGCCTGCGCTGGCTTACTTTTGCTGGTGCCTATCCCTTTCGATTGATCAACCTGCGCTTCCCAGGAGCTGATGCCATTGCCGAAGCCAGCGCTCGCGTCAATGCTCTGGAAAGATTAAAACAGGCGCAAACGCCGCTTGCGAAACAAGAAGCTTTCCATGCGCTCTTAGCCACAGATCATCAAGTTCCGTTAGCGCGTGCCTTGCAATACCTTTTGCCGAGAAGTGACGTGCCGCGAAGCGTTTCCTTTTCCGTTCAGCCTCGGGGTGAATCGCGCGGTCGGTCTCATGAGCTATTTGAAAGCATCAATCGCAAAGTGATCCGCACGGGTAAGGGTTTTCCTGTTGATACGCGTCATCTTTTGGCGCGCGAAAAACTAGCCTCATTTGATCCGCGCCAACTTACCGATGAGCGTCAAAAACCGCATATTCAACAGATCGTTGTTCATACGGAAAATATCAATCAACGTTATGAACTTGCCGTGTTGCTGGCTGTTCCGAAAAAACAGTGGGGATCGAGTCTAAAGGCTTACGTAAAACTCGAGGAAGGCGGGAAGGTTAACGTCGGTCGTTTTGTTCTCGCGGAATCGGTTCTTGATATCTCACCCGTTGCGTCAAGATCAGGTCAAGATCCGACGATGAGGGAGTTTCGCATTTTCCTTTCTGGTGAGGACTCGCCGCTGCGCGGTCTGCTTTATGACGGGAAGCTTAAGAGCCAGGGCTCCTATGAACTGACACTAGCAATTTCTTATGACGGCTCAGTATGGAGTGAAGAGCGGAAGGTGCGATTTAGATTCGTGGATGGTCGCCTCTTGCCACCTAAGTAGTGAAAATCGTGCGATTTATTCTTTGTCGGGGGTGTGGACTATTCCGTTGACATCCTTTTTCGTTCAGGTATTCTACGGCGGTCCTTATGGTGGCTGTGGCGAAGTGGTTAACGCATCGGATTGTGATTCCGACACCCGGGGGTTCAAGTCCCCTCAGCCACCCCATTCTTTCCCTCTCAACAACATCTTCCCAGCAGCTTCAAGACATCATGTGCGCGCCGGTTTCGGCAGCACTAGAATCAGTCTAAATATAAAGGTTCTTCTCTCTTCGTGGTGGGTACCACGGTCAAGCTCTTCAGGCGCAAGC
>CAYOJQ010000075.1:0-6241 GCA_964404325.1 uncultured Oligoflexales bacterium
CAAATTTGGTATTTAGCGAAAAGGCGAAAATATGCTTTGTTCCTCCTACACACCCCAATGCACTAGAACAAAGGTGCTAGGTACACAGAACCCTCCTTAAGCCAATGATTTTGGGGATTTGCGCGCACCGAGATGCCAGCGGCTGTGATGATAGAATCAAATCAATTTATTCAAGATCGCTTGGTGTTAGATAGATCGCCTTCATTCGCATGTGTCGATAGGAACCCAGCGCTGGGTTCCAAGATGAGAATTTCAACCAGCTCACACTGGCCATGGGAGCGCGCGTTTGGGTTGGGTGGCCAATAACGAGAATGACTGCGGTTCGCCAGACACCCACTTTCATTTATAAGTCAGTTTGAAAGTCTTTCTTCGCTGATGCGGTACCCAGCATGACAGGAAACGCACTTATCTGTGACCGTACCAAGGCGTTCGATGATTTGCGTACCTTCCATACCCTTATCGATGTCATCAGCGAGTGTGTCGAAATCCGCATGCAGACTCATACCCAAAGATTTAAATTCCAGCGGTAGCTTGCCCATCAACGCCGGATTACCGTCCACCGCCATGACCATACCGGCCGAGCGCGCGGCTTTGGCAGCCTCTGCATGATCTCCTTTTGCCACCGCCTTGAGTGTACCGTTCACCGCCGAAAGAATGGTGCGCATCTCACCTAAAACCATATTCTTTTCATCGGGCGTCAATACGATGGCGCGGCGACCATCCGGGCTGGAAACGGTTTTACCTCCTACGAAGAAGTACACACCCACTCCAATCGTGATCAACCACAACAGCAAAGAAAAAATCGTTAGTTTCTTCATCTCATCCTCCCAATTTCAAGTCTTCCGTGAGCACATCGCAATCTACTTAAACTTGCCGTCCTTTAAAATCAGGACGGACTTCGCATACTCTTCCAAAACGGGGTCATGCGTTGCAAATAAAAACGCCGTCCGCTTCTTATCGTTCAACTCCTTCATCAACGCCAACACGCGACGAGATGTTTCCGAGTCCAGGTTCGCGGTCGGCTCGTCGGCAATCACCAGTTCCGGCTGAGTAACCATGGCGCGTGCGATAGCCACTCGTTGCCGCTGCCCACCGGAGAGTTCATCTGGACGATGATGACGATGCTTCTCGAGTCCCACCAATTCAATCCATTCGCCGACGCGTCGTGCCTTTTCTTCCTTTGGGATATCATGACGAATCATCAGGGGCACCATGATGTTCTCTTCTGTGGTTAGGACGGGATTCAAATTGAAAGACTGAAAAATAAATGACACATTTCGAGAGCGAAGGGTCGCAAGACTGTCGTAATCCTGGTACGACACGCGTTCACCACCAAGAAAAACCTCTCCGGTCGTCGGTTCATCCAAAAGTCCGACAATGTTCAAAAGAGTTGATTTACCCGACCCCGATGGCCCGCGAATGATCAGAAAATCACCGGCCTGCACCTTGAAGTCAACGCTCTTTAAAGCATGAACTTCCGTGCTGCCCGTACGATATTTTTTTTCAACCTGACGAAGCTCGATCATGGCAATGTGCCCCTTGTTAAAATGACCATTTCCAATCTAGTCCCATCGTCCCATCAAATGGGAAAATGACTTGCGCGAAATCACTCTGCTTGTGCAAACTAAGCGCGCTCAAGCCCACCTCATTACGTTCATCCAACAGGAAAACCATGCGGCTAAATGCGAGAGTGTCTCGTCCGTCAACTTCATGTATGAATGACTGCGTTACATTCCAACAATCCGCCAACTCGATTAAACTGACACTGGCAATCACATAGTTTTGTCGAATGAATGGATCAACAAGCGACGTGTTCATGCTGGCTGATGCGGCATGTGAGGAAAGAGATGTAGCCCGTCTCCACAGTAACTCGGACTCCTGATCCGAAAGGCCGCCCTCATCTCGATAGTACTCAAGACGCGCTGTCCAATCACTTCTGCCCTCGTAACCAACTCCAGCGAGATAACTCCAAACATCCTCCTTCGTGAAGACCAGAGTCGTTTGCGATTCACGGTATCCCGCTTCGCCGTATACTTTCCATGCGTCAAAAACAAAGCCTTGCATCGACGCTCCGAAGACCGAATATTCTTGTACACGACCGGCATTGAGTTGAACGTCGATATTGGAAAACTGCTGAAAAAAGCGCAGCACAGCGCCATGCGATTCAGCATCTTCATGCGGCATACCTTGTTCATTCACGCGATCAACTGGCAGAATAATCATATCGACGCTGCGACCGGGAGCTAGCCACGAAGCGCGCGCAAGCCACAAACCGGAGCGATCTTCTTCCATTCCTGGCAGCGGTTGATTGTCATGCAAAACATCGCTCGGCGATACTAGGAGACCAGGTGAGCGTCGATTACGTTCCTTACCCAAGGCAACGTTCCATGCTTCGCTTAATTGGGCTCGGATGCCGAGTTGGTTCACGAACAGGGACCCATGGCGGGCTTCCCTTTCGTAGGCCGCGCCAAGATCACCGAACAAGGACACACTGTTGCCGAGACTCGCTTTCATTTCAAGAGCCGCATCCCCCCGCACATCCTCACTCGATACTTCTTTACGGAGAACGCTATATTGTCCTTTGAGATAACCACGCAGCGTTACGTTCTTTGCAAAAGCGCCCTCGGGTGCCTTTACTCGTTCATCGACCATCTCCCGCAACCCCGTCGCCTCTCCCAGATCCTCCTCCTGAGAATATACCTTCTCAGCCTGGGCTGAGGCCATGGCGCTGCAGATAACTATGACTTTTGCGACATGCATGTTATTTCCCCAAACTATCCACGGTGAAACGCGAAGCTGGCATTTTTTCGTCTTTGCGAAGTGCCTTTACTTTCAATTCCGACTTCTGTTTGGTGATGACGTTTTCCATGACGAGTTGTGCCGGTCGCTCAATATCGCCGAATTTACGCACCGATCCATACAAACATCTTTTAAGAAGCGTGCCGTGTGAATCGTAATAATACTGCTGAACAGGCTGCCCGGTTTTTTTATCTACCCACAGCATCATCCTCTGATATGGCGCATCGGCACTCTTGGCATCCATGCTGATGATCCATTGATTGGCGAGTTCTTTTTTGATGGTAACTTTGTAGCGGGATAACCAATCGATGCGCAGAACATCGGCGTTGGAAAAATCGCCGCCCGCGAAACTATCCTTGTCGGCGATACGCACAGCGCGTCCTACTGATGGCATCCACGTCCATAAAGCGTCTTCCAAGCGCAGAACTTCGCGGCCTTTTTCACGCTCGGGCTTTTGAAAATACGCGTGTGAGTGATGCGCATCTTTGATGCTAAACCGCACTTCGTAACGCATTTCCGTGCCATCCCTGCGATGGTTGATGAACTCGTATACGGCCTGAACATTCGCGGGAGCCAGATTTCCCTCGATCACCCGCACGATACTTTCAGCGTCAGGCGATGCCGCCTTTGCAACGCTCGGTGCCAGTGCAAAGCTGGCTAGTAAAAAAGCAAAACTCAATGTCTTCATATTTTTCTCCTTAAATCGAACTCAGCGCGACCACGGGCCTCATACGACTTGCTCGGTAAGCTGGGATAACACTGGCAATCAATGCTGCAGACACCGACAAAACTAAAACTGTCATCAAAAATGCAAAACTCGCTTGAGGATAAATGACGGTCGCGACACTTTGCCCGGGAAGAGCGTAAGAAATGCCCTTCTGACTAAAGAACAATAGAGCTGCGGCGACGCTACCAAGTCCAGTCAAGCCACCGGCAAGACCAATCATAAATGCCTCGCCCAAGAATAAAAGAATGATGTGCCGACGCCGATAGCCGAGGGCCATGAGCGTGCCAATCTCTCGCGTACGTTCCATCACGGTCATCAGTGACGTGTTCACGATCGCGGAAATGACGATGGTAAAAACGATAACAAGAATCGCCGAGAAGATGGCATCTTGCAGCGCCATGGCGTCCTTAAGAAAACCAGCCAGATCCAGCCAGGACTCCGCGACCCAGTCTTGAGGGATCTTTTTGCCGAGAGATTCCGTATACTCGAGGTACCGTGATTCATCGTTTAAGCGAATCGCGACTTCGGATACTTCGTCCGATAAACCGGCAATGGATTTAATCGTTGCCAAATCAAGCCAAGCCATACGTGCGCTCGTCCCTGGCATGCCCATATCCACAACGCCGCGAATGCGTGCGATGATAGCCTGCTGCATGCCATCGCGGTCGGAGATGAGCAATACAACTTCGTCGCCAATTTCGGCACCAAAACCTCGCATCAAACTCGTCGTGACGAGAATCTGATGCTCTCCCCCTGCTTTGGTTTGTGGCGCTGCGACCGCTTCACCACCATCCAGGCCCACAGCTTCCGTCAGAATATCGTCTGCATCGGCGGCTACGGTGCGAACATCCTTTCTGGAATCAAGCGTTTCGCCCGCGACGATGGATTGGGGAAAGCGCGGACATACTTCATATTCTCGCTGCGAATCGAATGCGGTGACCATGACAGGCGTCGAGCTTTGACTCTTCTGATGGTTAAGAAGCGCCATGATGCGTACTCGTGGCGACAACGCTCGCACTTTGCCGTCGTCCATGAGTTGTTTTTCTTCGTTCGCGCCAAAGGAAATCAGATTTTTGTAAGGACTGGTTTCAAGAGAATCTTGATATCCGCGCTTGTGAATCTGAGCGTCACCATGCACCTTACGGGCGAGGCCATTGCCAATTTCTGCTTGCAGACCGTTCAAAAGCGCTCGCGTCCCTGTTACGACGAAAGTACCGATGAAGACGGTAAGAATGGTAATGCCAGCGCGACGCTTGTTTCGACCAACGTTTCTAAAAGAAACCTTGAGGAGATCCCACATGCTTTCCGTCCTCCTAAGGGCGCATAAACGAGCGCCCACAAATGGTATAGCGCTCACTATACCAACCCTCTTCGGGAGGGTATAGTATAGACTTTACTGTACATCTATAATATATTGATATAATGCAGATTTATCGGGAGGTTTATTCATGAAAAAATCAGAACTCGATGTCTCCCAGCTCGAAAAGGAAGCTGATCTTTACGAAAATCCTCTCACGGAAAAACAGCGTGACATCCTTACGGCGGCGGAGAAGTTGTTTGCTCGTAACGGATTTCTGGAAACGCCAACCGCTGAGATCGCGCGTGAAGCGAATGTGACAGAGAAAACGCTCTTCAAACATTTTTCATCCAAAGACGATTTGCTGCGGCGGGTTCTCTTTCCCTTGATTCTCAAAACGCTGCTTCCCGCGCAGCTGCGAAAGATCAAAGACGTTTTCAATAATGGTGATAGAAGTTTTGGCGACATGTTTCTCGCCTTTACGCGTGAACGTATCACCGAGGTCAATCGCAATAAGGGCAAGGTGAAATTTGTTCTTATGGAAATGCTACGACGCGACACGTTTCGCAAGCAAATCCACAACATTTGGGTAACCAACATCTGGAACGATGCGGTTGCCGGTGTGGAAAGGTTACAGAAACAGGGGAAAATTCGCAGCGACATCAAAGCCTCAACCATCGTTCGCGTGCAGATTTCCTTAGCGGCGGGCTGCGCCTTGAAGAGTGCTCTCTTTGTGGAAGGAGACAAAAAGGCCGATAATGAAGAATTACAGGAAATCCTCGAAGTATTGTTGCACGGCGTTACAAAAAAGTGATGCGGCCTTTAATACACATCGTGTCTGGTGTTATATGAATTGAATTTCCCTGTTGGGGTGATGAGCCGATCATCCACAATCACATGCTTTAACTTGCGAGTGGCGTCGTCGATAATGACGATGGCGGATTTTTCCGTCTTGGTATTCCACACCGAAAACCAGACCTCCGTGCCATCCTTGTTGTATTCAGGATGAACCACGCGCATAGGCCCAGCGCCAATACCTGCCATTTTCGCGATATCGATCACCTCATAACCTTTGGCGAAATCTCGGATATCAAACACGGTAACGCTTTGGCTTTTTGCTGGTTCTGGGTTGAATGGAGTATCGATCCAGAGATTGTGAGACTTGGGGTGGGTTTTAATAAATAGAGATCCGCTACCTTGCCCCTTCAGCTGGCGAACAACTTTCCATGCAGCATCGGGATGGCCTTGCGGATCGGTACCTATTAAAGAAACTGAGTCAGCGCCAAGGTGAGGCGTCGCCCACACAGGACCGAATTGCGGATCAACAAAATTAGCGCCACGTCCGGGATGCGGCAGACGATCCACTTCAATCACCGATGTGACTTCAGCTTGTTGCGTATCAATGACCGCAATCTTAT
>CAYOJQ010000075.1:6251-11913 GCA_964404325.1 uncultured Oligoflexales bacterium
GGACTGATTGCCAGCACTGAGGAAGTAACGTTTGGACTGATCCAAGCCTCCATCATGAAGGAATGGTACCGCGTTTAGCTCTCGCACAGACGGCTTGTCAATGTTGCTATAGTCCACAAAAAGAACGCGACCGGACTCTTTCACATTCACCACAAACTCCGGTTTACTGTGCAAACCAACGATCGCAGCGACACGATCTTCGACCGGCGGTTGTCCCGGCTCTAACTTGGTTGTCGGCACGACACTTTTGGGCTCCAATGTTTGTCCATCAACAATGACCAGATGCGACGGCCAATACGCTCCGCCCACGGCATAACGATCTTCAAATCCGGGCGCTTTTGATGTTTCCACGGAACGCGCTTCGAGACCGACGCGCACTTCAGCCACAACAGCCGGAACGGGCATCCATAAATCAACTAGCGTCAACTTGCCATCACGTCCAATGGTATAGAGATACCGCCCCGACGCTGAGAAACGCGAAATGTGTACGGCGTAACCGGTTTTTAAAACGGTGACGATGGCTTTTGATGCACCATCAATGAGTGCGATTTCACCGCTATCTCGCAATGTCACAACGAACAAATCATCTAAATCGATGCTGTTCTGCTTTTCTTGTACTCGGCTTTCGATCGGAACAAGAAGCCGCCATGAATCACGAATTTCTTTATCACCCCATGGCGGCGGCTGTGGTGGATCGTGTTGCAAATACTTTGCTAAGATATCAACTTCGGCATGCGTGAGTTCTCCTGACTGACCAAACGCCGGCATGCCCGCAGGTGAACCAAAATCAATCATCATCTCAAGAAACTCAGTCCCCAGCATGCGCGTAATATTCGGCGTCAACGGCTTGCCAGTCGCTCCTTGTCGCAATACGCCGTGGCATCCTGCACACCGTTCAAAGTAAAGCGTATTGGCGTTGCTAAACTCTTCCGCACTCAGCGGCGGCGGTTCATCAGCGGCAAGAATAGAAGTGTTGGCCGTAGACGCAAACAATGCCAGGGAAAGAAGAACCTTGATGAACCTCATTATGGACAATTCCTATTTGCATCCCAAAGAAAAGTAATAAGCAGCAATGTCCTGCATATCGGTATCATTCAGCATCGCAGCCACGCGATTCATCACCGGGTTGACGCGTGTATTGGCTTTAAAGGACTGCATTTGACTCACTAAGTAAGCAGCGTTTTGTCCAGCAAGATGGGGCAAACCATCTTGCACCGCATAACCATCTTCACCGTGGCAACCAGCACAACGCATCGCCTTCTCGCGGCCTGCTTCCACGTCACCCGCAATTGCCTGCTCCGCAATGAAAAGAATCCCAAAAAATCCGAACATCACTCGCAATGACATAAATAACTCTCCATTTTCGACTTGGCCGTTTCAGCGAATCTCCAAGAAGGGCTGATTATGCCTGTTGTGCGCTTTGGCAAAAGCCGCATTAAACCCAGGAGAAACGAAACCTAGAAGAAAATGTCAATGTGAAGCACTTGCTCACCCAGTCACGTAGCAAGGGTGTGCTTTACTAAGCTGTCGTGATCTTGAGCGTAATTCACTATCCGGAGCGCAGTTCCACGTACCGATTAAGCGAAAATGTTGACCATTACTCACTGGTATCACTGAAAAAGTCGCTAATCATGGCTTTTACTCTCAAGAAGCATTCTGACTCCACCGAAAGAGGATCATCAAGTATTGAAGATGTGAGTTGAATGCTGGCACGGCCGCGGGATGTCGTGCTGAACCCTGCATGATCGATAATCATTAGTTGATGATCAAATTTGGTATTTAGCGAAAAAGGCGAAAATATGCTTTGTTCCTCCTACACACTGTACGGGTTTTCCACAAGGTGCATCACACCCCAACCGTAGTCGACGCCGGGGCCGATTTGCGTCCAGTTGGTTTCCACTTGGCCAATGGCCATGAGCAGGTCGGACGGCACGTCGAATTCCTTCGCTGCTTCGATAAAATACTCGCGCATCTCCGGCTTGCTCGGCTGAGCGCGTGAAAAGGATCGCGTCCACGCGACTTCCTGTTCTTCGTGGGAATAGCTTTTGAACTGAGATTCTTCTTGTGTGGGAAGGGTGCGTCCACACCCGAGGAGGAGCGAGAGCAGCCCCAATGCGACAAGCCATGCTTTTTTCACGAAAATGATCTCCTATGCCGCGGTTCGCGAGCGGTCGCGAGCCCTTGTGCAAGGGCGACACCAAGACGGCAGCTATCCATTAACCAAGAGTTTCAGGAGATTAGCTGAAGACAGGGGTGTTTAAGGGTTTGTCGAGAGCCGATCTTTGACATTCCTTTGTACGGCATGTGTCTAAGGCTTACCCGCGCCAGTCCACCACGGCATTCAACTCAACAGCGATGATACGGACGTGACCAAAGACGAGATCGCTTACGCCCACGAAAAGGGCCTGAAGGTCGGCGCCTGGACGGTGAATGACAAAAAAACCATCGCCAAGCTTGCTGGCGATGGTGTGGATTTCGTGACGACCGACTACCTTTTTAAGAAGTAGCCTCTTTTAATTCCAAACGCAGCACATGACGGACGCGGGGCCGCTACACTGACCGGCCACCGGCGTTCCACCTTGGCAATATGCTTTGTCGATGCACGAACCGGCGCGCCCGTTGGATTTGCACGACCCAAAATTCCCGTTCACGGGTTTGCTCGTGGACGCGCTCGTACCGCTTCCCGTAGAGCCCCCCGTAGCCGGCACCGGCGCCTTGCTGGCGTTCTTGCCGTTTTTCAAAACCACGCCGCGTGATTTCATACGAAACGTCGGTGCGGATTTACCCGTCGCGGGATCGACGGCGTTGTCATACGCCTGCACGATGATGTTGTACGAACCATCCGGGCCGGCTTTCGTCGTATCCCACGGCACGAGGAAAACCGAGTCGACTGTATCGGTTGGCTTAGTCAACGTGGCGATGAGTGTGTCGGTCGCCTTCATGGTTTCGCTGCCTTCTTTGCCGTCTTCCTGATGCGCATAAAATTCCACTCGGTTCACGCCAGAACCTTCGTCGGTCACTTTCACCTGAATGTTCACCATCCCCTTCACTGTCATGTCGTCGGCGTCGACCGTGGGGAACACTTTGATGTCGTTGATCGTCAAAAGATCCGTCGGCAGAGGTGCCGCCGTCAGACATTCCTTGTCAAGGTCGTACAGCTTGTGTTTGTCCATGATCGGGCCGATCTTCTTGCGATAGTATTCGCCGCCGAGATGGCAGTAGCCGGCTTCCGAGATGTCGTAGAGATATTGCTTGGAAGCTTCAGGGATCGCGGCTTGGTTCGCGGTCACGGTTTTCAACCACCTGTTTGCCCCATCAATATAGCCTTTTTTCTGACCAGCTTTGTTCGGGCGCTTGAGAAAGGCTTCCGCCAGGTAGCGGAACGATTCGACTGGCGTTTGGAACGCGCGGTAGCGGTTGTCGGCGCGATTGACTTCATCGAAGATCAGCCGGTCCGCGCCGAGTCTTTCTTTTACCTTTGTCGGATCCTGAGAGCCCGCCGATTCATCAGGCTGGCCTTGGAGTTGCCAGGAGTTGGGCGGATTTTTTCCCCAAACTTTCGTGCTGAAATAGTTATTGGCATTCCAAGCGAGGCGCGTGCTGCCGTATCCGGACTCGGCAATGGCCATGCCCACGATGGCACTCGCCGGAATTTTGTATTCACGACACGTCTGCAGGGCGGCGACTTTGGTCTTCGCGAGAAACGCTTGTTCGTCCTTCTCGCCAATGTACGGCTCATAGGCGTTGTTATTTCGTCCCTTGGCGCGATCCTCGAATGGGAGAGGCGCCCATGTCGGCTTCGCAGCGGTGTCCCCTGCAAGCTCGTTTGCTCCTTGGTCGTCCACTGGTGGTCTGGTCTTGCAGGCCGTAAGACCAAGGCAAGCCATCAGGCAAACCTGGCCGAAAAAGACTCTATGACCTCGTAACTCGCGCACTCCCCACAACGCGCCGCCCATTTTGAACCTCCGTCCGTAATTTGGAACATACGTCTACTATACACGTGGTGATGGTGGAATGAACCCCTTTGCGCGATTCCACAGCGCCACTTCGTCCATGGCGCCCTGAAGGCCCTGGGTAACCGAGTACTTCCCCAACCAAAGAGTGTTATTCGCGGGGAGAGTATCGACGATGTTTCCCGCCGCCGTCGTATTGTTGTAGACGGAGACGCCGTCAATGTACAACCGCGCGGCCGGTGTCACGG
Organism: uncultured Oligoflexales bacterium; assembly: GCA_964404325.1. Classification (GTDB taxonomy): domain Bacteria; phylum Bdellovibrionota_B; class Oligoflexia; order Oligoflexales; family Oligoflexaceae; genus CAYOJQ01. The sequence goes on from CAYOJQ010000075.1 coordinate 10,453, forward strand.
CGGAGTAAGTAAAGAGAAGGTGGGTCCAGCGCCCAACGGGAAGGGACACACCGGTGTCAACCCAGCTCCAGCCAGGCGTCGTGTTACCCAGTCCAAACTGGAGCGTGCCCGTGGTGCTAAGAGCAAGGGAATACTCACCCTCTTTATCCATGAGCATTCTCAGCGCACCCGTGCCACCTCTCGAATACATCCACATGCCAAAGGACAATTCGCTGGACATCGAGAGAGTGGGACTGTGGGCGACGCTCACAAAGGATGAGCTACCATTGAAACCCCAGCCTGTCCCGAAGACTGAGCTCGGCCAACATCAAGTACGGCTGTTTAGCAACGACCGACTTTCCGGCCGTGAGCTCGAGTGGCCTGCCGGCGGGTGATCTTAAGCTCGGCGTGACGGTAGCCGGCATTACGGGCAGTTTTGCTGGCCCGACTCCTGCCTGCTCGGCAGATGGCGAGACAGGTTGTGTGGCCACCGCTAGTTTTAAAGCGGCGGATTTGAACAATCTTAGCGCCGGAAACATCAAGGACGGCGTGACGCTGGCCGGCACCTTAGGAACATATCCATCGGTGACAACCCCGCTTACCAATGCAACCGGCACCACTGATCTCACAAGTCTTGCCGCAGCAACGCCTGCGGGCGCCTTGGCACGGCCGCGGGATGTCGTGCTGAACCCTGCATGATCGATAATCATTAGTTGATGATCAAATTTGGTATTTAGCGAAAAGGCGAAAATATGCTTTGTTCCTCCTACACACTGAGAATAGCGAGGCGATCGCGGCGGGAATCGCCGTGACTCCTTCCGGGAAATCCCTCGTCTACACCGATGTCGGGAATGGCAGCGGCTTTAAGGTATGGAAGGACGCAAGTTCGAACAAGATCTTACGCGCCAACGGCATGGACGAATGGGCGATGAAGCTGAACCTCAACGGTAAAGGGCTCTTGGGGGCAGGCAACGAGTTTACGAGTTACACCAGTCTTGAGGGGCGAAAATGCCCGCCCAGCGTTTATATCGATGACACGGACAAGGTGAGTTCTGGCAATTGCCTTTACTACACGGTCGGCTATGCCGCACAGGCCCTCAATGCTGCCGGGACGTCGCAAACGACGGCAAGCACGATTGGTTTGAGTAGCTGGAGCAACTATAACAGCGGCCAAGCTAGGTGGTACGTGGGGAATATCAAAACCTGCTCAGATAAGGGGATGCGTCTTCCCACGGTGTTTGAAACGACCACAACAACCACTAGCAACGGCAACTACCCCAGTGATGCAACGCCGACGTTTGCAGGGGCCAGCAACGGTATTCCAGCTTCTACATCAGGCCAAACCTGGACAGCCTCGGCCTATACGGCCGCTAACGGTAATTATTGGTCGTGGTCGGGCTCGTCAGCCGCCTTCATTTACACTACCAGCGTCAACGTGAGATGTGTTCTGCCTTGAACGGCATGACGTCGCTAAAGCCACAC
>CAYOJQ010000076.1:0-11873 GCA_964404325.1 uncultured Oligoflexales bacterium
TGGGCGACTCACGGCAGTCCAACCACAGATAACGCTCATCCTCATATCGTTGATGGCGTTGCCCTCGCCCATAACGGCATCATTGAGAATTACCGCGAGCTAAAGGACGACTTAATTCGTCAAGGTGCTCGCTTCAAATCTGAAACGGATAGTGAAGTTGTAGCGCATCTTCTCGCTATGCACCGCCGAAACGGGCTTTCCGGAAAAGAGGCTGTTTCCGCGACTGTTAAGCAATTAAAAGGCGCCTATGCTTTGGGAATTCTTTTTCTCGAAGACACAAAGAACCTTTACGCGGTTAAAGAAGGCGCACCCCTGGTGCTTGGATTTGGTGATGGAGAGAATTTCTATTCCTCTGACATCATGGCGTTCAACGGCCGTTCGACAACGGCAATCTTCTTAAACGACGGCGAGTGCGCCCGCATTTCCGCTGACGATTATGAGCTGTGGGATTTCGAAGGAAAGAAATTAAATCACACACCCGTGCCGATTCTATGGAATGCCGCAAGCATTGAGAAGCAGGGCTATCGTCATTTTATGCTGAAAGAAATCCATGAGCAGCCCTCGGTTATGGCCAATACCATTAACCGCCTTATTTCGACGGATCTCAAAAATTTTAATGAGCAAGAACTAGGACTGCAAAAGCTCGATCTTAATAAAATCGAAGCAATTCAGCTCACCGCTTGCGGAACGGCTTATCTCGCCGGACTCGTGGGTAAGTACTTCCTTGAGCCCATGCTTCAGATTCCCGTTGCCATAGAATTGGCGAGCGAGCTCCGTTACCGCAAACCGTTTATGCGTAAAAACACGCTCGTGATCGCCGTTTCACAATCAGGCGAAACAAGTGACACACTCGCGACAGTAAAATACATGAAAGAGCAGGGTTGCCAGGTTCTAAGCGTTTGCAACGTTCCCTACTCTTCAATCCCGAGAGAATCACATCATACGTTGAATATGGATGCGGGCCAGGAGATTGGCGTTGCATCGACAAAAGCATTTACTTCGCAGATCCTATGCCTTTACCTCTGGGGCCTCGCGGTTGCGAAGAAAACGGGCAAACTCAGCGAAGATCAAGTGATCAATGCTCTCTCCGATCTGCGCAGTCTGCCAACAAATATCGATAAAGCCCTGGGCCAGGAAGATTACATTAAGAACTTGGTTACGAAATACTACGAGTATCCAAACTTCCTTTACGTTGGCCGCGGGCTAAACTTCCCGCTCGCCATGGAAGGCGCGCTGAAGCTTAAGGAGATCTCATACATCCATGCTGAAGGCTATGCTGCGGGCGAATTGAAGCACGGCCCCATCGCGCTGGTGGATCGCCACATGCCAGTCGTTGCTCTTGCGCCCAAAGATGAATACTACGAGAAAACATTCTCAAATATTCAAGAAATCCATGCTCGTGAAGGCCTCGTCATCGGAATCGGCGATGAAGATGATCAAACCCTCCGCACTCTGTGCCAGGACTTTATCCCTTGCCCTTCGGTTAAAAACCAAGCGCTGCAGGCCATATTAACTTCGATTCCCATCCAACTTTTGGCGTATTATATCGCCGTTCGTCGCGGAACTGATGTGGATCAACCTCGCAACCTCGCGAAATCCGTAACAGTGGAATAGCTTTGGAATCATCTCTCCTTCAGGAACTGAATCAACCCCAACGACAGGCCGTTATGCATGTAAACGGCCCGCTGGTGGTTTTTGCTGGCGCGGGGAGCGGTAAGACACGCGTGATCACCACACGCATCGCGTATTTAATTGAACAAGGCGTTCGCCCTTGGGAAATTCTCGCCGTGACGTTCACCAACAAAGCTGCGGGCGAAATGAAATCACGGGTGGAATCCATTTCCCCCGAAGCAAAACGAAGTCTGATCACCACTTTCCACTCGGCCTGCGCTCGTTGGTTGCGTGAGTTTGCGCAAGAACTTGGCTATCAGCCTCACTTCACCATTTATGACGACGCCGATACTAAATCCGCCTTAAAACGCATTGTCACGCAGATCTTCCCGCAGGGCGATATCCCAACCATTTTGGGGGAAGTGAAGGCGTTCATTCAAACAGCAAAGACCAATGGCTTATTTCCGGCCGACGTCGAACGTTTAGAGGCTGAAATGCCCATGAGTGTTCCCGTAGGCGCTGGCGCTATTTACAAGGCCTATCAAGAAGCCCTTGCCAACAGCCAAGCCATGGACTTTTCTGATTTGCTGTTAAACATGCTACTGCTCTTGCGCAACAATCAGAAAGTGCGCCACATCCTGCAATCACGATACGCGCACATTCTTGTTGACGAGTTTCAGGATACCAACCGAACTCAATTTGAACTCATCCACATTCTCGCCGAACGCCATAAAAATCTTTTCGTGGTGGGCGATGACGACCAGTCGATTTACAGTTGGCGTGGCGCGACACCTTCAAACATCATCGATTTTCAAACCACTTATCCGAGTGCTTTGCGGGTAACAATGGAGGAAAATTATCGCTGCAGCGCCAATATTGTGAACGCCGCGAGCGCGATGATTGCCAATAACCGCCGGCGCGCCGCTAAAACACTTTACACAAAAAAAGATGATGGCGATCCGATCGACTACCACATCGAAATTGACGGTGAGATGGAAGCCGAGTGGGTGGTTCGCACCATCAAGGAAGAAATTAAACGATTCCCTCTTGATCACATCGCGATCTTTTATCGAACAAATAGTCAGTCGCGTGTGTTGGAAGAAGCACTGACACGCGAGAATGTTTCTTACACCATTTACGGCTCGCTTGAGTTCTATGCACGCATGGAAATCAAAGACCTTCTTTCCTATCTCAAGCTTATGATTAATGAGAACGATGAGGTCGCTCTTCGCCGCATCATTAACATTCCTACGCGTGGCATTGGCGATAAAGCTCTCGAGATTATTGAGAAGGAGGCCATGAAGCGCGGCCTACCACTCATTGGCGCTGTCCGTGCCATGGCGGATGAATCGATCGCAAGGCTCAGTCCAAAACTACGATTTTTTGTCGACCTTCTTGATGCCCTCAAGAAGGACCTCTTAAAAGCTCCGCTTTCAGATGTGATTGGCATCCTGCTCGATGCGATCGATTATGGCGATTACCTCAAAAAAAAATATGCGGATCAGTACGCTGATAAGATGGACAACATCCACGAACTGGGCGCCGCCATTGCTGAATATACAAAACGCTATCCCGAAGGTGCCTTAGCGGACTGGTTGCAGCAGATCACGTTGGTTAAGGATGAGCATGAGAAAGACACAACGACGGGCGTCTCCCTCATGACACTTCATATGGCGAAAGGTCTAGAGTTTCGCCGTGTCTTTCTTGTTGGTCTTGAAGATGGACTCTTGCCACACCGCAACAGCCTTGATCAGAACGATCAACTCGAGGAAGAACGACGCTTATTTTATGTGGGAATGACGCGCGCAAAGGAAAAATTAAGCCTCATCAGTGCGGCTCGTCGCCGTACCTATAACAGCATCGCCGCCAATCCTCCCTCACGATTCCTAAAAGAAATCCCACAATCGCATCTTAAAGTTGCTTCGGAAATCGCGGTCGCCAACGCCAGTGGTTCATGGGAAAGCGACGATGATATTTCTTACATTTACGAAGACGAAGCTCCTCCTCGCCTTGTAAAGGGCGCGCAGGTCTTTCACCCCACCTATGGCAAAGGGGTTATCGAGTCCTTCGAAAATGAATTTGGGAATCAAAAAGTTGTCGTGCGTTTTTACGAGCATGGCAGCAGAAAAATTCGTCCAAGCCAGCTAATGCGTGGATAATCCGCCGGATTACCGCTCTTTTTTTCACCCAACCCAAACATCTCTTTCACACAAGACATGATAGAATAACCTCATCTATTAGCGTCATCTGAGATACATATGTTCATAAGAATACTATTCCTCATCGGCGCCATCATTTTGGGTTTTGGCATCATTCGTGGCGAGAACTCGTTCATGAAGTTTTTCGAGCTAAGAAAAAGCCAGAAGATCCTCGATGAAACGGTTCAAGGGTTGGAAAGCCAGAACAAGGACCTCGATCTTGAAATCAGGAAGCTAAAAACATCTCCGCAATACGCCAAAAAAGTTTTGCGGGATAAGTATCATGTGACTGAACAGAATGAACGAATCGAATTTTTCCCTGACTAACATTTACCCAAGGGGAGCTCATGCGGAATCTTCTTATCGCCGTGGTATTGCCATTCGTTCTGATGGCTTGTTCTGAAGGAACAAACATCAACCAGCTTTTCGTGAATAAGGAACAGAAAGAAGCGGCGGACTATTCCTATGAGCGCGCTCAGTATTTCTTTGACCGCGGTGAATATGACAAGGCCAAAGAATACGCCGAAAAGGTTTTCGCGATAAATGAAGAGAATGAAGAGGCAGCTGTTCTTCTCAGCTACATTTATTTGGGTCTTGCCCGCGTCGATATTTTTGACCTCGCTGATAACTTGATCGACCAATCGAAAGGAGAAAGCGCTCCTACCACCGAAGAAAACAAATCAGCGGTAGCGGCACTTGATAAGCTTAGCGGCGTCATTGGCCTTGAAAATGAAGATCGCCAGGCGATGGCGGACGCTGACAACGTTGTCGTCGTTGATGGGAGAACAGTGAAGGGTAAGTCAACCAACCCTCTCTTTAACGACTTAGACGTTACTCTTCCCAAAGAGGCATCGGATGCAAGGGAAGCCAACTCGAAACTCTTGCTAAATTTAAACCACGCGATCGAAACAATTTGCCCCTTCATCAACGACAGCGCCAAAATCTTGAAATCAGCGACTCGCTCTGATGAGGATGCTCGTCACAGCGCGAGCAAGTGCGTGCCATCAAATGGACCGCGACGTCTCGGCGCCAAAACTCACTTTGTCTGGGCGTTCTCGCATCTCACGGAAGCCATCGCTTTTAACTCTTTAATGAGCGAACTCATTGAAGTCCTCAACAAGAGGGGGGCTGCCATTAGCCAAAACAACGGCAAGGCAACAGTTAACGCACAGCAATACGTCGATGGCTTGATTGAGATTGTCGATTTAGTGAATGTGATGCTGCCAACGGATCCGGTTCAATCCGCTAACTCCATGCTCATCACAACATTCAACGACCTTGAAACCGCGAGCCTTGGTTTTGGAGAAATTGCTGGAATCCCTGACGACATCACCAAGTCTATCAACGAGTCACTAGCGAAGTTGAAATCATCAAGTCAAGCTGTTGGGGGCAACCAAAACGGCAATGCAGCGGCACTTAAGGATCAATTACTCGGCGGGTTGACAACGAAAATCAGAGATGAAATGACAAAACGCGATACTGAATTTTCACCGGCTCAGAAAACAAAGGCGTGTGGCGCTTACAAGTCCATCACGACACAAAAATTCCCACTATGTGAGTAAAGCACTGCGTGAGTAAAAATAAAAAAGGCCGCTTAACGCGGCCTTCTTTTTTATCTGCTTAGAACTCGTCTTCGTCCGCCACACCACGACCGGATTTCTTCATCCGCTCCAATTTTTCTTTGTACTTGACGCTGTGTCGGCACCAAGGACGCACTTCAAGGCGGCGTTTAGGAATAGGTTCTCCCGTTCCTTCACAGTAGCCGTAGTCACCGTTATCAAGCTTGTTGATCGCATGCTCGATCTCAGCTAGCAGCTTGCGATCACGATCAAGCAACTTGAAAGTGAGGTTTTGTTCTGTAGTGATCGAAGCTAAGTCAACTTCGTCATACATCTCATTCTTATCGAGTTCAATGGTACCACCACGCACCATTTGATCTGCTTTCTGAAGAATTTTTTGTTTCTCTTCTTCTAATAGGGCACGGAATCGCTTTAGCTCTTCCTTGCTAAACAACTCGTGGTTCTCTACGACGTTGTCTTTTTCCTTCTTAGCCATCGAGCATATCCCTTCAAATCAAAAAAGGACGAAAGATGAATTTTATTAATGTATTAAGCTCGTAATCACAAATGTTAATTTTTTTTCAGTTAAAATTCAAGAAATTACGGCCAAAATCCTGGATTTTAGTGTGCATTTTGTTCATATAAATTTTTAAGATCACTTAAAATATTAAGTGCCTGTAATGGTGTCATCTCACTTAGATTGAGTTCTTGGAGCTTTTCACCTATAGGTGCACCACCGTCAATATTACGCGCTTCATCTTTAAAAAACCCAAACTCTTCTAATGGTGGAGCCTTACCTTTACGACCTAGTTCACTCTCGTCTTGATACTTCCGCAGGTAATTTTTTGCTTTCTTCAAGACACCCACGGGGATTCCAGCAAGTCGCGCCACTTCGATACCAAATGAACTCCCACTGGCACCATCGACGAGACGATGCGTGAAACGAATGCCTTCTGGAACTTCGACAACCTCTGTCTGCGCCATACGCACCCCATCGAGCCCTTGCGCTACCGGAATCATCTCGTGGTAATGGGTCGCAAACAAACAAAAGCAATGAACACGTGCCACGAGATCTTCTAAAATCGCTGATGCAATGGCCAGACCATCGGACGTTGAAGTCCCACGACCAACTTCATCCAGGATCACTAAACTTTGCGCCGTTGCCTGGCGAAGAATCAGAGCGGCTTCCGACATTTCCACCATAAAAGTTGATTGTCCCCGCGCTAGATCGTCCGCGGCTCCCACACGGGTGAAAATCTGATCAAAAATCGGCATCTTCGCTTCGCGCGCCGGAATAAAAGATCCAATCTGATGGAGGATTGCACATAAGGCGGTTTGGCGCATAACGGTCGACTTACCAGCCATGTTCGGGCCGGTGATCAGCAGCTGTTTTTCTTTTCGATTCAGAATCACGTCATTGGGAACAAATTTATGACGTCCGACAAAAGTCTCCACCACGGGGTGTCGCGAGGCGATCAAGAAAAGATCTCCCGACGGACTATGAACGGGACGGCAATAGTTGGCTTCCAGCGCCTTTGTCGCGAACCCTTGGAAAACGTCAACACTGCCGACGGCCACACTTAACTGACGGATTTTATCTCTATGCTGACGGAGTAACTCAACGAGTGACGTGAAGAGAACCGCTTCTCTCTGCACGGCCTCAACCTGAGCCTTAACCAAGGCATCGCTCAATTGTTGCAACTCAGGCGTTGAGAACCGCTCGCAATTCACCATCGTCTGCCGACGCGTAAAATGACTAGGAACTTTACCGAGGTGCGTCTTTGTTACTTCGATCAACAATCCATACGTTTTGTGATTCTTGATCTTAAGACTGCCGATCCCTGTTGTTTCTTTCAGTGCGGCTTCGTAAACACTGACTTTCTGAGCACCTCCCTCAGAAAGCTCCATCAATTGATCAAGAAGTTTATCAAACCCTGGCTTGAAAACTTGATTCCCATGCCCGAGAGCGCCTGTCTCATCGCGCAATGCCTTTTGGAGCACATCGAGTGCCTCGCTCGCATTTAATTGCTCAAGAGCCGGTTCGAGCAATGTACCCTTAATGCTTTTTTCCTTGGCGAAACTCTCCGCCAAACGCTGCGCTTTCTCTAGCGCCTCGCGCATGCGCGCCAATTCTTGAGGATGCACGAAACCAGAAATGGTTCGGGACAGCAGCCTTTCAACGTCCGCCATGCCATCAAGAATCTGACGGGTGCTGCCCAGAAAAGATTTGGCGTTATGGAAGATCCCTACGGCCTCGTTACGTCGCTCAATGTCAGACTTCTCCAAAAGTGGGTTTAGAAGAAACTGCCTGAGAAGACGAGCGCCCATTGGTGTGAGAGAACGGTTGATCTCAAAATAAAGACTTCCTTGAGCGCCCCTGCGGCGCACAGTTTCAAACAACTCGAGATCGCGGATGACCGTTTCATCTAATGACATAACGGAGGGCTCGGTAAGAGCGCGCACGTTATTAAAGCCATCACAGCACTGATGCAGCTGCTGCAGATAATCAAAAAGCGACGCTACAACGACTTCGCCACCCAGCACATCACCGCACGGTTGGTCTTTAAGTGTGTTGCATCCCAGGATCGAATCAAGAAGCTTTTTCTGTTGTTTACCGTCGCGTAATAATTCTTCTTTTAAGGCACCAAAAAGAAGCTGTCTTTCTTCAGAAGCAACGTCCAATTTCGCTGCAAGCTCATCCTTCGCAAACTGACGACATAGGATCTCTCGCGGAGAGAAACGGCGTATCGTCGCTACGAGATCTTCCTTGGTGGCGCTACCACAACGAAGTTCGCCAGTAGATATGTCACAGACGGCTAATGCCCAAAGACGCTTCTCGGGATGCTCCCAAACGGCCATGAGGTAATTTGGCTTATCCGCTTCAAGCGCCTCCAGCTCGTCCACGCACCCTGGGGTGAAAATCCTCGTGATGTCTCTTCGTACCAATCCTTTTGCTTCAGCCGGATCTTCCATTTGATCCGCAAGGGCGACGCGATAGCCCATTTTCAAAAGGCGAAGCCAATAGTTCCGTGCGCTGTGATGCGGAACACCACAGAACGGAATCCGCTCTTCATCGCCCCGTTCACGGCTCGTTAAAACAAGTTCAAGCTTGGGTGCGACAGCGACCGCATCGTCGCCAAAGATTTCGTAGAAATCACCCATGCGAAAAAACAGGATGGCGTCCGCAGCTTTGGACTTCAGCTCATAGTACTGGCGCATCATGGGGGTGAGTTTTTCCACGCTAACATTCTCCAAAAGAAGCTCTCCCTTTCAAAACAATCCCTGCATCCGCAAACGTGAGGACACGAACATGTTGGTCAGTAAAACGACTGGTTAGTGCTGCCATAGTGAAGCCGGTTGTAACGATGTCGTCAATAAGAAGTAGGCGGGGAGCCCCCTTTAAAATCCCCTGAACTGTCGCCTCTTGAAAGGGATAACGAAGGGCTTCTGTAACCCCTCGTCTTTTCCGCGATTGTTTACGCATCCCCCAAAAGATGTGGCCCGGTAAAAAATGTTGCTTTTTGTTGAATTCGCGAGCTGCGAGTGAGGCAAAAGACCCCGCGATATCGAAGCGCCCTCTGAGACGCCCCCAGAGACTCGAGGGCGCCGACACTACCATATCAGCCCAGGCCAAATGCACATGAGTCAGTGGATGACTGAGCCACATATAAAGAATGAGGTCGAGGCTCTTCCATTCGCTATGAATTTTGACAGACCGCACCCATGCCTTAATGAGCCCTTGGTACTGAAATAAGCTACTCACCATCACTTCTCGCTTCGCACCTATGCGCAAAACAGAAATGGATGGGTGCTGTGTTTCATGGAGCTCTTGACAGCAGTGCGGGCAGAGAGGAGGCATCCAGATCACCGAAGGATGTTCTCCACAGGATAAACAACGCAAAAACGCCTCCCAAGTAAAGGAGGCAAGTTCACAAAAGTGACGCCGAAAATCGAGCGACTTATCTCGATTCGCCGAAGATGGTGACCGTTATCTTTCTCGGACCGGCGTGGTTGCGAAATTCGTGGAGGTAGATACCTTGCCAGGTACCGAATTTGATTTTGCCATCGGTAACGGGAAGCGATACTGAACTGCCAACCAAAGCGGATTTGATATGGGCCGGCATGTCATCCACCCCCTCCTCGTCGTGCTCATACGGCCAATCTTCCGGAACCATTTTATTAAACGCCATCTCCATATCTCGTCTCACGGACGGATCAGAGTTTTCATTCACAGAGAGAGCAGCGGACGTGTGATGAATAAAAACATGGCACAAGCCAACCTTAATTCCATTTAGCTCACTCACCTGATTTAAGATCTCTTCCGTTACGAGGTGGCACCCGCGCTCCCGCCCCCGCAAACTCAATGTTTTTTGTATCCATGCCATCGCCCACCCCCCTCATCTTCTGCGAATTAGGTATAATATACTTGAACCCCCTAGCCGAGACCTAAGATTAAGGATGTCACCATGCGTAAGCGTCTGGTTTCTATTGTCTTCTTGTTCTTAATCCCACTGCTTTCCGCTTCCCACGAAAATCTGGCTTATTTCAAAATCGACATTAAAGACGTCGGCGCGGAAAAGTTGGAGCGCATCAAAACAGCGAAAGAGATCCGCTGGTGGATGGAAGCCGGCGATAGCCTCTTGGTGCGCGCGCCCTTCGATTTTGTTTTGAATGAAGCACAGGTCGCTCAACTCCCATTGAACCCGGCTGAGAGCACACTCCGGATCGTGCTTGCAACCCATAAGGCCCTTTTGCCGCAAAATAAAGGCGTCCTACTTTCTGGTGGCAAGCGTTACGTTGTCGCGGCGCCCGAGTTTGCCGACGACGAAGATCACCATCTTAAGGTTCTACCCTTTTCTCCAAACCAGGTATTGATGAAGAGCGGCGCTAACCATCCAACGCCTCCACACATCGTGGAGTTTGGAGAAGAGACACAAGAGCTTCTCAACAAGATCAATGTTGAAAGATGGCAATCAACGCTCGCTGACCTTGCTGGGTTTAATCGCTACACTCTTGGCTCGGAGATCGAAAAAGCATTTCAATACCTCAGTCAGGAGTTTGCGAAACTTCCCGGCTTTACCGTCTCATCACAAAATTTCCGTGTCCGTTCGAGTGATGCCAAAAATGTCGTTGCAACGTATGGAAATGACAGTGCCGACAGCATTATTATCGTGGGTGCTCACTACGACTCCACTTCAGAGCAGCCAAGTGTTGCCGCCCCCGGGGCCGAGGACAATGCTTCCGGGACAGCCGCCCTTCTCGAAATGGCTCGGGTAATCTCTGAGTTTCAGCCAAAAAGTAAAATCGTGTTTGTTGCCTTTTCAGGTGAGGAGCAAGGCCTCTTTGGTAGCAAAGCTTACGTGAAAGAGATCGCTCCTTCCGAGCGGAACAAAATAAAAGCCGTTATTACCATGGATATGATTGGCTATATGGAAGAGGGAAAGCTTTCCGCACTAGTCGAAACGTCGTCGAAATTTAAGTTCATGGTGGACGTTTTGCAGAAAGCGGCAAGTGAATATACAAATCTCGATTTTAACTCGACGTTCAACTACTTCGGTTCTGATCACGTGTCATTCATTGATGCCGGAATTCCCGCCGTGCTCACCATTGAAAAAGCATACGATGACTATCCCGCTTATCATAAGAAAAGAGATTTACCGGAGAATATAAGAGTGGAAATGGGAGAAGCCATCCTGCGCATGAACGTCGCCGCATTATCTTACTGGGCGTTCTGACCTATACGTGGTGATAAGGCGTGCCTTTGATAATTTGGGACGCGCGATAAAGCTGCTCCCAAACTATCAACCACGCCAGGTCACTCGGAAACACAGCCTTTGAAAGACTCCAAAGAAGATTGGCTTTCTCACGGGTGGTTTCATCAACACCGTAAGGGCCACCAATCAAAATACCCACACGTTTGATACGTGGTTCTTCCTGCCATAAGCGAACCGTGTCAGCCAGCTCTATGGAACTTACGATTTTTCCTCGTTCGTCGAGCACTACGAGGAAATCATATTGATCCACTTTCTGCAGCCAACCTTGAGAACGAAAATCATCCGCAGACTTAAACTTCAAAATCGTGCTGTCTATGCGACAAAAAGGCTTCAAACGCTTATGGAACTCATTCACCAGCGTTTCGTACTCTTTTGCTGCGGGCTTACCAATTTTAATAACGTCGATCTGCACGTTATCCCAAATCGGCGACGTTCAACATTTTTGCCTTCGTCCAAATACCTTCAACCGCATAGTAATCACGAATCGAGTCCAGAAAGACGTGAATAATGGTTGAGCCAAAATCAACCAGAATCCAGTGCCCCGACTGCTTTCCTTCGATGACCACAGGCTTCACACCATGGGTCTCACGCATCGCGTCTTCAATACCCTGACAGATGGCTTGAGTTTGCTTTTCGTTGCTTCCGGAGCAGACGAGCTGAAACTGACACACATCCGAAAGACCTCTTAGATCTTGCAAGACAATGCGCGTTGCTTTTTTATCTGCCGCCGC
>CAYOJQ010000077.1:0-11842 GCA_964404325.1 uncultured Oligoflexales bacterium
GGAATGATTCATGGACGTAAGTGTGTAGGAGGAACAAAGCATATTTTCGCCTTTTCGCTAAATACCAAATTTGATCATCAACTAATGATTATCGATCATGCAGGGTTCAGCACGACATCCCGCGGCCGTGCCAAGCTATGGATGCTTACACTGGGCTGTTCTGGAAGATCGGCTGGGCAACCGCAAGAAGGCCGGAAAACTCGCCCGGCAATCCTGCGACCTGGGCGATGGATTGGGTTGTCAATTGATGCTCACGTTCCTCAACACACATCAAGTGGACGAACGCTTCGCATTTCTTACCAAAGCGCGAAATATTTATACGAAAGCCTGCGAAAGCGGTGACGATAGCGGATGCGAATTCTTAGTGCAGCTCACAGCGCTGGAAGAACTGGAACGCCTGAGTGCCACTCTCACCCAATTAGACAGCCTGTGCAAAGAAGAAGGCGCACCTTACTGCGCGAAGTACAATTATCTCAAATTCCTTTCGCTGACCTGCGAACGCCAGCTCAACGCTGAAGCCAGTGAGTGCGGCATCCTCTTTGACCAAGTGGAAGATCTCTTTGCGCAACTGTTCCCGAAACTGAATGAACAGATGTTCGCGCACTAAACAAGGCGACCCTGCTTAGTTCCACCATTTCTTCACCATACGAATGCGCCGTCCCGATCGCTCCGCGATATAAAGATTCCCTACATCATCGAACGTGATGCCCCAAGGAGCATAAAGGCGCACCATGGCAGCCACCTCGCCTTCATGAGTTGAATTATAAGGTCCCGCGGCTCGGGGCATGACTGAGAAAGAGGCGCCCACCTGGAGAGACGTGGAGTCGAACATCGCATCACGATCCTTACACACCACGTGATGGGCTCCCGTGGCGCCGTTCGCGTTGGTACCGCTTGCGTAACAAACCTGTTTATCAAACATCGCCAGACCGTTTAAATCACGGTCACTCACAACATAAACAGTGCGCACATATCCCGCCAACACATCAATACCACCAATGGTCACGGTGGTGGCGCCTTGGTTCACATACTTAATACGGCTGGTGCCTTGGTCCGTTTGGTCGGAAAAAAAGAAATTTCCCGGATGTCGTGGGTCCGGAGCTATACTTCTCGGATAACGGATGCGGGCGGAATCCGAAGCAAGAGTCACGTTATCAACGTTACCAGTCGTGCCGCAGGTGCCCAAAAAACGTGAAACAATACCGCTGGAATTGACTTTCAGGAGACAGTGAACGTTATAGTTTGAGACATACATCTCACCGTTAACGATAGCCACATCTTCGGGAAGGTGAAGAGGGACGTTTAAAGCGGACGCCCCCTCATGCGAGCCCGGCACCCAAGACGCGCAACCCAATGCATAGTTACCCACGATCGAGGAAACGAAACCACCCACGATGGTCCTATTGAAACGGGTCACATCCGACCCGCTCAGGTTCCAGCCGCGGACCTGACAATTGCGCGATGTGCCCCCACCTCCTTGGTTGTCAACAAAGTAGAGGACATTGTCCGCTATACTTAATCCCATGGGACCTTGTGTAAATACGTCCGATGCGGCGCCTTCGCCCGCGGCGCCTGATCCCTTCCCGGCCCCGGTCAAGACAGTACCGGTTAGGAGATTGATCACACGAACGCGGAAGTTGGTGCGATCTGAAACGTAGAGCTTATTGTTGTGATACGCGACGTGTGTTGTCTCACCAAAAAGAGTGTCGGGAGCGGGTGCCGCGGCATCTCCGTTAAATCCAGCCAATCCTAAACCGTTGCCCAACAGAGTACTGGCGGTGTTACCCGGATCTAGTTCGAGAGTACGGATACGACCGTTCGATCGATCGGCCACCAAGAGACGAACTTCACTATCCATGAGCGCGAGACCACGGGGCAGATTGAGGAAGCTATCTTTTCCGAGATATCCATCCCCGTTAAAATCCGCGGTACCTGTTCCTATAACGGCCGCACCCTGCCCCACGGCAACAGTCTCACCGCCCAAAGAAATAGGACTCGCTGTGTTGTTGACGAAAATGACGCGAGCACCTGTGGTGTTGGATACAAAAATTCCTCGAACACCGGTTGAACCATCGGATAACACCGCGATCGCTTGGGGCTGATTCACGTTGATGGCTGCAACCGCACCGTGCGCGGTGTTGCAGCTGTTACCAAACAAGCTTTTCACTTGGTTTGCGGGCGCTGTCACGGCACCGTTAAAATAGTTGATGGCTGAGCCTGTGAAATTAAGCACGCGTACTTTGCAGGAACCGCCGTATTCGGTAAAATAGAGGTTACCGTCAGGACCCAGGGTTAATCCCCACGGCCCCGTAATGCGCGCTGCCCCCGCCGTACCATAAGCCCCATCCGTGGTTCCGCTTTGTGGAATTCCAGCGGAGTGTTGCCCCACGAGGGTGTAACCTTGAATCGAGCCAGGGTCGCCCGATGCATTGGTAAAACGTTTGATCGCATTGGTGGTATAGCAAGCCACGATGACATCGTCCGTCGCGGGTCGCACGATAAGATTTGTGGGGTTCGCGCAAACAGACGAGGTCCCTACCCCGCCTTCGGTATTCGTTCCGGCGTTACTTGTGTTCGCACCTGTACCAAACACATGCCGCATGATGCCTGAACTATCAATACGCAGCACGCGGTGGTTATTATAGTCGGAAATATAAAGCACATCTCGCGTCGCATCGTAAGCAATGCCACGCGGGTTGGCGCCCATTTGCACTTCGGAACGCGAGATATCATCCGCCGACGAGCCAATGGCGCCGTTACCCGCAATCAAAACCATTGTGTGAGGAGGCATGTTGATACCGAGACGGGTCACCGCTGTATTCGAGCGGTTATAGAAACTCACGCTATGAGTTCCTGAATCCGTGAAGAAGACATTGTTAGATCCATCATTTGTCATAGCTTCGGGGTTAATGCGCACATTCTGATTGCCGACGACGGATATATCAGCACCATGCCCCAGATGCGAAGGCCCCGCGAGCGTACAGACTCTACCACCGGCAAGATTGTTACAAGCGGTGGTGAAGTAATTCACGACCACCTGCCAAGAATGTTCGACCGCTTCCACTCCATCGGTAACACGCACCTTTATCGTATGAGTGCCAATCAGTGTATTGTCCGGCTCAAAGGACGCTGTTGATCCGCTTCCCGTGTTGGATGATGTTAAGTATGCGCTCGGAACGTTGTTTAAAGTCCACGTGTAAGAGATCGTGTCGCCGCTATTGCCATCCGAGGCATCAACGCTGAATGGCTGCACCACCTGATGGTTTATTTTAAGACTGCTGGCCGCGGGCGCTATGTTTGCGAGAACCGGTGGTCCATTGCGGCGAATGATAAAATCATGTGTATCTTCGCTGTTAGAATCCTTGAGTTTTACCTGCAATGTGTGATCGCCGGTGGTGAGATCGACACCGTTCAAAGTTAACGTGGCCGACGAGGCGCCATTGATCAAAACACCGTTGAGTCGCCATTCATATACAAGCGGAACCTTACCGGTGCCGTTGACGGTAAACACCTGCGATCCGGCGCTGGTAATCACCACCGGAGATGCGGTCGGGGAGACCGAGTTGATAGTCGCCACGTTTGGGTTATCGATATCAATACCCCAGGTCACGATGGTGGTATCATGCCCATCCGTAACACTGAGCCCTACCAGGGCCGAACCTTCCTGCGCACATTGGGGCGAGAACACCGAAGAGACGGAGCTACCAGAAACACTGCCGGAGAACAGTGTGGGTGCCGGCGATCCGTTCAGCAGCCATGAAGCTGTTAAAGTATCGTTATCCGTGTCCGTCATCGTTGCGGAAAAGTTAACCGCGCCACCGCCGCAAGCAACCGATGTCCCCGTGATGGCGGGGCTGACAATCGTCACAGCGGGTGGGGCATTCTTGCGCAAGTTAAACGTATGAGTGGCAGAGTTAACTTCATTCTGCACCGTCACCAGCAGAGTGTGTGCGCCCGCGCTTATAGATGATCCTGATAGCGTAAGAAACGGCGCCGTGCCTTTATCAACCAGCACGCTGCTATCCAGCTTAAAGCTATACTTCACGTTAGGACCAGCACCCGCGGAAATATTTACCGCGAAAGTGGTGGATTGGCCGTTCCTGATGACGACAATTGGGTCAGAGGGAATATATTGGATGATGTGCACTGGTCCAGCGGCGGTACTGGCTGGATCCGTGATCTTGACAGCCCATTCTGCGGAGACGCTATCTTTACCGTCACTGGCTCGTATCGAGACTTCATGCATGCCCGCTTCAGCGCAGAGAATAGGAAGAAATGACTGAGCGCTCCCCTTGGAAAACGCCGTAATCATGCTGGTCGAAATGATGCCATCATACAACCATTCGATATCGACTTCATCTTTATCAATATCCGTGACGTCCACTTCAAACTTCTGCAAGGGTTGGGTGCAATCCACTTCGATTGTTTGGCCCAGAGAAGGAGAAGCGGTTCCCAGTTGCGGAGGCGTGTTACGGACCAGAGAAAACTTATGACTATCCTTGCTAACGCCGTCGGTCACAACAACCTCTAACTCATGGGGACCGGGTGATAGTTCAGATCCGGAAAGCTCATAAAAGAGACGATCGGATGTTTGAAGAGGCTGTCCATCCAGAAGAAACTTAACTTCGATGCTTTTTGCGTGGCCTTCCGCAAGTGTAAGACTAAACACGCGGGTTTTTGATGCCGCCAGAAAAACCATTTCGTCTTCGGGATACCAGGCTTCAATTTTCACCGGCTTGACATCAGCGCTGAGAAGTTTTTTTACGGCTTCTTTTTCTTCGAGCCCAGAAAAGCCTTCTTTCCCACCTGTACAACTTAATAAAAACAGGAGGAGTGATGCCTGCAAAAAAGCGCCGCGTACTGTCGTCGATGATTTAAACATGGGTGGCACCCTAGGAAAAAATAACCTTTACTCTCCATGTAAGTATCGTCCGGTGAGGACGCAAGCTTTACTCCGCTTGAAAAAATTGAGCGACAAACAACAATAACTAGCTAATATGGAAGGTATTTTTGTGTAACAAAGTAGGCAATTCTTACACGTTTTTCGAGTCCAATTTAGGAATTTTCTAAACGTCGGGCACTTACTGCCGATATCCCCAAAAGAGTCTTACATGGAAATAAATTTCATTCACTGCGGAAAGCTTTTGGGATGGGTTCAATGTTTCGGAAAATGAAGTGGGTCTTTTCACTTGCGATCGTTTTTATAAACGGTTGCGTGAGTGGCACTATGACCATTCAAAGTCGTCCGGAAGGTGCCACGGTCGCAAAACTCAATACGTCAGGACAACCAACGGTCCTGGGAAAAACACCCCTAGAACTCGCAAACAAAGATATGGATGGCGGTCTGACCCGTCTGCAAGTTTCGCAACCAGGATACTTTCAGGAATATGTATTAGTGCCTCCGACAAGCACGCTGCCCGCAAAGAGTAAACTTTTCGTCGAACTCTCGCCAGTGGATGGATCAAAGGGAGAAGGGAACGATCGAGGACTGGAGCTATCAAGCTTCTCAAAATCGATCAGCCAGATTCAGCTTATGATCTCCAAACGCGAATTGCCGACAGCCCTCACACGTATTGAAGTGCTTCTAACTCAATATCCTAACGTCAGCATTCTTTACGATTTGCAAGGAAATGCCCACTTCTTAGCGGGAAAAATAAAAGACGCACTGATTTCATATGAGAAGTCCTTGAGTCTTTACAATGAAAATCCAGAGACGAAGCGTATGGTGGATCGTCTTAAAACCATGGCTGCTGGACGCACCAACTAACCAAGGAACGGTGGTGTCTCATGTCACTTATCATCGGTTTCATCATCGCATTCGTGAGCGTCTTAACCGCGCTCGGTCTCCTCGATCAATCGATAAAACTTTATCTTGACGAGGTGGCCATTGCCATTGTGTTTGGGGGAACATGTGCCGTCAGTATGATGATCCTTCCCTGGGGCTATCGTCGCGAAATCTGGGACAACATCGCTGCGGCTTTCACAACAAAGTTTCATCGCGAACATGATCTTTTAAGCACATGCCTCCATTACATTTCAGGCATTCATGAAGGGCAAATCCCCCCCTTGCAACAAAGGGATTTAGCGCATGTCGTTTTACGTGATGGGGCAGAACTGATCTCCCTCCGTTTTAGCGAAGACGAAATAGAAGTCATCCTGACGGAGCGCATCCGTCGAGCCGGTGATGCATCGCGAGCTATTGCCTCGGCTTGGAAATCTCTCGCCAAATATCCGCCCGCCTTCGGGTTGGTGGGAACGGTATTTGGCCTTGTGCACTTGATGCGGGCTCTCGCTCAAGGACTCTCTCCACGAGAGATTGGTACTCTGATGGCCACGGCGCTCGTCGCCACACTTTACGGCCTCATTTTAGCGAACCTCGTGATTGCCCCCTTCGCGGAGGCCATTCTAAAAGCGGCTGAAGTACGCCGCCGTCGCGCCGAAGTTGCATTGCATGCGGTTCTATTAGCTCACAATAAAACATCGATCCTGAAATCTCAGGAACTCCTAAATTCGTTCGTGAGCCAAGGCGAGCGCGTGAACTTTGTCGCCACCTATATTGACGACGATAGGAAAGCCGCATGAAGCTCCCTTCACCGAAAAATTTAGGCCCCCTCGATCTGGAAGCTGATGGTGAAGGCAGTTGGGCGATTAGTTACGGCGATATGGTGACACTGCTGTTGGCCTTTTTTATTCTGTTCTTCTCGGTGGATCAGAAGGAAGAGCAACAAAGTCTGTTGTCACAATCACTCCTTACCATTCTAAAAACTGAGGATGATAAAATTACTCCAAATCGCCAAAACGCAAAAACGTCTGGTGAGCGCGCCCCGCAACCCAAGTTGATTGAGAACCTCGATGCGAAGGTCACCAAGGTAGGGAACAAGATCGTTGTCGACTTCCCAGGTATTTCTTTCTTTCCATCCGGAGACTCGCACCTAACGACGTCAGCACAAGAAACGCTGCAAATTTTTGCGCAGCGTTACACCCCCTTCGCAGGACAGCATCTGTTAACGGTGGTGGGCTTTACGGATTCGCGCCCTCTCTCGTCTCGCAAGACGGGGGCACGCGATAACCTGGAGTTAAGCGCGCTTCGCGCGGTTGCGGCACAACGAGCGCTGCAACATGCTGGGATTCCACTTTCGCGAATGCGTCTCGCTGGACACGGGGTAACCATCCCAAAGCTCCCCGACGGGACATTAGATAAAGATGATTTGGCATTAGCGCGGAAAATTGTGCTCATCATTGATCCTGAGGTTCAAGATCATGAATAAAAAACAAAGAATTCTCGCTCTCGTGTTTCTAAGTGTGTGCTGCTGGCTTTTCATGCAGATCGCACAGGCACAAATTCGCAAACATCCACGAGTCATTGAACTCGAAGGCACCATGCGTGAAGAAGCTTCTCGTGTTATTCGCGCACGTTTCCCGAACCTGCCGATCATTGTGCAAGTGTCTCTTGATCCGTTGCGACGGGACGGCATCGTCTCCCGCGATACAAAAGCGACCGAAGATCTTCCCGTCATGGGTCCCACCACGATTGAAATTCAAGATGAGTGGGATGATCCCGCTCGTTCTCAGGAAGAGCTGTTACAACGTATTCGCTCCGCAAACGTCAATATCACCTTGCCGGAATCGGCTTCAGAGACTGAGATCATTGAACTGCGTGAGGCCCTTTTCGCCACGCTGAACCTGATTCAGGGACGTGACCGCATTGAGTTCCAACGTCGAGCGTGGGCGCAAGGGAATAAGAAGGATGAAAGTTCAAACACGCCCTATTTTGTGATCGGTGGATTGCTGATGCTTGCCCTGTTGTGCCTATGGGGCATCAGTTGGTCGGCATCTCGAAATCTATCGAAAGCCTTCACAAAATCAGGTGGTGGCGACAGCCAAATCACTCCTATGCCCGCTCCCGCACCCGTAATGAATGCGCATTCATCATCCATGTCATCCCACCAGACACCAACGTCTCTGAGCGGCGATGTCAGCTTTAATGATCCACTCCGTATCCGAGATGCCCTGAAAGATGTCGTCACAAAACTCGAGCAATCCAAAGGTTTTCCGGATTTGGAAGACGTGATCGCCATGGATTTGAAAATAGCGACAAACCAGGGAGCCATGGGCATCTTCTTCGATGAAATGCCCGTCAATATGCGCAATAAACTTTTTAGTTACGGCACGGGAAAACATTGGCTGGAGGCATTTTCAGAACCAGGCCATCTCGATATGAACACATTTGAATTTGTAAGTCGGCTTTCCACACGACAACGCGGCAACACAAATGAAACTTGGCAAGAGACGTTGATCGCAGTTTGGCGGCTGAAGGAACTTCTCCCTGATTTTATGAGGTCGATTTCTCGTGACGAGGCGCTGGCGATTCTCGCTCATATGCCACCCGCATACTCTGTGCCGGTAGCCAAATCTTCTTTCCCCGGCGGTTGGGGACAATTGCTGGATGCGAACTTTCGCCCGACACCTCTGTCTCCCGATAAGGCTAAGATGATTCGCGACCGTGCTCTAAGCCTACGTCCTTGGGCCGATATTGAAACACTGAAGCACTTCAAGCATGAGCGCAGTCTCTTGGATTTCCTCCGCGTTGCGGAAGTCGGAGACGAACGGGACATTTACGAAACGGTGCACAATCAATCCATGATTCACAGCATCCGCCCGCCCTTTTACGCACTCTTTAATCTGGATGCAAAAGTTGTGGGTAAACTTCTTGTCCGACTTCCCATGGAAGATCTGGCCATGGCGCTATTCAATGTTTCTCGCAACGATCGCCGCACCATTGAATCCGCGATGAATCCTAAACAACGTTTTATGCTCATTGAGCATCTCAAGCGTTTGGACCAAAATCCGCCCGACAAGCAGCGTATTGGCCACATTCGCGAAGCCATTGGCAAAGAAGTGCTCCATCTACAGCGCATCTTGGAGATCGCCTCCACGGCGCCTCAAGAAAATATGGATGTCCCAGCTCAAGATGAAGAAAGTACCGATGAACAGACGGCGGCTTAGAAAATCAAACATGCTGGCTCGCATGCTACTCCTTCTCGGAGCGGCCTGGGGTATGTGCACGCCTGCGATCGCTTCCCAAGCGTCAAAGGTCGATGCGCAGTTTGGCTACTTTCAACTTGCTGCCAAGAATTCCCAGGGCACCAGTCACATTGCAAACTTGAGTCTGTTAGATTTAACCTTCGCTTTGCCCGTTCACCGTCAGGTGGACTTCTGTGTCGGTTATTCTCTCTATGCTCTCGAAGGATCTTCCGTAGAATTAGGCTTTGGTCCTAACTTGGGGGTGCGTTACTTTCCTTTAACCTCAGGCGGAACAGAAACCTATGGATTTGGGAACTCGACGCTGACCCATTACCAGGTCTTCCGTCCTTTTGTGGCTTTGCAATTTCATCAACGCCAATTTCAAACGGTGCAGTCCAGCTTTGCGGGAATTGGTTTGGGGGTAGGCACGGAATACGCGTGGTCCGGTAACGCATTTTTCACAGGTGCGTTGAACTACCGTTACCTAAAAGGTCCTCTGCAAAGCCGCATTATTGAGACTTCCGTGACCTTTGGCATCGGGACCACTTTAAACTAACGCGGCTGTTAGAGAACTTTGCGGAGAAATTCTTTTGTGCGGGGATGCTGCGGATTCTCAATCACCTGCGATGGCTTACCCTCTTCGATGATAACACCACCATCCATAAACACGATTCGATCGGCCACTTCACGCGCAAAACCCATTTCGTGTGTCACAACAACCATGGTCATACCGGCTTTTGCCAAGTTCTGCATGGTCTGCAACACCTCTCCCACCAACTCGGGATCGAGAGCTGAGGTCGCTTCATCAAAAAGCATGAGCTTCGGCTGCATCGCCAGGGCACGCGCAATCGCGACCCGTTGCTGCTGCCCACCAGACAAACGAACCGGATAATCATCCGCTTTGTTTTCAAGTCCCACTTGTACCAAAAGCTCGCGCGCTTTCGCCTCTGCCTGCGACTTAGACATCCTGCGAACGCGCACAGGGGCTTCCATCACGTTCTGCAAAGCTGTCATGTGGGGGAAGAGATGAAAGCGTTGAAACACCATACCAATCTGGGAGCGTTGCTTATCCAACATCGCCTCTGATAGGGGCTTCAATTCTCCCTTCACCTCACGCTGTCCCACCAACGAACCCTCAAACCAAATGCGTCCTGCCGTAGGGGTTTCCAGGTAATTGAGGCAACGGAGAAATGTGGACTTACCGGAACCACTGGGACCAATAATGCACACCACTTCCCCAGGGAAAACGGAAAGGCTAATGCCCTTGAGAACTTCGTTAAGCCCAAAGTTCTTGCAAAGATTTTCTGTCTGCAAAATAGGCTTGTTCATGTTAAGCCTCCCGCCGCGCTAAACGACGCTCCAATAAACCGGCTACCGCGGTTAAGGTCACCACAATCAATAAGTATCCGACCGCGGCCCAAAGGTATGTTTCCCAAGGACGCAGATATTTCGCGCCCACACGCTGCGTGACATACAGCATCTCGCTTAATGCGATGACAGAAACAAGCGAGGTGTCTTTGGCCAGTGCGGCCAACTCATTCACGACGGGGGGAATGAGACGGCGGAATGTTTGGGGAAGAATGATGCGACGCATCGCCAACCCATAGCTCATGCCTAAGGCACGAGCCGCCTCCATCTGTCCCTTATCAATGGACTGGATGCTGGCACGGAAGATTTCTGTCAAGTAAGCGGCTGCATTCAATGACAGCGCCAGGAGACCCGCTGGCATCGCCTCAAGCCGGATATCCAACAAAGGGGGAAGAGCAAAATAAATGAAAAGAATTTGGAGAAGAAGAGGTGTGCCGCGAAACACCGTGACATAGAAAGCAGCTGGCCACGACAGAAGCTTGGAGCGGCTGATACGGCACAAAGCCACCACAAGCCCTAAGATGATTCCACAGAAGCCACTTAACAAGGTTAGCTGCAGGGTCAGTTGCATCCCTTCCCAAAGGCGAGGAATCACAACCTGCAGAGAAAACTGCCAAAAACTAAGATCTTCAACCATGTGTTATTTAAGTTCCCAGCTCAGCACCAAACCACTGCACGGAAAGCTTTTTCATAAAGCCATCCTTCTCCATGGACTGAACGGCTTTTTGAATTTCATCAGCCAATTTCTTATCTTTTTTAGACATCGCCACACCCACAGGCTCTGGCGCCATGGCGCGACCGGAGATCACAAAAGACGGATCTCGTTTCGCGTAATAACGTCCCACGGGCTCATCCACAACGACGACATCCGCTTGATTCGCCTTAATGGCCGCAAAGGCATCTGTCACCATTTTAAAGGCTTTAATGTCTTTTACAGCGATACCGCCCTTTTGTTTGTTCTGCACAAATTCATGGGACGTGGTGTCCGCCTGAACCGCAATCACTTTACCAGCAAGATCTTTTTCTGATTTAACCTCGCGGCCTTTTTTCGAGATGAAGAGCTGAGACATTTTCACGTACTCAACAAAATTCACCTGTCTGGAGCGCTCGGGTGTGATGTTCATGGAAGAGATGATGACATCATAACGGTTTGACACAAGCCCAGCGAGGATGCCATCCCAGTTCATGACGATGTATTCCACTTTTACGCCCAGGCGTTTTGCCAGTTCATTCGCAAAGTCGATGTCAAAGCCCACTGGTTTTCCTGAAGCATCTTCGCTTTCCATCGGCGGGTATGTGGCGTCGATCGCAACACGCAGCTTGCCAGATTTTTTAACCGCATCCAAACCATCTGCAGCGAAAGAAGTTCCTGCGCCGAAAAGTGAAAGGGTTAGAAGTGTGTAGGAGGAACAAAGCATATTTTCGCCTTTTCGCTAAATACCAAATTTGA
>CAYOJQ010000078.1:0-5200 GCA_964404325.1 uncultured Oligoflexales bacterium
TGGCGGGAGCGACGGGACTTGAACCCGCGGCCTCCAGCGTGACAGGCTGGCGTTATAACCAACTTAACTACGCCCCCGCTTGAGCTCAGGATAATAGGGGGACCGCTCCCTTATGTCAACATGGATTCTTTGTGTTTTGAAAAAAAATATCAGGGGCTAACTCGCTTAAATGATGCGGGTTAAGGGAGCCTGCCGATGGGGACGGAGGAGATCTCCGTCCCGGGATACTGAGGTCCTTCGCTTCGCTCAGGATGACGAGTGCTCAGGATGACGAGTGCTCAGGATGACGAGTGCTTGGATCAGGCGCGGGATTGAAGGCGTTGACCGACGAAAGCCTGTGAGACGTCCTTGATCTTCGCGAAAATATAGAAGCTCACGATCGCCGAGATCAACCAAGTGCTTAGGCCCGTCGCGTCTTTGCCATGATGCCCATACTGCGCCATGATCACGCCGACCGTTAGAATCCACAATGAAACATCGAGCAGTTTTTTAGAGAAGATCACGCGAAACTGCATCGTGGAAGTCATGACTTTAAGAATGGCCACGGGAAAGATGCTAAACATCATGCCGCAGAGGATGGCGCATTTAACGGGATCCATGTTTGTGTGCACGTACAGACTAAAGCTACGGGCAAAATCGGTTAAGCCAAGGCCAAACTGACCGCAGATGCCGAGAGAGAGGGCGGCCCCAAGAATGACTGAGGCTCCAAGTTTTGTGTGCAAAACAAGCAACGGGGGATTCATGTCCATCTTAATGGTGTTAAGGACATGATCCTTTGCTTTTTGTGAAACCGTGCTGCCTGAATTTTTCACGTGCATCCCTTACTTTCGTTTAAGAGGGAGATCATAAGTTACCGGCACGCCCTTTTTTCCGTCTCGCTCGGCGACAATAACGATCTTACCACCGAGGGCCGCGTTAAGCTTCACTGGCAACGAGCATTGGAAAAAATTTACCTGGGGAGTGCATGTCGTGTCTAGATCCTTCCCGTTAGCCGTCATCTTAGCAGTAACGGTTGATCCCTTAGTCACGGGATTTTTGAATGCCATATCGAGAAGATAAACTTTCACATTTTTTTCGCCGTCCGGCACCAATTCGGTGTGAAAGGCTCCTGGCATCTTGACGAACCCGTTATTCGGTCCGGGATGTTCCTCACCATGACCATAAAGGGCAGTGCCGGCAAGCATAGAACTTAAGAATAGTCCGGTAAGTAATTGTTTCATCAGGATTCCTTATGACGAGAAGGTTTACACACCCTTATTACGGGGCAGAGCCTTCTTTCGTGACGCGAATCCTTAGAAACCGACGGTTGTTTTCATTTTTTTGACGATGCGGGAGATTTTTTTGCGGGAATTCTCTTCCGTAAGGTCCTTGGCCTTGGCAATTTCCGCGTAAGAGTGACCTTCCACAAAGCGAAGATGAATAAGGTTTTTTTCATCCGCACTGAGAGCGCCAAGCGCCTCAAATATGAGATCGCGCATGTCGCTGTCATCTTTATTGATGACAGCGGCTCTTTCGACGGCCTCGGTAAGTTCTTCGTGATTGGATCTCTTGCGTATCCGATCAATGCCCGCATTGCGGGCGATGGCAAATACCCAGTTCAAAGCATCACGATTTGCATCGTATTTGGTAATGGCCTTATGGATGCGAAAGTAGGTCTCTTGAAAAGCGTCTTCGGCATCGGATCGATTGCGCAGCATGTTGGTCAGGAATCGCGCGATCAGTTTTTCTGTGCGGCGGAAAAACTCCTCGAATGCCTCAACGTCCCCGTTCTGGTAGTTTTTTAGTAAATTTTCCAAATTTTTCATGGAAAGTTCCACTCGTTGTCACAAATCGACCCATGCACCAGTATTAGCTATAAGCATATCACGCCTTCGTGGCGCTTTGCCTCAACCGATAAGGCGGTTAGACCACAAAGATCTTACGGTTCTAGGGCGTTGACCAATTTAGCCGGCAATCCTTACCAAATAAAGGCTAAAGATTTTTTCGTTTGTACCGATAAAACTTGGGAATAGGTCTATCTCTCTTTTGGTGGGAAAAGCATGAGTTTTGCGAGTTTTCCTTTCATTGTTCTTTTGAGTGTAAGCCTCTGGGCCTGCGAATCTTCCGACAAAAGTGCCGCGCGTAAGAAGCCGTTTTCCGAGAATGGAAAGACGGGTGGAAGCGATGACGCTTCATCCGGAAATCCATCCAATGGGAACGAGAATTCAACGGGGAATAACGGCAATTCGGGAGGCACTGGAAATACGGGCGACACCGACAGTGCGGGAAACACGGGTAACACCTCGCAGTTGGATGTCGTTGCCGTCGTGGGGATTGGTGGCGAAAATACATCTCAAGGCGTTGCCGAAGGAACCGCGGTTAAGCAGGTTCTCGCGGCCGTTGCAAAAAAATATCAGGGTCAAGATGTGAAATACGCGCTGATCGCGAGCACAACGGGCGCGATCTCAAAAGTGAAAGTATCACTGGATGCCGCTGATGGGTTCACGGCACAGAATTCCAAACAGCTTAATTTTGAAATGGAGCCGAAAGATACTTTGTTAGGCACCATTGCGGCGGGCTGCGATCCAGCCACAAGCAATCTCGAATCCACGCATTCCGCCGGGAAAATCAAGGTATGCAATGAATTGATTGATGTGCCGGAGCATTCATGGACTTGGGGCGTGAACGATCTTTCCGGTCAACTGAACTCGTTCCTTCGTAAAGGAGCGAAGCGCGTTTACATATTCTTCAATTCCAACGATGCAACCATTGTAACCGCGAGCCAATTCCAGAATATGGCGAAGACGCAAAACAACAACGTCGCACCGAAGGCCTTTGTTTTTTCACCTTCCGAGGCGACAGGATTCTGTAGCAGCACGACGAAAGCCGCTAGTTCCATTGAGCAGATTGCCAGTGGCACGGGTGGAAAAAAATATTCTTTCTGTAAAACTGATTGGTCCGCGTTCATAACCGACCTAACTCAGTCCATGTAAGGTTTTAATGGTGATTTTGATGAAACGTGGCCTTCTCATCGTTGGAGTAGCGTGTCTGCTGCTTTCCTGCAAAGGAGCATCGGGGAAAAAGACACGCAATGTTACTGGTGATGTTCCCAATAGCGAAAGCGCGCTGGCGGAGCTTCCCGAATCCTTTTACAAGCCCACGTCTGTCGAACAAGGCGCCGGCATCTGCACGGATGAATTGGAGCCTGTTGTTGTGCAGGAATCACCGCTTTCCGTAAGCTTTCTCAACAACTGTGGCGGCTGTCACGGCACTGCTGGTGAAGGTGGTGAAAAAGGGGAGTTTCCACCTTTACGCCACGTGAGCAACGAGGAGTCGTTCATCCGCTTTGTGCGTAACGGCGGAGCCACGATGCCCGCATTTCCCGCGGATATTATTTCGGACGCGGATCTCGCCAAGGATTTTAAGATCCTCTCATCCAAACAAGAAATTCCCGTCGTGGACACACGCTCCGTCCCGACGCTTCCACTGCCAAACCTCACCGATGATTCGTATGACGATCTCATGCGTGCTGGTCTGGCTGCCTGGCGCGCTCCCGGTGAACGAGGCGGGTGCGTTTCCTGCCACGGTCCAGATGGCATCGACCTGGCGCGTATTGATTATCCCAATGCCGCGATTCTTCGCCGTGCGCGGGGGCAGGCTCTTCCTGGAGACAAGGCGATCGATATCGTGCGCATGATCCACGCGCAGAGATGGCGTTATCAGATTGCGAAACCGTGCAGAGCAAAAACGTTTATCCCTTTTCAGCCAGGCAATAAAGTTCTCACCGGCTCAGCCGCCGAGCGTGATAATGGATTGCTGACTTCGCTGGGCGAACAACAAATTGATTTTGAAACATCATTGAGCTCGGCCGAAACAGCTTCTACATTCATCAACAAAATAGCCGCTCTTGACGTGCATAAGGTTTCCATCGGGTTCAGACTGAACCAGTGGACGGAAGACTTTTTCCACGGTGACGATCATAGCTCCACCGCGGAATGGATGCCTGAAATTCCCATGGAGCCAAAAGACGCTGAGAAAACGGTTTCATGGGTGCGTTTGCAGAACGCCTACATGCAAGATCCGTCGGATGAAAATCTATGGAAGCTCATGGACGGAACATCTCTGCTTGATGGAAGACGATTTATTGTGTCTGGGGTGAGTGGCCGTATTGCCAGCGAGAAGTATTCGTCCGTATTGCTGACGCAGCACATGATGCGCTTTAACCGCCTGAGCTTTCCCGACTTAACAAAAACAACATCCTTCCATCGTTTCAATGTATGGGAGACGGCGCAGATTTCAAATGTGATGGCTCGGGGGTGCGCTGACTCCGGTGACGCGAATAATCCATTCCCATGCTGGAAGTATCCGGAGAGTTTCTACAAAAAGATGGGCAATGATCGCGATCGCCTTCTTAACGATGTTCTAAAAATCGATTTCCCGTGGTTGGTGGCGGGATGGATCATGGAGCCTAGCCTGCAGATGACGGAAGATGGTGCGGCGCAGATGGAGCATCTGCATCAGGCGGGAGAAAAACATCTCGAACGCTTCGAGGGACAAGAAGGCGCTTACAACATGCTGCCCTTGCATGATGCTTATTTTAGTTACGTGCGCCTGGTTAAATCCGTTGAGAGTGTGGATGAACGGTTGCCTTTTGGGTCTAGCCTAAAACAAAAAGCAGTCAAAGGCTGCTGGAACAAAGCCGGGAGCGGTATCAGGCAATGGGTCGAGCAGACTTTGCCGCAAATTGAACGTCATGTTGATGCCGCTAAAACACCGGCGATATCCGCTGAGCACAAAGCCGCGGTGCAGCAGTCCGTGAAGGTTCTAAATCAGGCGCTTCTCTACCGTATTCGCGCGGCTGTACAGACGCCCGATAGCCGTTGCGACGCGTTAAATGAGGACACGTTTACAACAAAGAGTGCCGTGGAAAAAATCGCCGCTTGGCATGCAAAAATGCAGTGGCAGGACGCAACGGTGACGTCTCTGTCTCAAGAAATTCAAGGGCTTCTCAACTAACGCTACTTCGCGCGTTTCTGCGCAACGCGTTGATAAAGTCCAGTCAGCTCGGCCTTTGCGAGCGCAGCCTTCTCAAGGGCTTTCGAAATCTCCTTTGGTGACGCATCCGTGCTCACGTTGGCTTTCTCCACAGGGAGCGCGTAAAGAGTAAAGACGTAGCGATGAGGTGCGTTACCCATGGGAGGACAAGGGCCTCCATAACCGA
>CAYOJQ010000078.1:5210-11745 GCA_964404325.1 uncultured Oligoflexales bacterium
CTTCCCGAATGCCTACCGTCTTTTTATTGCCAAACCCCTGAGGAATTCCGTTCATGCTTGCGGGAATATCCCATGCGGTCCAGTGCCACCAGCCGTGCCCGGTCGGTGCATCCGGGTCAAACACTGTTATGGCGAAACTTTTTGTTCCAGCGGGAGGATTCTTCCACTCGAGTTGGGGGGAAACATTTTCGCCACCGCAACTGCTTTTGTCATAGGCAAACACACTCGGGATAAAGGCACCATCCTTGAAGTTCTCGCTTGTGAGTTTAAAAGACGCACCGCTTGCGAAGGACGTAAGCGATACGCCTGCTATAAAAAGAAAGGGTACAAACATAGTCACCATCCCTTGGACCTCCGTATCAGTGTTGTGGCCGAGGGGGTCTCGTTTTTCCAATAATCAGCGCTACAGCAAGGAGGATGAATACCAACACAAGTCCAAGCGGAAATAGGAGATCCATTCCATAAGTTTCCCTTCTAGGCGGCCGGAGCCTGTCCGTGTTCACGCCCACGCATCGGTTCTTCGATATGCTCTTCTTCTTCCATCAGTCTCATCTTTCCCGTCGTGATAAAACGATAGACGGCTGCTCCAAGGAGGGCTCCAATAAATGGGCCTACCCAAAAAGCCCACAATTGTCCTAATGCGATACCACCAACAAATAGTGCGGGACCTGTGGCTCGTGCGGGATTCACCGCGGTATTGGTGACAGGAATCGAGATCAGGTGAATAAGCCAAAGAGTGAGTCCGATGGCGATGGGCTGAACGGATTTCGGGGCACCCTGTCTTGTCACATTAAGAATCACCATGACAAATACCGCTGTCATCACAATTTCGGAAAGAAGAGCCGCTCCCAGAGCATAGCCACCGGGAGAAGCGGCGCCGTAGCCGTTTTGCGCAAACCCATTATCGACGGAAAAACCGGGGCGCCCGGACGCGATCCAATAGATGACGGTTGACGCTAGGATCGCACCAGCGACTTGAGCGATGACATAACCTAAAACTTCATTGCGAGGAAAACGTCCCGCGGCGGCGAGGCCAACGGATACCGCAGGATTGAAATGACCTCCCGAAATATTTCCGAACGCATAAAGTCCAGTCACTTGGGCAAGACCAAAGGCCGTCGCGACTCCGGCTATCCCGATGCCAAATTCAGGAAACGCCACGGATATAACCGCCGCGCCGCAGCCACCCAGTACGAGCCAAAATGTACCTAAGAATTCCGCATATAGTTTATGTGAAAGCATAAGCAGGCCCTCTCTTTCTGTTGTCGAGGATGATGCAAGGGACCTGCCACGCCTGTTTCGCCCATTGATATTAAAAAAGGCGGCCGTAGGCGCCTTTTCCATTCAATCATAAACTTAAATTACCAGATGACGACACGATCCTTGGGAGCGAGAAACATCTTGTCCCCCTGCTTGCACTGGAACGCTTCAGCAAAGCCTTCTTGATGCTTGACTTGTTCGTTCACACGGGCGTCACCCATTGCATGCGGGTCTGTTTTAAGAGCGCGTTCGCGGTATTTTGGGCGCTGTACCTGACACCAAGCGCGTCCGTATTGGAGGAAGAACTTTTGTTTGTCTTCGACGTTGCCTTTGTTGCCGGGGAAAGCCGCACGATAGGCAAAAGTAACCCCCACAAGATCACCGATGTTTTCACCGAGTGTCAGTTCGCCGTTGTGGCCGATAGCATTAAATTGGTCCACAAGCTTGTGCGTGCGTGACTGAAATTCCTTAAGGTCCTTGTCGCTCATCCAACGCTGCATGCGACCTTCAAAGTCGTAACGAGATCCATCATCATCGACCCCATGACCCAGCTCGTGTCCAATCACGGTGCCGATGCCGCCGAGATTTTCGATGTCATTGAGCTTGGGATCATAGAAAGGATACTGAAGGATGCCGATCGGCATCACAAACTTATTGTCGGACGGACTGTAGTATGCATTAACGGTGAGAGGACCCATGCCCCAGACATCGCGATT
This sequence comes from uncultured Oligoflexales bacterium, assembly GCA_964404325.1. GTDB lineage: Bacteria > Bdellovibrionota_B > Oligoflexia > Oligoflexales > Oligoflexaceae > CAYOJQ01. The sequence continues at coordinate 7,187 of CAYOJQ010000078.1, forward strand.
ACGCGGTTTCTGAATTTCCGTGAAGACTTTTTCCTCGACCTTCAAGCGATACAATTTTTCGTTATTGCGTGGCTGATCAGGTGAGTAGTTCGCCGCGGGGAGGAAATCCCACTCTTCTTCCGTCATGGGTTTTACCAGTTGCAGACGTGCCACTTTCATCTTCTTCGCGGCGGCCGTGCGTGCTTCGGAAGATAGCCATTTGTTTTGTTCCATACCGGTGACGATCGCATTGCGGATTTTTTCCGTCATGCCGATAAATTTCTCTGTCGGGAAATTGGGGAAGAGAACATCGATCAGTTCGGCGTCGATCTCTTTATCAAAGTTATTCATCACCATCATGGTGCAGCGTTCTTCGCGCACGGAGCGCTTGGCCGCGCCACCCAGATGTTTGTGTCTAAAGTCAAAATACTTCATGTAGAAGTTTTGATAGGCATCATCCATTTCGCTGGGGAGAGAACGCCAGAGATAGAGATCCTGTAGGGTGCCGATCGGTGTGGACGCAAACTTATCGTTAAGCCATTGGAAGTTCGCTGGTGTCATATCGCGAATCTCAATCCCTTCCGGAAGTTTACTTACGACGGAGGCAAATTTGAGATTGGGATATTTGTTCAGAAATTCTTGGCGGCTGATGTTTGTGCGCTTGCTAAACAAGTCGCGCAATTCCGCGGGAAGAGGGTAGGACTGAGCGAATTCCTTTTCGAACGCAATAACCTGCTTGGCGCGTTGAGCGGGATTGTCGCGACCAATCGCCTTAAAGAACTCCGTGACGACGGTTTCGTAGTCTTTCATAAGCGGCGCGTTATCGTAATAACTGCGCTCAGGAAGGGTTTTTAGATCCGCGAGGAAGAGGAAGTCATGCTTTTCCGGGTCATCTTGGTTAGCGATATTGCCGAAGTCAAAAACACCAAAGTCCTTGGAAAAGATTTTTTTGCCAACAAAATCCTCGAAAGCTTCGTTGGTCTTTATAGCGCTGAGTTCATTAACCGTGTCTTTGACAATTTTAGGTTCTTCTTTGCGTGCGGCTGGAGCGTTCATACAACCTTGATACACGTCCTTAAGCTCTTGCGCCCTTTGTGAGAGTCCGCTTTTTCTGGAACCTAATTCTTTGAGGTACTTCTTTTTCGCGGTTAAAATGCGTTCAAAAGAATCGTCGAAGGAAAAGGTGTGAGATGAACGATCCTCGCGCAGTTTAAAACCGCTAATTGCTTCCGAGCAGGCATACTCATAAAAATCGTCACAGGGTTTTATCTTAGGATTCACTGGAAATTCACGGCGAGCGGGAATCTCGCTCGTTGGCTGAGGAGCGGATGGCGATGCAGCGAGCGCCGGGACCGCGAAGGAAAACAAGAAGATAGTGGAACTCGTGATTCGTCGTAACATGGTTTCACCTCGAAAAATTTCTTGCCACTTCCTACCACGCTTGAGCGGCAAGATCAGCAGTCTTCTCGATGCCCTAGGGGGTTACGACGCGCTAGTTTCCCGTAATTCGGTCTCCAGGACATTTAGGACGCGGATGACGCCAAAAACAGACGCCACAAGGTCTTCGGCGTGATGCCTCATGTTATGGATCGGGACGGTGCCGCTGAGCGTCGTTACGCCACTCTCAACAGTGACTTCGATGTTTGACGCGTCGATTTCGTCGCTGGAATAGAGCTTCTCGCAAATATCATTCAGGATGGTCTCATCTTTGCGGCGAAAATTCTTGGGTCCCTTTCCCCAATACCCACTCAAGGAGTAATTCTCGTTAACGAGATTCTCCATGTCGCTTTCCGGAGCGTATTGGCGGCTTAGCCCACTGCGACTTCCCGGCATGTTGCCATAATTATCCTCGAATTCATTGAAGCTGAAAGAGGATGCGTGCGAGCTGAATTCTTTTTCATTCCAAAGTCCGAGGTTGTGGGGTTTCATTTCGGAGCGCTTTTGTTGTTTTTGCTCGCGCGGAGACTGTTGCTTCTTTTCACTGTGATTTTTTTTCATGGCGCTCTCCTCAAAATTTCTTTCAGCATGAGGGGCAAGAAGAATGCCAGACTGAATACGCCTATGCTTCGGCAAGTCCGAAGACGTCCCTTCGGCATTCGATATTGTTTATGGCACGAAAGATATGAAAGAATGACAATTCATTCTTGTAGCGAGGCACCCGTTGAAAAGTAGATCTCTGCTGAAACTTATGAGCTTCTGGCCGCCGTTTATTGGGTCAAGAATTCGCGTCAAACGAATCTCAAATGACATGCGAGAGATTGACGTGACTTTGAAGCTGACATTCTGGAACAGCAATTACGTCGGAACTCTTTTCGGTGGATCGCTGTTTTCGATGACCGATCCGTTTTACATGCTCATGCTTCTCGAGAACCTTGGGCGCGAGTATATCGTCTGGGATAAAAGCGCGACCATTCGCTTCAAAAAACCTGGGCGTGGGACGGTTCGCTGCGAGTTTCGTTTGACGGAAGAGCGTCTGTTGGAGATTAAAAGCGAGCTCAAGGAAAAGAGTAAAATTGAGCCGGTTTTTTATGCTGAGATTAAGGATGAAGCGGGTGACGTGGTCGCTGAAGTGGAGAAAATTCTCTATATCCGCCGAAAGACATCCTGATGTGGGGAATGGCCCTGGGACCATTCCATCCACTGGATGTATTGAGGTTAGTTTTTCACCGCGATCATTTCCACTAATTTCTCGAACACCCCTTTGTGAGTGCGAATCTGGTAAATCATGGCCGTGTCGTTTGCGTCTTCGCTGACGACACGCGCGCGACTACGCAGTTCACCGATAAGAGCGGATTTTTCGTAGGGAATCTCGATGGTGAAGTCTTCCATGTCTTTTTCAAAGAAACGAATGAGCTGCTCACGCAGCGACGCCACATCTTTTTTCTCGCGCGTTGAGATCATGATGGCGTCAGGAAACTCGACCATCAGGGCGCGTTTGGTGGCTTCGTCGAGTCTGTCCGCTTTATTCAAAACTAAAAGGGCATCAATGCCCGTGGCGCCAATTTCTGCAAGAACGGTGCGTGTTACTTCTAGTTGTGAGCGGAATGTTTCATCGGATGCATCCACCACATAGAGGAGCAGACTTGCGGACAACGCTTCATCCAAAGTCGAGCGGAAAGAGGCAACTAAATCGTGAGGAAGCTTTTTGATAAACCCAACGGTGTCGGATACCAAAATTTTTGGCTGCGTTTCGGGAAACAGCGTGCGCACGGTGGTATCCAAGGTCGCAAAAAGTTTATCCGCAACCAATACCTCACTACCCGTGAGAGCGCGCATCAATGATGATTTTCCCGCGTTGGTGTAGCCAACAAGCGCCACACGAAGCGAATCTTTTCGGCGTAGACGACGGTTGGCTTGCTCCAATCCAATGACTTCAAGCTGACGTTTTAGTTCCGCGATACGATCCCGAATGCGGCGGCGATCCAACTCATGAGCTGTTTCACCGGAGCTTTTTGATTGCATGCCACCGCCCTGGCGATCGCCGCCAACGCGGCTCAAACGAAGACGAGGTGCGAGATAGTTGAGCTTGGCGATTTCAACCTGAAGCCTTGCCTCACGCGTTTGCGCGTGGCGGCTAAAAATTTCGACGATGACTCCCGCGCGATCGAGAACTTCCACGCCCGTGGCGCTTTCGATGTTGCGCATTTGCATCGGCGTAATTTCGTTGTCAAAGACAACAACTGAGGCCGTTACTCCCTCAAGCGCGGGATCGAGTTCCGAATCTTCTTCTGATTCTTCTTCCGCGAGCTCTTCCCATTCAGCCCCTAACGCCTCCTCATCTTCTTCCATTTGGCGCAACTTCGCCTTTGATGGCTTATGCTGAGCGGGGTTTTCAATCACACCGGAGCCACCCGTCACGCGCGCCAGCTCTTGGAGTTTACCGGCGCCAAGCGCGGTTCCTTTCTCCAAAGCCTTTCGTGTCTGAGAAATTTTCGCGACCGTATCAAACCCAAGGGTGTGACAAAGTCGCTCCAGCTCATCAAGGGAAGCCCGGTGTTCGGCTTCGCTTACGCCTGGTAATTGAATGCCCACAAGCACAGCCTTAGGGCGCGACTTCTTAAGATCAGTTGTCATAGAGAGTTCAAAGCCTCGGTCGAGAAATAGATAAGACCCGCAAGCTAACACAAATGTTTGCGCGGCGCAAAAAGGGCGCGGTGTAAACACCACGCCCCTCTTGTTTTTGACGAAAAATTTATGAACTTTCCGGGTGTTACCTAGCGTCCATCACGGTAGGTTTCGCAGCGATCCTGAACACACTGATAAGCTCCGGCGCGTTCGTAATCGCGGCACTGATCCATTCCGTCATCGCGAGCGTCCTCGATCGCCTTGTAACGATCGCGAGACTGTCCGTAACCTTGGAAGGTGCGAAGAATTGAACCATAACGGTCTTCTAACACAACGCGGCATTCGCCAATCCAACGGTCATAGCTACCGGGTGATGGAACAGGAATGGGGATGGGAATGGGGATTGGACGTGGGCGTGAACCGCCTGGGTTGCCCCAACCGCCACCTGTGTTTCCACCGTGTCCACCGCCTGGGTTACCCCAGCCGCCGCCGGGACGATCGCCACCTGGACGTCC
>CAYOJQ010000079.1:0-11661 GCA_964404325.1 uncultured Oligoflexales bacterium
CAAAGTCTGCTTGATGTTTGACAAAGGTGCTGAACAAGCAGCCCGTTTCTACGCGGAAACTTTTCCCAATAGTTCAGTAGACGCCGTTCATCGAGCGCCCGACGACTATCCATCGGGTAAAGCGGGTGATGTCCTAACCGTTGAATTTACTGTTTTGGGCATCCCATGCATCGGGGTAAATGGCGGTTCATATTTCAAGCATAGCGAGGCATTTCCTTCCAAATCGCGACTGAGAACCAGCAAGAAACGGACGCATATTGGGATGCCATTGTGAAAAATGGCGGCGAAGAAAGCATGTGTGGTTGGTGCAAAGACCGATGGGGCATTTCTTGGCAAATTACACCCCGTACACTCACGGAAGCGATGGCGAATGGTGGAAGTGAGGCTAAACGGGCATTCAACGCAATGATGAAAATGAAAAAAATCGATGTGGCGGCGATTGATGCCGCCCGACGTGGAAAGTAATGACGATAGGAAACAAAGATCTAGTGAGATTCTTCGCGCTGCTCAGAATGACGGGAACCTAATGCGACTCTTCGCGATGCTCGGGCGAGTCGTTCGTGGAAGGATGCGTGTTGTTATGGTTGCCGATACGTGAATTCAAACTGGTGTAGCGGCGGCGGAGAAAAAAGAATTCCGAAAAATTCTGCCATTTTTTCTTAATAAGATTTTCAAGACCCGCGTTGGCAATTTCGATCAGCTGACCAAGATAATTCACGCGATTCCAATCGATATCCATACGCGCGCGTTCTGACTCAGGGAGTCGGGATAGGAGCGAGTGGGCGGACTCAATGCGGGCCATCATACGGCGTTCGCGGCGGCGGATGGTATCAACGATCGGTGTCACGATATCAGGCTTCGCCACATAAAGGCGGGTGCCGCGATCCGTTTTTCCCACTTCTTCGATGACCTGAAATTCTTGTAGCTCTTTGAGAGAAATACTTACGAGCGCCTTAGAAATCTTAAGGCGCGCCATCAGCTCCGCGGCATCAAGACCTTGTTTCGACAAAAAGAGATGGCACCAGATTTCTCCATGCACCTTCTTAAAACCCCAATATTCCATGAATTGGCCGATCTCTTGCGCGAGATCCTCCATTTCAGGGGCAAGCTGGGTGTCTTCTTTTTGAGGACGATCAGTCATGGCTTCGCTTAGGTTCGAACCGCCAGGTAATCGATCAAACAGTTAAGAGCTGTGAAAGCTCGTTGCTGTGTTTCGCTCGGACTAGCGGCAGTACGGGTAAACAATTCTTGTAAACTTTCGCGCGCGATCTTCAAAAGGTGTTCCGCACGAACGCGCGTGACGTTGATAGCCAGCGTCAGCTCTTCTTCGCTTGGTTGGAACGCCGCGTGCTCGCGCATATTGATAACTTGAGCACCGTTTTGATGCGCACTCATCAATTCAAAGATCACGGCATTTATAACGCCGTTTTTGAGATCTTGCATCTCAGCACCATCACGGCGCTTAAAATCCAAAATGTCATCGGTCAATTGGAACGCGATACCCATGGCCTCGCCGAATTGCTTCGCCAGGTGCACTTCCTCGGGGGGCGCATTGTGAAGCATGGCTGGGATGACGCAACACCAGCGCAGAACGCTGGCTGTTTTCTTGAGCGCCACACGCTCAACATCTTCCCGTGTCAAATCCGTTTTGGCTTGGTTTTCAATCTGTAGCCACTCGCCTTCGGCAAGATCCCCAATAATGGCGGAAAGTTCATTCACGATATCATTGCGACCGCGTCGTGACATGTCGCCGAGAACAAAAGCGAGCAGGTAGTCACCGGCGAGGACTGCTTGTTTGTTGGAGGAAAGTGCATTGATGCTGGGATTGCCGCGACGCACATCGGCGTTATCAATCACATCGTCATGGGCCAGCGTCGAGGCATGGACCAGCTCGACGGCGCGGCTGTATGGCCCCACTTCTTCATGAGACAGGCCAAAAAGATCCCCCATCAGAAAAGTCATAAGGGGGCGAAGGCGTTTTCCTCCGGACAGGACGGATTTGGAAAGGACCGAGCCAATGCGCGGGTTGCCTTCTTCCCATTGGGAAAGATCAAATTGAAGCTTCTGGATGCTATGAATCACCGCGAAGGGGATGGCCTCTGGCGATAACGGGATATTCACGGAGCAACCTTCTCAAGGAAGTTGGTTCAAATAATCGTGAACTCTTATACACACTGGAGGCGCAAGGCTCAATAACAGATCTGTTTTTTCTTGCTGGTGGAGATTTGGATGGTTTATATAGACGTGAACTGCAGCTAAAGGATGTTTTCCCCCATGACAATTCCCATGAAGAAAAGTGAATCCTACAGGATTTTCGATGCGATTGCCAGCCGCTACGATTTCGTAAACTCCGTTCTATCGTTTGGCCTGCACCATGTTTGGCGCAAGCGCATCCGCCAGGAGATGCCGAAAGGAAACGCGCTGAAGGTGCTCGACCTGGCTACTGGAACTGGTGACGTGGCATTGGAGCTGGTGAAGTCTCCGAATGTTCAGAAGGTCACGGGAATTGACCTATCGGAAGAGATGCTTGCGGTTGGTCGCACGAAAATCGCGGCGCAAGGACTCGATAAAAAAATCGAGATGCTCACGGGCAATGCTCAGGATCTAAAATTCTCCGATCAAAGTTTTGATGCTACAACGATGTCTTTTGGTATTCGCAACGTTCCCGACGTTGTAGCTTGTCTGCGCGAGTGCCACCGCGTGTTGAAGCCGGGTGGACGCACACTGGTGATGGAGTTCGGCCTGCCGAAATCTCGCATCGTGCGTTTTGGTCATCTCTTTTATTTGCGCAACATTTTGCCAATCCTTGGCAACATGCTGACCGGTCATGATTTTGCTTATAGCTACCTCAATAAAACCATCGAAACCTTCCCTTATGGTGAAGATTTCTTAGCATTGATGCGCCAAGCGGGTTTTAAGAAAGTCGGATGCTTTTCTCTGACCTTTGGCATCGTCAATCTTTACTGGGGTGACAAAGCCTAATGGAAACGAGCAAGGCTCATGCCTCTGCTTCGCTAGTGGGTGCCGCGTGCACGGTGCCGCAGGTAGACGTCTTTGCCTATGATGGGCAATTCGTTGCCGTGGCGCGTTCCGTGTGGACGGGATCTCTGAATCCTTTTTCTTTGATTGATTCCTTTCCCAATACCTGGCGCGTCTACTGGCGCGGAAAAGGTTCGGCTGAGTCCGCCGTGGGTGTTGGTGCGGTTGTGGTGTTGAATCGTCTCCCTGATTTCAGGGACGCGGAAGCAAGCCTTGCATCCGAGAGTTTTTATGGCGGTCTTCCCTTTGCCGCGGAAGAAAGCCCTGAAGAGCCATTTTCCCGCAGCTTTTTCATTCTCCCGCAATGTGAGTGGCGGGAGAGCGACAAGATCACGCAGTTTCATTGGCGACGCTGCTACGCGACAAAGCCGAGCATGGAGCAGGTGCTTTCGGATTGGCAAGAAGCGTTTAGGACGCTTAGTTCTCGCACGGGCGAAGCAGCTGAACTTGCCTTGAGCGTTTGTGAAGAAACCCATGATGCGCCAAGCCGCGTGGAATGGGATGAGATGATTGCCGAAGCGCAGCGGGCGATGAGCGCCGGTCGCATTGCAAAAGTGGTGTTAAGCCGTCGCAAGCATTTACAACTCAGTGCGCAGGCGGCACCAGGTGCGCTTCTTTCCGCACTCAATCAATTAAATGAACCGTCATTTCTATTCGCATGGGTCACGCCGGAAAATGCGGCCTTTATGGGACGCTCTCCGGAACGACTTCTAGCATGGGAAGGGCGTGCGCTTCACGTGGATGCGATTGCTGGTACACGACGTCGTGCCCAAGACCGTCAAAGTGATTCCGCGCATGCGGAAGAACTACGTGGTTCCGATAAGGAATTATCCGAACACCGTTTCGTGGCGGACTACGTGAGTGAATTGTTGGAGCGATTCTGTGACAGCTTCCGCCAAGCCGAGCATGAATCGCTGCTACGTCTGCATCACGTGCAGCATATCTTTACGAGTTTTGAAGGCATGCTGCGTGAGGAAGTGCCCGCGACGTTGGTCTTGCATGCATTGCATCCAACACCGGCTGTGGGTGGGACGCCGCGCCAGGAAGCACTGGATTTTCTCGCGCGATACGAGCCGTTCACTCGCGGTTGGTTTGCAGGTCCAGTAGGTTGGTTAAGCGGTTTTGCTGGTGATTTTGCCATCGGCATCCGTTCGGCGGTGATTCAAGGCGTTAAAGCCACCCTTTACGCGGGTGCTGGCATTGTAGCTGATTCGCGTGCACATGAAGAGTGGGATGAAACGGAAGCGAAGATGAAAAATTTCTTGAACGTCTTTGGGGCTGTTCACGTAGCGCCATGAACTATGAGCTGCTTAGAACAAATATAAACACCCTTTGGGGGTGGTGCCTTGTCAGCGAATTAAAACGTTGGCAGATCGACCGTGTTTTTGTTTCTCCTGGAAATCGTAATGCTCCCGTGATTGCCTCACTTGCCGCGGAACCCAGCATCAAAAAGATTGTTTGCATGGATGAGCGAGCCGCCGCGTACCAAGCTCTTGGTTATGCGAAAGCCACGGGCCATCCCGGTGTGCTGTTATGCACATCTGGCTCCGCCGCCTGCAATTACTACCCAGCTATTGCCGAGGCCTTTCAGGAACAAGTTCCCTTGTTTGTGATCTCCGCTGATCGACCGTTTCCGCTGGTGCGCAGCGGCGCGAATCAGGTGATGGAACAAGATCATCTGTTCGGCTCGTTTGTAAAAAAATCTCTTTCGCTTCCCGCTGCTTCTCTTGAAGTGTCAGCCGCGACGCTCCTGGAGCATGTGGCCATGATGCTGAACGTGGCGACTTCCTATCCGCATGGACCTGTTCATTTGAACGTGCCGTTTACAGAACCTCTTGGTCCATCGCCGCAAAAATCATTGCCGGCGGAGTATGTTAAACATACCGAGAACGCACTTTTAAAACGCGCATCCGTTCCCGTGCGAACGGCGCAGTTAACGCCGACTCTCGATGGGCGCGCGTGGGAATACGTGCAAAGCTGCGTCGCGGAAGCGCAACGCGGGCTTCTCCTAGTGGGAAGACTTAATCATGCGGACGACCGCGCGGCCGTTCTTTCTTTAGCGAACAAACTCGGCTGGCCTGTTTATTTTGATGTCACTTCAGGCATTTTAAACAAAGAGCATCCTTTAACGGTTCTCGATCCCGAGACTCCGGCGGTGTATCAGGCATTAACATCTTACGCGCCTGATTGTGTGTTGCAGATTGGTCGGCGCCTCGTGACGAAGTGGTTTGATGATTTGCGTCGCGCGCAGCCACCGAAGCATGTGTTTGTTGTGAACGAACTCACGGACACTCAAGATCCCGAGCATCAGAGAGATCTACCGCTCATCATGCGAGAAGGGGCGTTTGCCTCTCAATGTGCGCCGCGGAAAAATACTCAGGACATGGCGGCTATGGAGCAGCTCTTGGCGGTGATGAAAACGACGCGAGAGAAGATGCAGTCGCTTGTAGCGGATGCTCCTTTCTGTTTCCCTACGATTGCGAATCAGATCTTGGCGACGTTGCCGAAAGATCACATTTTGTTTTGTGGCAATAGCTCAACCATTCGTTACTTCGATACATGGGGTGTGACGGATCGCGGGTGCGACCTTGAAGTGATCGCGAACCGTGGTTTAAGTGGTATTGAGGGGCAGGTAGCCACAGTGATCGGTTACGCGGAAGCAGCGCAAAAACCAGCAACCATCGTGCTGGGAGATGTGTCGCTCATTCACGATTTGAATTCTCTTTTACTTTTAAAGCAGACGACCCAGCACATTACGGTTGTGGTTGTGAACAACCGCGAGGGAACGATTTTCCGCAAACTTCCCGTTGCGGTGTATCCAGAAGTGATGGATCCCTTAATGCTGACGCCGCATCAATTTAGCTTCGAAGGCATCGCGGCCATGGCGGGTCTTCGTTATGAATGTGTGACGGATAAAGAGGCGTTTAAGGACGTCTTGATTACAAATTATAAAACACCAACAGCGACGCTGATTGAGTGTGTCATTGACCCGCAGCGGGACGAACTTTTGTCCCGTGCATTATAGGAGTTTTGCGATGACAGAATGGATCAAAGCTAAAGAATTTAACTTCACTGATATCGTTTATGAAAAGTGGGATGGTATGGCGAAGGTCACCATCAACCGCCCGGAAGTGCGCAATGCGTTCCGCCCGCAGACGGTTTTTGAATTGATTCGCGCCTTTGAGGATATCCGCGAAGACGAAAAAATCGGCGTCGCGATTCTTACAGGTGCCGGTGATAAAGCTTTCTGTTCTGGCGGTGACCAACGTATTCGTAAAGACGCTGGTTATGCGGACGGTAAAGGCGTTATGCGCTTGAACGTCCTTGATCTACAAAAACAAATCCGCAGCCTACCAAAGCCTGTGATCGCGATGGTGAACGGTTTTGCGATCGGCGGCGGTCACGTGTTGCATATCGTGTGTGACCTTTCTATCGCCTCTGAAAACGCAATCTTTGGTCAAACAGGTCCACGTGTGGGTTCGTTCGACGGCGGTTTCGGCGCAAGCTACCTTGCGGATATCGTTGGTCAGAAAAAAGCGCGCGAGATCTGGTATCTCTGCCGTCAATACGGCGCCAAAGAAGCTCTCGACATGGGTCTTGTGAACAAGGTCGTTCCATTTGAACAACTTGAAATCGAGACGATTCAATGGGCGCGCGAAATCCTCGATAAATCTCCTCTCGCTCTTCGCTGCTTGAAAGCCGCGTTTAACGCTGGCATTGATGGCCAAGCGGGTGTTCAGGAATTGGCGGGTGCCGCGACGTTGCTTTACTACATGTCTGAAGAGGCGCAAGAAGGTCGCAACGCTTACGTTGAAAAACGTAAACCAGACTTCAACAAATTCACGCGCGTTCCTTAAAGAGGTTTTATGAGCGCTCGCGCTTGGGTGATGGCCATTCGTCCTCCCACTTTATTGACCGGTCTCGCGCCGGTCATCGTTGGGAATGCTCTTGGTTTGTCCTTGCTGACGGAACCCCTCTCTCTCGTTCATTGGGGAGTGGTGGCGGCGACGGTGTTGGCGGTGATTCTATTGCAATCAGCCGCCAATCTCGTAAACGATGTGAAAGATGCCGAACGGGGTATTGATCACGCCGAACGCTTGGGGCCCACGCGGGTGACTCAGTCGGGTTTGTTAAGCGCGGGGGCGATTCGTAATGCCTATCGCGGGTGTTTTCTCGCGGCGATGCTTCTGAGCGCAGCCATCGCGGTTCGGGGCGGTTGGCCGATCATTTTGATCGCGCTTCTCTGTTGCGTGGGTGCTTACGCCTATACGGCCGGGCCATTCCCGTTGGCTTATCACGGCTTCGGTGAAGTGGCGGCTCTTCTTTTTTTCGGACCAGTCGCGGTTTTTGGCTGCGTCTACCTCCACACCCTCAGTTGGCCGACGGAAATATGGGTTTGGGGGCTGGGTCCTGGATTGATGGCGGCTAGCCTTATGGCCATCAATAATTTTCGTGATCGCAAGACGGATCGCCAGGCTGGTAAGACCACTTTGGCGGTTGTCTTTGGGGATCGTGTTGGCCGTTGGCTCCCTCTAGCCTTTGTGTATCTAAGTTTTGCCGTCCTTGCGTTCTATGCTTTCTGGCAAAGTCGTCTTTGGCAGGGGGGCGTCGCTTTATTCATTCTTATCTGGTTCACGCAAAAACATCTCAAGCCCCTCTTGCTTTTAGATGGAAAAGCTCTTAATCAAGCTTTGAAAAAAACCTCTGTATTTAATTTTATTTACGCGGTTTGTTTTGCCGCGGTGATGGTGGCGTGAAAATAACTTCGGCCCAACTTTGGCGATTTTCGTTACCGCTCGAACCGACGCGGGTTCATGGTCACTTGTTGCAACGACGCGACGGTGTGCTGCTTGAACTGCGGGATCAGCGGCAGAATCGCTATTTCGGTGAAATCGCTCCGCTCCCCGGTGTGCATCGGGAGTCTTTAGATGAAGCGGTGGAACAGCTAAAAAAACTTGTGCCTCAATTAGAGATGCTCTCTTTCCAGGCTTCCGCCGCGCAGTGGCATGAGCCTGGATTTGGGCTTGTGCGCGCTGCCAGAGATCTGTTTCCTTCCGTTTTGTTCGGTGTTGAGCAGGCGCTGTGGCATATGATCCTTGCCTCGACGCGACTGAGCGATGGACTCGATGGTATTAGTTGGCAGGATGCTTCCGCGTCTTTGGCGCAAGCGATTCCGACTCATGTGAGCGCGCCTGTTATCAAAATAAAAATTGGTCGCGATACTATGGCGAACGAGGTTCAGCAACTTAAGGATCTCGCGCGGCAAATGCCAAAAAGCACGCGCCTTCGTCTCGACGCCAATCGTCACTACTCCATGGAAGCCTTCCAAGAGTTGTGGGCGCAGATTAAAACACTGCCCATTGAATTTGTGGAAGAACCGTTGGCGGATGGCATTGCCGCGCTTGATCTTTTGAAGGATGGCGTGCCGTTGGCTTTGGATGAGAGTCTTTGGGATCTTCCCGAGCACAAGTGGCCGGATGTTCCCTTTTATGTGTGTAAGCCCACTCGTATGGGTGGCATTTCCGGACTGAGTCGTCTGAAAGGGCGTGGTGGTCGTGTTGTTATCAGCAGCACCTACGAGAGTGGTGTGAGCCTTAAAACATTTTTGGCTCTCAATATCGTCTTTTCTCTTCATCGACCCATGGGGCTTGGCACCTATGCGGCCTTGAAAGAGGATCTTCTTGTTAAACGTCTTGATCGAGACGGTTATTTCTCGCTGACGGATTTGCTGCAAACAAAGGTTGATGAGCAATGGTTGCAGCGCCTGTGATGACACGCGCGGCTTTTTTCGCCGCGTGGGAAAAAACATGGGCGCAACGGTCGGCGTTTCTTTTTCGTGAGAAATCCACAACAAAATCCTACGAAGATTTTTTCGCGGACGTACAATCATGCGCGGCGCGGCTTCATGCCGCTGATCTTTCTTTCGGTGACTATCTTGGTGTCTATGGCTTGGGGCGCGAAGAAACGTTAACTGTTTTCGCTGCTTGTTTGTTGACCGGCATTGTTTTTGTTCCCGTCCCTGACAAGTACCCGCTGCAACGTCTCGATTTTTTCACCGCGCAGGTTCCTTGTAAGCGCGTAATCACGACGGAAAAATACCAGGACTTTCTCTGTTGGAATGAATGGCTCACAACCGAGCCAAAATCGTGGCAAGGATCCGAAATCGCTGACGGCCCCGCCATGGTGATCTTCACCTCCGGTTCAAGCGGTGCGCCCAAGGGCGTTGAGCTCAGTTGGAGTAATCTGTTTTTCTCCGCTGTTGGTAGCAACGCCTTTTATGCACTGACACCCGAAGATATTTGGCTGTTGAATCTGCCACTCTTTCATGTGGGCGGACTGATGGTGGCCTTTCGCTGCTGGCTTGCGGGCGCGGCTGTCGAACTGGCCGCTGAAGAAACAACGGAAGAGGTTCTCGCATCCTCGCGAGCAACCATGTTTTCCTTGGTTCCCACCCAACTACAACGAGCTCTTCAGAACCAAGGCGCTTTAAACGTTTTGCGTCAGGCAAAAGCCATTTTATTGGGTGGCGCTCCCACGAGTGCCGCGTTGATGGAGGCCGCCCAAAAACAGAATGTCCCCGTCTCCATCACTTATGGGGCATCGGAGTGTTGCGCGCAATTAACCGCGACGCGACCTGGAGCTCCTTGGCGATCCGGGCTCGTGGGGGGAGCTCTCACTCATCGCGATGTGCGCCTTAAGCAGGGGCGCATGGCCTTTCGCGGTGCCACACGTTTTCAAGGTTATTGGCGTGATGGAACGCTGCAGAAACCCTTTGACGCCGAAGGCTGGTTTGTCACTGAGGATGAAGCGGCTGTTCGCGTGGACGGTCAATTTATCGTCTTGGGGCGAGCGGATGATGTCTTCCAAAGTGGTGGCGAAAACATAGCACCGCGAGAAATCGAGGAAATTTTGAATCGTTTGAATGGGGTGGGTGAATGGCTTGTGTTCCCGCAACCAGATCGTGAGTATGGCGCGGTCCCCGTCGCAATTTTTTGGGGGCCAAGCCGCCCTGAGTTGGCGCCACTGAAGGAAATGTTACAGACCCATCTCCCGGGACTAAAACGTCCGCGTGTATTCTATTGGCTTCCTTCACAGGAACAGATGAAACCCGAGCGGGGAATGCTAAAAGCAGCGTTCGCTGCCGGCTCTATACCGGCAGACCTGCACACGCTGCTTTGAATCTGAATGAATTTATTCGGGGAAACCCGCGGCTTGCCACGCCTTAAGGATGGTGATCTTGTCAGCGCTCAGCTTACCACTGGGTGGCATGCTTCCTTTTTCAATCTCAGACAAGGATTTCGGGAAGTTCTGCTGAACTTTCGCTTTTGTATCGAGGGTCACGCCACCTTTGCTACCGTGGCAGCTTGTGCATGCGGACATGATCGGGGCGATGTCTTTTGCGTAAGTAACCGCTGAGCCACCGCCAGTATTGCCTCCGGGCGTACCGCCTGTATCGCCCCCGGTGTTACCTCCGGGTGTGCCTGTATTGCCACCTGTAGTATCACCTGGGGTGCCGGTGTTACCTCCTGAGGTTCCACCGGGGTTGGTACCACCCGAGTTACCTGGGTCGGTCGGTTTCGGCATCGAGTTGCCAGAACCGGAAGTATTCTCGTTATCGTGAGCCCCAGGGGCCTCACCATCGTGACTATGATCGTCTTCCCAAACAGAACGCTGGTTCAAAGTTTCCGCCGAACAGCCATAGACTGTCAGAGCCAGAATCGATGCCGCGGCCAAGCTTTTGTAAAAACGTTTGGTAAGCATAGTCTTCCCTGTGTAGGTGCGAACCTCTTATCGGCATTTATCTGAATTTTCTAAAATCCCCATGAAATTAACCAATTCCGATAGGTAGTTATAACTCCCTTCGGATGACACTCCATTCGGGCTCGGCCCTTTCCGTTATGTTATGATATGAGCCTTGAGTTCGTGCTTTTTCTTCGGGAGATCTCTTGGAATTCATACCATCCATTCAGGAAGCAGAGCGATTCGCCAAAGCCGGTTACTCCGTGATACCCGTGGGTGTGGAGTTTCCTTGGGATATAGTGACGACAGTTGAAGCCTTTCAACGCCTTCGCCAGGGAGCGCGACATTCTTTTCTTTTGGAGAGTGCTGCCGGTGGTGAAACCGTCGGTCGTTATTCTTTTATGGGAGTCAATCCATTCGCGACTCTCGTCTGTCACGATGGTGAATTGATATACGAGGGCGACGACGAATCGTTGCGTGAGCGTCCTGAAAATCCCATGCAACGTGTGGGTGAATGGTTGAATCGTTTGCGCTCACCGGATCTTGAACGCCTGCCGCCGTTTCAAGGTGGTGCGGTGGGTTATGTGGGATACGATAGCGTTCGTTTCTTGGAGCGTGTTCCTGTTCCAAACGAGAAGACAAATTGCGCGGATTTGCATTTGATGTTTTTCCGCAACGTGGTTGCCGTCGATCGTCTTAAGCATCGTCTCTACATCATGAGTCATATTCGCCCTGATCGTGAAAACATTCAGGATGGGATGAAACGCGCTCGCCAAGAAATTGAAGAGATGCGGCAGCGCCTTTTTTCGCGCCAGGTTCTTAATGAGCCGCTTGATCCAAGCTTGTTGCACGGAACTCATGATCTCGCAGTGGAACCTTGGT
>CAYOJQ010000080.1:0-11530 GCA_964404325.1 uncultured Oligoflexales bacterium
TTAAGTGCCTGGACGAAGGTATCGACGTTCCGGCGTGTAGCACCGCCTATATTCTGGCGAGTTCAAAAGACCCCCGCCAATTTATTCAGCGGCGCGGTCGTATTTTGCGGCGCTCTCCAGGCAAGAAAACAGCTAGAATTTTTGATTTTATCATGATTTTGCCGGAGCGCTTTGAAAACGAGAGTGAGCAGGCAAGAAAATTGATTAAATCAGAACTAGGGCGCGTAGCTGAGTTTGCAAACTTATCTCAGAATAGATATGAAACCTATGCCGTATTACGAGGCCTCCTCGGAAGATACGATCTTGAACACTTGCTATAAAAAATTATGAGGTTCTAAATGTCAGTTGTCGATATCACAAAAACTTTTTCAGCCGCACCAAGAAGCTCTTGGGATTTTTTACAAACAAGCGGACAAGGGTGCTATATTCCGGCCTATCAAAGGCACTACTCTTGGGACGCTGAGAATGTTTCGCGTCTTTTTGAGGATGTTCTAAATGGGATTTCTCAACTTTTAGAGAGGAACTCCGTCATCAGTTTCTTGGGCACCATAATTGCTATTAAAGATACAAAACTGCGGACGGTCCATCCCCTGGTAAAGCCGGATGTAGCGCCAAGCGTAATGACTATAATTGATGGACAGCAGCGCATATGTACTTTCATGATGCTTAATATTGTTTTCCATTCTATGTTGAGCGAAATGAAAGAGAAGTTTTCAGGAAAAATAGATACAGAGGAATTCTCATGGATATATGAGCAATGTCTCCAAGTCGCAGCCGAGCTTGAAGATGCCTTTATTTTGGATATGAGAACCGGGGAGGGTGAGAATAAATTTTATCCGAGGGTCATCCGCGCTTATAGCGACGTATGGTCTCGTCGTCCAGCGCAGGCAAAGTATGTAAGTCCAATTGCTCATTTGATATGGAGTTACATCAAGTACATTAAAGGCACAGGTGACAAAAATGGTTTTGCATTAAGCGTGAAAGATGACGCTGGGAGAGATAATGACGGCTACAAAAGTGTAGAAACAGTTTTCTCATTTATTAAGCGTGAAGTGAGGAAAATTTACACTGGGAAGAATAATAACTATGAATTTCCCCACATGGTTAGTATCGCTCAGTCGACTTCATTTCAAACCTCCGTATGGGGCTACGAGCTGCCAAAGCCCGTTGTCAAATTCATAACAGAAAACTCAGATCATAAATTATATGACACGTTTTTAGATATCCTCCGACTTATTATTTTTTCTAAATATATTAGTAACAGAATCGCCTTAACCATAGTTACCACGGAGAGTGAGGATGATGCCTTTGACATGTTTGAGGCATTAAACACCACTGGCGAGCCGTTGACGGCATTTGAGACCTTCAAGCCTAGAATCATCGATGAAGAAGGGATTGAACATTATGAGACCTCACCTTCACGGAAATTTGTAGATAAGATAGAAGAATACCTTGGCTCTTTTCACAAGGCTCAAGACAAACAAATGGCAACGTCGGATTTATTGATCCCTTTCGCTTTATCTGAAAATGGTGAAAAGCTTCAAAAACGCTTAAATATTCAACGTAGATATCTGAGGGAAAAGTTTGATGAGCTAAAGTCTCTCGACGAAAAAAGAGATTTTGTGCACTCTTTGTCTAATATCTCCCTTTTTATGCGGGAGGTTTGGAATGACCCTTCAAAAAGCCATATAAAGGCAATCCACCAAATCAACCCAGATCCTGCGGCTTTGGTTGGTTTGGATATGCTGCGGCAACTAAAGCACAACATTGTTATTGCGCCATTGTCTCGATTTTATGATGTTGCCCTCCGCGCCGCTGATGGTGAGGAAAAAAAACAGGCGTTTAATGATTTCTTTAAGGCGGTTCTTGCCACAGTTGCTTTCTCCACGCTTTGGCGTGGAGCGAAGGGAGGGACAGAAAATATTGACAATATATATCGAGATATAATGAGGAACGGTCTTGCTGGAGACAATGCTACTATCCCACCGTTCGCTAAGCGCCCTGGAGCGATACCCGGTGTCGTCTCTCTTGCGAACTATAAGCGGCTGCTTAAAAATTACTTGGATGAGCAGGGATATTTGGACACGCCGGACTCTTGGGTTAGAGCCGCTTCTAAATGCGCTATCTTTAAACTCTCAAAAGTGATGGCTCGTTTCATTATTTTCTGCGCGTCAAACGATGCTGTTCCAGACATGGACGATCTGCCGCTGATCAAAAAAGGGCGGAGTTCCGTTGCGCCCATGCTTACGCTCGATAACTGGATAGATGAAGCGTTCTTAACGGTTGAACACATCGCCCCACAATCAAGTGACGGAACTTGGGATAAAAAGATATATGACGAAGATGCAGTGCACCGTTTAGGAAATCTGACGCTGCTTCCACAGACGGAAAACTCGATTGCAGGTAATCGACCCTGGAAGCACAAGAAGAACCTTTATGCTCTTTTTGCATCGGAAGATCCGACTGTTTTCGAAAGCATTAAAACAGAGCTCGGAAAAGAAGGCCTAGTTTTGAGTAAAAACTCTGATGAGTACCTTGCTCACGCTAAGTTTTTGAACATTTGCAAGAGTATCTCTTGCTATTCCGGAGACTGGACAAACGACATTATTGAGAAACGCTCCCAACGTATAGCTGAATTGGCGTGGCCAACTTTAAAGAAGTGGCTAGATTAGTACGCTATTTGTGGCAAGCCAAGCAAACTTTGGCATTGCCGTAGAGATCATCGATGTCGATCTCACAGGCGTCCGCTCTCAATGGGTTCGCTACCCGGCGCTGTTGAGCTTTAGCGAGGCGTTCTTGGTGATCCTTCTTGATCTGAGCGACCCGCTCTGGCTTTGTCAGGTCATCTAAAGACTCTCCTTCTGTCCAGGTAAAGGTCGCCCCCTGATTGATGGAGTCCTTCTCGTATCTACGAGCTTCGGCGAAAGCCTCTGGGTGAAGCTCTTTTAGCCTGACCCATTCAATTTTTTGCTGATAGAAGCAGAATGTGCATCCGCTGCGGGAACGCCAATCGTAGTATTTTGGCATTCCGAGGCCGGAGGCATTAAGAATTTCAATAACCCCTTGTTTGTCGATGCCAGCTTCTTTAAAAGGCAGAACCGTTTTCATGTTGGGGTGGTTGCCGCGATAGCCTTCCCGATATTCTTCATCAGAACGGATAGCGACGTAGCTAAGGATGGAATTTCCCGCCTCAAGCTCTGGCTTAATCCATTGTTCAAAGGGCCGGAGTTTGAGCTGACGGGTACACCAGCGGGTTTGCGGCGATGGCAGGAAGTTGTTGTATTGTTTCAACCAAAAATCGAAATCTCTGTCGGGGTTTAGGCGCAGAATCGGCTTTCCTAAGAAGCCCTCTAGACGTCCCAGGAACTCGTAAACCTCCGGCAACTCTTTGCCCGTATCGGTAAAGAAGTATTCGATGTCTAGCTCCGGCCTATTCTGGCGCATATAGACCGCCAAAGCGGCGCTGTCTCTGCCTCCAGAAAGGCCTAAAACGTGTCGGACGCTTCCAGTATTTGCACTCATGTTCTTACCTTCTTAGATTTCGAGGTGTCCTTATCAAGGATGCGTGCGCCGAGGTTGGCAAGGACGGCCAGCATCAGATCGTCATTTGCCTTTACGGTGCTGGTCAAGATTTCGTAGAGTTGTTTCTCGACTTTCTGAACGATTTCTTGTTGCGTCTGTTTCACCGTGAATTCGCGCACAAAGGTCTTGGGTTTGCCATTGAGGCCGACCATGAAAGAAATAGCCTCGCGGTAATCTTCTCTGTTTTGAACACGGCCATAGGCTTCAAGGTGATTGAATTGCTGGCAAAGCTCTGCAACACGAAGTTTTGCGCGGTTTACGTCGAGGTCAATCCAGTCTCTTGTCGGCTTGTCTGCCGCAAGGCTCATCAAGCCCTCAAGGTCAGCCACCGTATCATTGAACGTCGACAGGCGTGTGGCAAAGGCTTCGAATTTAAAGTCTCCCGAGACCTGTGCAATGTTTTTGGCGCGTTTCTTAACCTCGTCAAGTGCGTCCTGCCCCTTCCCATCGATCTGCAACTCATCAAAGAGCTGTTGGTGCAGGTCTGCCAAAAGCCTGGGGTATGCCGCGACCATTTCGTTCAAGCTCTCTTCAAGGGCGTTGATAATGGGCTGGACATCTCCTTTGTTAAGATTTCCTTCATATTCTTTAAAAAGAGTGGGGAGATCGTCAAATAGAACCTTGTTCGGGTCATTGGCGGTTTTGATCAGTTCACGCAAGGCTCTCGCTTGTTTTGAGAGCTGGTGCGTTCTCAAAACCCAAGGCGGCAAGTCCATAACCGTCATAACCAAACGACGAGCGATTGCTAACGGTTCAGAAGTCTCTGATAGGGGCGACATCGACGGATGGAGGCGGTTCAGGGCCGCCGCCGTGCCTGCCAGAATTTTCTGCCCAATATCCGAGAAGTTCATTGCACGGAGCGATATTTCCGCCGGAACCTTCATAAGATAATCGATAAAGACGTTGTCGATGCTAGGGCGGTAAAGGTTAGCGTGGTAGATCGCATAGTCATGCGGGCGCGTCATGAGGTACGCCAGCAAGAGGAAGGGTAACAGCCCAGCCTTAACCCCGTAGGGAGGGGACGTCCAGACCTGGTACAACTCCGTGATTGGGACGGAGCGACTGTGGTTCTGCTTAAAGAATTGATCAGCCGCCTTCCAGAGAGGCCCCAGCCTTGCGGCATCGTGTCGCGCATCGGGAAGTTTGAAGCCAAACCCTTCGTCTGTTTTCGCGTACAAAGCTGACGAGGCCAATAGGGTCTCAAAAAGACCTCCCTCAGCGGGGTAACCTTCAATGCCCAAGCGGGGCTGTCCCTGTTTGGCGATCATAGCGTTTAAAAGGTCTTTAAGCGCGGCGACCGAGTTGCTGGAGGGCTTGATACGGTTTATCAGCTCAGAGTTAATTTTGGGCGACTTCGGATAAAGCTCGTCCGCTTTCTCCGATGCCTTGGCGTGAAGCTCCCTGAAAGTGAGCGTAACGGCGGCTTCGCCATCCAAGAACCACTTGCCAGAGGATAGGGTGCTAGAGAGGTGCTCTTCGAGGCTGTCTTTGATCTTTGCCGAGCGAGATTCCACTTCCCGACGTGCGACGGTGTCGCCGCCAAGAGACGGGTTATTGCCGCGAATCCACTCCAATGATTGAAGCTCTTTCGCGTGACTGCGGATCAACCCAGCATTTTGGGCGGCACTAACAAAAACAGGCCATTTGGGGTTTGCGCCAGAAGCGGCGCGGCAAATCTTATCGAGGTTTCCGGCTTCCGTTGCGCCGATCACCACCATAACAAGACCGATGGCTCCATCGGACGGGGTGTACGTTGCGGCGACCTTTTCAGCCTGTTCTGCGGGAACAAGATCAACGTCGAACCAGCGAAGAGCGCCAGTTTCATGGTAGTGCTTCTTAGCGACGACGGGCTGGAAGCGCGCAGCCTGACGGATACGGTTGAAATCCAAGGCAGGAATCTGCTTGTAAGCCTCTTCCGTTGCCGCATCGATGTCGAAGTCACTGCCTTGGTGCAAGGAGTACGACTTCTTGTGCTTTCTGTAGCAGATGATGGATTGATTAACGAGCCTCTCAAGGATTTGGTTAAGCTCTTTGTTGGAGAGATTCGGCAAGCAGGTCGAGAGCAAGCTCATCTCAGGCGATAAGCCAGAGCGTTCCTGGAACAAATCCATTAAGGCGATGCATTTCAGGACACTTAAGGTTTTTTGGTCATTACTGACGGCTTCGGCACGGAAAAGAGCATCGACGGCCAGAGACCACTTGTGGCCGTCAGGAGATGCCATGATCGACGGCTCAAGGTTAGCCTTAAGGTAGTCCCAGAGCTTGGAGGGTGCGTAAAGACTGTCATCGGCCAAGGGGGCAGTCTTTAAAAACTCTTGAAAGCCATTTGGCTCTGCGGAATTCAGAAAGCCAAAGACGCTTCTCTGGTTCTGTCCAAACCGACGGCGGGAGATCGGGCCCAAAAGAGCCGCCGTCACCGGATGGAGAGGCCAGCATTGGGAAAGAGATTTGATCAGGCTGGGAACGTGGACGCGACGCCATGCCGAAATATGTTCTGCTGTGGCTTTGGCAACCTCTGAAGGCTTAGAAGGTTTCTTATCACTCTTGATGGCGCGGCCGACCAGATCGATCAACTCTTCACCAGCAACATTGAGGGGAAGGTCAACAAACCGTCCTTGAATTTTTGTCCACTCATCGCGCACATCTCGCGTCAGGCGGCGAGCATATTCAGCAAAAGCCTGGTGTAAGATGCCAAGGATAATGATTCTTCCCTTGCTTCTCGTGGCAAGTTCAGCCAACTGCTGGAACAAATAGATATCGCTATTTCCTTCGGACGCACCCTCTAGAAATTTGCCCATTTCGTCTAGGACGATAAAAAGGCCGCATTCTTCTTTCTTTGCCAAATCCCCTAGCGTTTGAACAAGGTTATCGGCTGTAATCTTAGCTTTAGTACCTGTGCTGGATTTAATGGCCGAGATCAGCGCATCGGACACGTTACCACGACTCCCCACAACAGGGACAAACGTCCAGCCCTTGCGGTTGGGGACGTTAAACGATTTCAGAATCTGTGCGGCGTTCTTCTCGCCAATAACTTTTTCAGCCTTAGGGCGTAGACGGGTTTCTCTTCCCAGTAAGGCACTCAGGGCGACGACAAGGCTAGACTTGCCCGAACCAAAAGGCCCCGTCCAAGTAAAGGCGGCTTCCCCTGCTTGCTGACGGCCACGAGCCATGCTCAACAACACTTCCACGGAAGATTGAGGGCAGATGAAACTGCTAATAATGCCTTCGTCGCCGATATCGGTATCGATACGAATTGAACGTTGGAAACGCTCGCTGACATGAACTTTCGAGGATAATGTTGCCATGATTAAGCCGCCTTTTTGCGCTGACCCGTCGTCTCGTAATCCAACTTAAGGAAGTCAAGCGGGTTCATTTTTTCTAAATCGCATTTGGTCGTAACCTGACGCAGACCAGCGGTTTCCGTCCAAGATATGCGGCCATTCGAGGTTTCTTCGATGGAATACAGTCTTTCAGCAACCGCATCTTCATCGAGGCACAAAACGCGCCCGGGGGAGCACGGCTCGTAAGAAATGGCTTCCAGAGACAGTGTTTTTGCCGCCGTAAATCTCTTCCAGAAATCGACAAGAGCGTACAGGAATGCGCCGTCGCCCAGCGACGCATGGTGACCGCGTCGAAGCTGGAAAGTGTCATTTTTGTTGGTGGGATGGATCAGACCGAGTTCAGCAAGAGGGCTTTCAATCTGCTCTTCGGTGAAGTTGTCCTGCTTTGAAGGCTTATTAACGTAGGCGCGAACAAGGCATTCCACGTCGCGGCGAACGGTAGTCTCCGCCATATTTTTCCAGTCCTCGCGCTTGTCGCAGACTTCTAGCATCAACTTAACGAGGATGTCTCTATCAAAGCTAGTGTTATTGTAGTGACTAAAGAGCCAAATATATGTAGCTTTTGCCGAGTTGGACGCGATGTTCCAATGAAATGCCCACAGAGATGAGCTGTTTTCGAGCCAAGGATCAAGACCATCGTCTGGCAATAAAAGCTGTCCGAGGTCGGTAGTGACGATGTTTTTGTCCCCATCGTCAGCGATAACATGGCAAGCCGTCGCCCAATGGCGCATCGAGCCTACCATGTTTTTACCAACCCCGAATCGGGCAATGGCCTCGTCGTTTAGAAAGAGGTCTTTCGTTTCGGACTGCCGCTTCTTCTGTTCAAGGGCATAAACAGCGTCAAAAACCTTCTTCAGCCACCCATAACGCAGGGGAAAAGTCTCGTGACCTGAAAATTGGGGTTTCTTAAACGCTTCTTCGTATAGCAATCCGCGACGCATATGTTACCTTCCTCACTGGGGATATGTTCCAGTTTCTTAGAAGGTAGCATGTTAAAAACTGGAAGTCACCTCCAGTCTTTGATAAATTGATTGATAAAGCGCGGGGCGTCTTCTATGAAAAATAACACCGAGGCAAACGGCTTCATTTATTTAGACAATCAAGCAACGACGCCTGTCGACGAGCGCGTTGGCGCACGAATGCTTCCCTATCTGAGTGAAATCTACGGTAACCCGCATTCCAATGACCACTACTTCGGTTGGGGGGCAAAGAAGGCCGTCGATGCCGCACGACGCGATGTCGCTTCTCTTATTGGTGCAGATGCTGATGAGATCGTCTTTACGTCAGGTGCGACAGAAGCCAACAATCTGGCCGTTTTTGGCTCTCTTCCCGCACTCAAAGCCGCGCAAAAAAAGAAAATCATCGTTAGCGCCTTCGAACACAAATGCGTCCTGCAGGCCGCGAAGGCTGCAGAAAAGCATGGGTTTGAAGTCATTTACCTTTCGCCCTCTCATGAGGGGTTCATTGAACCCGCACAGCTTCTCGCGGTTCTGGGGAGTGACGTCGGCCTCGTGTCGATCATGACTGTGAACAACGAAATCGGCACGGTGCAACCGATAGCGGAGCTTTGCCGCTTGACGCATGAGGCTGGAGCCTTGTTCCACACAGATGCCGCACAGGCGGCGGGATTTCTGGACTTGAATGTAACGGAAACGGATGTCGATCTTTTAAGCCTCTCCGCGCACAAGATATACGGCCCTAAAGGTATTGGATGCCTTTACATTAAGCGCAACGTACAAAGTCAAATCTCTCCGCTTATTCATGGAGGCGGACAAGAGTCTGGCTTGCGGTCGGGAACAGTTCCTACGATGCTTTGCGTCGGTTTTGGGGAGGCGTGTCGACTTGCGCGGGAAGATAGAGATAAGAATAAAACTATTCTGAAAGAGCTTTCTCTGAACTTCTGGAGCATGCTCAAAAAGGCATATCCTGCCGCTATCCTGAACGGAGATGAGACCAACCGCCATCCTGGAAATCTGAATATCCAATTTCCTGGCATCGACTCGCACAGCCTACTTCAAGCTCTACAGCCGTCTGTGGCGGCATCGACAGGTTCAGCTTGCAACACAGGCACCCCCGAACCTTCTTATGTGTTACGAGCGATTGGCCTGACGAATGAAGCCGCCGCAAGCTCTATTCGATTTAGCTTTGGTCTTCAAAATACGGTAAAGCAAGTTGAACTTGCGATTGATCATCTTATTAAGGCTATAAACGAGAGCGATTTCCTTGAAACAGTACAAAGAAAAGCATAAAAAGCCACCTCAAGAGAAGTGTTTATTATGTCGTAAACTGAGGCCCCTCCCTCAGCATTTATACGAGTTATCCGATTATTCCCTCTATCTAGGAAACTCCATGATCTACCATAATTACACTGGACTTCCTCTGCGAATAGAGCGTGTATGGACATGTGAGGTGTCTGTACATGAGCAAGGGTCTGATCGTTCCTGATAATAGTATTGCTAGACTGTCCTTGGCGGAGTTACGCCATAGATGGGCTGAGTTGTGGGTCTTGCAGCCCCATGCCCGCATTGGACGCGCGATGCTGGAAAAAAGTCTTGAATATAAGCTGCGTGAAAAGACAGGCCATGGGCTGACGCCAGAGCAGCAAAAGCGGCTTGATCATTTAATTGCTCAATATCGCCGCAATCACGAGTGTTTTACGGAGAACCAGCCAAGTATCAAGCCGGGCACAAAACTAGTGCGTTTCTGGAAGGGCGAACGTCACACGGTGACGGTTCTGGACGATGGCGGCTTTTCACACAAAGGCAAGAAATACACAAGTCTTTCAGAAGTCGCCTCGACCATCGCTGGGTCGCGATGGAACGGTTGGGCATTTTTCGGTCTGAAATACAAGAAAGAGAAGAAAACATGAAGCCACCGCTAAAATACTGCGCCATTTATACCCGTAAATCGTCCGATGAAGGGCTTGAACAGGAATTCAATTCTCTTGATGCCCAACGTGAGGCTTGCCTGGCCTATATCCAGAGCCAAAAATCCGAAGGATGGATGCCCGTTAAACAGTCATATAACGATGGCGGGTTTTCGGGCGGTACGATGGAGCGTCCAGGATTGCAGCAGATGCTGGTCGATATCAAGGCTGGAAAGATAAATATTATCGTGGTCTATAAAATCGATCGGCTGACTCGTTCCCTGATGGATTTTGCCAAACTGGTCGAGGTTTTTGACCAGCATAGTGTGACCTTTGTCAGCGTCACGCAATCTTTCAACACGACAACGTCGATGGGGCGTCTGACGCTGAATGTGCTGTTATCCTTCGCTCAGTTTGAGCGGGAAGTTACCGGAGAACGTATCCGCGATAAGATTTCTGCTAGCAAACAAAAAGGCATGTGGATGGGTGGTGTACCGCCTATCGGCTATGAGATTAAAGATCGGCACCTGATTCCAAATGAAGAACATGCGGTATTTATCAGGATGATTTATGAGCGCTATCTGGAACTGGAAAGCATTGGCCATCTTACGGAAGATCTACGTAAACGAGGTATCAAAACACCGGTGCGGACATCCATGCAGGGAAACAGGACTGGCGATTGTTTTATGACGCGTAGTGCTTTGCAGCATATCTTGCGAAACCCTATATTCATCGGAAAAATTCGGCATAAGGACAAGATCTATAACGGCCAGCATCCGCCAATAATGTCGGAGGATCTCTGGAATACCGTACAACAGAAACTAATCGAAAATGCTACTGGTATCAGAGGAACCCGCAGACTGCCGGGAGAACCTAAGCCTTTGCAGGGCAAGATTTATGATGTTGAAGGTAATCTCTACAGCCCAAGTTTTACGCATCAACGTGGCAAGAGATACAGGTACTACATTAGCCAAAATCTTCTGCAATACCGGGAACACCCGAAGGGCGTCATTGCAAGGATTCCTGCACATGAAATCGAGATATTCGTACATAAGGCCGTGGAAGATCTGTTGCGTAAAAAGGAAAAGGCTGCAGACCTGTTTGATCTGAATGTCGAGGAGGATCACAAGAGCCTGAATGTCATCTCCGCCCACCTTTCTGAACTGGATGATCTGGTCGGCTCTGTTCAGAAAGTTGCGGTTGATGTCGACAACCTGATCATAAAGATCGACCGTGTTGAGCTTGCTAGATACGTTTCACAGGTATTGAAATTGAAAATAGGCCTACCCCCTGGAGAGAAAACATTTGATCTGCGGATTCCCTATCTTACAAAACGGGCATTCAAAGGTGTTACGATCATACGCCCGGACCACAAAAAGAAGGATATGTTTGATCTACCGCCGCAGGAGCTCCGTAATTTGATCCGAGGCTTTGTCTGGCGCGATGATCATTTCAAAGGTGAAACCCTCGAACAGATCGGCATTCGGGAAGGGTTCTCTGATGCATTTGTCGGAAGACTAATCCGCAGGACCTTTGAAGCCGCCTGACTTTTAGCTTTCCATCAAATCTTTCAAAGTTTGTCGAACTAGAAAACTCGCCTTCTGAGAAAAGGCGGCCTTTGGCTACAGATTTTGGAATTCTCAGCAGTTCAGCAAAAATGCAAGATTGGAAATATGCGCCACACGGGCGCATTACTGCGATGGATTCTCAGATTTTGGCATGGGCCAAAGGTAGATGGCGG
>CAYOJQ010000081.1:0-437 GCA_964404325.1 uncultured Oligoflexales bacterium
TTTTCAGCAACCGCGCCCTTAGCCTTCCAAAGATAAATCATGATAGCAATACTGAGCGTTGAAATGATCGTCCCTGGTAAAGTTGTTTCCGGATGAGAAAACTGTGTAAGTTCGTGAATGCTCGTCAAAGCGATCAAAACGGCCAATAGAACAAAAAGCCACCCAATGCCGCGGCTGACAAAAACCTCACGATCGACCCGTGTGATTCCGCCATTCGCCTCGCTACTAAAACGCCACAGAACGAGAAAAGCGGATGCCACTTCGACAAAACTATCAAGACCAAATCCGAATAAGGCGACCGATTCCTCGGCGACGCCAAAACCAACAGAGACAACGCCTTCAATTAAATTGTAAAAGATCGTCGACCAGGCGAGAAAGACGGCGGTGCGGACTATGGCGGTCGATGCGGAAGCGGTTGTTGTTGAATTCATAAGTCG
>CAYOJQ010000081.1:447-11368 GCA_964404325.1 uncultured Oligoflexales bacterium
TACAGCTATACCAACATCGCCTCGAACGATCAAGCGACCCAGCCACCTCTTCTATAGATCAGGATGCGCGGTGTTCGTGCCGAATCCTTTCGTAACGCCCCGTTTTTTCTTTAAGGACAATACGGTAAACGACTCCCTTGCGTGCCTGAACTTTCATCGCATTCTGAATTTCATCAAAGTCCACATCCTTGGGCGCGATATCTTCATCTTCCGCAATGGAAGCCGCAAGACGATTGCTAAGGATGTCGATGGCCTCGACGGCAGCCTGCCCCGTAAGTTCCTCGAAAGCCCCCCATGCGATGACGCTTCGCCAGTTTTCATAACTTTTTACGTCGTCAACTTCGACACACACGTGGGGATTCTTGCGCAGCATCTGCAGTTTCATGCCGTCGTTGGTATGCCCGTAAATGCAATTGTCGTCATAAGCATAACTAATCGGGACCACATAAACCTTATTGTCGGCATAGCATCCCAAACGCCCAACGATCTGCGTCTTTAAAAGAAGTTCGATATGACTTGAATCGAGAGCTTCCATAGTTACTCCTTCACTGCGGCAATTGCTGCCGTGGCTTGGGATTTGCAAATTTCGTGCGCGAATAATGCGTTTCATAAATCAATAAAGGGAGAGAACTCATGGGCCTCAGAAGTATTCTCGCTGGATTCTGCATAGCGCTGGCAACGACGGCATCGGCGGCACCGCAGCTACGCCCGGCGTCATACGTCGATTTGAATCGCTACCAAGGTGTCTGGTATGAAATCGCCAGCCTACCGCAAATTTTTCAATTCGGTTGTAGCTGCACAAAGGCTGAATATACGCTGCAACAAAATGGCGAAGTAAAGGTCGTCAACTCGTGCCTTCGTTTTGGACGTATCGCGTCCATCGAAGGTAGAGCCGTTGTAGCCAATCCAACCAATCAGGCAGAGCTTGTTGTCACTTTTCCTGTCGCAGCAAGCGCCGGCCGTTACGTGATACTTCACGTTGATGCCGACTATCGCTACGCCGTGGTGGCGAGCGATTCAGAAATGGGTGGGCTGTGGATCTTATCACGCACTCGCCAGCTTGAGCCTGCGCTTTTACAAGAAGCTCTTTCTATCGCGCGCTCACAAATGGACATTGGCAAAATTCAATTCACCGACCAAAACAGCTGTGACTAAATTCACCCACGGAAAGCTTCCAATGCGAACGGCGTTGGAAGTCCCCCCCCTCCGCTCTTCTCCGCACAGAAAAATAACTATTACTCGGAAGTATGGATTTCTTTTATGAATCAGATCTACGGCTTAGCCAAACAAAACAATTACTTATTTATCCGAAGTTCAATTCTTCCGAACCATCTCTACAAATTCTTAGGATGAGGCTATGAAACGCTTTCTCATGGTGAACCTATGAAAATCACGCGCTTGCTTCTTGTCGCATTGGCGCTCGCTATGAGCTTCTCTTCTTGCGCCAAAAAGAAGAAATCCAAATCCGATGATGACAGCGCGGGAGAAGTGACCGGTCCATTTGGGAGACGCACCACAGGCGGAACAACTCAAGGGGATGAAGGCATCCTTCAGGTTTCGCTCGAAGGAACTCCCACAGCCTTTTCCAATGCAAGCACGATTAGCGTCACCGTCCAAAGTGCCGGTGGCTCTCTCTACCGATACCAATATCTCGAAAATAAATCCGACTGCTCCATTGTTACATTTGGTCAATGGCGCGGTCTAAACCAACCCATTCAAGAATCCCTTGGGGCTGATGGGCAGAAACTACTTTGCGTATTGGTATCCGGAAATAACTCCTCCGGCGAAACCGCGGTAAGCTCTCTCAGCTACAGCTGGGTCAAAGACACAGCGGCGCCAGAGGTGGCCATTGATTCGTTACCAGCCATGGGCCCGCATGCCACGATCGGCGCCAGCACCGTCATCTCAGGCACAGTGACGGATGCCTCCGCGGGAATTGAATCCGTGCATGTTTCGTTGGAAGCCAACGGATCCTGTCTCGCGGCTGATCTCTCGGCCTTCAACGCCCCATGCCCCCAACCTCTCACGGCTCAGGTAAACGCCAACAACACATGGTATCTCTCTGTGAGCGACAGCGTGTTCCAAACAGGCGTGGCTTATAATTTCACCGTCATCGCCGCCGACAAAGCGGGAAACACCCAATCAAGCACTCTCGCGACAAGCTGGGACACGTCCGCGCCCGCCGCGCCGACGGATTTACAAGTGGTCACTGGAGAGGAAAAGTTGTCGTTGGAATGGAGCGGCAACGCGGACTACTACGTGGTGGTACGCAAGGCCAGCAGCCCCGTGACAACATCGCTCCAGCCAGGCGGTTATTATGCGGAAGGGCAAACACTTGAAGCCGATCACGTGGTTGCTTATGTCGGGTCTCATCCAGAATTTGTGGATGAAAATCTGTCTCCATTTATTCGTTACCATTATGCGGTTTATGCCTATGATCACGCTCGCAACATGAGCGCTCCCATTAACGGCAATGCACTGACATCGGAAGTCTATCGCTTTCGTGGCATTAACTACGCCGCTGTCGTCGCCCCCAACAAGACGATCAAAGTGGATTGGCAAACGTTAAAAGACAGCACGGTCAATCCCAGCAACCTTATTTACGATCTTTACGTTTCAGCAACATCGGGCGGGCAAAACTTCTCCGCTCCACCCGCTGCTTCCGTCACCGGATACTCCAGCTTGTACTATGTTCATGCGGGCAGTGACGCAAACATCTATCTCGTGGTGCGCGTCCGCAATGGATCAATCCCCGATCACAACAATAAGGAATTTGTCGTCAGCCTTGCGAATAAAGCCCATCACAAAATGGCTAACAATGGCCGAGTCTGGAATCAGGATCCATTACAAACGTTTGTGGATCAAGGCTGGGCCGTGGCCAAAGATCACTGGGGCAACATTGTCTTCAGTGGTGACTTTGGAATCGTTCAGGTCCTCTGTAAAGAAATCACGCAAGCACCATACTGTGTCGGTAAAGCCAACAACCGCGTTTACACGGTGGGCGGCAATGACGGGCGCGGCCCTGGCATCGACAACACACCCGCGATGCAGGCATCCATGGGACAGATTGTCTCGATTGCCATTGACCCGGATGGAAACATTTTTCTTGGCGACTTAACTTATAACATGGTGCGGGCCCTTTGCTATTCACCGGGAACACAAGGTCTCTGTTACGGCAAATCACCGCGCACCCACTACATTCTGACCGGAAACGGCACCGCGGGTGACGGATTGAATAACGTCTCCGCAGCGGTGGCACAGATCGGTACGCCTTATGGCTTGGCGCTCGATTCCTTCAACAATATTTATGTGGGTGACGCATCGTATCGTCGCCTGCGTCTGATTTGTGCTCAGTCAGTCGGACGATGCGCAGGTCTGACCGTTGGTAACTCCTATCGATACCTCGGCACGGGCGCGGCGGCGGACGGTGCGAATGGCGTCACCGCCGACACCACTCTCGGAATTGGTGACGTCGGCGAGATCGCCATCGACGCTTTCGATAACATCTATTTTACTGACACAAACTACCGTCGTGTGCGCGCGGTGTGTGAAACGGTCAGCGCCGGTACTGGATTTTGCGCTGGCAAAACAGCAGGAAAGCACTATCGCATCATGGGCACCGGCGTTGCGGGTGATGGCGGTGATGGCGTCGCCGCTGCCACCGCTCCCCTCGGACAGTCCTACGGGGTCACACTGGACAGCTTGGGAAATATTTTCTTAACGGACGTCACCTACTTTCGCGTGCGCGTGATTTGTCACAGCAATGCTGGCAGTGGATTTTGCAGCGACAAAACCATTGGTAACGTCTATCAATACGCCGGCACTGGCGCCAATGCCAACGGCGCGAACGCGACCCATATTATGTTAGCCGGCGTTGGTATTCCGCGAGGGATTGCTCTCGAAGGCAACGAAAATCTGATCGTGGTCGACAGCAACTTTAAGTACCTCCGCCTTCTTTGCAGCATCAACAATGCCGAGGCTTCTTGTGCCGACAATATTCTAGGCAACCACTATCTAATGGTTGGTACGGGAAATAGTGCCGCGATGGGTGAAATGAATCTCGCCATCAGTAGTCCCATGGGCGTCATCAATGGCATCACGCTTGATCCGAGCGGCAATCTTTATGTAGCTGACACGACAACAAACCATATTCGCGTGATCTGCTACAACACAACCGCGACCGGGCCCTGTTTCAATAAGGTTTTTGGATACAATTACTTTGTTTCGGGAACCGGCACGGCGGGTGACGGCACGGATGGGCTCGGCGTCGCTCGCGCCATCAACGTGCCTTATGGTCTCGCGTCCGATTCTTTGGGTAACATTTTCATCGCCGATTCCGGCGCGCGTCGCATCCGCGTTTTGTGCAACAACATCGCGGGCGGTGGCTTCTGCAATGGAAAAGTAAAAGGTTATGTCTATCGCTTCGCTGGAACCGGCGCGGCGGGAGATGGTGTCGATAACGCCGTGGCCGCGTCAACGGCCATGGGCGCACCTTATGGGGTTGCCGTGGATAGCCAGAACAATGTCTACGTCGCGGATAACCAGTATTGGCGCGTCCGCCTCATCTGTAACTCAACCGCGGGTGTTTGCTCCGGGCGCGTCAATGGTAACAGCTACCGCCTGGCCGGTACAGGCGCGAGCGGTGACGGCAATTCCGGCGCACCCGCTTCCACCGCCATCGGCGCACCAACCGCCATTGCCATCGACAATCTCAATAACGTGTATCTCAGTGACGCGCTTTTTCGAGTGCGCGCCATCTGCTACGACGTTACAAGTGGCGCGGGATTCTGCGCGAGTAAAACAACGAATCAGATGTATCGCGTCGCCGGGAGTGGCGTCACGGGAAATGCCGCCGACTCCGTAGTCGCGGATGGCAGCGCCATGGGTACACCCGTGGCCATCGCCCTTGACGCCCTGAGCAATATTTATGTCGCGGACAGCACAAACTTCTTCATCCGCTCCATTTGCTTCAACGTAAGTGGCGCGGGCTACTGCCAAGGAAAAACAGCCGCCAATATGTATCGCCTGATGGGCAATGGAACAAATAGCGATGGTGAATCCAACGTGTCCGGAGCCCTAACCCAGCTAGGGAATGCCAGTTATGGTGGCATGGCCTTCAGCGCTCAAGGAACACTTCTCCGCATGGACTCTTTCAATTCCTTGCGACTCTTCTTCAAGCCATAAGATGAAGTCATCAGGATTTCCCGATTCTTGCATGTCGAGACTATCCGTCACGACGTTTGGAGAATCCCATCGTGAGATCCGCCCAAAACAAAACATGGAATCATGACGACGGAGCTCATCTTCCCCTCCAAAATAAAGTATTGGTGTTTACAAAACACTACACGCCTGGTCGCGCGCGATTTTTCGTGCGAGGTCTTTTTGACTCTGATTTTCTAAAAAGCTGCCTTGAACATGAACTAGCCGCAAAAGGCGATATTTTCTTCTGCGCCGCGAGCACAAAAACCGGCAATCTTCTGGTGCGCTTTCGCGAGGATATTCCCGCGCAAACGCTGCGCGGCCATATCGAAGAAATTGTCCGCAACATTATCGTGGTCGTTCTTCACGATCCACTGGCAAAAACAGATATTAAAAGAGAAACCATTCATCCTCACATGCTAAGTGTGGACGACACCAGTCACATGCTCGCAACCTCCGCCAAGAATGGTCTCACCGAAAAGGAAGCCGCTCGGCGCTTACGTCTGCGCGGCCCCAACATTGTGCAACGACTCGCGCCGGTGTCTTCCCTCAGTCTGTTCTTCGAACAATTTAACAATCTGCCTGCGGCTCTATTGGCTGGTTCCACGGTTCTATCCATTATGTCCGGGGGCTTGCTCGACGCGGCTCTCGTGGGAGTTGTTTTGATCGTCAATGGCACGATAGCATTCCAAACGCAGCGTCATGCGCGTCAAATCATTGAATCAATCGACCGTCCCATTGATGAAAAAGTATTGGTGGTGCGCGATGGCCAAACACACGCCATCCACGCCACCGAATTGGTGGAAGGTGACATCGTCGCACTTAGAACGGGTATCGTTCCGGCGGATATGCGCCTGATGCAAGCACGCCGCCTCACGGTGGATGAATCATCTCTCACTGGAGAGAGTGTCCCCGTCTTTAAAAACGCTGACGTCGTTCTCTCTGAAAATTCCGTGCTGAGTGATCGCGAGAACATGATCTACCGCGGCACGACCATAACGGGTGGAGATGGACTCGGCATAGTGACCGCGACGGGATCAAACACGGAGCTGGGACACATCCAAAATCTAGTGAGTCGTTCCACGGCGCCTGATACGCCTCTACAAAAGGATTTACAACGTATTGGCGATCAAGCGGTGACCCTCACCGGGCTTCTCTGTGGAAGCGTTTTTATCGTGGGCTTGTTACGCGGCATATCGCTTCGGGAAATGGTGCAGACAGTCATCTCGCTTAGCGTCGCGGCCATTCCGGAAGGCCTTCCCACCATTGGCACCACGGCGTTGGCGCATGGCGTAAAAAAATTGGGTAAAAGCAATGTCCTGATCAAAAATCTTGGCGGTGTTGAAACATTAGGCGCCATCGACGTTATCTGTCTCGATAAAACAGGAACGCTCACTTCCAACAACATGACTTTGGAAGAGCTCTATGTCGGCCGTAAGACCTTTCATTTAAAGGATGGCATGTTGGATGATTGGTCCAACAGACGCGTGAGTTATCCAGAGTTGGAACAACTTTTTTCCCTAACCGTTCTTTGTAGCGAGGCGACGGCAACGCGCAAGGACGATAGTTTTGATATCAAGGGATCCGGAACCGAGACGGCATTTTTAAAAGCAGCCCTTCGCCATGGAATCAACCTCGAGCAGGTAGTACGTGATTTTGAGCGCTACAAAGCCGAGTGGCGCACGGAAGAACAGCCCTACATGAAAACCTTTCATACCCGCACCAAGGGGAAGAAAAAGCTTCTTGCCGTGAAAGGAAGTCCACTCGCGGTGTTGAAGCACTGTTCGCGTTATCTTTCCGAGGGTGAGATACAGCCCATCACTCATTCTTTCCGCAAGGCGGTTGAACGAGAGAATGAAACGATGGCGGCAAAGGGCCTACGTGTTCTAGGCGTCGCGTTCAAGGATTTCGAGAGCGACACATCCCTTCATGATTGGGTGTGGGTGGGACTCGCGGGGCTGCTTGATCCCTTACGCCCTGGCTTGGAACCCCTGATCGATGCTTTAAAATCCTTTGGGATTCACATCTGCGTTCTCACTGGTGATCAGGCAACCACAGCTCTAGCAATCGGGCGCAGCCTCAAACTCAATGGCTCTGACTCCATGCAGGTGCTCGATGCGGAAGAAATTGGACAAATGAGCGATGAGGAATTGCAGACAAAAATTAAAGACACACACATATTCTCGCGCGTGAATCCGTCGCAAAAACTGCGCATCGTCAATGCGTTTCAAAAACTCGGTAAAGTCGTGGCGATGACTGGGGATGGAATCAACGATGGCCCGGCGCTTAAAGTGGCGGACGTTGGCATCACCATGGGTCATGAGGGCGCTCATACCGCGCGCGAAATCGCGGACATTGTTGTATCCAACGATCAACTGGATTCCCTTATTCAAGCCATCAGTCATGGCCGAGCGCTGCGGAATAACTTACACAACTCCGTGCGTTTCATTCTTTCGACGAACATTAGCGAATCTTTCGTGATGCTTGGCGCGCTTCTTATTGGCTCAAGGAATCCGTTTAATCCCATGCAACTTCTTTGGATCAATCTCGTCACCGATATTTTCCCCGCCCTTGCATTGGCTTTGGAATCACCTGCGGACGGAAACTCCCACAACGGCCATCATGTCGGCGAATCCATCATTTCCGACAAAGATCGTAGAGAGATTCTACGCGAATCCATTGTGCTCACCGCAGGCACACTCATAGCCTATAAAATGCCAGGCGGGGCGGAAGCGGAAGACGATATGGAGCAGGCCAGTACCGTCGCTGAAATGGCCATGGTTGCCGGTCAAATGCTCCACTCATGGCACTCTCGTCACCGACGTAACATTCCGCGTCCAGCGGAAAACGGAATGTTGTTGGGCGCCACCATCGGCGGCCTCTCGGCACAGATACTCACGGTCGTGTGGCCCACCATGCGTGATCTTCTCGCGCATCGCTCACTCCGTCGCCCGGATCTTTTCCCTGTGTTGGTGGGATCCGTCGCTCCCTATGTGATCAATCGTTATCTCGACTCTCGCGAGAGTCGTCACCATGTTAAATCACCTCAAAAGGAAGGTACCGCAGATGTTTAGTATTCCAAGCTTCTCCGCAGGTTTTGCTGTTGGTTTCGGAACGGGTTTCATTTCGCGCGAACTTGTCACAACGGGTACGACAATTTTTCGTCCGGTGGTTAAGGGAACCATGAAAACAGCCGTTGCGTTGTTTCAAAAAGGACGCGGCGCGGTCGCGACTCTAGGTGAATCTTTTGAGGATTTGGTGGCCGAAGTTCGTAGTGAGCTGAATCAGACACGACGCGCTCCAGCGGAGTATACCGAGGAGACGGTTGTGACCACCATTGAGATTGAAGACGAAAAACCGGAGCGTGCCACACGCTCCAAGGAGCGCAAAAAGGAGCAAGCCTAATGGCACCTATTGCAACTGTTGCACATTATTCGAATGGGCGTACACGACTTAAGGTCCCAAACAAACTTTGGGACAAGGAGTACTTTCGCGAGGTGCAAGAGGTGCTGAGCAAGTTACCGGGTGTTGAAACCGTCAAGACGAACCCCAGTACGGGAAGCATCCTCGTTGTGCACGATCTAGATCTTTTACGTTTGCTGCAGGCCGCGGAAGAACGAGACTTATTTCAGGTAATGGGTCAGCGTCTTCCCGTCACTCCCGCAACAGAGGATCTCGAGACCGCGTTAAAAAGCGTAAGATCAAACTTGAATCGTGAGATCAAGGACATTACCGGCGGTGAAATTGACTTTCATTCTGTTGTTGCGGCTGCTTACTTCGGTCTTTCCTTAGTCCAAATCAGACGCAAGAGCTTCTTTCCCGCCGCGTGGGTCTTGGCCATGCATGGTTTGGACACGCTGCGCCAACGCGCCTGAAATAGGTTTTTCCCGTTTGAGAAATGTTCCATGGATCATGTAGAATTTATATAGATCCAAGAACAATACGGGACAAAAATTCGTTGTGGAATGTTTTATCCACCAGAGCCCAGGGCGTTTACGCGTTCGTTCACCCGTCCTGAAGGACGACGAAGTTCGCGTGCAGTCGCTCTCGATACAATTATCGCTTTTGCCGGGAATCGTGCGAGTGCGGGTCAACACGACAACAGGGAGCATGCTCGTCTATTTTGATCCCGATCTCACCACGGCCTCGATGTTGATTGGATATTTCGCGCGGCAAAATGTTCTGCAAGGAGTTGTGCGCGTGGCACAACGAAAAACGCTGATACCGTCGCGGCTGATGCAACTTTCACCCACCGAAAAGACAGCCATCATCTTCGTCGGTAAACTTCTTCTAAACATCGCCTTACATAAGACGGGCGCGAAAAGAACACGCGCCCTCCTGTCTCTTTTTCTCTGACAAAAAAAGGCCCGACCCTTCAGCCAGACCTTGATTTGCTTGTGAGCGCAGCGCTGGTCGCCGTTAGCAGCAACCACCAGCCATCGGATAATATCCGTAGTATGGATAGTAATAGTAGTTATACGCGGGATAGCCGTAGAAATATGGCGTGTTGAAACCGTAGAAGCCAACCGGTGCGTTCCAGAAGAATGGTCGCGCCACCGGGAGTGGTCGAAAGCCACCCCACCCCCAACCGCCAAAGCCGGGTCTAAATCCCCAGTTGCCCCAACCGGGTCTAAAGCCGCCACCCCAACCGGGTCTAAAGCCGCCACCCCAACCGGGTCTAAAACCACCGCCCCAGCCGGGTCTAAAGCCACCGCCCCAGCCGGGTCTAAAACCACCGCCCCAGCCGCCGCGTCCCCACCATTGCTCATTATTCATGTCGCCACTGGTATCCATTTCATTGTTGGCAACGTCACCACCGACGCGATCAAAGTCCGTCGCATCAACAGTCTCATCGTCCCACATCGCCTCGACGCTTTTCTTGGTTTGCGCCTGCTGAACCATGGAGCTAAGGCGCAAACGAATCTGGACCTGATCCTTTAGCTCTCGTCCCGATGCATCTTTTGGCACCCTTACAATCACCGCCACGGATTTTTGAATCGCCTGCAACTGCTGTTGCTGTCGTTGTGTCAAAGGGCGTGCTTGTGGTTGTGTCGCGGCGGGAGTCTGGGGTTTTGTTGTTGTTGGCCGAACGTTTTGCTTCAATCTATTTCTAAGCTGTGCGGGAGTTTCTTGATCCGCCAATGCAGCGGTGGAACCACCAATCATAAGTGCCGCCGCGACACCCACGAGGCGTTTGCATAGCAATACCATTGGTCTCTCCTTTGTTTGTTTATGAGTAAACGCAAAGGAAAGGCTGCAACGAAAATGCCAGCGTCTGCCCCGCCATCCTGAACGAAGTGAAGGATCCTTCGCTTTGCTCAGGATGACGTCTTCTATTCAGGATGACGTCTTCTATTCAGGATGACGTTTTTGCTCAGAGGTGACGTCTTTTATTCAAGATGACGTTTTTTGCTCAGGGGTGATGTCTTTTATTCAAGATGACTGTGGGTTAATCGGATGTGTCTAAATTAGCGGAGACCAGCAGAAACTCAGACGCATAGTAAGCGATCATAACGGCAAGCGAACCTAACAAACAAAATGGCCATAACCGATATCAAAAAGACTGCAAAAATAACCCTTTTCATCCCGTCCTCCTGGCAATATCAGATTGTAATTAAGTTATTTCCAAAAGAAGGCTTTGTCAATCTTTTGCCAGAAACTGGCAGGGAGCGGAAAAGTTCCTTTGAAATATCTATGGGTAATCCGGACTATTTACTGGCTT
>CAYOJQ010000082.1:0-11300 GCA_964404325.1 uncultured Oligoflexales bacterium
CGTGTAACAAAATCGCAGCGTAGATCTACGCGGCAACTATCCTGAAAATTTCCGGCGAAGACGATTTTCTTCGCGACTTAGCACGCATTTTTCTACACCGTGCCCCTACGCTTCTGCAGAATCTGCAGGAGGCTCTTTCACGCCATGATTCACTCGCACTGGAACAAGCGGCTCATGCTCTTAAAGGTAGCAGCTGCAACATGGGTGCTCGAATTATGACGGAAGTTTGTGAACTGATTGAGTTTCAGGCACCAACTCTTGCACTAGCCGGCCCCACTGATCCCACATTTCAAAAACTCGTGGATTCCTTCAATCATGTGAAGGGCGCTTTAGAATCATTCGCGTGGCCGTAAAGTCACTTTCTTGCGGATCTCCAAAACAAAGCGCGTATTTTTGTGTTTCACGTCATGCCAAAGGTTTCCTTGGTGAGCACGCGCGATGGACCGCGAGATACTCAAACCAAAACCGGTCCCTTCCCCAGACTTCTTTGTGGTAAAAAACGGCTCAAAAATCGACCGTACCGCGCCGGATGGAATCCCGCTGCCGTTATCAATCACGGAAATACAAACAGTTTCCGCGGTGTCTTCCACAAGGATCTCAAGCCACTTATTTTCTCGCCCACTGAGCGCGAATTTAGAGTTGCTGTATAGATTAATGAGAATTTGCGAAATTTGCGTTGGACGACATTGCACCCGAAGGCTTCTGTCGAAGGAGCTAATGCGAACGT
Source organism: uncultured Oligoflexales bacterium (assembly GCA_964404325.1). GTDB lineage: Bacteria > Bdellovibrionota_B > Oligoflexia > Oligoflexales > Oligoflexaceae > CAYOJQ01. The sequence continues at coordinate 728 of CAYOJQ010000082.1, forward strand.
CGATATTGTCTTTCCGCATTTGTTCGCCAAATAAAGACAGCGAGTCGTCTAAGAGCGCACCCACCTCAACTTCTTCGAAAGGATCCCCATCTCCTGTACGAGAAAAAGATCGCAACCCTTTCACAACGTGCTCGATATGAGCCGTGGTTTTTTGGATCGCCTCCAGGCATTCAGTCATACGCGAGAGATCAAATTCTGGCTGCTTCAGTATCCGCAAGGCTTGTGTCGCTCGTAATTGAATGATCGTGATTGGATTGTTGACTTCGTGAGCCACGCCACCGACCATTTCCCCCAACGTTGACATGCGTGCGGAATGAAAGACTTGCAACCTCTCTTTTGCAAGCTGCCGCGTATCCAACTGCTTCAGATAAGATCCTATCAACAGGGTTGATAGAGAAGTCAGGTTAAAGCAGACGATGGAAGTGACAACAATGTTATCAGCCAGACCTGTCGCAACCGGAACAATCAAAGTGCCGCTAACGCCACCTATGAACACCACCAGATTCCAACCAAAGGGAAGGACAAAGGCCGCAAACAAGGCGGGTGTGACCAAAAAAGGGAGACAACCAACAACAACGCGTAATATAGGCTCCTGAGCGACTGTAACCAGTAGCCCGATAAACATCGTTGAACTGAGAAGGGTTCCACCGAAAGCATAAAAACGCGTCCGCATGAAGGCATACGCGCTCAGATGAAACATGAGAGTTATAAAAAGGATGGGCTGGAATGGTTTTACGAATTGAACTAAGGGACCAACGAAACTCACGACCAAAAAGAAAAGAAGAACTAAGAGATCCACCAATGTCAGGCTGCTAAGAAGGATGACCCGTCGTTGGATCTCTGGACGTTCAACCAAAGAGGAAGGCGCGATCAGAAGCTTATAGATGAAATGCCCCACTCTCCTCATCGCGCGTCCTTAAGGCTTCGCAGTCATCGCGCACTCCGCGTACGAAATTTTTTGCAACCCCACATGCGTTTTTACTTCGACCGATCCTGTAGGAGTTTGTAGCGAACATTCCTGCAGCTGACGAACGACGGCCGCATCCGCCGCTCCCTGTCCGAACTTACCCCGTGATGTTACCGTCCACAAAGAAACAGGAGGGATGCCGATAACGGAAAAGGAGGGGTCTCCCGTCCGTGGGATCCATCCCCAGTGGCCACCGACCACTGCATATTCATGATCCAACTCTAATGTGTAAGTGACGACCATGGAGCCTAATTCACCCGTGACGGATGGAGGCTGAGAGGCTTGCACGGGCAATGCGGCATCGATGCGCATCAATACTTGAACAAGATAAACAGTTCCCGGGGCCCGGTACGCACGCAGACCATCAGCCACTTCGTCCACACGTATAACTCCCTCTTTCCCAACCACGCCGACTGTACGCCAGCTAAAATGCTGCAGCGGGAGTGAGAGATTTTCACCGTTAAGACGTAAATCCATACCCAACGGTCTATTTTCTTCGCTCATCCGTAGAAGGGCGCGATGGAACAAAAGGGGTGAAGGACTGTGGCAGCCGGAAATGTGCATAACGGCCACCTTATTTTTCTCTCCTTGCCCACCTTGTCGAAACCAAGCCTCAAACTCATCGGGACTCTGAAATGTGGCGACCGAAAAAGCGTTTTGACCAAGATCTTGGCGGATCACCGCCAGGCGCGCATCATTGCTAAGAGCATTGTCGGCGTAAAGCAGCATGCCCTTAGAACTATCATCATGGCGGATAAAGACCGGTTTTCCTTGCTCCCGCGAACAAGCCCCTTCGCTTTTTCCCTCGCACAACCAAGCCTGCGCCGGCTGACCTTTATCGGGACAAGAAAGAAGAGTCTGCACACTTCCTTCAGGAGCCTGTTCCTCCCACAAAAAACTCAAAAGCCCTTGAATGTCGGCTTGCGTAAAGAGAATTGTTTCCTCGCCATGTTTTGTTAGCACAGCGGATTGAGGCGCCTTTTCGGTCAACGAAGCAGCGGACCAGCCACGAGAAAAACCACTTAACGCCTCGGTTCCCATCCAATGTTTTTTGGTCATGTCTAACTGAGAAACGGAATAGCTCCATAAGCCGGAGCTTCCTGGAGAGGGGGTTGCGCCCTTTTTCAACTCCTGCGTGAGAAGATCTCGCTGCGACTGAAACTTGGTTAAATCTGCTTCAGCTTTTTTTGTTAATCCAGAAACAACACTCTCAGGCGCGCCCTCGGCTTCCTTTGTGTCCTGCGCATTCTTACTTGCTAGAATTTGATAGAACTGACTCTGCAACAAGCCAGTTTTGGGCGTGGTTAACGCTGCATGCGCTGGCGCAATTTTTTTGGCGTCCGCTTCTGATTGAGTCAGAGAAATAAGAAGGTCATATTTTTCCGCGGGGGAATAGTGAAGGAACGAGGAGAGAGACTTTTCACGTCCGGACGGAAGAACGAAACGATGCGCCAATCCTCCTTGAAGGTTGGTCCAAATATCACCGGCCCATACTGTTGGAAAACCCCCCTCACCCGCACTTGTGCTGGCTTTCCAAGACAGCTCCCCATTCAGTCCAAAACCATCCGCCGCATTCATATCCACGGGCATCCCTCGCGTTTGTTGCAGCGGGGCCGCCCGAAGGCGTTGGCGTGTTTGGCAGCCTGCAACAAGTGCATAGGACATGCACAATATAAATAGAATCCGCATGAGATCCTCTCTCGAGTCAATTCAGTTGCATTGGCTTTTATTGGCCTTATCATAGCCAAGATTTTCGGGTGCTGTCCATGACCGGTTTTTTTGGAGAAATATGAGCTATCGACATGCTCTTTGTTGGCTTCGGCGAGACTTGCGCCTTGTTGACCACAAGGCTTTAGCAGAAGCCACAAATCAGGCGTCTCAAGTCACGGTTGTGTTTATTTACGATAAAGTCATTTTGGGAGATCTGAAGAATCGAGCGGATCGGCGCATAACTTTTATCGCGGAGACTCTGCGAGAGCTGCAGATGGAGCTCGATGCGCAGGGTTCAGACCTTATTGTGCGCTACGGAGATCCGGCAATCGAAATCCCCAAACTGGCCCAAGAGCTGAACGCGGACGCGGTCTTCACCAACCATGACTACGAGCCAGCAGCCATCAAACGAGATGATACCGTTGCCCAAAAGCTCCGACAGGATGGAGTTGCCTTTCTGCACTTCAAGGATCAGGTGATTTTTGAGAAAGACGACATCCTGAATCAAACAAAAGAGCCCTTCAAAGTCTTTACGCCTTATAAAAACGCTTGGCTTAAAGCTTTTGTGGCAAAAAAACATGTCGCGGAAGAAGTGCCTGATCTAAAAAAACTCGCCCCCAAGGGGTCTTTTAAGGAGTATGTTTGGAAATGGACATACGACGACATCGGTTTTCAAGAGACCGCGCTTTGGCTGCAACCTGGCAGATCCGGCGCCTTACAACGACTCAAGGATTTTCTCCCCCATCTGAATAAATATAAGGAGCTCCGCGACTTTCCCTCCAAGGAAGCAACCTCCGGACTCTCGGTTCATCTGCGCTTCGGCACCATTTCCATCCGTGAGCTGGTGCGGGAAGCGATTAAACATCGATCCATCGGCGCCGAAACCTGGCTGAGTGAGCTCATTTGGCGTGAGTTCTATCAAATGCTGTTGTCAAAGTTTCCCCGACTTGATCATGAAACCTTTAAACCCGAATTCAATCATATTCAGTGGGAGGGCGAGCCTCAGCATTTTACGGCCTGGAAAGAAGGACAAACAGGATTTCCTCTCGTGGACGCCGCGATGCGCCACTTTAAAGAAACGGGTTGGATGCACAATCGTTTGCGCATGGTCACGGCTTCATTTCTTGTGAAAGATCTGCTGTTGGATTGGCGTCTCGGAGAGAAATACTTCGCGGACAATCTTTTAGACTTTGATTTCGCAGCCAATAACGGTGGCTGGCAATGGTGCGCCTCCACAGGATGTGACGCGCAGCCCTACTTTCGGATTTTTAACCCGTTTACCCAAAGTGAAAAATTCGACCCTGATGGTGAATTTATCCGCGCTCACGTACCAGAGCTTAAAAAATTCAGCTCAAAGCATATTCATAATCCCGCTGAAGCTCCAAGGAGTGAGCAAGAGCGAGCGGCTTGTGTCATCGGCAGGGATTATCCAGAACCTATCGTCGAACATGGCATTCAAAGAGTGCGCGCGGTGGCGTTGTTCGCCAAGTATCAGAAGAAAAAATGAGGCAAAACAAAAAGTCCTTGAGTGCAAGCACTCAAGGACCCAGTCTATCTACCAATCTACATCCCTGATCGGTTTCGTGTTTTCTAGCTCATCGCCCTATTGGACGTTGAATGGAGCGTTCAGACCTGTTTGACCCAACATGGTGCGTACACGGAAGGCCGCTTGTTGCAAGAACACTGTTGAGTTGAACGCTGTTGGTAAACCTGCTGCAGAAGCTACGTACACCATTTCGATGTTGTTGGTCTGCGCTACGGAATTCGGATCGTTCGTGCCATTTGGTGTAAGGGTTCTGGAGAAACCTGCAACCCAAACTTCAAGAGGGGCACCGAACACACCACCTACCGTTGTCTGACAGAAGTTTACTTGAACCGTGATTTGGCTCAGTGGATCATTCCACCAGTTATTCAGAATATTCATGGGAATATTCATTTTTCTTACAAAGGCCGCGCTGCAGAGAGCGTTGAAGCGAGCTGTTGCTACTTGAGAGTTGATGTTGTCTTCACCACGCTCATAAGTCGCGAACACAAAGCGCTCATACGTTGCAAGGTCAGCTGCCGGACTTGAGAACTCAACGCTGTTGTTAGCAAATTGACCACCACCGATAGTATCCAACTGATCTGGGCTCATGAAGCGACGGCAATATGTGCGGGGGATACCGTCACCGTCATTGATCGTGATCAAGTTCGCATTACCCACACCTGCTTGACCGCTTGTGAACGGATCACAGAAAGGAGACGGAGCAAGAGGATCATCGATAATGGCTGTATACTCTACAGTATTCGCACCAATTAACGTGTGGTTATTTGTGTAGCTCAACACATGGTAGCGTGGGGGCAACACAATGTTCCACATGCGACCAAGGCTTACAGACGTAACACCACTCAAGATGGGGATGTTAAAGATCGTACCAGTTGCTGGGATTCCACCAGGTGCACCGGGAAGGTTTCCTGGGTAACCAGGTTGATAAACGCCGCCGCCTGTTCCTGGGTAACCGGGAGCGCCAGTACCAGGAGTGCCGCCGTTACCATTGCCGGCTGTTCTGCAAGACATACCGCCGCAGAAGTTGACGGTCTTCTCTGCTAGCTGCTCCTTCGTATTTGCATCGTAAGCAGCGATCAGTAGTACGTACTGACCTTGGAACTGGTTCAGGTTCAATTGCAAATTGCCTGATTCGCAGTTTGGATATTGCGCGTTGCTGCGGGAGCCTTGGCTTGCGATCGCACACTTATAAGTAACGTCCTTGCCAGAGCTCATAGAGAAGATCAAAGGTACAGTTCCAGTAAACTGTGCCTTCAACTTTTCTTCGCCTTCAACCTGAATCATCTCTTCGCCAGCAGCGAGGCCGCCGATGAATGCGGATGCTACAAGCTGCTTCTTACCACTCATGCGATCACCAGCGTAGACTTCGAATGCATAAGATTCGCCGCTCTTGATGTCGCTGACTTGATAGCTGTTCATACATGATTGTAATTGAGCGTTCTGAATGGTGCCCTGCTTACCTGCACGGCAAAGAATTTCAAACTGCTCGATCTCCGTGCTGGAGACTTGGAAGTTGATCGTTACGCGACCATTCTTCACTTTCTCACTTAACTTATCCGCGTCCACGATCGTTACCTGCGGCCAGTTGATCGTATCAACGGGAGCGGGGCTCGGGGCTGGCGTTGGATTAACGTTTTGCTCTGGCTTCGGCTCAGTCTTCTTCTCTTTCTTACCGCAAGCACTCAAGGGGCCGATAAGACCCGCTAAGAGCGCCGTGTAAATAAGTACACTCTTAGAACGCATAAAATACTCCTGGGATGTGATAGACATTTAAATTTTTTTTAAAAAAACTACGGCAGGCGGCACAATATTAAAATGTATAAAGTATGTCAATTATTTTTATAATCTTTTATAACTTCTTTTATCTTACTAATGAATCTAAATGGTTAACTGACGCGCCAGCCAACCATCTTGTCGCGAAAGCCCTACCCCGCAGTCACCTCCCGGCGACACCTATGGGAGCCTAAGTCCCTAGAAAAAGGGGCTTTGAATTGGCATTGAGAATGCAAAGCCTCGTGGGAAGCGAGGCTTTTTCTTCCCTCATAGGGAAACAGCCTAAGTAAGGGGACTAAGAGGGGGTTCATCTGGCGCGCAGATCAGCTCCTGCTGTTTTCAACGGCCAATGGCTTGGTAACCCCTTACTTCCCATAAGGAGGCGAGGCCCAGTCAACGCTGTGAGCCAGCAAGGGTGAGAAAATCTCCTTTGCTCAAATTTATGATGTTGTTCGCAGCAACTATTTTGCCTAGGGCTTGAAAGGGTGCGGCCAAATCGGCCGCACCTCTGCTTTATGGAAAAAAGAAATTGGGAGAAAAGAAATGAAATTCACATGCGTTGACGCTGGTTCATCATGGCACAATTTGTGCTTTGTTCTCTCATGATGCAAAAGGCTGTGGCTTGGCTTTCGTTTAGATAATGCTCGTCTTAGTGTCGTTTCATCCGAGTCTCCCTACGCTAGTAATTAGCATTCAATTGAAAGGGAGGTTCTTATGTTCGTGCAGACAGCGTTCCGTAACATGAAGCGCTCTGAGACGCTCGAAGAAACAGCTATCGCCAAAATACGCATGCAGGTCGACAAGTTTGTCACAAATCCCGTGGGGCTGCGTGTCTGGTTTGAATGTACTGGGACAAAACATGAGATTCATTGTGTTGTGGCCGCTGGAGATGGGCATACGATTCACGCGCGAGAAACATCAGAGAACTTCAATGACGCGCTCGACGGCGTGGTTGCCAAGCTGAACCGTCAACTTTCTCGTCGGAAGGCGTTACGTGCGAACCATAAGCGTCTCCGGGAGTTTTTCTTATACGATGCGTCAGCACAAGATGGTGAAGAAGAGAGCAGTTATAAACCTACCCATTGGGATGGACTTAATTGATTGGCACTGAGACGAGAGTCTCACGAGGGGGGATCCGATGACTAAGACTGAAGAAAAAGGCCGCCGCTTTGTTCTAATCGACGATGACGAGCTTTTTTGCGATATCCTTGCTAACTATGCAAAGCTTCGAGATATTCCCCTCGACTACTACCTATCGCTTTCAGAAATGGGCTCCATCGGTCGGCTATCTCAATACCATGTTGCCATCGTCGACTTTGACCTTGGGCAAATGAACGGCGTTGAGATTGCGGAATACTTGCCCGTATTTTTTGGTGGCATGCCTTTAGTGCTGATCAGCGCGACTGAAAAAGAACGTCTCGCGACAGATAAATGGCCGGAGTCAATTAAAGCTTTCGTCCACAAAGGGGAGGGTCCAAGCGCCATCCTCGATACAGCATTGGACGTGGCTCGGCGGTTTGTTCATCCGGATCATCATGTCACGCCACCAGAAATACCACTCTCCAGTTAGTCTATCGAGTGAGCTTAACAACGGTTTCGATATGATCTGTTTGCGGGAATAAATCGAACGGAGAAATGCTCTCCACCTTGAAAGAACCTTTGGTCGTTAGAAACCGCAGATCGCGTGCGAGAGTTTCAACATTACAAGACACATAGTGGAGCCGCGTTAACCGGCTCCATTTTTTATGGGCCAATGCCGCTGTGACTTCCTGGGAGAGACCGCCACGAGGGGGATTAACGATGATGTGAGTCACATCCGAGGATGTGTTTTTGAGTTTATCGGCAAGGAAAGTTTCCGCGCTTTGACAAGCGATAGATAGGTGAGAGAACCCAACGTCGTTGGCTACAGCTTTCGCAGCCGCTATGGCTTTGGTGTTTGTCTCCACCAGCTCGACTTTCTTAAAGCGTGAGCGTGCCGCAAAACTATAAGCCCCGTAGCCACCGTAAAGATCCCAGAGGACTTCACCTTCCAATCCTTGAGTGATGTGTTCCACGAAAGGAACGATCAAACTGTAGTTCGCCTGGAAGAAGGCCATCGGATCAAGAAGAAAGACTTCAGAACCTAACGCGAACTTAAATAGTTTATCTCCCGCAAGATGTTTAACTTTGCGTGATATAACGAGATCTTGGTCTTCTTTTTTCAGAATCGATTCGTACAAAGCGATATTTTTGAGATGAAGACCTGTCGCCCAACGTTCCAATTCTTCACGCGCAATCCCTGTATGAGAAATAACGACACCAAAGCTCACTGTCTCGGGGCAATAGCGGAGGGTGACAAATTTAAAACAGCTGGGTTGAAAAGAACGTTTTGCGTGATTGTAAAAGGGCGCGGGCAACACCGCTCGCTTTCCGAAGATCTTTTGCACGAGCTTATTGATGTCAGGATGGTGTACTGGGCACTGCGGGATATCGATAACCTTTTTGCGCGCCCGCTCGTATAGGCCAATGGATCGTTGACCTTCCCCATCTTCATTCAAACACAGCTTTGCTGACGTTCGGTATTTAAACTCCAATGGACTTGGCACGACGGGATGAATAACCGATTCTTCTTTTTGCCCCTGCGGAACAAATCTGCCCAGTTCCGCACGGATGCGTTTATTTTTTTCGTAAAGCTGCTTTACGTACGGGAACTGTTGCATCGTGCAACCTGAGCATTTTCCAAAATAGGAACAAGGTGCCTTCATTTTCACCGACCGAGCTGGTTTTAGTGGGTAGAGGGGAGCTGGCCCCGGGTGGCGGCCCTTTTCCCATACTTTGGAGTTTTAGGCCACAAGTCATTAAAACAAGAAGAAAAGGCATAGCCTCCTAATTTTCCGGGATTTTTTTCTAGACGCCGCCGATACGAAAGAAAAATGGCGGCCGAAAAGCCGCCATCTTTGAGAAGATTCCAAAAGAAATTTATTTCTTTTCTTCAACCTTGGTGAGGACACCGCAAGCGATGCGACCGCCGGCGTTACCCACTGGCTGCGAGGTCAAGTCGTCTTTGTTTACATGGAGGATGACGGCTTTGCCCTCAAATTGTGTCCAATCAAAGTCTTTAAGAGCTGAGGCAGGTTTCGCCAAACCTTTGAATGCCACCTTCTTATTCTTATCAGCCGTGACGTTGCCTAAGTCACCGGCATGACTATCCACAATCTCCGGGGCGCCGTGAGCTTTCGAGACTGGGTTAAAATGGCCACCCGCGGAGCTCGCATCCGGCGCACTGCAATCGCCCTTCTCATGAATATGAATGCCATGAACCCCTTTAGACACATTCTTCATGTCGACGTTCATGTTCATCCCTTCGGGCCCCGTCGTTAGAAGAATGACGCCATTTGCCTTGAATCCCTTGGTGGGTTTCATGTCGGCTTTAAAATGAACGACAGGAATTTCTTTTGGCGCTTCGGGAGCGGGCTCGACAGGAGCCGCGGCTTCCGTCGTTTTTGTTTCTTCGGTGTGTGTACAGCCAGTCATAGCAAAGGCACCGCACACAAGAGTTGTAAGAATGGTTTTGCTGAACATCTGCTTCATGAGCTCACCTCTATAAGACCGTTACAGGAAAAAGCGAATCTTCACTCTTACGCAAACGTAGAAGAGTTTCAAGAGTTCTCTCTGGTACGCATATTGAAAGAAGTGAAGCACCAAAACGAGGAGGGAAGAATTATGGCTAAGGGGGACTTTATTATCGATCTCGCGCGCATTCGCGAGAGAGCCGAGACAGACGTTAGATCCGGCGCGGTGGTTGACTATAAGGCGGAGCTTCCAACAGTCCTCGGTATGCTTGACCACGCCCTTGCGACGGAGTGTGTTTGCGTTCTTCGCTATCGCCAGAATGCAAGCATGTGTCAAGGCACATACGCGGAAACTGTTGTGGATGAATTCCTAGAACATGCCAGAGATGAGCAGCATCATGCGGAGATGATCACGGAACGAATCACACAGCTTGGTGGCGTGCCAGATCTCAACCCAGCGACACTCATCGCTCGTTCGTCGACTGAGTATTCCCAAGGGGAAAGTTTGTTCGAGATGATTGAAAACAATCTGATTGCCGAACGCATTGTTATCGAAATCTATGGCGCGATGATTCGTTATGTCGGTGACCAAGATCCAACAACGCGTCGCATGCTTGAAAAGATCCTGAAAGATGAGGAGGATCACGCCGACGAGCTCGCGGACCTTATGGCCGCAGTCGACCCACATAAGAAAATAGCTAACTAAGAGCCCTGATCAGGGGCTCTCCCTATCTACTTTGTTTTCTTCAACTGAACGATCTCAGCCGCAACCCTTTCGGAGTCGAGGACGGGATCGACGTCTTTCGCGATCTGACGAATTTTTAGTGATGGGTCAATAATAAAGGTCCAGCGCTTAGCCAACTTAACCATCGGCATCTTCGCACCGTAGAGTTCCACAACACGCCCATCTGGATCGGTGAGGGTAGACCCATTCTCCGAGTGGTTTGAACTTAAGTCCCCGTCATTTTCTGGTCTACCATCTGCCGCATAAAATCATTCGGCGTCATCATTCCAAGCGAGCTGTGT
>CAYOJQ010000083.1:0-10654 GCA_964404325.1 uncultured Oligoflexales bacterium
AAAGTATGTCACCAAGATCGGTCCGGGGTTTGGCTATGGCGAAGAAATCCCGCTTCCTACCGGCTCCCGTGCATTGGGGCATGTTTGACCTCTCGCCCCACGACTGGCACGAGCCGATCGAACGCGTCAGTGCCGAGGCTCAAAAGCGAGGGATCAGCCTCTACACGCCCAAGCTGGGAGAACTCGTCGACCTTGCCAACCCGGTGGCCCATGAACGTTGGTGGTCCAAAGGCAAAATCCCAAAGCAGGCCGCAAAATAGCCAGATCTCGCAGCGGGTGATCAACGATCAGCGCACGCGTGACGCGGCGATCGAAAAGGGTCAAGAGTCATTTTTCTAAAACGAAAACTACGGGAGGGCGCACCTAACGTAAACGTAATTGTTGAGAACAGGGACGGTGTTTGAAATGTTATCCCACCGCCAATAACGGCCGGTATTGCTCGAAACGGCCGAAGCTGACCAGGCCCATCCAGAGGTATGGGGTGGGATACCATTGCTGGCTCCTGCAAAAGTCGGACTTGCATCACTCGGATAATCGATATCGCTTGTCGTTGTCGTGGCAGTCTCAAAAAGCGCGGGAAGACGCATACCCTTATCGGAACAGGTCTTGATGTTCCCCACGTACCACCTCGCTTCACCAGCGTTGTAGTTGGCCCAGCTATTCAACCCAATCGTACTTGCCGTGTTTTGAGTTGTGCCGGCGGCATAAAGTAATTGAAAGTTATATCCCACACTATAATAAAGGCAATTGCCGGAGCTGACCCTATTCAAGTCATCGATGTAAACGCTGGGTGGGCATTTTCTCCCCTCAAGGCTTGTGTAATCGGTGAACTCGTTACCCGCACCGACCAGATGCCCCTTCCCATCAAGGTTAAGCTTCATGGCCCATTCGTCGAGACCATTGGCGCGAAGAATCCTACTGGAGCCAACTTCTTTCCATACTTTAAAGCTGCCGCTCGCCGTAACGTATTCCACGCTCTTTCCAAGGGGAGTCGTTACAGCGCCAGCAGCCATCGCAGCGGTATTCTGATAGCAAGAATCGCCAGGGCCACCGCAGCTACCGTCCCAATACTTGTAATTAACCGAGGCGTTTGAGGCAGCCGAATAGGCTCTATCAGCGTTATAGGCGTATACTTTGTAAAAGTAGGTGGTGCCATCGACAACGTTGAGATCATCAAATGTTGCGGCGGTGCCCTTGTAGATCACCTCATCACCACCTATGGAATCTCCCTGGTCGTAATTGGTGCCATAGGACGGATAAAACGAAACCGGCGTCGAAGCATGGCGAACAATGATCACACCATTGCCTCCAGTACGTGTCCAAGAAAGAAGCACCTTTCCAATCCCATTAGGAGCAGATGCGGAGAAGCTTGATACGCTTAATGAACTTGGATCGAAGGATCCAACCGTGCCGAAGATTGAAACCCCTGAGAGGAGCAAGCCCTCTGTGATTTTCGGTTCACCAGCAAAGGTATAACGGCTGCCCGCAGAGTCGAACCATTCAAAGGCGGCGCTGGATTTCATCTTGGTATTGAACGTGGCTGTATCAAGATCAGCAACGCCTCCATCAGCCCCGGCAAGACGGTGACTTGCGGAGGGATAGGCGCCAGTGATTCCGGCAATGGTCGCGCCAGATCTAATATTTGCAGGCACTGCGTTGGCGATTGCCGCGGCTTTATAGTTGGTGCCGTCCACAACACAACCCGAGGCGCCATCACTGGCACAGTTGGCGGGTGCTTCCATAACATGACCCGTCACTCCCGCTATAGTGATTCCGGACTTGATGTTAGAGGCGACAACATGATCCATGGCTGCGGCTTTGTACACGGTGCCATCAACCACACAAGATCCCGCACCGTCACTCGTGCACGCCGGACCGTACGCGCCTGAAACGCCAGCGATGGTTGCGCCATTCTTGATGTTTGTTGCTCCCGCAAGACTGATGTCGGCCGCTCTGTATGACTCGGATGTGACGCATCCAACTTCACCGTCGGCCGAACAAAATGCCAACAATCCGTGAGCAAGGCCGCCGTTGCAGAGAGTGAGCGTGACGTTTACGGGGATTTCCTCCAAACGAGGATCCTTGCAATCACCGGCAGAAAGTTTGGGGGCCATAGGAGGTTCAGTGGCCTGCCCTGGAGGAGAACTAAGATCTTCGACGGCGACATCAAACTTGGTGTCGCAGGCCATGGCACAAAGGCAAAGACCTAGCGCGATTAGATTTGTAAGCACTCTTTTCATGGAATCGCCCATTTCAAAAGACCATCACATGACGACCGGCAACTACTAATTTCTTCGTGCGCTATCTAATTTGTTCCATAAAATTAAATCCGTTCGACGAAAATTACGGCAAAGCACATCTTATGTAATGGCTATTGGAGTATTGGTAGTTGGCCACTGAGGGGCCTGACCATCGCCAATAATAGAGGGTACCAACCGCAACGGGTGTTGCCGTCCAAGTGTAACCACTTGCATGGCTTGGGATACCATTGCTGGCCCCAGCAAAGGTCGGCGTTGCGTCATTGGGATAATAGTCGTTGGTAGTCGTGGTCGTGGTGGTCTCAAACACGGTGGGAAGGCGCATCCCCATATCGGAACAGGTCTTGATGTTACCCACGTACCACCTGGCTTGACCGCCGTTATAGTTTGGCCAAGTTCCCAAACCAATCGAGCTTGCCGTGACTTGGGACGTTCCGGCGGCATTAAGGCCCTGTGCGGCATAGCCAACAGAGTAATAAAGGCACTTATTCGCGCTCACCCGATCGTTATCATCGATATAAACACTGGGGGGACATTTTCTCCCCTCGAGGCTTGTGTAGTCGGTGAACTCGTTGCCCACCCCCTGAAAACCTTTGCCATCGAGGTTAAGTTTCATGGCCCATTCGTCTAAGCCATTGGCGCGAAGGATTCTACTTGAGCCGCTGTCTTTCCATACCATAAGGCCATTGCCGTTATCGACGTAGACAATGCTCTTTCCTAAGGGAGTCGTTAAAGCACCGGCAGCCATCGCAGCGGTGTTCTCATAGCAAGAATCACCAGGACCACCACAGCTACCATCCCAATAATTGTAGGTAACCGAGGCGTTGGAGGCGGTCGAATAAGCATTGTCATCATTATAGACGAAGACTCTGTAATAGTAGGTGATGCCTTCGACAACGCTGAGATCATCAAATGTTGCGGCGGTGCCCTTGTAGATCACCTCATCACCACCGGAGGAATACCCCTGGTTATAATTGGCGCCATAAACAGGGCTAAATGAAACCGGTGCTGAAGCTTGGCGCACAACGATCACACCCGTACCGCCGCTTCGCGTCCAGGATAGAACTACCTTTCCACGACCATTGGCAACGGAAGCAGAGAAATTTGACACACTCAGTGACCATGGATCTAAGGTCCCAACCGTGCCGAAGATCGAAAAGCCGGAGATGAGAAGCCCCGCTGTGATATTTGGTTCTCCCGCGCGGGTATAGCGAGCACCGGCGGAATCAAACCACTCAAAGTCGGCGCTGGATTTGATCTTGGTATTAAATAAGGTGGTATCGAGATCGGCGACCGCCCCGTCCGCTCCGGCAAGACGATAAGTCGCAGAAGGATAATCGCCCACTACACCAGCAATGGTGACACCGGACTTAATGTTACCAGCAACAGCAAAAGTCATGTCCGCTGACTTGAAAGCATCGGTTGTTACACAACCAGTAATACCGTCGGCAGCACACTCTTGCGGCAGTTCCAGCAAACCCTGCGCAAGTTCGCCGTTACAAAGAGTGAGCGTGACGTTTATGGGTATTTCTTCCAAGTGAGGGTCCACACAATCGCTGGCAGCAAGTTTGGATGCAATAGGTGATTCAGTGGCCTGCTCTGGAGGAGGGCCAAGATCTTCAGCGGTGACTTCCAACTTGCTATCGCAGGCCGTGGCAAAACTCCAAAGGCCTAACCAGAACAAGTTTATAAGCACTGTTTTCATCTGAACCGCCTAGTTCAAAAATGACCGTCGTGTGAGAATCAGCTACTGCCAATCTCTTTATATGTTCCCTATTTCGGCCGATAAGAGTACAACTTTAGAATTTTTGGCAGTGCTGCTCTTTGCCCTTTTATTATAAGCAGTTAAGTTGCCAAATATCTGTGGAATGCGAGGGTAATATTTTAGTTGAGTACAATTTATTCGCTTGAACGCAGTTGCTTTCAGGGGGGAGTTTTCTGACTTTGAGCCTTACCTACCAGACTAGAATGAGGCCAGCTCCGACAATACCGAGTTCGTAACCGATAGCCTCGATCTTTACATTGGAGGAAGCATCTACCTCACCCTTATTTTTCGCCAGATTTAGCTTTTCTCCAAAGCCAAACACTAGAACGGAAAGTTCGATATGATCGGATAACTTATAAAGATCCCAATAAGTGTCAATGCCGCCGCGCAACGACTTAATCGTTCCAGGCCCACCTAGATCTACAAAACCAGATGCATCAGTTGCGCCCCAGATCCTCACGATAAACCACGGTGATGCGGTTTCCACCCCGACTTCAATGCCTAAATTGGTCGCGTTCTTAAAGCGAAACTTGACAGGAACAATACCTCGGCTGGTTTCAAAAGGAACTTTGGCGTCTAAGTCCATAAGGCCGATTTTAGGAGTTACGTCGATCCTATTGACGAGTAACGAGTTGAAATTGAGCCCAAACGACCAACCAATAGATGGGCGGCTCCAGCTGAAGTTCATGATTTCGCCGTCAATCCTTTTCTTCACTTCCGGCGCGAAATCCCAATACCATCGCAACCCTTCTAAAGGCCCGCCCCGTACCTCTGTAAAAATACCCACCATGGCTGCTTTAGAGATAAGAGGATCACTTTTTGAAATGGGATAACCATACCGAATGCCCACGTATCCCGAAACCAGCGAATCGTAAAGAGTCTGAGTGGCTTCATCGAAAAGATTACCGTTGATGTTATGTTTGCTGAGTTCCCCCTTCAAATTCTCACTCAGCTGGCTCGCGTTCGAGCCACGCCCCCTTGCATCTTGTGCCCAGTACGTTTGACCACTTTGAAGAGGATCATCAAGCTTTACGCGCCAATTCCAAAACCCCTTCTTCTCATCCTTTTGTAAAACAGCCTTGCCCATTACTTTGGGTATCCACAAATTCCTGTCTGGAAGATAAGTCATCCCAAATATGTTATATTCCTCAATTGGCGCAAGTTTCTCATTTTCACTTTTGTCTTCATAACTGAATGAATTTTTCACAGACTTTTCATCGATAAAACGAGCCATGGGCAAATCATCCATTAACCTCATGGCGACACGCATCGCGACTTGCCGATCAACCAGAGCCTTAATCACCTTAGTTCCACCGCTAATCACAAGTCTTGCTTCAGGTTCAGCAGACCTCCCATAATACATGGTGAGACTCCAAGACGTTTGATCTGGGACTACTTTGAGGGTCCAACCATCCTTTTGGGGGAAGCGCTTCTTTTTACTTCGAAGACGGCACGTATGAGAAGATGCAATACCGTGAAAAAAGTAGTTCCCTTTGACCTTAAATGCTGAACCTAATGAGGCACACGCATTCTTCCATGCAGATTCTATCTCTTTGCTTTCGACATGAGGAACAGATGGCGGAATGAGGAGTTCGATACTTAAAGACTGCGGATTAACGCTCTTAGCTTCCGCCAATGCGAGCGGCGAAGCCATTAAAGTCGTAAAAATTATGAGAACGCGCCATACCAACTGCGTTACCCACTCATGGAGATTCGTACATAAACTGGTAAATTCTTTCTATTATACCATACCGATCGGATAAGGATTATCATTAGCTTTGTGGCCTTTGGGAGAATGCCTTCAGACATTCGAGGATGGGGTGGATTTCGGCCATTCCGACATAAAGGAGGAACTTATTAGCTGGTTTAAAAGCAGCTTTGGTGACACTCCTTAAATCAACAGCACCGCGAGCTTGACGCCAATAGCAATTAGAGTAGCCACGATTCCCGCGAACCGCAGTATAATGGCGCGACTATTATTTCCTTCAATTCGGATAACAATCGCTAGCTTAAAGTCGTCATTTTTTTGGATTTGATTCGGCTGAGTCATTTCGAGCCCTCCCTTCGCCCAAGCCGTCAGGCAAGAGAGGGAGGCGAGAAGGACGACGAATCTCTTTGGCATTTGACGAAGCTGCGGATGTTCGCCGAATTGCTTGATAGTAGCGCCTAACTAATGAGTCAATGCCTGGTTGGTGGTTGCGCATCAGAAGTTGCTTCCTTGGCTCCCTGTGAATCCACCTTGCTCGTTTTCTTGCCGCTGCCAGCTCCCCCATCCTTTAACCGCCTTCCCACAAGTTACGTGCCTCCGCTTCGCTGCAACACGCCCCTTGTTGAACTGCTCCGGCTGAGTCTGGCTGGCTGTCCGCTGTTTTAACCTCACCCCTTTCAATTTCTGACGAGAAAGGGGTTTCGGCCCAAAACCACAAACGAACAAGGTATTTTCACAATGGAAAACAAGAACGGCAACATTAGCAACGCAACATTCGTCAACCCGATCAGCGTCCGCGTTAGCAGAGATGGTCGCTACTTGATCATCGCCCTCCCCGGCAACCAGGTCCTTCGCAAGCCGCTGAACTACTTCAGAGCCATTCTCAACAACATCGCCTCCAATCCTGAAACCGGCGCAGTCGCTTACGGAGAAGGGGCCTAATCGGCCCTGACTCTCGCATCAAAGGAGAAAAACAAATGACTGACATCAACGAAGCATTGACTCAAATCGCCATCAGCAAATCAATCCCATGTAGGGTCGAGAACTGGCGCGGTACTCCTTAGGCCTGACATTTCTGTTACTCTCCGTTTCCTCTTTGAGAGTGCCTTAGTAGCCAAACCATAAAGCCCGTTTCCAGTCCCCGCCGCATCAAACGTAGCGTGCGGATTTCCCGCACTACGCTTTCGGACAGGAAATTCACGCTTTCGCCCACGGGAAGCTCCGGGTTTTCCGCTCCAGTCGAATCAGCCCAAGTGTGTCATAAACATAGGCTGATGGAAATCTTGCGAATCCCTGTACATGGAGCTTGTGTTTTCTCCGGAGCCACTGACGGAGCCGCTCATAACATTGTCGGTCTAGAATTTTGTAGGCCGGACTTACCTTTCCTAGCATGAAGTAGTTTGACCACCCCGCTAGGAATCGATTGAGTCTTGCCACTTGTACTTCGACCGGCAAGTCTTCGGTATGGCGTCTTGTCAAGTCTCTGATCTTTGCGGTGGCGAGCTTGACCTTCGTCTTTGAAGGCCAAGTGCCAATAAAACGTTTGCCGCTTTCCTTGGAATGACAGAAACCAATTGTGTACCCGAGAAAGTCGAACGGACCGTCACTGATATCCGTCAATCGTGTCTTGTCCTCATTCACTTTGAGTTTTATACCCTCGACGATCGCTCGCATTCGAAGCATTGCTTCTCGACCTCGTCCCTTCCGGCAACAAATGACAAAGTCATCTGCGTAGGAAACGATTTTGGCTTGTAGTTTGTCCTCGAACCCGAGCTTCTTCCAGCCGAGAATCAGACGACGCATGTATACGTTAGACAGCAAGGGCGAGAGCGGAGAGCCTTGAGGCGTCCCATGCTTAGTCGATCTTGCTTGGTTTGTGTAAACCGCGTACCCGCGTGCGTTTGGCTCTTGAACTGGTGACTGAAGCCACCTCTTGATCATTTTCAAAAGACGGCCGTCACTGATGCGCCGAGTTAAACACTTCATCAACTCATAGTGCGGAATGCTGTCGAAGTACGCTTCCAAATCGGCATCGATTACTTCCCGAAAACCACCATACAGAAGACCGTGAATTTTGCGGACAGCATCATGGGCATTGCGGTTTTCGCGATAGCCATATTGCTCATCCATCAAATCGGCCTCAAATATTGGGTTGAGGACGATGACCACTGCCATCTGAACAACGCGGTCTCGGATTGTCCCGATACCAAGGGGACGTTTCTCTCCATTCGCTTTCGGAATGTAGACACGCCTGATCGGATCAGGCTGGTACGTCTTCTTTCGTAGGTCCTCCATCAGTGAGTTGAGCCACTGGTTTCTTCCTGCTGCTTCGATTTGATCGAAGGTTTGACCATCGACGCCGGCTGCTCCACCATTGGCTTTGCAGCAGCGATACGCGTGATACAGTACGTCCTTGCGATAAATCTTGTCATACAGGGAGTAGAACCGATAACTCGCCTCTCCCTTCGCTTTTGCATGCAACGTTGTCCGCAATTTCCTAACCGTTTCTGGAGTTACTAGGCTCACACCAATCTCCTGGCTTTCTAAGCTTATTACGTTGCTTCCTGAACTGAGGTCCCTTTGCTCTGCCGGCATTACCCGGCTTCCCAGCTCTTACGGACCTCTCCGTCATCCCATGCGGCGTAGGTCTGTTTGTCGCCAAACTCCCCTTGGAAGGAGACACCCCCCTTCCTCCGCATGGGACTTCCCGTGATTACGCACATTTCCTCTTCCAAACATGCCGTCGCCAATACCCCGGCGGACCTTCCAGAAGTATGTCGCTCATAAATCCAAAAGTGGCAGTCTTCCTCGTAACAAAGCCGAGTCGACGTCCGCATCACACTTTTCGAGGCCTGCTTAGCGTTCACTACTCGTTACGGCCTGCTTGCTTGCCGAGCAGCTTTTCACTGCCCTTTACACCAAAGGCTCCGATAAGTTTGTTACCTCCCTCATCGCTCTGATTGCTTCCGGCTGGAGCGACAGTTGCCGGATGGGTTTCGCACCCACTGGAAATGTGCGCCGTGCACGGCGCACTCTGTTACAGCTGCTACACCAGAGCACCGTCAGGCCGATGCACTACCTGTTGTTCTGACGACCTTATGTTGGAGTACCCTGCTTGCGGTGTTGAATATGGTTCCGCCTGGATCGTTCGCGAAATCCTGCGTGAACACCTGACTCCGGCAAATACCCTTAAAGCTTTCGAAGAGTCTGTAGCGGAATGCTATCCCGAATCGACCGAAATTGGCTGGATTGAGTATGACACCGTTAGTGCCATAAAAGAGCTAGATCCTGTTTCCTGGGATATCGCTCACAACGAGTGGCTCGACGCCGAAGTATCCGACGGCAATCTTGTCACATTTTATGATGGATTGAATTATTATACGGTTTCGGATATCGAGGGATTAATTGCAGAATTAGCCCCTAATTGGTTTTCATGTTTCAACTAGCTGTCATTGAACCCTGCGCCGAATTTCAACAACGGTTCAGGGTTTTTTCAGTGCCTTAGATTGTTGGCGGCTTTCGGCACAAAGAAGAGACCGTCAGCCGCTGAAGTCACTTTCATAAACCACCTCTCCCTTTAGCCAATATAGCGCCTAGCCTTCATCTAAGAACCGCCGTGCGGGGTTATGCCTGTTAGAAGCTGAAATTGTAAATGCGCAAAGCATATTTGCCATTTTCTACGCTTCAAAGCACAGTTTCCAATTTTCACGGCAGTGTCGTTATTGTGAAGCATTGCCTGTCGCACTGCTTCACTTGAGCTTACGAAACGTCCAGGGTTCTACAATCAGCAAAAGGCCGGCGGCTTGCAGCTCATCGAGGAGGTTGCACCCACTATCATTAGTCTTCAATCCTGCGTGAAAAACGCTGTCTCTCACGGGATCAGGTTTTGACCATGCTACATTTAGTTTTATATCTTTTTTGTTCACTACCAGAACAACTTCAGAACCTGGGACAAGCGGTTCAAAGCAGACGATGCCAAGACCCTCTTTTGACACATCGGTCCCAAGGCATTTAATTAGCGTCCGTTCTTTACCTGCAAAGATGTGCTTCGAAAGATCTTGTTTAAGGTAATGGCGTGAAGTCTTACGATTTTGCTTTGGACTTTTGATCATAGGAATTTCCCAACTGAAAGGGGCAAGACGCAGCTTGTCATGTCGAGGCCATCTCACTCACGCATGCGCAGTGGTGACGGACAACATTTAAAAGCGCATCCAGATCAATCGGCTTTCGCATAAATGACTTTGCTACGACTTTGTTCGCAACTTCAGGAAAAGCCGAGATCAAAACCACAGGGATCATATGTAGTGCTGAATCACTGCTTATTGCTGCCACAAACTCTTCACCGTTCATAGCAGGCATAACCATGTCGAGCAGGATTAGACATGGGGGCCTGATATCCTTGATAAAGTCCAAGGCTTGCTTGCCGTTAGCAGCGGAAAAAACGAAGTACCCTTCGGCTTCCAAGATGTTGCGCAATGAGACCCGAGTGTCGTGGTCGTCTTCGACAACTAGAATTGATTTCAAAGCTTCTGCCATTAAAGTCTCATTTCTTTGGCTTAAAGACTTGTAGGCCTATTTCCTTGCAAACGCACATGTCAGCTGGCGCTATTGGCGATTCACAGCGCCTGGCGAAGGCCACATTTTGATATGGAATTCATCAAGACACTATACCGACTTCGACTCAAATAAACTATTAAAGTCCGCTAGTTGTTCTTCGGCGACTCGTCGACCTAAAGCCGATGAGAGGTTAAATGAATATCTCGCAATTGACATCATGAAGAGTCTCCCAATCGTCCCATCCAACCGTGACACCGTCATTCTCTATCTTGCCCTTTCGAACAACCAAGCGGTTTGTATAGGTGAAACCAACATCCCAAAGGCAGTTGGCCTTTTTTGTCTAAAAACCTTCTGACTGAATGCACA
>CAYOJQ010000083.1:10664-11054 GCA_964404325.1 uncultured Oligoflexales bacterium
TTTTCCCGACACCGGAAAGGAGCCGACCTCTTCTTTTTCTTTCTCAAATTCTTTGAACCAAGCCTCTAAATTCATTTCGGAAATGCTCCTGGCACGTCACAATGTAGGTCGGTTATTTTTTGGTAGCATATGTCTTCGATAATATCGAATCACAACTGCAAAAATTTACCCCGGGGAGTGAAATCCTCTGACCTTCCCCCTATAACCTAATCCACTAGCAATTCTAGTTTCCCTGTGGCATTAACCCCGTCCACAAGGAGCATAGGATGAAGAAGCGCAAGCAACATTCGGAAGATCAGATTATTAAGGCACTTAAGCGCCAAGAAGCCGGCGAGGGAGATATTGTCAATTGTTGTGGATGAAGCCCGCAGCTTAGGCGGCAATGACTTC
>CAYOJQ010000084.1:0-10653 GCA_964404325.1 uncultured Oligoflexales bacterium
GCTTCGATGTGCATAAACGCACTGTAGCTCGCGATCTAGAACTCCTGCAGAAATTAGGATATCCGCTCGAAGATATTGCCTCGGATGACCGAACGGTGCGATTTCGGTTCAAAAGCGGCTCTCGGATTAACCAGTTTCTCGCCGTTTCAGATCATGAACTGTGGGCGTTGCATCTCCTGCATATGCTGACGCGACATATGGATTCCTCGGCAACCGGCAAAATTCTTCGCGACTTCTTCCGTAAGATCGAAGATAAGCTCGGTCATCAGGGTCGCTCGTTTTTAAACGAACTGACTCAAACTCAGAGTGCTGAAACCATGGGTGCCATGCAAAAAGACTTTGGCATGGATATTTTGGAAACGCTGCGCGCTGCCTGTGCAGAAGAACAAGTCGTGCAAGTCAACTATGCTTCAGCCAACAGCGGCACGGTCAAACAACGGCGGCTCGGCCCACAGTTTCTTTTCTTTGCCAAAAATGCCTTTTACCTTGTGGCAGAAGATCTCGACGCCACTGGCACCAAAACGTTTGCCGTAAGCCGTATGAGCACCGCGACAATGTTGGACCAGCCTTATTCAGCGCCGACGACCGTAGGTCCTGAGGGATATTTTGCGGCAAGCTTTGGCATCTTTCACGGCGAAGCCGCCGAAGATGTCGAACTGCGGTTTAAGGCACAGGTGAGTCCATTTATCCAAGAGAGACAGTGGCATCCGAGTCAGCAGATCATCGCCGAAGCAAACGGCTCATGCCGACTGCTCCTGCGAGTCGCGGTAACGCCCGACCTTGTTCGCTGGGTCCTCGGATGGGGCGTGCTTGTGGAGGTACTGGGCAGTGAATCTTTGCGAGAAAAAGTCCGCGAAGAAGCGGCGGCCGTCGAACGCCTTTATCTCAGCGCGGTGAAACGTGCAGGCTAACACCAAGATCATGACAGAGCCTGCCTCGGCAGTTGATTCCGAGGATCATCTGGGCCTCGTCCGCATGTGTGTGCAGCGAATTACGCCAAGCGCTATTGAACTTTCGGACCACGCAATTGATCGCTCGGATTTGTTCCAAATTGGCGTCCTTGCTTTAATCGTTGCCGCGCAAAACTTCGAACCCGAACGCGGCGTGAAGTTTTCTACTTACGCAGTTCCCGTAATCCACGGCGCCATGTTAACGGCGATGCGGAAGGCCTTCAAGGATCGGCAGCGGCGTCACAAGGCCAGACTTTCGGATATCGTCGGGCAATTTACGCTGGGAGCTTCGTATCTGCCGCCGAAATAGATTCCTATTAGCCTTAATAAGGAGTGACCTATGGCCTGTAATGGATTGTGCAATGATACCTGCAAGAAAGTCCAGTATGCTCAAGAAAAAAATGCGTTAGGAGAACCCAAAGAATCAATAGCCCAGGCCTTGGGGGTAAAAGAATCTCGAGTTCGGGAACTAGTCGGAAATTACAATTGGATTTCCAAGGCGGGTGAGCGTCGGAGAATATGTAGCGTACTACCGTTCGACGCCGATCAAGGTCGGAGAGTCAATCTCAACGAAAGGCCGACGGTCGAAAGGAGAAGATCAGTGGTCCAGCATGGCCGAGGTATCGCACGAAGAATGACGTCAACCTATCAGTTTTCTGGAACACTTTCTGAATACTTGAAACACATGCAAAAGTTTTTGATTGAAGCGTCCAGAATGGTCAATTGGCAACGATTGGTTAATGAGTATTGTTGTTCCACAGATTCAAAATGGTTCATGGGGCGATATGGGATTTCTAATTGGTCAATCTGCGGGAATATCTATGACTTGAAACTTGAGGATGGGAATCACTGTCACGTGGTTACGACCGATAATGAAGCCACTGTCTCCTTCTATGAGCATTGTCGCAAAAAAGATAGACCGGATGGCTCCTTGAAGGTACTTGAATATCTAAAAAGTGGTGCCATTAAGACTGGTACGATCAAAGGTTTCAAAGACCCTGATGAAAGGTTAGAGATTGACAAAAAACGCAGCAAATTTGAGATTGCTGGAGCTGGAGGGTTTCCAACTAATGATAAGCCATATCCGATGCTGAAATATTCACACATGGGTGATGCAAAGAAAAATATCCCTCAGGATCTGAATGAACGTTCTCTTGCTTGTATTTGCACTAGCAGAACGCTTTCTCCTATGAACATTTTTATGACGCACACTGGAAGCGGAAATACTCGTTTTCGACATGAACATAGGATCGACGGGAGGCCTTCAGCCGATATTGGCGAGGAAGAAGATATCAGACAATATTTTGTAGCAGCCATCGCGGATCATGTAAAAAATATTGACGATGGATTAAGCACTCTTTTTCAGTTTCTACAAATAGCCAGATTGAAAATCGGCGACCTGGGTGATAAATGGGATCAGACCGCTGTGAGTCAAAATTTCGAAAAATTGATTAAGGATGCCGAGAATATCGAGATTTTGATTGAACCTTCAAATTTAAGTGCAGTTGGATAATTTTAGGTGGATTTCCGGCGCTCATGTCGTCAGAGTGATGGACCGACTGGCGTCTTTGCATGGCCTTCCGAGAAAGATTATCGTAGACAACGGACCGGAATTTATCTCACGGCGATTGGAACGATGGGCGCATGAAAACAAGGTTGAATTATTTTTTATTCAGCCAGAAAAGCCCACGCAAAACGCTTTTATCTAGTCGTTTGACGGCAAGTTCCGCGATGAAGGCCTCAACGTCCATTGGTTTTCTAACCTTGACAACGCACGAAAGAAAATTGAACCTTGGCGACACGATTTTAACAATGACCGACCACACAGCTCCTTGGGGAACCTGCCCCCTAATGAGTTCGTGGCACAACTAAGCGGTTAATCGTCTTCTGCGGAACTGGGTGCCCGTGTGGCCTCTAATTCTGAAAGATGATGTTTGATTTCTTCAACCGCAAGCGCCTCTTTTACTGGTTTTGATAACTCGTATGTCGAGACACCAACCGGTGTCGTTGTTCCCCGCAGCGCATATTCAACGATCTCGTGCTTTTTCGCACGGCACATAATCAGGCCAATCGTTGTCCCGTCGACATTTTTATCTCGAAGCTTATCGTCGACGACGGCAACATAGAACTGCATTTTGCCGGCATACTCTGGCTTAAAACCGTCCATTTTTAAATCGATTACGACGTAACAGTGAAGTTTTAGGTGGTAAAAAAGAAGATCGGTATAAAAATCATCACCAGCAACTTCAAGATGATGTTGACGACCAACGAAGGCAAAACCCGCTCCAAGCTCAAGAAGAAAATCGCGAAGGTTTGCAATGAGCGCCTGCTCAAACTCCCGCTCCTTGGCATCTTTACCCAGAGTTAGAAAGTCAAAACAGTAAGGATCCTTTAGGACCTGCTGCGCCAAATCCGATTGCGGGCTCGGGAGTGCCACTTGGAAGTTGGTTGCTGCCTGCCCTTGCCGCTGTTTTAGACCGGAGTCGATTTGCTGAATTAGGACGTTGCGGCTCCAACCGTTCTCTAATGCCGCTTGGGCGTACCATATTCGATCGCCTGGGGTTTTGACCGCCTCCATGAGCGTTACGTGGTGCCCCCACGGCAATCGCTTTGACTCATAATAAAAGGTAACCATTGCATAATCTTTAAGCAGGACGCTTATCGTCGAACTTTTTTCTGATCTTGGCATGCTCTACAAGTCTAACAAAGTCCTTCATCCTTTCGTCAAGGCCAGCTTTTAACTTAAAAGGGTCGTAACATTTCTTTTGCTCAAAGAGGCTTTTTTTGGCCCATGCCGGTACTTCCGGATTCTCGATTATTCGGTCGAATGGCGTTTTCGGCTGATCATATTTTTTTTGAATCCGCCCTCCGATCCGCGTGCGCTCAACAAGCTTCATGGTTGGGATGAAGAAGTTGTGTAGTTTGTTCCAGTACGCACAATAGATTTCATTCATCAAGGCCACCATCACTTGATCATCCAGGCGATCGTAGCCGAAAATTTGGCGGACGTGGGTAAAGTTCTTTTGCTCGACATGAGCATTGTCGTTTTTCTTATTAGGACGACGTCGAACCATTTTTACAGGGTTTATTCGGCCTTTGCACAGATAGTTATGAATTTTTTCGTTTAGAACTTCTACGCCATTGTCAGAGGCATAGGCCCACATAGGAAAGGGAAGGCGCGACTCAATATCCTGAATTTTCTCCAATACGTGAATCCCATGGCGCCCCCAAAATGCGCGGTTCTCGGTCCAAGTCGAAGCTATGTCGGTCATAGTTAAAGTGCTGACATAAGATCCGCGAAGACTATCTCCACAGTGATGAACCGTATCAGCCTCAAAATAGCCGGGCTTTGTTATCTTTTCGTGAAGAAGCTCAAGTGGAATATTTGCTTTCATCCAGTTCAAAGACTTGGTCCCACTTATGCCCTTCTGTAAACCTTGTCGTGTTGATTTTAGCAGGCGATCAATTGTCGCCGGGCTAATGGCCCTCAGCTTTCGCTCCTTATCCTTAGTCATGTCTTCATGCCTGTAATAGTCGAGGAGGTTAGGAATCGCCGCTTTCAGCTTTTTAGAACAAGGCCTATCAAGTACCTCCCAAAGATCTTTCAAGTGTGAAAGCACGCTTACATACTTCGACTTGGGGCCCGGTTTTCGGGCCCGAGGCTCTACCGTCCCATTCAAAATACGGATTGCATATTTGCGGCAGTAGCCCGCAGACTTGCAAAACTCATCCAAGATCATTCTCTTCTGTTTCTTCATCGATTTTTGGTAGCGTTCTCGGATCGCTTCCAGATATTCTCGTCTGGCCTCGTAGGTCATCTCGGGCTCCCGTAAGTGGTTGAGACCACTTGCTTAGGGTTGTTTTTTGGTTACCCGATTATGAATCTACGAGGCACCTAACTCAAGTTATCCACACCGTTTCGGTGCTAATTAACGTGAGTCAATGCGTCCTCGGCTCGAGCCCAGCGACTAGCCTAACGACGGTATCCATCCTTTAGCTCTTCTGAGCTTCCCTCGTCGATTTGAAACATCCAACATTTCAATCACTTGTGCATCCTCCTGGAGCGGTGCATCAATTGCATATGGAGCGCGGAAGTCGATTTCCGAAGGAGGCATTCGTGAAAGTTGGTTTTTTGTTTGGGCTGATTTCGCTTCTGATGGCCTGCGATGAGCCTTCCTCGACAACCTCAAGCCCCACTTCTACCGAGATTCGCCGCCGACAGGATGTTGTCATGGGCAGCGAACTGTCTTCTGACTACCAGGGTGTGAATAAGGTCGGTGGATACCTGTCCTATCAAGGTCCGGTTCAAGACAATTGCTTATCGATCGGATCTGGTGTTTCGCAATATGGACAAGACATTAAGCTAGAAGGATCAATCGAGCTGGAAGCTCGTTTTGTGCCAGAAGTCTACGACACTTGCAGCAAGAGAGACTGGAAGAATAAGTGCATCGGCTGGGATACGCATTTCCGTCATCACGAGCTTACCCTCGACATGATCGGTTCTGCTAACGGCCGACCATTTCATCGGGTTATTCCCATCACAAATCCCCCCAAACAGAAGTTTGAACACAGTACTTTCGTCTTTGATGCTTTAGATTTCGCGGGACCCACGCAGGTGGAGAAGGTTGAAATTAGAGTTTGCAACATAGTTAGTCGTGAAATCGATATCACAGTGCGCAAAATAAAATTTGATTGGGTGTGGGGCGATACGTGCAATGATCCGTATGTCTGTACCAGCGCCGAAGATGTATACCGATTTATAAGCGAGACCCAAGCAAGTATCGAACCCGCCACACGAGCTGCGGTGGTTGCGCATGCCAAATATTTGAGAATGCAGACTGCCAGCAATGATCTTGGCTGTTTGATCGAATCTGTGGATGATGCGCTCATCTATCCAGAAGTGAGTGCGCAACTGAAGGAAAACTTTCAGCAACAGTTCGCAAAACCATTTGTAAAAGGCCAAGCCATCTGTGATGGATCTCTTCCGAAAACGCACCTGATGTCTGAAATGTGCAGCCCGGAAATTTCTTCGCAAACCTGCGATCTTTACGACGTCTATACGTTGAATCGAAATCTTCTCTGGGAGAAATGGCGTCTCATCTATCGCTATCGAACATCGCGAAGCCTTAATCCGGAAATTGATAACGAATTAACGTCTTTGTCGCGCTCTATCCATGCAGCGCTGAAACTCGTCGAATGAAAACGATCATTTCTGTCATTTTTTTGTTTGTTCTTACGACCTCCCATCAGGGATTCGCTCGAGACATGAGCGAAATTGGTTGTCGCCACGTTTATGCAAAAGCCCTCACACGTTTCAATGACATTGGACGCATTTGGCTGATCGAAAAATCTTCCGCCACATTTGTCCCGGAGAAGTTTAACGGAATCGTCGCTAGCAATGATGCAGTGTTTTCTCTACTCAATGGTATAGCGTCGCACAATTCGGGACATACGAGCGACATTTCAACTTTGCACGGAATATTGCGAGATATCGAGCAAAAGCATCTCGCTATCAGCGAACAGCTCGAACGTCTAGAGATGAACGAATATCTTTTTATCAGTGGCCTGAATGATCTTCTTGCCGCACTCAATCAACAAGCAATTGATTTAGATTTGTTTTACTCGCCGCATGAATGTGGCCGATACGCTGCGACCTTTGAAGATTTTCGCCTCGAGTTAAAAAAATGGATGGGCGAACTTGGACGCATGGCGGCCTTCACCCAACTTCAGACGACCAAGCGCCATAAACTCGTCAGGGCGGTTGTTGAAGGTAAGAAGGCGCAGCTGAAGCAAGAGTTTGCGAAAAGGCAGAACATCGCACTCGATGCATTGGAAGCAAGTTTATCAGCGGCGTTCGTCGCTATGGATTTTCAAGCAGAGTTTGAGACATGGAACAGTCGCACGTCTAGGCCCGTGCAGGCGTTGATTTATGATGCCCGGCAGTATCATGAAGCAAAGATGGCCATCATCGGTCACATCAAAGTGGCTCAAGCTTTCCGCAGTCGTGTTTTATTGTTGAGCGGGTTGTCCGAAGAAAATAAAGCCACACTGGTGCGACCCATCGATACACGATTGGCTGTGCTAAATGGGCAGTTGGCTGAGACAGAAAAAGAAGGATGGAAGGGATATCAACTTCGTCAAAAGCAGTTTCTCGAAAATGTCATTGGTCGCCGCACGCTCTTTAACGAGTCTTGCCTCAAACAGGCGGAAGCCTATTTAGCAGCGCATGAAAAAGCAGTTTCGACATTAGATCGCAGGGAACTGGATGTGCAGTTCATCTCTACTAAGATCGCATGCGGACGGGGAGCGCCATAATGGAAAAACGCTGGCTCCCGCTACTCCTCGTTGTATCGGTTTTAGTAAATTCTTGTCGGCCATCGCAGCGTTCGCGCCTCAACGATGATCGTGCAAGTAATCTTGAGCACGAAATTAATCAGGGCGAATACGATCAAGCGCCAACGGACACGTTTGGAAAAAACGGCAATGGTGGAAGCGTTCAGGGGACGGGCAGTCCTAAGACTTCCCCTCAAACGCACCTAGACTTTGGCGACATGACGTCTGGTCAAGGAGGAGGGGGCGACGGCCCTGAGCTTACGGGAGAAACATTCAAGCATGGGCAAGCCAATGCGCCTACCACTGGTAGAAGTGGTCCGCGTGATATCAGCATCAAAGGTGAGCCTACGCGTGAAAAGCGGAGGACGTACTCGCTTGAAAATGATGCTCAAATTACGGCGCAAATAGAGAAAGAAAAGCCGTACTTACATAGCATGAGGGATGGTCTCAGCACATATAGCGGCACACTTACCGAAGCGGAACAAAGCTACAATGGGCGGGTTCGTTCCTTGCTGGCAGGTGTGGGTCCACTTCTGAGTGAACCAGTTCATGAGCCCCAGAAAGACTTTAAAACCCCAGCCCATACGGTGCCTGGTAAACGTCTCGAAAATGCGTGGGCTTATCGCAACCAGGTGAAAGTGTCGGTCGATAAAGACACGTCCAGCGCTCGTGAGCCACGCAAGCAACTTCTAGACTTTGCCGACGTAAATCTTGATTTAGCGGACGATGCTTATAGCGAAAAATCGCCTTACTTCAACGCCGGCGATCATCATCTTAAAACAGCTCTTGCGGTTCTCGACGTTATCATGACGTTCACTCCCGGAGTGAGTGGAGTTTATGATGTGACGCAATTGGTGACGGGCAAGTCTGTCACGGGTGAGTTGCTTTCCGAGTCCGATCGCGCGGTTATTTTGGCCACGATAATGCTTCCGACGGTGGCGAGCTCCAGTCTTCGTTATTTGAAGAGGGGCTTGGATGCTGTTGGTACCAAGCGCCCATTGGCGAGAGACCTCCGTCGCCTCATTGATAAATTTGACCTAATGCCACAGCTAGAAAAGCTGGGTTTAAGTGATGCAAAGTCGATTCGAGAAAACGCCAAAGTCATTCGTAGTCTTCCCGGAGATGCGACGGAAGTTCGCGCGGTGGCAACGGACGCACTTAACGCAGCTGATGCTATTAGCAGACCTGGATCTCAAAAGTCTTATAACAGCGGAAGAATTGCCATCGAGTATACGTCTGGTTCGCAGGACGTTTTTGGTCGCGTGTACAATGACGAAAGGAAGATGGTCGGTCAGTGGGTTGGACGGATGGAAGATATGCAAGGAAAATCGAGTGCGCAGATTAAGACCGATTTTGCATTACCTAACATGCCCACATTCATGGCGAAAGCGACCATCCCTGCTAAGACGCCGATGCGTGTGAGTGAAGTGGGATTGAATGATTGGGGTGGAAATTCTCAGAAGATTCAGTTTGAGATTATGATTGATAACATTCCAGAAGATTGGTTTGAGAAAATAAGAGATGTGCCATGATTGTTTCATACTTCGCGAATGCTCCTTATGAAGTGAGGATCGGGTCGAAAAGGATCACTTTCAAGTCCAAGGTTCACCAAGTTTTTGTTGCGGACACGCGCGTCGTGGTGGTGTTGCAATGGTCGGGAGAGTCGCACGCTGATGATCCCGATCGATTGGATAAACTGCGTAATGTCCTGTGTTTTTCTTCTGACGGCGAACAGATTTGGCGCATTGAATCCATGAAGAACAGCAGGGACGTGCCAACGTCATATCAGGGGGTCGGATTTGAAAGCGACGGCACACTGATGATCACTAATCTCAATCAGTTTGAGTACAAGCTGGACATCCACACCGGAAAAATAAGCGATCCGAAGTACTATAAATGAAGTTTTGGTTGCGCGCCCCTTGGTCGCGGTATTAGTGTTCGCCGCGAACCGGCAGGCCTGCGCCGGCGCAGAGATCACGCATAGAAGGGTATTTTTTGCATGTTATTTCGCCTCTTTACGATCGTAGTCATTTTTTTGAGTCTCACAGCTTGTGGAGAAAATTCAACTTCCGCCGCAAGTCGTCTGGCTGATGTGGGTGAGCAGAAATTTCATGCGATTATCGACCGCATCGAAGGGCTATACGGCCCGATTGCAACACGGCATGGAGCTAAGCTAGAGGTGAATCGTCGTTGGATCAGTGACGAGGTGAACGCCAACACCATGCAGTGGACGCCCGAAGTCTGGGAGCTGAACATCTTTGGCGGCTTGGCGCGCGATGAACGGTTTTCTGACGACAGCTTCACTCTTATCGTCTGTCATGAGGTCGGTCATCATTTTGGTGGCTTTCCGTTCCGTTCCGATTGGGGCGCGAGTGAAGGGCAGGCGGATTATTTTTCCACGCAATCCTGCGCACGCGAAGTATGGCGCGATGATAAAGCTGCGAACGCAATCGCTCGCGAAAGTGTGGATCCGCATGCAAAAAATCTTTGTGATCAAACTTGGACACAAGAAGACGAACAGAACCTTTGTTATCGCAGCATGACGGCGTCTTTAGAAGTGGCGCGGTTTCTCAGTCATCCGAACGATGTTCGCTTCGACACGCCCAGCCGTGATAAAGCCGGCAAGAAGTCGAAAAAATACTATCCCACCCCACAATGCCGTCTCGACACCATGGTGGCCGGCGCCCTCTGCACGAAGTCATTTAATACTTTGACGATTCCTCGCACTGAAGAAGAAGCGGCGGAGAACTCATGTCTGGGTGAAGGTGGCGATGCAGTTGGTCAAAGACCCGAGTGTTGGTTTGTAGAGACGATTTAGCTTTTCGAATGTGTTAGACTATGCGCTACGCTTCTATGTGGGGAGGAGAGTGGATGCAACCATCATATGCTGAATTCGAAAAGGCACTTAAAGCGCTTGATGAAGCGTTGCGAGAGCCCAAAAATTCGATTGTTCGGGATGCGTCTATCCAGCGCTTTGAATTTTGCGTTGAGCTTGCATGGAAAACTTCGTGTGTAGGAGGAACAAAGCATATTTTCGCCTTTTTCGCTAAATACCAAATTTGATCATCAACTAATGATTATCGATCATGCAGGGTTCAGCACGACATCCCGCGGCCGTGCCAAGCATTTTTATATCGAAGAAAGATCTGCAAGCGTGGCGCCAATTCAACCTAAATGTCCGTCAGAAGAAGATTAATGCACTGATGGAGAAGGAGCCGTATCTCGATCGACGAACACTGGAAGCTTTCAATGATCTAAGCTCCGTAAGTCAAATGGTCGTGCGCGGCGGCCTTACCAATGAGGTCGTGCAGCAAGCGGCATCCGCCACTGAGAGCACGGTGGATCACCTTTTTGCTAGTGAAGCGGCCAT
>CAYOJQ010000085.1:0-5142 GCA_964404325.1 uncultured Oligoflexales bacterium
GCTCCGAGAGATTTTTTGCATAGAACGTCGCGTTATGAGGATCAACGCGACCGAGCGTATCAGCGATCTCCGTGACGGCTTCACCAAACACCACGGGCGCTAACCAGTAATGGGGGTTTCCTTCCGGATGCACATCGCCCATGGAACGATCCACGCCACCCGCCGGCTTATCCATGGCCTTAACACGCTGTCCCACATCGCAGAAACCCTTGCCGCCTTTTTGCACCGCGGCGTTACCAGATTTCGCGAGAATTTTTGGCAGCCAACCAATCTCAAGACTTAAGCCCACCTGACACACAACATCCGCGTCGGCGACAGCCTTGATGTAAGCAGGCACCGCTTCCACGAAGTGCATGTTTTCCGTTCCTTTAAGAAGCGGCTGAACCTTCACTTTATCTTTGCCAATCTGCTGCGCGGCCCACGCCAGATCCGTCGACGTGGTCACGACATTCACCGCGGCTTGCGCGGAGAAGCTGACGAGAAAGGCACATAACAAAATAAGATGACGCATAATCCCTCCTTAGAAATCATGAGCCGGGTGAGCACCAAGAATAAACGTGGCCTGCACCTCAGCGTACTGATGCGTTACGTCCGCAGCTCCTTGCTGCGTTTTATCCAACTTCGTCCAACCGAGACGAAACGTACTAAACTCGCTCGGCTTGTATGTGAGTGTGGGCACAATAGCGGTTTCCGCATTGGCGATCTTTTTCCCCGTCACATCTTTTAAGGATAGAACGGTGAGATAGTCGTATCGCACACCCAACAAAATTTCGGGAGAAAAGCCGTACTGCGGAAAAACATAAGCTCCCAAAGACCGTTCCGCTTCCGCGCCCTGCGGCTTTTGCCGCCGATGCCACACTTCGGCTTGCAACAAAGCCACGAGCGTTTTTTCTTGTTTCAGCTTCGTGGTCCAATCAAGACCGGTCAGTGTCGTTTCCGTCCCATCCGCCGCGGTGCGCCCGAGATAACTCACACCAGTTTGTGTTCCTAACTCAAACGGTCCATCAAAATAGGTGGCAACACGTCCGTAGTGCGTCGGCTTCTTCGGTTTTTCACCCGCGGTGTGACTGTGTCCGTAGGTAAAACCATTGCCGACACCCATGGTCACATCCAAATAGAATGGCGTGGGCGCGAGCCAACCGTATTCCACGCCCGAATCCATCACGCCCTCTTCATCAAGAAACTTCGCATGCACCAAAGGTGTGCTGATAAAGGGCCAATCGTGACGGTGAAATTGATTGAGGCGACCAATACCTAAAAAGAACTGCCCCACTCTAATGCGCGAACGAGGAATAAGTTTTGATGAACTCACATAGGCTTCATGCAACTCCGCCACCATCTCACCCTGTTCACGGTGCGCGGCGAAGCTTAAGACGCCATCAAACAGATGATCCACGGGCGCGAAGAGCATGATCTCCGCTTCACGCGGGTGGAAAGCATCATCGGCCTGACTTTTTTTATCGGTGCGGAACGCCCCAACTGCATCCACCGCGGCGGAAATTTGTAAGCCGCTGCCATCCGCCTGTTGGGCGATGGCTACGGGAGCCACCACCAACCAGACGAGGGCAGCCCATAAAAGGCGACCCATGATTACTCCTTGAATTTTGCTTCGGAAATATTGGCTTTCGCGACTTCAGCCTTATGCAGCGTCAGCCCCCAGTATGGCCCCTTTCCTTTGCCGGGAACCGCGTTGCCATCTTCCTCGGAGTTCAACAGAGCTTTGCCTTCGCTAAAGTCCGTTTCACTGCCGTTCCAGACAAGAACGTGGGCCGGGTCTTCGTTGTTATGCACATCGATCGATAAAGAGATGGGCTTGGTCACATCCACTTCCAAGAACGAACCGCTTACGTCGGTGGCTGTTTCACCCTTCTTCAATTTGACCGACAGTTTTCCCGCCGCTGAAACACTGAAGAGAAGCTCCACGCCTTCCTTCAACTGATTGTCGGCGTATGTATTCACGATCAACGTGCTGTCGGGGGAGAGCGTGAAGTTGAGATTCAGGTGATGCCCACCATCGACACCGCCCGCAATGGGTTGCTTGAAAAGAACCGTGCCTGTCCCCTGAAGCGTGTCGTTCTTAACTTTAAGATCACCGTGATCCAGGTACGTGTATTCAATGCCACCCCATTGAGTGCCATTTTCGTTGTTGTCACTGCTCTTACCGCAGCCTGTGAGTGCCATGGCGAACAAAGCGCCCAAGATAAGAATTTTTCCACGCAAAAATGTCATGAAGACCTCCTGACAAAAGGATTCGTCTAAAAATGAAAGCAAAAGTTGTGAAATTTTAAGAACGACTGATTAGACGAAAGGAGGCGAATTTTTTGGAGCTTGCAGGGTGATGGCAATATTGGTGAATGCAACTGTAACGGTTGGCAAAAGAACGGATGAAGACGCAACGATGCGTGGCGTGGGATTTTCGGATGGCGCCTCTAAACGAATCGCCGTTCTTGACCACGCGGAAGTGACGCAATGTTGATGTGAACGATGAAAAGTGGCGAGCTGAGAAGATCTTGTCGTGGACGGGGTTTCCGCGCCCTCTTCGTCATGTGTGATTTCACCGTGCGCGCAGATCTGGTGGACGTGGTCCACATGAAACGCGACCAATACGCTATTAAGGCTTAAAGAGACTAGCCAGAATAGGTACCAAATTTTTAGGTGCGCCGGCTTGTTCACGCCCGAGGATCCTCTTCCTGCATACGGATAAAGCCATCCTTACATTTAAGATGGGCGCGCTGGCGAGACAAATTGATTGTCGCTGGCAAAAAAACGCCAAGGGAGTTCTTGGCCCTTCGAAATGCCAATACGTGAAGATGACCTTATTTTTCCGCCCCATTGGGTGACGCTTCGCGCGATAAACAGCCTGCCCTTGTGAAGGGGTCTTCCGTTATGACTCTGGTCGATGCCTAGCGCGAGGGTCACTTTCCCCGGGCCGTTGGTGCGATCAATGGGCCGCGCTTGCGGACGACGCTGGTGAATGATGGCCTCTCCCTTTAGAGGTTCCACGGCGCGAATGAGAACCGCACCCGCCTGCCCCTCTGGCTCTGTCACCACATTAAAGAGCCAATGAATTCCATAATTCAGATAGACGTAAGCCACGCCCGGAGGACCAAACAGAAGAGCGCTGCGTCCGGTGACGGGTTTCCCCTGCGAGCGCCGTAAGCCATTGGCATAGGCATGGCACGCGGGATCATCCTCCGTGTAAGCCTCGGTCTCGACGATCCGGGCCGCAACCCCTTCATGCACCAACACGCACCCGATAAGCTCCTTGGCCACGGTCACCGTATCGCGCGCAAAGAACGCCGTCGTGAGACGCTCACCAATCACTTTTCACCTCTTATGCACTCAACATTTCACACTGAGTCTTAGCCCAGGCGAGAGCCTCCGGCAAGCAAACGCCCCTCTAAAAATGACCGGCGCTAAACAATTAAAATAAGAGCTTTAATTCGGTAAAAACGAACAATAATCGATCTTGACGGAAGCAGCCGAGACCCTTACAAACGCCCTCCCAACTCACAATCAGCTTTTCAGGGCTTCCGACAGCATGAGTCGTAGCGGTACGAAAAAAATCGCGGTCTTTGATTTTGCCCCGGGCACCGTTATCGCGAATAAATTCGTGATCACGAAAAAGCTCGGTGTTGGTTGGGAGGGCGAAGTGTATTTAACGCGCGAGCGAACCACGGGTGTTGAACGCACGGCAAAATTTTTCTTTCCGCACCGCAATCCGCAAAACCAAACGGTTCGCTCCTACGCGAAAAAACTGCATAAGCTGCGGGATAGCGGCATTATGATTCAATACCACAGCACGGAACAACACGTCGTCGACGACCAAGAGATTACGTGCATGCTGTCGGAATTTGTGGATGGTGAACTTCTCAGCGACTTTGTCGCGCGGCATCGCGGAAAACGGCTACCACTCTTTAAGGCGCTGCATCTCCTCCACGCCCTTGCCAAGGGCATGGAGTGCATTCACCAGCAAGGCGAATACCATGGTGATCTTCACGCCGGAAATGTTCTCGTTCGCTCGGTGGGAATCGGTTTTAAGATTCGCCTTATCGATATTTACGATTGGCGCGATTCAAAACCTCAGAATATCCGCCTCGATGTTTCCAACATGATCCGCATATTCTACGATGCGATCGGTGGACAAAAATATTACCGCTTTCAGCCACCCATGGTGAAAGAAATCTGCGGCGGCATGCGAAAATCTCATCTCGCCAGGAAATTTCGTCATGCGGGCGCCCTCCGTCAGTTCTTGGAAAACATGGAATGGGATAGCCTCGAAAGCGTTGGCTGAACCTGCTAAGATGGATGAACACCTCCTCCGTTGATAGGAGAGCCTATGAAAAAACAATGGATTCAGGCACTCGTTGGCGCCTGTGGTATTGCCGCGGGCTACGGGCTTTCTTTTATTGTAAGCCCAGCCCCTCAGCCCATCGCGAACGTTGAATCAATACCCGAGTTCGCGCCCAGCGATTCGGTCCTGGTCAGCGAGATTCTTTTTCGCGAGAATTTCAACGGCGCGGCACTCGCGAAAGCCATCATCGACAGTGGCGCGCGCGTGATCATCGCCATGGCTCAGCCCATGAGCGAGGAAGAGCAGCTGCATTGGCGCAAAGAACAAAATCTGGACGCCTTTAGTTCCGAACAAGTTTCTCTGCTGAACATTGCCCACGACACCCACTGGGTGCGTGACTATGCGCCGCTCCCCGTTCGCGTGCGGCACTCGAGCGGTGAGCCTCAGCTAGGTTTTGTGGACCTTGATTACAAAAAAGAAATGCGCCTCGATGATACCGTTTCGTATCAGTTGGGCTTGCTATTCAACACGGATATTCGCCACGTCCCTCTCACCTTCGCTGGCGGCAATTTCCTTACGGATGGCAAAAACTGTTACATGACAAATGACGTTCGCAAGGATCTGAGTCTCGAGACAAAGGAATTCGCCGCGGATCGGCAGAAAGCGGAGGATTATATCAGCCGCTATTTCCGTGACAGCGCGGGCTGCGACAAGACCGTGTTTATTGAAAACGCTCCCCACGAGCATATCGATATGTGGGCAAAGATCGTCGCCCCCCATACCGCTCTTGTGAATCAAATCACGGCGGAAACGGTGGATTACTTCCTTAAAAAGGATGGTTTCGTGCC
>CAYOJQ010000085.1:5152-10407 GCA_964404325.1 uncultured Oligoflexales bacterium
GGA
The DNA here is from genome assembly GCA_964404325.1 of uncultured Oligoflexales bacterium. GTDB lineage: Bacteria > Bdellovibrionota_B > Oligoflexia > Oligoflexales > Oligoflexaceae > CAYOJQ01. Next base: position 5,156 of record CAYOJQ010000085.1, read on the forward strand.
CGTGATCGACATGCGAGATAGCCTTGATGAGATGGCGCGACAGCTTGGTGCTTACATGAAAGTGGAACGTCTGCCGATGCCCGCTCCTTACCGCAACACCATGCGTACGTACGCCAACGGCATCCTCGTGAATAAGAGCGCGATTCTTCCCCGCTATAAAACATTTGGTTGGAACGGCGAAAGCTATCCGGATCAAGAGCTCCATGCGCGTTACGAAGAGCAAGTGCGCGCCGCTTACGAAAAACACGGCTACAAGGTCGAGTTTGTGGATGCGGATGGATTGATCTTCAACGGTGGCGCGCTTCATTGCGTGGCGCAACAAATCCCCCGTGTTTCTAGCCTCTAAAAATCGTTGTGACCCAAGCCGCACAAGAAAGTCACCCAAAAATGGGTGATTTTATGTAAATCAACAATTAAAACAGCATCCTACATGTATCCATTCCCGTTACACTTCTCCTATGATCGGCGGAAAAGCCTCTTTAGGAGAAGATTTCTTGACGCGACAGAAGCCAAGCCCCAAAAACATTGCCGCTGATTTTCACCTCCACGAGCTATTTTTTTCACGCACGGACCATCGTGGCATCATCAAAGCCGGTAACTCCGTTTTCACGCGCGTCAGCGGCTATAGACAGGAAGAGCTACTTCATCACCCACACAACGTGATACGGCACCCCGATATGCCGCGCGCTGTGTTTGAGTTGTTTTGGGAATTCCTTAAAGCAGAACGTCCCGTGTGTGCTTATGTAAAAAATCTCGCTAAGGATGGCTGCTACTATTGGGTTTACGCCGCGGCTTTCCCGGTGGAAGACGGATATCTATCCCTTCGCTTAAAACCAAGCAGTCCGATGTTGGAGCAAATCAAAACACTCTACCGAAAACTCCTAGCCACGGAAACCTCACAGGGAATACCAGCAGCGCGAGAAGAGCTGAAACGAGCGGTGAATGAGCTGGGTTTTGAGGACTACGAACACTTCATGACGCGAGCTCTTTTCGATGAGATTCAGTCGCGTCAGCACGGACTCAACACCGCATCTCCCGTTAAGGGCAAGCAAGAATTGGACAAAAAAGAAGAAGAGATCTTCCTGCCCAACCTCTATCGAGAAACCGGAAGGTTAGGTCACTATTCATCGAAACTTTTCAACAACCTGATCCAAGTCGTTGAAAACAGCGCTTCCATGAACCGTTGCTCCCATACAATCCTGGGATTGTTTTCTCGCCTAAAACTTCTCTCCATCAACATGACCATCGCCGCGGAGAAGCTAGGTCAACACTCACAAACTCTTGTTGTCGTGGCGGAAAGCTTTCAGGATTTCGCCCGCGACATTAAGGCCGGTGTCGAAGAACTGGAAGCCGCGCTTATGCCTCTCAAAGCGGCGATTCGCGATGCGGAATTTAAGTGTGGAGCGAGTCAACTTCAGGCGGAGATGCTAAGTATCTTCAGCGGTGAGCTAACGGAAAGCCAAAGCACGGAAGAGCGGTTGGAATATGTTCGAAATTGCAATCACCTTTTCCATCTCATCCAGAGTTACACGAGTGAAGTTGAGAGCAGCTTGAAAAAGCTGGTGGATACCGTTTCTAACTTCGAGGAGCAATCCGCGGCGTTAAACTCGGTCATATCGGGGTTAGAGGTGATTCGCGTTCGCGGCACCATGGAAGCAGTCCAGCTCCCAAGCGGCGACGAGTTTCTTTCCCATATTCACTCAATGCAGGAATTCGTGCGCACGATCCGCGAAGCACTCGTGGTCTTGATCAAGAATGCTCACACCTCGCACCTCTCTGCTCGAGCGGGACAGGATATTCTAGCTCCAATGTTTAAGCAGCTGACGAGTCTAGCCCACGAGCTAGATTCACTCGCACAACCTTCCGCATAAATAAAAAAAGACCCGGTCTTGCAACCGGGTCCTTTTTTTCAACACTAAGCTTGGAATTATTCCATGCCTGGTGCTGTGCCTTCTGCAGGGGCAGCGCCTTCTGCAGGAGCAGCGCCAGCGGCTGCAGCTGCGGCGTCTTCTTTAACCCACTTGCCGCTTTTCGCTTTGCATTCTTTCGCAAATTTCTTCTTTTCTTTGTTGTTGAAAGAAGTTTTGCCTTCGATTTCGACGCTTTCTTCACCTGCTTTGCAGTTGAACATCGCATCTTTGCCGCCCTTCTTCGCAAGAGCAACACCACTTACTGCCATTGAAACCATAGCAGCGCTAAGAACGAGTGCCTTTTTCATACTGAAATCCTTTTTTAGTACCTAAACCTGATTATTGAGCCAAGCCAAGCTTCGTCATTGTTGACGTATCAACTTGTCCCGTAACCTGCAGACCATTCTTCTTTTGATAATCTTTTACAGCTGTTTCAACTGTTTTATTCCACTGGCCGTCAACTTTGAGTTTCGCGCCATTTTTGTTAAGAGCTTTTTGGAGCTCCATAACTTTCGTGGAATCCATAGCTGTTGTTGCTGCGCCTTTTGCGGCGTCAGTTGTCGTGGCGGCCGCGCCTTTTGCTGCGTTGGTAGCAGTTGTGGCGGCGTTAGTTGCAGCGCCTTTTGCTGTTGTCGCAGGAGCAGCAGCAGGAGAACCCGCGTAGTGCTTGCCTTCGATGGATTCGTTTGGAACGCCTGCTTCGTTGACGCTGATTTCGTCAGTCGCAACTTCTTCCATGCCGTCATTTGCCAAAGCCGCTTGGTTCAACATCAACACTGCTGCAGGAATCATCCACTTTAACTTCATACAGTTCCCTCTCGCTTTGAAAATTAGCGTGAACTTAAAAAATTTAAAACTGTGGCTTAAGTTGGAAATGAATATATCGACTTGCGTGGGCGTAATCTACGCCAAAAATGACAGTGCGCAAATTTTGGATGAAAAAAGTGTGAGGAAGAAATAGAAAATAACGCAGAAACGGGGAGTTATGTTTGTAGTTCAAAAAAGATAAACATCATACGCGCGGATTGGGACGTTTTCCGTGGAAAACAAGCGATATAACGCCCAACCCTTGATGCTCTAGCACTACAGAGTTTTTAGAAACTCAAGGACAGCGGTCCGCTGTTCATCCGTCAGTTTATCACCGAAAGTATGCCCCTCATTGCCATAGCCCCGCAGCGTCGTGTCGTAGATGAACTTACTGGAAATAAGAACGCGTGAGCTACTGGTAACGTCCTCGAACCACCAGCCCAGAGCCTTTGTATCGTATTGATCCAATCTCTGCGGCCGCTGCCAATACTTGGGACGCTTACGGCTGTTGAGTACGCCTTCAATCGTTGGGACGGAGCCGTTGTGTAGATACGGGGCGGTGGCCCAAATGCCATCGAGAGGTGGGACAATGTAACCGTTCCCCGCGCCGCTCGTTCCCAACTGGCCGTACCAAGAGTCGTTGATCCACTGTTCGAAGCGTTTGCTTTCGAGAGCCTGAAGACGCCACAGCTCTGGATCGGTCTTCACAACTTCGACGGGAATAATAGCTTCGCGATACTGAAGGCGGCCTTGGTCGTATGCGCCATGACAGGAAGAACAAAAGTTCGCATAGACTTCGCTCCCGCGTTGAGCGAGCGCTTCGTCTACGGAATACGGATACCTTGGCGGCTGTAACTGCGTGATGTATGCATCCACGTCAAAGAACATTTTTTCGATGTCACGCGCCATAAGCTCGCCATCAATGCACATGGTTGAAACCAACATCATGTAACGACGATGATCGCCACGAAACTCCCCGCTATAAAAAACGCTGTTACGATGCTTTAGGCGCCACCACGGCGGCACGTCAACGGGAATCACATAAGGATCGGGTGGCGTCAACAGGGGTTCTTCTGACCAACGCAGCGTTTTCTGATGCACGTGCGAGATCAGTGAATAGGTAATATTGATCGCCGGATTTGCGCCAATCACGGCCGTGCGCATGTTAGGCGCCATGGCCTCAAAAGAACGCGACCACAGCTTCCACTCTTCCCTATTCTTTTCACCCTCGATCATGGCTAAGATATTGCCGGCGCGGGTTACCGTCGCCATATTCGTCGTGAAATCCCGCGTCACATTCCCCAGTCCAATCACCACACGACCGTTGACCTTCTCGCCGTGACAGGTGAGACAGTTCATGTTGGCGACCATGGTGCCCGTCTTTCCAGGAAAGGCGTTGATGTAATAAGGAAGGCGCGCGTTCTCCCCCTCGCGACCAGGCAGCTCCGATTCCGTATCCACTTTTGTGTCGAACATGGAGAAATAGTAATCGCGCAGAGGTTTCGGCAAAATGCCGGTGAAGAAATTAGCGCTCTTCAGCAACGTTAAGGGTATGCCGCAGCCAACATAATTGGCGTTGACCATATAATGGTATCCCTTATCGGGGTCGCCAATCCTGGGCTCGTCCTCGAGGAGATGGGTGTCTGCTTCTGAACGTTTTTTACAGGTGGAAACAAGGGATGCCCCCGCCAAGACGAGGGCCAGGAATCTGACTCCAACCATGGGACGGACCTCATAAGTGTTGAAAATCTAACTCCATTTTACCAAGCGGCCCTTAAAAAGAGGCTAGTTGAGAGTACCTAACCCCCGAATTCTTGGGGCATTTCAAAAAATCCAGCACATTGCTTAAGTTTTCCACTCTCTTAACCGATAAGGAGGGTAACCAGCTTTCTATGTCGCCATGGAATTGGATTTAATCGAGGGGTCTTCGATGCGAAAAAGTTTCTGGCATATGCGGAAACAAGCGCTGCTGCTCAGCGCCATGACTCTCGTCGCTTGCAGCAAGCCTAGTGGCAACTCGGAAAGCAATCCTTTCGAGTCAGAAGCTGATTGTTACAATCCCACAAAAGAACTGAGTGAGAGTGAACGTCTCGCTTTTGTGAAAAAAGTGTCCGAGTACGCTCAAGAAGCCGAAATCAACTTTGGTGTTCCCGCCGCGGCCGTCGTCGCCATGACTACCGTCGAAGGCGGTTACGGAACAACACGCACCGCTCTCGGCTCCAACAATATATTTGGTTGGAAGTACACCACAACCGAGGCAGCGGGCGGACGCAGCTACTATACACTGACCTGTCAGCCATCCTGGGATGTGAACAATAAATATATCGTGTTTTCGAATTACCGTGATGCCGTTCTTTTTGTGGGCGAAAAGCTAGCTCGCGTTTCGCGCTACAAACCTTCGACGGATGCCTATATTGCCGCGCGCAACAGCTCGGAAGATGTTTCCGGCGCGGTTATCTCATGGGTCAACGGTGTCGCCGACGCGGGATACAACTACAAACCCGCCGTGTATAAACAAACCATTCGCAAAGCATC
>CAYOJQ010000086.1:0-4147 GCA_964404325.1 uncultured Oligoflexales bacterium
TTTCGCGTTTGGAGGCACCGACGACTTTCTTTAAGAGGCATTCTTGATTTTCATGGGTGAGGTGTGGGGCGATTAAGGCGAGGGATGTCAATGTTACCTGCTGCTTGCGAAGCATTTCGAGCACAATGGGGAATTTACCGACGATGCGTGTCACCGCCACACGGCGCGAAGCGGTCGCTTCGGAACACTTTAGAAACTTAAAAGTAAACTCAAACAGGGATCGATAGGCTTTTTTTAAATGAAGGCTACGCTGATTCACCACCACCAGATACGCAATGATCTCACACTCCGCTTCCGCCTGATTTTTAGAAAGAGTGGCAAGACGAGAAAGAATTTCGTTATCTGTCATCATAGAAGCTTCCATCATCAAAGTTGATGAAGGAGTTATACACCCGATTTTTTCGGCTAACGTAATGATGCTTTGTTTTGATTTTTTTGGAGAAATGCAGATTTTTTAGCGTGGAAGAAGCGGCGGAGTGTCGTTGACGAAATAGGTGACTTTGACGTTGAATTTGACGCATATCCAGACGATGCAAAAATTTTCGCTCAAAATCCTGTCAATAAAGAAATCGCAAAGTGAAAAAAGATTTAAGCAAAGGCCGCGTCCCTTCTTAAGGGGGGTGCGACCTTGTTGGCTTCTTAGGCCCTAGAAACTTTGGCGGTTAAGTTTGCTCCGCCGAACGGCCTTTTTTTTATTTTGCCTTGCCCCACGTTGGGTCGGTCGCCGCGTGAGTGGTTTGTTGCGCGAGGTAGTCGAGGAACATGTAACGGATTTTGATGTTTTTGTAGGCTTTGTCGTCGCCCCCAGTTTCACTGACTTTGAATACCATCAAAGTGCGCAACGCTGGTTCCGTGAAGATCACCGCGTAGGTTTTGTTCTTATCCATCACGGCTTCTGTTTTGAAGACGCTGTCCTTACCGCCTTGTTGCGTGAAGTTAAACGCTTTTGGCACGGTGACTTCTTCGATGGGCACGTTGCCTAGGTCCGCGATAAGGCCCATGTTGGGATTGTTGATGACGATTTTAAAAATGGGCTTGGTGGCGCAATCGCCAATGAGAACCATGTGAGGGCGGTTATTGCTTTTTGCTTCGTCGGTGAGGAAGAAGCCGGAGCCGGCGTTGCTGGTGCTGCCGCAACCAAAAGGAGCGAGAAATGTGAACTCGTGCATGGCTTTTAGTGGGGGAGCGGCCCCCATGGGATCGATTGTTTTTTTCTCACCGGATGATTTGCATCCAACAAATAAAAAAGCCAGCACCCATGCGTAGCGTGAAGCAACCAACATGCTATGACCCCCTCTGCGGCTTAGGCTGGGCTGATGGTAAATCTTTTACCCTGATAGAAACAGTGTACCTCACCATAGAAGGAGAGGCGATGTTCATAGACGGAGATTGCCGCGCCATCCTTTAAAGCATAGATGGGGCCGCTTTTGATGGTTCGAGACTCTTCCATAAGGGGGAGCGTATAGTCGGGAGTGTCTTGGAAATGTGGGAAAATTTCAAAATTCACCAAATTGCACGCGCGCCAATCGATAAGATTCACTAAATTTTGATCGCGATCGTGAGCGGGAAAACTCGCCGTGCGAATCGTGGGGGTCATCATGATCGCGCCAGCGCTATGCCCCGCGAGAATCCCGCCAGAGGCCACGTATCGATTGAGATGACGCAGAAAACCGCTTTCACGCGCGTGCTTCAACAAATTGAAGGTGTTTCCACCCGACAAGTAAATAAGATCGGACTCGAGCGCACGCGTTAATTCCGCGGTGCTGAACGCACGATCGAGATGCAGCATGTTGAAGTTTTTGTAACCGTGGGATCCGAAGCGGGCGATAAATTCGTCGTAAAAGTAGTCGGCTTCAAAGGCCCCGGTCGGGACAAAAGTGAAGCGTGGGCGTTGATTGATGATGCATTTCATCAGCTCACGGTCGACGTCCGCGTTCTCACTGCCGTCACCGCTGCTAAACAGCCAGAGCTTCATCCGGTTAGAGTCCCTCGCGGTAGTCCTTAACGATTTTGAAAAGGTTTTGCAGAAGAGTGCGCGCTTTTTGGTTCTTGGGGTCCGTGACCTGTGAACGGCGCGTTTCCGGGTTCAAATTTTGCGCGCTAATAAAATGATGCAGCAACTGACTAAATTGATCGACGGAATACTGACGACGCTGGCGCACGAATGACTCACTGATATTACAGATCGCATCACCGGTGATGCGCTCATAACGATTGATAATGGCGCTTTTCTCCGCGATTTGCGCGGACATTTTTTGCGTGGAGATCCGCGCCTGCTTCGCGGCTGCCGCCAAAAGATCACGGTAGTGATGCTGCACGCGGCGGAGTTTAAAAGCTAAGTACGGACGCAGTTGTCCCGCCTTGCGATCCGCGTACTTGGATTTGATGGCGTGAAGCAGTTCGCGTTCCGGCATCAAGGCGTCTGTCTCGGAAAAGTGCGTTGGAAGCGCGCGCAGCATGTCACGCATGGAGTACACCGCGTTGGTGGTGATGCCATCGGGGACTTTCACGGGGCCGCGCGAGGATTTCGCGGCTTCCAGTTTGTAGTAAAACGTCTCGAAACGGCGAATAAGGTTCGCGTGGCTCTTCATCAATGCTTTTGTCTGTTCAGCGGAAAAACCAATCTTGCGTAACAGAAATTCGCGTTTCGTTGCTTCAAAGTGGCGGTCGAATTCTTTTATTGCTGTGTGCTTGCGGAAATGTTCCAGCGGCTTTTTTTTGCCGGTGATAAGGTAATCGCACATCTGGGCAAACGTCTGCACGATGCCGCGGGCTTTACGTTTCTGTTCTTTGATGTTGGTGGACCAGCGCTGCACATCATCAAAGCGGTATTCGTGATGATACAAACCGAATTGACGGATGGAGCCAAAGTCAATGATGCCACCGTTGGCAAGGATGTTGTCGCCGTCCCAATCGAGCCAGCAGAAGATATATTCCGATTCAAACTGCGCGGCGATGCGGGCGAATGTGCGCGCTTCCTGTTGCAGCAAGTATTGGTAGGGATGCATGCCGCGCGGCACGGGGGCCCAAGATTGATTGCGGATCTGGCGTTCCAAGAAGAGATCGACGGCGTTTTTCAGGCGCTGAAATTGATTTTGGCGCAAGTGATTGAAGAAATGGGATGGGCGCAAGAGGTTCAGGCCCGTGCGAATTTTAATGGCGAAGTTGCCTGGAAATTCAATCATCCCCAGCACGCGCTCCGTATTGATGCCGTTGGCGGTGAAGATTTCACTCATCAACAGATCAATAACGCCTTCACCAACAGATGAATAACCACAGCCGTAAGAAACACTGGGATCGCCACTTTTATAGAAGCGTCCGTTCAGCGCTGTCGCGGGCGAGAGGCACGTGGCGCCGGTGCCGCAGCTGGTGATGTCCCACATGCGGCCTTTGCGGTCCGTGGTGTAGCCATTCCAAATGCTGCGTCCGTCGCCGGAAGTCATGCCGTTGCGACCGGGATGTTGTAGCTGCAAGTAACGTGTCGCCATGTAGCGACCTGGTTTCACTTCTTCCTGTGGGAAGCGCGCGCCATGAGTGATGTCGTATTCGTTGATGATGACTATGGCGAATGTATCGAGGAGAACTTTCTCCAACTCGCGGGTCATGACCTCAGGGTGATCTTTGTTCAGGAGGCCCATTTCTTTAGCGAGGGAGAAATTGAAATAGGTGACTCGACCGTTTTTGCGTTCCCGCGCTTGATATTCAACAAAGCCACCCGCCACGCGATCCTTGAAGGGATGCTCGCCGTTGATGGCGCGAATGCGCTGGTAGCTTCCACGCGTTTGAGTCTTTGACGAACGCGCACTCTGATCTTGGATTTTTCGAACCGGTATACCCATCGTCTCTCCTCATAAGTCCCCATCGGCAGCTAATCCCGTGATCTTTACTGGAAAAATGAAGGAGGGCGAAAAATTCGTCAGAAAGGGCCAAATGTAATCTTTTGATTTTATTCGAAAAAAGACGTTACTCACCATAACCAAGACTGAAGTTTTGAATCGGCAGTGGTATCCCGTATTTTCCTCGCCTAAATTAACGAGTCATTCTGAGCAAAGCGAAGACGGAGATCCTTCGCTGTGCTCAGGATGACGGAGGGTGCTCAGGATGACGGAGGGTGCTCAGGATGACGGAGGGTGCTCAGGATGACGGA
>CAYOJQ010000086.1:4247-7343 GCA_964404325.1 uncultured Oligoflexales bacterium
GGGTGCTCAGGATGACGAAGGCGCTCAGGATGACGAAGGCGCTCAGGATGACGAAGGCGCTCAGGATGACGAAGGGCGCTCAGAAGACGGGAGGCAAAAAGTTCCATGACCTACTTTATTTCCGGCTGCGAGCCGTCCGGTGATTTGCTTGCCGCCGACCTAGTTCAGGCTCTCGCGGCGCGCGGTATTCAAGGGGCGACGGGCATTGCCGGTCCTGCCATGCGGAGCGCGGGTGTGGCGCCCATGGCGGCGATGGAAGACTTCGCCGTGATGGGTTTCGTGGAAGTTCTCAAGCATCTCCCCCGCCTTAAACTCCTCGAAATGGAGCTATTGGAAAAAATCCGCCGCGTGAAACCCCGTTTCGCCGTCCTCGTGGACTACCCCGGTTTTCACCTCCGTCTGGCGGAAGAGCTGCGACGCATGGGGATTCCGGTGATTCAGTATGTGGCGCCCCAGCTTTGGGCTTGGGGTGAGCATCGCACGGAGCGACTGCGTCGGGTTACGGACTTGGTTTTAGGGATCATGCCGTTTGAGGAAGAGTTCTTCCAAGGACGAGGCGTGAACTTTCAATACGTGGGGACGCCGCAGGTGGATCGCGCCCAGCGGGCCATCGGCGACGCCAAACATTTTGGTTTCACCGGCAGTGGTGGGAAGGTGGGCTTTTTTCCCGGGAGTCGGGTGAGTGAAGTCAGTCGCATCCTGCCAAAAGTCCAGGAGATCCGCGCGAGCCTTCTAAAAGATCATCCTGAAGCGGAGGTCGCGGTATCCGTGGCGCCGTCTCTCCCTTTTACCCCTTTCCGTGTTTTGTTTAGCGATGACACGGCCTTTGACAAGGCGGAGAAGGATCTCGCGGCGCACGGCGTGGCCTCTGATCCCGTCCACAAAACGGTCTTTGCCCGTGGTAACAGTCTCGGTCTGATGAAAACCGTGGATGCGGCCCTGGTGACTTCCGGGACAGCGACTCTGGAGTGTGCCCTCGCTCTGACGCCGATGGCGGTGATTTACGTCACAAGCCCCATGACCTATCGCATGGCGCGACGGGTGGTGAAGCTCCCGTACATTAGCCTTGTGAACCTCGTTGCGGGGCGATCCTTGGTTCAAGAGTATATTCAGCACTTTGATCCGGCCGATGCGGCAAAATCTTTGTGGCGTCTGGCGACGGACCAAGAGAGCCGCGGGGCACTGCGTCGCGAGTTCGAGAGTCTTTTCGCAAGGGTCCGAGGAGAACCGGGAAAGCATGCGGCTCAAACGATTCAGGTTTTTATGGGTGAGCGGGAGTCACGTCGGTGAGGGGCTTTATGAGAGAGGGCTCAAGTATAAGTCCTCGATAAGCTTGCCATTGCGACGCACTTAAATTCCCTGTTAAGAGACATTTCGCGGTTGCGTCGCGGCCGGCGATAAGTAGAATGCACGCCATTCCGTGCCCGCTTTCGGAATTACGCCTTCAGCAACAAAAACGAGAGGATGGGAATGAATTTTCGCCGTTGGCTTTTAGCCATAGCCACGCTAGTTGTCGCTCTTCCTGCTTTTGGGGCGGACAAACTCGTCATCATCTCTCCTCACCGAAAATCAATCCAAGAAGAATTTGTTCCAGCGTTTGAAGCTTATTACAAAAAAACCTACGGCACCGATGTTGTTGTTGATTGGTTGGATCAGGGGGGCTCCGCCGACGACATTCGTTTTGTGAAAGCAAAGTTTGCGTCAAATCCAAAAACATCTGGTATCGATATTTTCTGGGGCGGCGGCACGACAACATTTCTTGATCTTGATGATGCGAAGCTGCTTGCTGCGTACACGCCCGCGGCCGCGAAAGATAAAGAGCTACCAGCCACCGCGGCGGGTATTCCGCTTTACAACCCAGAGCACACCTGGCACGCATCCGCGCTTTCTTCCTTCGGAATTTTTTACAACAAAAAGATTTTCGCTTTTGAAAAATGGCCAGAGCCCAAAAAATGGGAGGATCTCGCGGATCCTCGCTTTCGTGGTGACATCTCGTTAACGGATCCACGTCGTTCGGGAACCGCCAACACTATGAACACCATCATCCTCAAAAGCATGGGATGGGAGAAAGGCTGGGAGTTGCTCACGGAGATTGCCGGCAACACACGTTCTTTCACACACTCCAGTACGGATCCGATTAAGTCCGTTGTTTCCGGTGATACGGCAATGGCGATGGCGATCGACTTTTACGCATTGGCGAAGATTGGTGATCTCGGCGAGGACAATCTTGGTTTCGTGATGCCCGAAGGTCAGACGGTGATTGATCCGGATCCCATCGCGGTGATGAAGGGAGCTCCCAATCGTAAGGTGGCCGAACGCTTCGTGGATTTTGTTTTGTCAAAAGACGCGCAGAAATTATTGGTGCTGTCCAAAGGAACGCCGCAGGGCCCCACACGTTCCACTCTCGGTCGCATGGCGGTGAACGTGAAAACCTACGAAGAAACCGAAGGCAAGCGCACGACGCCCATCAATCCGTTCAATCAGAAAAGTTCATTGGTGTACGATACTAAAGAAGCGGCGAAACAAAAAAGAATCTTTGATGATCTTGTGGGCGCCGTTCTTGTGGACACGCATCATCAGTTGAAAAAATCCTGGGCGCGCGCGACGAAAAAAGGGCTCACGCCGGAAGATCTGGCGAAGTTTGGTCGTATGCCGGTCACAGAGAAAGAATTCGGTGCATTGACGGATAAGTGGGGCAACGATGTGTTCCGCAACCAAACCATCAACCAATGGGTTGAATTCGCGAAAAATAAATATCAAGAAGTGGCAGCTCACTAATCTTTCACAACGGACACGGTGTCTATGCAGGTTACGTTTCAAAATGTGGAAAAGCGTTATGGTGATTTTTACGCCGTGCGTGACTTTAACCTAACGATTAAAGACGGTGCGTTGCACTTTTTGCTCGGTCCTTCCGGCTGCGGCAAAACCACGACACTGAGAATGTTGGCGGGCCTCGAAAAGCCAACCGGCGGGCGCATCCTTTTTGATGATCGCGATGTGACAAAGATGCCGGCGGCGGAACGTGGCATCGGCATGGTGTTTCAGAACTATGCGCTGTGGCCGCACATGACGGTTGCCGAGAACGTCGCCTTCGGC
>CAYOJQ010000086.1:7353-8994 GCA_964404325.1 uncultured Oligoflexales bacterium
GGTCGCCGGCTTCGAGCAAGCGGACGCCGGAGTACTCCGCTTCGCCGAGCGCGACATGACGCGCGTTCCGCCCCACAAACGCAACACCGGCATGGTGTTTCAAAACTATGCGCTGTGGCCGCACATGACGGTTAGACAAAATATCGAATACGGTCTCAAGCTTCGCAAGCTCGGTGAAGGCGAAATGAAACGCCGCGTCGATGAAGTTCTCGATATCACGCAGCTGACACGTTTTGTGGATCGTTATCCCGGACAGCTTTCCGGTGGTCAGCAGCAGCGTGTGGCTCTCGCCCGTGCTCTTGCGATCCGACCGAACGTATTGCTTTTGGATGAGCCGCTCTCAAACCTCGACGCTAAATTGCGTTTGGAAATGCGTGACAACATTTCGCGCATTCATAAACAAACAGGCATCACCACGGTGTACGTGACGCATGATCAGAAAGAAGCCCTCTCCATGGGAACCATGATTTCCGTGATGCACGCTGGTCTTCTGATCCAGACGGATTCGCCACGCCGCATGTACCATCACCCTAAATCAGCGTTTATCGCCGGCTTCATTGGTGAAACTAATATTGTGGCAGGCGTCTATCGCGGTGAGACGAACGGTCTTCACCAAGTGGAAACGCATTTCGGCATGATGCAGAGCAAGTATGCGGAAGCAGGCTTCAAGACTGGCGACGAGGTTTCTCTCTCGATGCGCCCCGAAGCGATGCGCTTGGCTTTAAGCGCTCACGAAGCGGTTGATTGCAATGCTCTCCCTCTCGTCCTCGAGCATTTGACTTACTTGGGCGAATCCGAGCAGTGGCAGTTGCGCAGCAAAGAGAATCATCCTCTTAAAGCGAACCTTTTCCATGCGCCGGAACACAAAAAGCGCGATGGAGACGCGGTAACTGTTCATGTGCCCTACGCGGATGTTTTGGTACTGCCGCGACATGAAAATCTCGGGCGGGGTACCTAATGGCGAAAGATAGAACGGTTAAGCTCGAAGAAGCGTCTTCCTTCACCAGAACTCTTTCCAACATGCTTGGCTTTGGCACCGTGGGCGCGACGCTCGCGATGCTGTTCTTCTTTTTAGTGCTACCGGTCTCCGTGATTATTTCCAAAGTGTTTTATCACGACGGCCAGTTCACCCTGCAGTACTTCGGTTTATTGTTTAGCAACGAGTTGCAGACGCAGGCGATTTGGAACAGCGTTCTTATTGGCTTGGCGACGACGGTCGTGGCCACGATTATCAGTTTGCCCTTGGCTGTCATCAACACGCGTTTCGAATTCCCCGGCAAAACGATTCTTTCGGGATTGTTGTTGGTGCCGATGGTGATGCCACCCTTTGTGGGGGCGATTGGTATCCAACGCTTCTTCGCGCGTCGTGGCTCCGTGAACATGATGTTGATGGATTGGGGGCTTATTGATCGCCCCATCGACTGGCTCGGTGATGACAACATGTTCTGGGCCGTTGTGTTTCTGGAAGTGTTGCACTTGTTCCCGATCCTTTATTTGAACCTCTCCGCCGCTCTCGCGAATATCGATCCGAGTTTGGAAGAGATGGCGACCACATTGGGCGTGAAGCGCTGGCGTCAGTTTAAAGATCTTGTATGGCCTCTCAGCCGACCTGGATACTTTGCTGGTGCGATCATCGTCTTT
>CAYOJQ010000087.1:0-8904 GCA_964404325.1 uncultured Oligoflexales bacterium
CTCTTACGAATTGACGAAATCTTGTTTTCGTATGGCTATTCAGTTTTCAAAGAGCCCGTTGCACACAAGTTTTTGAGTTTCCTCAATCCCTTGTCTTTTTCGCCGTTTCCGGCTTAGCGCCCCGGTGAAGAAGGGTTGTACGGATTTTGTCCTTTCGCGTCAAACAATTTCTTCGTCATTTTTCAAAAAAGTTTTTCAAGCTTCTCGGGAAGACATCCGATACGTCCTTCAACCAATCTGGAATTTATTTATACCACTGGAATTATTAAAGAAACATGAGGTCGGGCAATGATTTGGCGAAAAGTTGTACCTCTGATTTTCATCTTAGGGATGACCGCGTGCGGGGCCGGTGAAGGCGAATCCGAAAAGAAAAAAGAGGAGACCTCGACTGGAACCGTGACGAATCCCGGTGGCTCGACAGGCGGAACAACGACAAAAACCGTCTGCGAAAGCGCTTTAACGTCATTCACAACGAATGTGGCCCCGATGATTGAGCGTTGCAAGGAGTGCCACACCACTGGAAAGCCATACGTTAGTTATATGAACTTCGGATCTGACAATAATAAGAACCGGCTTCTGCTCCGCGATAAGAAAGCAAGTACCGCGGAAGCGCTTTATACGTTTCTTAGCAGCCACACTGGCAAAACGGCTCTGCAAGCAGGCGACGAAGATAGCTTGAAAACGTGGTTTACGGCGGAGAAGGCGTGTCCAACGGGCTCAGATGGATTGCGGTAGAGGAATTTCTTCATAAAAAAGCGGCGAGAAGTGGTGACACTCTCGCCGCTATCTTTTGATGCGTTTTTTTGACTGCCTACGCAGCTTCACCTTTGTCAGCCGGAAAGAACTCCAGGAACTCCACCTTCTCTTCTTCAGAAGTGTACTGCCTAAACGTAAAGGCTTTCAAATCTTGTGTGAGCAAAGACAAGTGCTCTTGAGAGCCGCGCAGACGGTAGTCTAGAAGAATGTAATTCAAAGTTGTTTCAAGGCCCTTGAGCGCCTGAACAACGTGGTCAATACGCTGCACCATCACGTCCTCTGCGGAGAGTGTGGCCATGATTTCGACAATCATGTTTTGTACGTTCTGAGAGATCTCGTTCATTTTTTCTTGTGGCAAAAGAGACGTATCCACGTTTGTCAGCTGCTTTGCCAATTTTTCCGCGAGCGGGGTTTCAAGCTCATTGATGTTACGGCCTTCAGAGAGCTTTTGCGTCGCTGCTTCGAAGACGTCCGTAACGGCGCTCTGCAAATCGTTGATCATGGTTGACGTGCTGGCGTCTGGTTCAATAAATGTTTTCAACATAAGAGATTCCGCATTCTCTTTTGTTGTGGTGGCCAGCGAGTGAATATTCATCGCTCCCTTCATCACGTTTTCGGTCGCCTGTTGCATCATTCCCTGAATGACTTCCAACTGACGCTCCAACAAACCTGTGAAGCAACGAATAAACTGAACGAGATTTTGCGTGGCAAGTTTGTCAGACATTTCGTTCCTCTTTAAGCCGCTTTACGACGCGGGCGACCAAAGATTTCGTGAAAAATATGCCGCTCATCCTCAGTCGAATACTTTGTGTACACTTGGGTCAACACAGTGTTGCGCAATTGATTGATTTTTTCCTGCGTTAAAAAACCGTCGAAATCATTAATCAGCTGCGCCAGAGCATTATTCAAACATTCAACCGCGAAGTGCACGTGACTGATCCGTTGGTTGATGATGTCTTCCGAGGAAACAGATCCCATCAGAGAAGAAACGAGAGAACCCACTCGATCCTGCTGCAAAGTGACCGCCTCAATGCCTTTTGTGAAACGATCTACGACCGCTTTTGACTGATCATTCGACTGAGCATCCGTCACCGAGTTAATGTCCATCACCAACTGCATGACTTGCCCGACTGTCTCTTGCATTAATTGACGGACGGCAAGGAGCTGCGTTTCGTTTAGTTTTGTAAAATCGCGTATGAAGTCTAACATCAATTTTGATGCGACTAAGGCATTCTTGCCTTCCATATCCGGCACCTACGAAAGAGGTTTAACCAGCAATTTTTTGTACGGCCGCTACTAGCTGCTCAGGCTTAAAGGGCTTCACAAGCCAACCTTTTGCACCGGCATTCTTCGCACGCTGGATAAGATCCGCGGCACCTTCTGTGGTAAGCATGATGATGGGAACAGAAATACCATCAGCTTTGATCTTCTCGACCATTTCGATGCCATTCATGTTCGGCATGTTCACGTCGCTAATCACCATGGCGATATCTGCGTTTGCTTTTAGTTTACTAAGGCCATCTTGACCGTCTTCCGCCTCTATGACCTGATAGCCGCCTTTGGTCAAAGTGAAGCTGACCTGCTGGCGAATCGTTCTTGAGTCATCGACGATCATAATTTTCTTAGACATCTATTTCTCTCCTCAAAACAAAAAAAGCGCGCATTTTTACCCGCCATCCCCTATCGGCAGATATGAAGCAGATATGAGATGCCGAGGGCTAAAATCATTTTTACCGTTTTGGATAAATTGAGTAATGGCCCATAACCGCACCCAATTTCCCGTATTGTTGAGGCTTCGCCATTGGTTTTAGAGAGAAAAGGTAATTTTTGCCCCGTGACGTTGGTCTATCTATGCTAGAATAAAGTTTCGGAAGAGAACTCGCCTGAAGAGCCTGATGGAAACTGCAAAAGCCAATTTACTCGAAGCCTTTTACGAGCACGTGGACGAAGACGACTGGCTTGAAGGCCTGGATTTGTACCAGGCTGGTAAGGTTAGCCAGGTGCAGATTTTTAATGGCGGCTTAATCACGGGTCGCGTGGCCGCTATGGGCGCAGCCAGTGAGGTCCGTCTCAAAATCCACCCCAATGGCCATTGCATTCAGTGGATTGAATGCACCTGTCGAAAAAATCGCACCACTGGTCGTTATTGCGAACACCTTGCGTCTTTCATGATCCACCTGGATCGAGAGAATCCAAGGTTGCTCGGCAATCTCGATTCAAAGATGCCATTGAAGCCGCCCACCTCCATGAAAAAACGAGGTCTCAAGGCGGAGAAGAAAGAGGTCAGTCCCGATGATAAAGAAGGGGCTGCGCAGACTATTCTCACCCATCTACAGGGCTCCATTCACAGCGTTAGCCTGATGGCGAGTGGACCCACGCTTCGCGTGCGTTTAGAGATTCGCCCTGGGCAGCTGACACATTACAACTTAGATTTGGATGCCGCCGCTAAGTTTCTTGAGACCCATCCCAATTTAAAAACGGCGTCCGATGAAGTAAAAGCCCTGAAGGTATACAACACCCAGGTGCTTCGCGGTACGCGCATATACCAACTCGAAGACGAGAAGCTTGTCGCCGAACGGGTTGTCGCGATCCCACACATCGGACGCAAGAAAAACATAGAAACAGACCCTGAATTGGAAGCGGTTATCGCTCCCCACAAGCAGTTCTCACACGTGGACCCCGAAGGGAAAAAGGGAGTCTGGGAATTTATCCCCCTCAAAGCCAGCGCCCGCTACATTGGTAAAGAGTATTTCTTTTTACCGGGACGCGGTTTCTGGCCACTTCAGAAAGATGATCACCACTCCGATTGGAACGAGCTTCCACTTAAGAAGATTTACAAGGAAGACCAAGCGGGCGCGCTGATAGCGACTCAGTTCGCCGAATACACCGCCGCCAGCACCATCTGGCTTGATGAAAATCTTGAAGATCCCGTTATTCATGAAGCGCCCAAACTCGAAGAGATCAAAATCTTCAAGGCGGATGACGGCTGGTTCTATCTCGACCCGACCTACGGGTCTGGCGGAAGCGCCGTGTCCATGGTGGAGCTCATGCGGCAGTTCCGCAAAAAACGCCGCAATTATATGAAAACGGGAAAGTCTTGGCTCAAGATCCCCGACTTCATCAAGGAACATGATTGGCAACTGGATGAAACCGGACAGTATCTGAAAGTTGATACGATCGGCCTTATGCGTATGAAGGCGGCTGTCGGTGACTTCGACAATTTTGCCGGCAGCAAAAAGGTTCTGAATCAGATCCGAAATCGTCTGGAGTTCACGCCAGTCGACGAACTACCTTCCCTCAATCATACAAAACTCAACCTCCGCGAGTACCAAACAAAGGGCTTTGAATGGATGTGGTGGTTGTACCAGAACAACCTGCACGGCCTTCTTGCGGACGAAATGGGTCTTGGAAAAACGCACCAAGCGATGGCCCTTCTCTCCGCGATTCAAACAAAAAAGAAAACGCCGAAATTTCTCGTTATCGCACCAACCACTGTTTTGGATCACTGGTTGGATAAGATGGTGGACTTTTGTCCGAACCTGAAACCATTCAAGCACCATGGCCCGAAACGTTTCCTCGATTTCGGTTCGTTTGAAAGTGATCACGTGACGATGATCACCAGCTATGGCGTGCTTCTTCGCGACATCAAGGCCCTCGGGCGCATCCATTGGGATGCCGTGATCTTGGATGAAGCCCATTTTGTAAAAAACAACGATACGGCTACTTATCGAGCGGTGTGCCGCCTCACCAGTAGCATTCGCATCTGCCTGACCGGTACTCCCATGGAGAACCATTTGGGCGAACTCAAAAATATTTTCGACTTCCTCGTTCCTGGCTATCTTGGATCAAACGAGTTTTTTAAGAAAAACTATCTGTCCCCGATCGAAGGTGGCTCATCACCCGAGACGGAGCTCGCGCTCCAAAAGCTGATTCATCCGTTTAAAATGCGGCGTATAAAGGAACATGTGCTGAAGGATCTTCCCGCAAAGGTGGAAGATGTGCGCCACTGCGGCCTAAGCGACGAACAGGTTAAATCATACAAGGAAGTTGTTGCCCTCAAAGCAACGCCTCTTTTGCGACAACTTCAGGATGAAAATTCTCCCATCCCATTCCTTCACGTGTTCGCGACTCTGACGATGTTGAAGCAGATCTGTAATCACCCGGCCCTCGTCCTCGATAACGTCGACTGGCGCCAGCACACCAGCGGCAAGTTCGAGCTGTTTAAAGAGATCGTCGAGGAAGCAATCGGGTCGGGGCATAAGATCGTTGTCTATTCCCAGTATGTTTCAATGATCAAAATCTTCGAGGAATACCTCAAAGAACAGAAAATCGAACACGTGGTCCTTACTGGTCAGACACGAAACCGCGGTAAGGTGATCAACGAATTCCAGACCAACCCGAATTGTAAGATATTCTGCGGCTCCTTGCTTGCAGGGGGTGTTGGTATCGATTTAACGGCGGCATCTGTTGTGATCCACTACGATCGCTGGTGGAACGCGAGTAAAGAAAATCAGGCCACAGACCGCGTGCACCGCATCGGGCAGCACAACAACGTTCAGGTTTTAAAGCTCATCACCCGTGGAACGCTGGAAGAAAAGATCGATGAACTGATTAAATCGAAGCGTGAGGTATTCGAGAAGTTCATGGACCAAGACGAAGAAGTCTTTAAAACATTCGACCGACAGCAGCTCATCGAGCTTCTTCAATAAAAAAGGCCCCGCTGCCGGCAGCGGGGCTTTTCATTTCTAAGCAGGAGCATCCGCGGCAGCCGGTGACTTAAGGAAGTCACGCAGGCGGAAGCGCACCATTTCACGACCAATGGTCGCAAGCGTTTCTGTAAGCGGAGGGGAATCCGGACGACCGGTGGCGATGAGGCGAACCGTCATAAAATAGTCCTTCGGCTTCCAGCCAAGCTTGTCCTTATGCGCACCCAAAGTCTTCTCAATGTTTGCACCATCCCAATCATAGAGTTCATCGAGAATTTCGACGAGCTCCTGCACCATGTGGCGGATATCGGCAGGGGTCTTACCCTTCGGAATGATATTCATGCCGTCGTATTTCAAAGCGCCGCTGAAGAAAAAGGAGTTTTGATCAACGAACTGCTCGAAGCGGCTCATGCGTTCAAGGACAAGAGGCTGCAAACGCTTTAAATATTCAGGGCTGAAAATTTCTTCCTGCAAATACTTAACAAACACTTCGGGAGACATCTGATGCATATAGTGCTGATTGAGCCAGTTCAGCTTCACCAGATCAAAGATAGGACCTCCCAAAGAGATATTTTTGAAGTCGAAGACTTCTTGCATCTCTTTAACGGAGAAAATCTCGCGGTCGTTACCGAAGCTCCAGCCCATCAACGCAAGGAAGTTCACAAGAGTTTCCGGCAAAATTCCCGCACGACGATAGTACGTCAACGCCACGGGATTCTTTCTTTTTGAGATTTTTGACTTATCGGCGTTACGAAGAAGGGGCAAGTGAACCCAGTGAGGCTCTTTCCAACCGAACGCTTTATAAAGCTGCACGTGTTTCGGCGTTGAAGAAATCCACTCCTCGGCGCGAATCACGTGCGTGATGCCCATTAAATGGTCATCGACAACGTTCGCTAAGTGATAAGTAGGGAAGCCATCGGATTTAAGAAGAACTTGGTCATCGAGACGATGGTTATCGAATTCGAGTTTACCGCGCAGCTCGTCCACAAACGTCGAAATACCATCGGTTGGCATTTTAAGACGGATAACGTGATCGATGCCTGATTTCAATTTCGTTGCGATTTCGTCTTCGGAAAGAGAACGACAGAAACGGTCGTAGCCGGTCGGCTTGCCTTCCATGCGTTGTTGCACGCGAAGGTCATCCAACCGCTCCTTGGAGCAGAAGCAATAATAAGCATTTCCGTTGGCGAGCAGGTCTTTCGCATGCTTTTGGTAGATAGCCACACGCTCAGACTGGCGGTAAGGACCATGGGGACCACCCTTATCCGGACCTTCATCCCAATTCAGCCCGAGCCACCCCAGGGTTTCCATGATGAGCTTTTCACTCGAAGGCTTCGCGCGCGTCTGATCGGTGTCCTCGATCCTTAGAATGAACTGGCCACCGTGCTTCTTAGCAAATACATAATTAAATAGGGCAACATAGGCGGTTCCGACGTGCGGATCGCCAGTTGGCGAAGGAGCAATACGAACGCGGACGTTTTCTTTCACTGTCATTTTCTTCTTTCCGTATAAAGCTCAACTTGAAACCGCGGGGGGAATTATTTATAGAAAGGGTCCCACTGCGGGAAACGCTGCACTGCGGTATATAAAGCGCACCAGCTAACTACGCAACATGCTTTTATAAATTTCATTAGATCCGGACAAATCGTATGGCGATGGAAGACTCTCATCGTATGCACGAAGATGAGCGAACAGGATCCTTGTTCATCAAGGACGTTGATCTCATTGATTGCTGCCTTTTTTCGCCTTTTCAAGGTGTCATAGGCCAGTCATGGCACGTTGATATCTCCGTTTCCGGAGTTCTTGACAGCAATGGCTTTGTTTATGATTTTAGCGACTTGAAACGGCTCGTGAAGCACGTTTTGAAGTCATCGGTTGACCATGCTCTTTTGGTCCCGATCATGTCAAGCCAAGTGCAATATGCCGAGACGGAAGCTGGCGAAATGTGGAAGCTCAAGGCTAAGGCCCGCCTTAGTAACCTTGACTCAGATTGGGAGTACATCTGCCCCAAGGGCGCCGTGTTCCCCATCCGCGCTGTCTCCATCACCAAGGAGCTCATCGAGCAGGAATGCACCCGCTTGATCCGCCACCGCCTCCCCCAGGACATCCTGAAGGTCGAGGTGAAACTCCGCGAAGAGCACGCGGAACCCACGGCCGCCTTCTTCCGTTATTCCCATGGCATCACTGGCCACGCGGGGATGTGCCAACGCCTTTTCCATGGCCACCGCAGCCTTATCGAAGTTCATATCAACGACGAGCGCCGCCCCGACCTTGAGCATTTCATCGCGCGCGAAGTGTTTGATTCCAACATTCATATCGCCGCCCCTTCGCAGATCGTCTCCGGGCCATACGAAATCGGTCGCCGCGGCGACAGCGAAGCGCCCCTTCACTTGTCATTCAACGGCAGCTTCGGTCACTATGAAGCACGCATTCCTTCCAACAAGGTTTTTGTTGTGGAGGATGAAACCAGTATCGAATGCATCTCTCAGCAGCTCGTGCGCGTTCTTGCCGCGAAGGAAAAAAACTCCAAAGTCCGCATCACTTGCTACGAAGGTATTGGCAAGGGCGGCATCGCTGAAAATCGATAGCGGACGTGGCGGAGCTGGAGCCCACCATGCAACCGCTTCCATGGCCACTCCCCAAAGAGTGGCCACAATCGAATTGGCGAGATCTTTCGTCACAGCAGCTAGTACGCCAACCCATCAGCAAACTACGGTTGGACTTTAAGCGCTCTCCCCTCCAACGATTCGCGACACAGCTTTACAAAGAACTGTATGATAGCGGTCTGCACTATTTTCGACCCGAGATCTATTTCGGTGACGAGTGGTTTAGCCCCGATCGTGTGCCGAAAATTTCCGTGCCGTTCTTTCTTGCGCACCCAACATTGCAAAAACTAGAGCGCACCATGATGGGTGAAGTCGAAGGTGGAACCGCGCGAACCTTCATGCAGCTTTTACGACACGAAGCCGGGCATGCTTTTGACCACGCATACCGCCTCTCGTCGCGAAAAGATTGGCGCCAGGTGTTTGGGTCTCCGCGAAAAAAATATGATCCGGATCACTATGTCTTTGATCCACGCAGTCGTGATTTCGTTCGTCATCTTCCAAAGCACTACGCGCAGTCACACCCTGATGAAGATTTTGCAGAAACATTTGCCGTGCTTATTACCCCGGATAGTGAATGGTGGACACGCTATCCTGTCGGATCGGGCGCACGCGCCAAATTGGAATTTGTTTTTTCCTTAATTCAAAACTTCGGCAAGCGGTATCCCTTGGTACAGGCTGGACCTAGAATGTGCTTGGCTTCCCGCATGCAAATATCTTTGATACGATATTATAAAGGACGCATCCCTTCTGATGCCCTGAACTAGAGCCATTTCCACCCACATTCCCGACTCGTCACATATGGGGATTTCACTGTGGGATCGAAGAATAAACGTATC
>CAYOJQ010000088.1:0-7122 GCA_964404325.1 uncultured Oligoflexales bacterium
CCTTGCTGGTCCTATCCTTTGGGGATCAATTTACAGAAGAACTGCTACACCACTTCCTTAAAAACACGGATATCCTCGGTACGCTTGTTTTCGAAGATTCTTCCAAGAAGGGCCTTTCTGGTGAAAACCAGACCAGCGATCGCGTGGCATTCGGTGGCGGTCGTTCAGATCTTGGTTCGATCACCCTTGACCTGGCCACTGGTAAGGCGGTTGTGGATGTGAAAAAAATTACGACAAGTAAGATCAAAGACACCACAGATATCGCTGCAACTGCCCACGACTTTTCAGGTTCCTACATAGCTACGGCTGAAGGTGTCGAGAAACAAACGGGTTACGAGAGCATTTGTATTGAAGACAATAACGACTGTATGGGACCGCGTGAAGGTGAACCGCTTTGGTTTAAAATGGTTAAAGGTAAAACCGTTGACGGCAGTAAGCCTGCGCACGCGATGATGATTTGGCCGAGTGAGACCGCTTTCAACTCATGCGGAACAAAGCTTGGTATGACGATTGCTGAAGGCAGAGAAAAAGGCATCGACTTTACGGATTCCGGCTTGGAAGCTGGGCCATTTACCTGGTCTGCTGGTTATGAAGACGGTTGGAAAAAGTCCGGCGCAACAGCGAATTGGGCTATGATGAAAATGGACCCAGTGGATAATTTTAAAGGTTACCCAGGTCAAAAACAGTGGTTCAAGCAGTATCGTGAATGGGACTGCAAACCCGGTCAGCCTTGTACGGAAGGAGCTCCTGTCCCGGCTTCTGGCTTCATGTTTAACGCCAATACTAAAGAGACTGGCTGTAAGGATGCGGACGGTAAGCCAGCGAGGCTGGATGACTGGAAAGACATGGAATGCACCAATGAGAGTCTTGATGGAGGTCTCCATAAGAATACTTGTAAGAAGACTGTAGATGGCAAAACTGTTACTTGCATAAACATCGGCGGCTCATTCCTTGCGAACGAAGAACCTTTGCAAAACGCGATGGCGAAGTTCCCTGATGACTTCGATGTCTTCGTCCAGGCGGGTGGACTATGTTCGAATATCCCCACGACCGACGATCAAAGTAAGCTGGCCCAATTGCGCTGTTACGCGGAGGCCATGCACAATGGCGGCGGTGACAACCGTGATGAGAACAAATGTACACGCCGTGTAGATGGAAACTGGAATGCAAAAACTCCAGATGAATTTCTTCCCAAAAACGGGGTCGCGAAACCTCGTAACCTCCATGTATACGATATGTTTAAGTACACATCCGAAACATCCGGCTCACTTCGTGGCGAGGAAAAATACTTCCAAGGCATCCAAGTGGGTAACAACTGGACTGATTGCGAAGTTCACGAAGTATTCTCTATCTCCATGAAGAAGATGGATAACTCCAATGACCTTCTTGCTGAAATGATGATGACTGAGCGTAACGTGTCTCCAAAGCCTGCTTGTATTGCTGAATACGGCGAAGGCAAGACACAGAAGTTCATGTTCAAGCTTCTGAAGCAGTAAGTTTCTCGTCCTAAAGTGGAATACAAAACCCCTGAAGCCTGGCTTCAGGGGTTTTTTCTTTGTCGTTTTTTTGGTTTGAGATCCTTCGCTTCGCTCAGGATGACGATGGCAACGACGAGTTGGGAGTAACGACGCGAGTAGGATGACGACAGTCCGTCATCCCGAGCGGAGCGAGGGATCTTGTTCAACGAATCTTGATTTTGCCGTTCTCAATCATAATGATGCGGCCTTTGCTCTTCTGCATCTCCGCTTTCTTCTCTGACAGAAGATTGAGGCTCTTCACGACGTCCTTTAGAAACGGATGAAAAATCTCCGGATCAAAACGATCGGCGTCTTCGTTGGCCATGATGCGAATGGCTTCGGGGGCATCGTAGGCGGGCTTGTACACACGGGCCATGAGCAGCGCCGAATAGACGTCAGCAATGGTGACAATGCGAGTGAATAAATGGATGCCCACATCGGGGTGTTCTTCCGCGCGACCGCATTTTCCGTGAGGATACCCATGGCCGCAGAATTTTTCATGATGCTCAAGCGCGACGCGGGCCACAACCTCTTCAATGGGCGCGCCCGATTTAATCGCTTTTTGGAGCTCCTCATAACCAAAAGTCGTGTGCTGCTTCATCGCCTCAAATTCGTCTTCTGTAAACTTATCAGGTTTATTGAGGACGTGTGGTGCGATGCAGGTCTTTCCCACATCGTGATACAGCCCGCAGCGGGCGACTAGCTGCACGAGCGATTTTGGTAAGGGCTTGGATAAAATGCGGCCAGCGATGGCACCGCCGATCATGGCCACGGATGCCGAGTGATCGTAAAGAGTCGGGTCAATGGTAATCATGCGACTTAATGTCGCGATGGCCGCCTCGCTCGCGAATAGATGCTCAACTGTTTTTTCCGTTGCAGTGGCCGCCTGCTGTGCGACTTCCGCGGTGATGCCGCCGCGCACAACCATCTGACTCACCGAGCTGAGATCGTTAAATGCTTCGAGAGTTTTGCGATCAAGATAAGGCTCTTTCTCAAGGACGGCGTTGATCTTCTTTTGTCGCACCGAGATGTTGAGCTGTCGCCAGGCTTTAAGATCCTTCTTCAGGATAAAAATACCCACGTTGTCATAGGAGCGAATCATGGCACGGCTGATCTGATCCAGCAGCACCCGCGAAAACTCAGCGGGGCGGATAAATTCAATGAGGTCGTTATCGGCACGAAAATAAATCGCGAAATCAATGCGATCCGTATCATAGAGAATGCGGAATTGATCCAGACTGAGTTCGTGAAGTTTATGAAGTGCGGATGGTGTGGCTGTAATGATGTGACAGCGGTTCCGTGTCTCTTCTTTGATGACAAACTTACTTCCCAAGGCGAGCTCCAACTTAGACAACGTCAGCACCGGGAATGAACGGCTGTGTCAATTATACACAAATCGCGTCCAAGGCGTATCGAGGGAGAAAGGAGGGATGGCTATGGCGAATTTCTCGCCACGATTGTTCTTCACATGGTAGCTTCCGGCCATAATTCCTGATTCGGACTTAAGCTGCGTGAAACTGTGGTACTCAAAAGTTTCGCCCGGATTAAGCACGGGCTGCTCACCCACCACGCCGGCTCCGGAGATCTCACGGGATTGACCACTGCGTTCACTGATGCGCCAATGGCGACTTAACAACTGCACGACTTCACTGCCGTGGTTGACGATGCGAACCTGATAGGCCCAAACAAATTGATTTATATCCGGCTGAGATTGGTCATCCAGAAAGAAGGGTTCCACAATCACTTCAATCGAGCGGGTCGTTTGACGGTACATTGGGTACTTCGCTGCGTTGAATCGTTGGAGCGTTGAATCGTCTGATATTTAAGAACATTTTTCCATATTCAGCGTCAATCGCAAGACTTTTTTCCCGCCGTGCCAAATTCCCCTGGATCTGGCATAATCCGGCTTTCCGTTATTGTGTGGTGAGGAGTCTAAACAGTGAAGAAAACTTGGTTGATAGGCGGGATCGTTGTCCTTGCTGTTATCATTATGGCGGTTATCGCGGCACTCCAGACGGGAGAAAAGTCTCCCGCATTTGCGACAGGTCGCGTGGTCCTTGATCCTTCCATGGAAGAAAAGGCAAAAGGCATCCGGACGCTGTTTATTGTGATCCACGATGCGGATAGTCCCATGCCCATGCCCTACGGGGCCATTAAAGAAACTCTTTCCGAAGATGCGAAGGCTGGCACCATTGTTGATTTCTTGATCACGAAGGAACGCATTCAAGTGATGGGTGGTGGCATGGAAGGCATGGAGCGTCCACTGCCAAAGAGCATGCGTCTCAAAGCTCGTCTCGATCTGGATGGTCTCGCGGGAATGGATCAGCCGGGTGATTTAACGGGCGTCGTGGAAGGCGTGCCTTTCGGCGCTGAAAATGTGGAAATAAAAATCAACCAAGCGGCGCAATAATGTCTCTTATCATCCAATGCGGAGATCGTGTTCCTGATATCGACGCACAGGCGTTCGTCGCGTCAAACGCGACGGTCATCGGCTCCGTGCGATTGTCGGAAGGAAGCAGCGTTTGGTTTCAAGCGGTGATTCGCGGCGACAATGATCTGATTGATATTGGACCTGGCACCAACATTCAGGATGGCGTTGTGGTGCATACGGACGCAGGCATTCCAATGGTCATCGGTGCCGATGTCACTGTGGGGCATAAGGCCGTTTTGCACGGTTGTAACATCGGCTCTCGTTCTCTTATTGGTATTAACGCCACCATTCTCAATCACGCGGACATCGGTGAAGAGTGTCTTGTGGGAGCGAATGCGCTCGTGACCGAGGGAAAAAAGATTCCACCGCGTAGTCTCGTGCTAGGGGCTCCCGCCAAGGTGGTGCGTCCCCTTACGGATGAGGAAGTGGCGGGGATTCGCGCTTCGGCGCAACACTATCGTGAGAAGATTAAGCTTTACCAACAGCAGGCCTATTTGCTTCCATAGAGTAGCGGCTCTTGTTGTGCCAGCTCGTTAGTGTGCTAAGTTGAAGATTAGGCAGAGGAACGGGCATGGAATACAGCGAATTTTATAAGTGGTTAGAAGAGATTAGACCGGTTGTGCTTGCGGCGGTTGAAGACACGGAAAGAGCTATCCGTTCAGGCACGTTGCTCACATCTCTTGAGCCCCATCCTCGGTTGCCTTTTCGTGGGCAAGCATGGCGCGCCTACTGCCAAAATACCGCAAAGCTTATTGGGGTAAAACGAATCACCGGCGCGCCATACGCGACGCATCCCACACGCATGGCCTGTGCGATGTGGATGCTCCTCAGTGATGTCCAAGAGCGCGAGCATTCCGCGATCTTCACTCTTTTTCACGACTACCTCGAAGAAGGGGATGGCCGCACACGGGAGGCGGTCGAGGCATTCTTTCGTGAATTTCCCGCCGCGCCTCAGGCTGTTCTAAGTTCCGTAATTCTTTCCGAGCCTGAAATTGATTACGACGCGTTTCCTGTAAAACGAAAAATGATGGAGCATGTGGCTTACGTGCGCCAGATCAAGCGCGCGATGGATCATCTTAAAGGGAGCGAATTTTTTAATGCCGCTCTCGCCGATAAGCTCGATAACATTCACGACCTTGATTACATCCTGTGCAATCCTCGTTATTCACCGGAGAAGAAACGCAGCCGGCTCCTCGAGAAGTTCGGCTATTTTCAATTTGTGAATGTGCAGGTGGGGCCGCGAGCGAATCCCGCGTTGCACAAACTTTTAGCGTCAGCGATTGATGCGATTTCCGCGCAACATGAATTCACAAAAGAAGAAGTGCGGCGAGATCGAGAGGTATTGGAACGGCTTCTTGCAGAACACGGGCCTCGACTCGATGGGATGATTGACGCTTACCATCGCGATCTTCGCTTATCTTGGGATAGTTAAGATGGAACGATCGCAGGTTAAAAAAATTCTCGATGCCATGCGTGCGGAACTTGATCGCTCCATTAAGCGCCTGAAGGTTCCTGGACACCCGAAGCCTTATTTCATTAGCTATTTGGCGCGGGATATTCGCTCTTTCAATGTCATGGGGCGGTACGGCTCGCTGGTGCAAAAGAAAACCGATCATCGGCGCCCCTGTTACGTGGACGTGCGCGTTGGTAATTATCAGTACGATCATGTGGTGAAGGGCGGACTCACCGACAACTCCGATGAGGCGGATTCCTTTGATTTGATCGATCTGCCGGTGGAGCCGGGCGAGGATGCGCTACGTTTTAGCCTCTGGCGACTGACGGATACGCGATACCGTGAAGCGGTACGCGCCTTTCACGAAAGAAAATCGCGGGACGTGAGTTATCTTGACGAGAACCGCCAGTTTCCTTCATTTGAAAAACAAAAACAGGCGAGGTCCACACTCTCATTAAAAGACTTTGATATCGATGAAGAAGCCGTGGCGCATCTTGTGCGCGAGGCGAGTAAGGTCTTTAAAGAGCACGCGGAAATCAAAAATTCTTATATTGAATTCAATGCGGAATGGCAGACGAAATTTTTTATGAGCACGGAAGGCGTCGAGCGTGTGTGGCAGGAGCCACTCATCAACATGACAGCTTACATGTGGTTTCATAACAAACAGAGCAACCTCGAATCTTCTCTCGTTTTTCACACCAAAGATCCGGTGGAAATTCCAACGCTCGACGTGTTGAAGCAGAAGCTGCGACAGCGTGTGGAGCAACTAAAAGAAATCGCCAAGGGCGAGCGTATGACTTCATACGCCGGCCCCGTGCTGATGGCGCCAGGGCCAGCGGGATTGTTTATCCATGAAGTGTTGGGGCATCGTCTTGAAGGCTGTCGCCTTTTGTCGGACGAAGAGGGGCGTACCCTGAAGGATAAGTTGGGTAAACGCATCACTCATCGCGACATTACGATTTATGATGATCCGTCGCTTGAAAAAATGCATGGCCAGACTTTAGTGGGTTCTTATCCCTTCGATGATGAAGGAACGCCGGCGGAGCGTGCGGATTTGATCGAGGGTGGGGTGCTGAAAAGTTTTCTCACCACGCGCAGTCCGATTCGTAAAACGCAGCATAAAAATAATGGTCACGCCCGCAACCAATCGTTTGAAAGACCTATCAGTCGAATGGGTAACTTGATCGTCGAGAGCGCTTCCACTCACAGCTTCGAGGATATGCGTCAGCTTCTCATCGAAGAGATTAAAAAACGAAAACTTCCCTACGGCATCATTCTTTATGAAGTTGAGGGCGGCGAGACGGGAACCGAGGCGTATAACTTCCAAGCCTTCAAAGGCGATATCACGGCTTGTGCGAAAATATTTCCGAATGGACGGGAAGTGTTTGTGCGAGGCGTGGATTTTGTCGGCACACCCATGTCGAGCTTGGCGAACATCATCGCCGTTGGAAATGATTACATCGTCGACAATAGTTTTTGCGTCGCGGAATCTGGCAGCATTCCCGTGAGCACCATTTCGCCTTCCATCTTGCTCTCGAATCTAGAGCTACAAGCGAAAGATCCTAGCAAACTGGCTCAGTACGCATTGCCACTGCCGTGGCATGATAAGAATTAGACTGACGTCATCCTAAGCAAATCCACGTCATCCTGAGCGAAATACTCGTCGTCCTGAGCGAAATACTCGTCGTCCTGAGCGAAATACTCGTCGTCCTGAGCGAAAT
>CAYOJQ010000088.1:7222-8691 GCA_964404325.1 uncultured Oligoflexales bacterium
ACTCGTCGTCCTGAGCGAAGCGAAGGATCTTATCGTTACAGAGTCGTCACCCTGAACGAAATGCTCGTCATCCTGAGCGAAGCGAAGGATCTCGGAAATTTTCTGTTCCACCTTGCAGTCCTTGTCGGATCTCTCTGTGATAGGGAGGCATGTCATTGGTCTTTCTGCTCGTAGATGTATGTAAATGCCTTTTTCTAGTGGAGGACTTATGGAAAAGGGCGGCTTCACTTACATCCTGACAAACAAGAGTCATACAGTCTTATATGTCGGTGTTACCTCTGATCTTTCTAGGCGTATTCAGCAGCATAAAAGTTTCGCCATTCCTGGTTTTGTATCGACTTATAGGTGCTGCAAGCTTGTCTATTATGAGCGTTTCGAATGCATCGAGGACGCTATACAGCGTGAGAAACAGCTGAAAGGAAAAACAAGAAAGAAGAAAATAGATTTAATCAATTCAACCAACATGAAATGGCAGGACCTAGCGACTGGTCTTTCTTAATCACCGTTTCTGTGCATGTGGGTGAAGAGATCCTTCGCTTCGCTCAGGATGACGAGCTTTCGCTCAGGATGACGTAGATTTCGTTCAGGATGACGTAGATTTCGTTCAGGATGACGTAGATTTCGTTCAGGATGACGTAGATTTCGTTCAGGATGACGGAGGTGGTTTAGCGAGCATTTACAAGAGCGGCTGCGGATGCTTTGCAGCTGCCTGATTGGATTCGTAACGGATGGCCAGCGGTACTGTCCTTAATCCACTGACAGTAAGTGGCGACGTTTATATCCACGCTCCAAGCGTTTATCTCTGCCGTTGCATGAACTCCTGAGAGAACGAGTTCGTCGCCAGCGCGCGTAAAGCTCGGGCCGCCGGAATCGCCGTGCCATGTGCTTTTTTCACTGACAAACTTAAACGACATGGAACTGACTTCGTTAATGGGAATGGAGACAACGCGTTTGTATCCGTCGCCCGTTGGAGAACCTTGAGGCATTTCAGCGGTGGGAGCGCTCTGACCATCCGCGCCGAAACCAACAAGCTCAGCGACTTGACTGGCCTTAGGCTGTTCACTGGCGATAAGCGCGGGTGTGACATCACTGATGGCACTCTCTAAGAAGAGAAGAGCGAGATCGTTTTTATTCGGAATCTCTTGTTTATAATCGGGATGAGGAAGGATTTTTGCGCGGTGGTTGATCCCGTTTAAAGTAAAAGTTGCTGAATCGATGTAACCGGGTGAGCGCAGGTAATGAACGCAGTGTGCGGCGGTTAGAACAACTTTCGGGCTGATGAGGGTCGCGGTGCAAAATTGATTGTATCCAATCATGATGCCGACGTTTTTGTATTCGTTTGTCTCAGTGCCACCCACAATGTTTATTTCTGATGGCATTTCGAAGTTACTTCTAGGGCTGCGAGTTTGGCAGGCAAAAAGGAAAAGGGGGAGGAGACTCAGGGCCACGAAACGAGACCGCGACAGCAT
>CAYOJQ010000089.1:0-8588 GCA_964404325.1 uncultured Oligoflexales bacterium
CTAAGTTGCTCGGTGTATCGCGTGCGACGTTTTTCCGTCGCGCCAAGGATCTTGGGCTGGTGAAGCCGAGAGGTCATCTTGGGTCGGAGGAAAGGATATGAGTCGTATACGCAGCACGTTCTAAGTGGGGTGGTGGGATGGTGACCACTTTTCAGGGGAAAATAGAGATTAAATGTTGATTTTACTCAAGAATGGCTTCAAAGCTTTTTCTAGCCGAATCATTGCATCAATCATCTTGTCTTGCAATTCGGGCCATTTGTCTTTGTCTGATAACCCTGATGACGAAAATGATTTACTTACCCGGGAGGCACGTTTTCCATCAAGCCGATCCCACTTTAGCTCATCGCCGAAGTCCTTTTCAATTGCTGCTTTATTCAAATGCAATTGATCAAAAATCTTCTTATTTCGATCGCCGTCTTCTTTGTCTGTGTCGATGTACAATTCTACGGCTCCACGGTCGCCGGTAACGACATAAACAAACTTGATCCCGCTTATTCCAGCTCCAGTAGCAATCCAACTTGATTTACCTGGGGATACGTTGCTAAACAATTTTGTTCTGTTTTTACTTTTTTCAAGAAGTTCAGTCCAAAACTCGTTGCGACTGTAATGTCTAGCGGCCCATTCTTTCTTTTGCTCACCGATTTCCTTAGCTTGCTCCGTTGGGGATGCTAACACCGTAAATAAGGGGGCATATGGTGACTCGTCGATTCGGACCGCTTCAACCCTAACAAGGTAAAAGCCTACATTTGTTGATGATGACTCATTAAGCCATTCGATGACTTGTTGATGCTCAAATCTTGCTTCAGTCGCAATCCAAATAGCAATCTGGGCTTCAACCCCAACCATATAAGTTAAAAGCTGCCCTAAATGGCTATGATTTGTTTTTTCGAGTTGGTTTTCGATAACAACGAGCTGACCATCTTCGCTTTCGCACTCTAAATCCAAAATAAAATCACCTACGCGCTTCTCGCGCCCGGTGACGGACAGCTTTAATCCAAGACGATCCCCTAAAGCATCAATATGCTCTTCAAGCCACCGTGTGAAGTTGTTTGCTTCATGGGGGAAGGCTTTTCTTATAGGGACGACTTCAAGTCGTGAAATATTCTTCGGATCTTGGCTCAAACTTATTCTGCTCCTTCATAAAAATGTTGGTACTCGTGATTTCGGAAGATTCCATATTCAGATGAACAGGTAATTTTTGCCGATGGCCCCGCGACGACGATACTGAGTCCAGATTTGAGACTCTCCCTCGATACTCCCTGAGACTGAGTCTCTTCATGAGACTCTTTGCAACGCACGGCACCCTTACATTTCCAGACTGTTACATCCATTTTATCCGCACCTCCAATTTGGCATGGTCTTGCACCTATAAGCTTGTAGGCAATTCGCTCTGAGACTTGAAAGAAGGAGGTGTAAGCCATGGCGTTTCACCGATGCCCCCGATGTTGGGAGGCGGGCTACGAGGTTTTTGCGACTCACTCGTACTGCGTAAGCTGCAACTACTGCCCCGATTTTGATCCAATGCTCACGGCGCGAAAAGAACGAAAGCAACCGCATTGCGGCGAGGTGTTTCCTTGCGGCTGCTGCAACTGTCGGAGGATGGCGCGATGAAACGTATCTTTAGTATTCTGCGTTGTTTGGAGCGGGAGATCACAAGACACCCGCTCGCTTGGTTCGATCACGCTGAGGAGATAAAATTTCGTCGGGAACACGAGGATCGTGTGGCCCATGCAAGGTTCCAATCATTAGGGAAAGGATGATGCTGTGAATGATGCACTTGAAGAAATTCGCTGTGACCTGATGCGTTTGCGCTCGCTGCTGCCTGTAAACGGCCACTGTGCCAAGGGACTTTTCAGCCGCATTGAACGCAATGTGCGTGCGCTGAGCTACGCACAGGAGAGAAAGGCAAGGCTGGTCCGCAGCCAGACCTTAGCCAATACGCCCCTTGCAAAAGACGTGATCGAACACGTTTCAGCGGACGGTTACGAAGAGGAGTAAAAGGGATGAGTGAATTACATGAACAAAAATATGAATTGGTGGTAGGGCGCTGTGATGGCGGCAGGGTTCAATATCCTAAGAATACCGGCTTTGCTCTGCGTCGGGGCGAAGAGCTGTTTTACACGCTCAGGCTGAATATGTTCCCTGGTGCGACTTACTTTTTGAGTAAGAACCATGGCGACAACCCCAATTACACGCTGTTTGCGAAGATGCTGCGCGACGACAAGGGCATTCGCTTCCAAAATCCCATTGGTGCAGCCCGTCTGCGCACCGATCTTAAAACGCATCTTGAGATTCGTTTTAATCTCTTTGATCGCCGTGTGTATATGAGTCTCTTTCCCGCTCAGTAAATTGCGCCCCGTGTGCTAACGCATCAGACATCTCACGAATCGACGGAATCGGACGGCTTTGCCGTTTTGTGGAGGTTTTTATGTCTGCTTCTGCATCCGTTTATTGTAAGCGGTTTGGCTTTTTCTTCGTTGCGATGTGCGTAGCCTTTAGCTCGTCTATCGCTCTGGCCAGCGTGGAATCAAGTTTGATGGCGGTACAGAATAAGCTTATCAACGTCATTCTCCCGCTGGCCGGTATTCTGGGACTTGTGTTCGCTGCGTTTTCATTTTTTACGGGCAATGCCAATGCCCGTTCCCACCTATTTCTGGCGATGATTGGAGCTGTGATTGGCTTTGGTGCGCCCAGTATCATCGCCTTCATTCAGAGCATGATCCATTAACGGATCGTTGCAGTGGGCCGCAGTGGCCCACTGTGCCTTTTTATGAAAGGAACCTTATGGCTTTGAAAGCAACACCCGTGAGCCGGTGTTTGGATAAGAGGCTTCAGATTGGTGGTTTTGAGGTCCCCGACTTGCTGGCGATATTCTTTCTCCTCTCCATCCTGAACTTTATTTTCGGCAGAACGGATATGAAGTTGGCTTTAGTTTGGCTGCCGACTGTTGCCCTTGCCGTAGTGCTCAGGCTGGGAAAACGGGGGAAACCCGACAATTACTTGATTCATCTTGGGCGCTATCACCTGCGCAAAAAGACTCTCTTCGCCTTCTATGAGCCGACTCATTGGATATCGCCGCCGAACTCTCCGTTTAGAGGTCTTCAATGATGAGTGAATATCTTGCTGATTACTTACAGGTCTGGGGGATTGAAAACGATCTGGTCATCTTTGCAGATGGCTCGATGGGTTTTGCCTTCGACCTGATGCCTGTGGATGTGTCCTGCGCGTCTGATGATAACATCAACGATCTGGCTCAGCGCACAATGAACTTTCTGAACAGTCTGCCGGTTGGGCTGGATGTGCAGTTTATTCAAGACATCAAAGCGGGCAATGCTGCTGTTATTGAGGAGCATGGTCGCCTCTCTCTGGCTGGTGCAAGCGCCGTGGCCTCCATGATGACCGAGGAGCGATGCCGGAGCCTTAAGACTCTTGATGAGGGCGGACATCTGCCAAAATATGGTCTGCGGCTAATGGTTAGAAAGCCATGGTCTTCTGGTCGGCTACGCAAACCAAAGCTTTTTTCAAAACAATCGGCTTTCGTCGCTACGACCGAGACTATGTTTAAACATGAGATGGATGCGGCGTTGCGCATCCGTGAGGAACTGTTCGATCAGCTCGCATCGTTGGGACTCTCTCCCTCTGGTGTTAGTGGTGAAACGCTGCTGAACGATATTTACGAGCAGTGGAATCCCACCCGTCCTGTGGAATTAAATGGCTTTGATCCTGAATCCGTGCGTTCATCGCTTCTGTTCTCGGATGTTGCCATCCATGATGAAGGCTTCACGATTGGCGGATTGCATCACCGGGTTATTTCGTTAAAGCTGCTGCCCGATCAGTCCTTTGCGTCGATGGCGGTGGCACTGCAAAAGTTGCCGTTTGATTCGCGCCTATTTCTCACCATCCACGTCCCTGACCAGATTAAAGAATTGGAGAACCTGCAAACACAGCGGCGCATTGCCTACTCGATGGCTTTTGGTAAACGAGCGGGTGTGTCCGATATCGAAAGCACGGCAAAGTTCAGCGATCTTGAACGCCTGTTAGAACAGATGATTGCCCAAGGGGAAAAGGTCTTTCACGTTGGTCTTAATATTCTGCTCCGTGCTGATGATCCTGACACACTCGGTACGCAAGTGGCACAGACTTTGACGGTGATTCGTGAGATGGGCGGAGCGGAAGGCTTGGAGGAGAGTCTGGCGGCGTTTGATCTCTTCACGCAATTTTCTTTACCCAATGCGCGAGTTAAAGACCGTGCGAAACGTATGAAAACTTCCAACCTCTGTGACCTTGTGCCGATTTACGGGCCGTGGCGTGGGCATGAGACTCCGCGTGTGCTTCTGCGTTCACGCATGGGCAGCCTGCTCGCCATTGACCCATTTGATTCCAGTCTTAGCAATGCCAATCAACTGGTGAGTGGCGCGTCGGGTGCGGGTAAGTCGTTCCTGACGAACATGCTTTTGCTACACATGCTTAAAGAGCATCCAAGAGTGTTCTTCGTCGATATCGGCGGCTCTTATCGTAAGCTCTGCGAGAATTTGGACGGGCAATACGTTGCTCTGTCTCTGACTGATGGTGTGTCGATCAATCCGTTTGATCTGCCTGCCGGTGAAACGGTCCCCAGCAGTCAAAAGATTAAGTTCCTTCTTGGGTTGATTGAACTCATGACCAAGGAGGACGATCAGGAACGTCTGCCACGTCTTGAACGATCTGAGATTGAAGAGGTGATCCAGCGTCTTTATGAAAAGACGGCGACACCTGTCTTAAGCGATTTACGCGACGCCTTGCTGGCCCATAAAGATGTCGCGATGGTTCGCTATGGACGCATTCTAAAGTCTTGGTGTGGTGACACGCCGTTTGGCCGGTTTCTTGACCGTCAGACAAGCGTGGCATTGAACAAGAACGTGGTGGCGTTCGATCTCAAAGGCCTTGAATCCTATCCCGACCTCCAAGCGGTGTGCCTGTTTATCATCACGGATAAAGTGTGGCAGGAAGTGCAGCGCGACCGCAAAACGATGAAGTTTCTTGTTTTTGATGAGTGCTGGAAGCTTCTTAAAAGTGATGCAGGTCTTGTCTTTATCGAAGAGGTGTTTCGCACCTTCCGGAAATACTATGCCTCGGCCATCGCCATTTCACAGGATATTGACGACTTTGCGCGGTCTAAAATCGCGGGAGCCATCCTGCCAAACTGCGCCTTGAAGTGGGTGCTTCTCCAGCCACAAGGTGACAAGACACGAATTCAGGAAGTGCTGGCGTTAAATGATAACGAGATTGATCTCATAAATTCTCTCCACCAGAAGAAAGGCGTTTACTCGGAGGCATTTCTTATCGCTGGCCCAAATCGCACCCTTGCCGTGATTGAACCATCGCCGCTGGAGCTTTGGATTTCGACGACTGACCCGCGTGATCTCGCGGCGATTGATGCCTACAGGGAGCAATACCCTGACAAGTCTCATCAGGATGTTCTTAAGAAACTTTCTGAGCGTTATCCCCGTGGGGTTTCTGCCGCTGGGGCATAGGAGGGACGTATGAAGCCCAAGTTTTATCAGCGAGTATCTGCTGGGGCGTTGAGCGTTGCCCTATTGCTGACGCCACAGTCCTCTAAGGCCGATATCTTTGGCGGGGATGTGGTGATTCTTTCCCAGATCCTCGCCAATGCGGTGCAGCAGCTTATCCAGCTTCGGCAAATCCTCTCGACGGGAGGCGATTCACTCGCCCTGATGCAGGACGTGAATCGGGGTCTGAGTGATGCGCTTGGCGTCATTAACTCACTGGGCAATATTCGTGACCCAGGACTTTACCACGAGTTGCTTAAGGCTCAGGACGCACTTCGTTACCTGAACAGTATTTACGGAACCATTGTTGATTCTTCAGAAACGCGGGTGCAGCAGCACGCCGACCAGACGGTAGCTGAGGCGATCTCCATGAATAACGCCATTTATAGCTACACGGATGAGATTGATAGGATCGGCGAGCAGATCAAGCGAAACAGCAACGTTTCATCTCCGAAGGGAGCACAGAAGCTAACCGCTCAGTCTCTTGGTGTGTTGTTGCATGTCATGAACCAATCGCTTCGCGCTCAGGCCACGGGTCTTAAGATTCAGGCGCAGGCCATGGCGATCCAGAACCGAAAGGATAAGGTTTACGCCGACCAGATTCACAGCACGACGAATAACCTCAACGCAGCCATGAGTTCTATCAATCCCGAATTTAAATTTCCGAGGCTGTAATCATGGTTGACTTCACATGGATCACGCAGGAAGCGAAAACGCTGCACGGTATTTTTATGTCGCTCTTCTATTCATTTGCTGGCGTTCTGCTGCTTATTGGCGTGGCGATTGAGTATTTTAAGGTCCCTTTGGGTGGAGTGCCTGGGTTCTCGCAACTGGTTGGACGTGTTCTGATCGCGGGTCTTTTGCTCGTAAGTTATCCAGAAATCGCCAATGCCGTCGCGGATGTGTCTGATGCTCTAGCTAGCCGTGTGGGTGATTTGAACTCATTTAAGCTTGTTCTTGGTAAAGCAGGCGAAGCCATCAAGACTCTGTCCTGGTCGTGGTCATCCATGGGTGACACGTTTATTTTTGTGATCTCGTATCTTTCTTTCTACGTTCTTCACGTTACCGTGTATTTTTTTGATGCGGCTATTGCCTATGCCTGGGTAGTTCTCTATGTATTTTCGCCGCTTTTGATTGCAATGTTCATCCTGCCGCAAACAGCCAGTGCCACAAGTGCGCTGTTTCGCTCC
The DNA here is from genome assembly GCA_964404325.1 of uncultured Oligoflexales bacterium. Taxonomy (GTDB): domain Bacteria; phylum Bdellovibrionota_B; class Oligoflexia; order Oligoflexales; family Oligoflexaceae; genus CAYOJQ01. Next base: position 6,740 of record CAYOJQ010000089.1, read on the forward strand.
ATTTTTGAAATATCTGGCTGGAAAATTGTATGGTCAGTGTTGGGGACGCTGCTATGGAGTTCTGCCATCCATAATTTTGAGAATGTGAACACCCAGACCAACTTTATCACGACCATCACTTACACCATCATCCTTTCACTGTCGGTCATCTTCACGCCGCTCGTGGTCCGTGCCCTTATCAATAAAGGCGTGGCGGGTATGGCGAGCACTCTTAGCGGTACGGCGGGCACGGCATTGGTTGCCAGTGTTGCTGGTCCTGCGAGCTTAACGGCTCTAGCCACGGCTCCCACGCAGACCATCATTGCCGGAGCAAGGCGTGTCACGACCATGCCGATTGCGCAAACACGCCAATACATGCAGGCGCGACGGAATGATAAGAAGAAACAGAGCAATCCCTCACAACGCATCGTCAAAGCACGAAAATCTGATTCCAAAAAAGGATAATTATGCGCTTTCCAACAGCTTGGGCGGATATTGCTGCCCAGAATGCGACGTTGAAGTTCGTCATTGCTGCATTGGCGGTAACACTCGTCACCATCGCCACGGTTGCGGCGAAACTTGGCATGAAAGATCCCGTTGTGGTGGAGCGTAGCTGCTTTAGCAAGACTTTAGCGTCAGCATCTGCTGCTGTCACTGATGCCGAGGTGAAGGGCTTTGTTGAGGAAGTTCTCGTGCAGCGGTTTGGTTCCACCTTGGATGCTCATGCCTCCTATCTTTCACTAGCACAGTTGAAGGCGCGAACGATGGAGCTAAATGACCTTCGCAAGAAGGGTATGCGTCAGACGCTTATCGTTAATGCTGTCATCATCAATGGCGATGCGATCAAGGTCGAGGCCGACCGTTTGATTGCCGTGGATAAAATCCGCTCTGCATTCCCCGTTGTCCTTGATGTCGAGGTGTCTCGTACCAGTCGGACGACAGACAACCCCTACGGCCTGATTCTCACCAAAGTTTCCGTTGTGGAAACAAAGGATGGCAGTAAATGAAGTTGCTGCACTTACTTTTATTTTTGGAACTATTTACGCACGGGACAGTGTACGCGCAGGAAGTGCGCAAGATTTATCTGAATGATACGCAAGTCGCCACGGTCAACATACTACTGCGCGGCACAGTTCTTAGCCTACCTACCAAGCCTAGCAAAGTGATTCTTGGCAGCGCTGGGTCATTTGGTATGGAATACGTTGAAAATGATTTAGCCATCTCGCCCCTTAGAACGAACGCCCGATCGAATCTTTTTGTCTATATGTACGGGCGGCGTTTTGCCTTTGATCTAAAAGCCTCGCAGTCTGGTGGTTCGAGCATTGTTGTTGTACGCGACGAAATCGAAGCGCCACCCCGAGGGAAAACACATGGCAAGAAGTGAAACGGCAAAAATTCTAAAAGACCGGCTACAAAGTCGGTCTGAACGCTTTATTGAGCTGACTCGCACCAAGAAGTTTGGGCTGGTTGTGACTACTGTTCTTTCCATCGCGGTTGTTGCCATTATCGTCAGTGGGCCACCGGAAGACGCATTGGAACCAGTGGAAACCGTTTCTGCGCCGATCAATGTGGGGTCGTCTGATAATGATCAGGGAGTGGATCTGCCGGTGTATGACACGTTATCGGGAATCCAGGAATCAGACCGCGTGAAGACACCAAAAGGACGAGGAGGAAAATCCGTATTTAAACTGTCCGGCCCGACGCTTGTTAGACGTCCTCGTGATCTTTCGATCATCCCCGGCACGTTGGCAAAGGCTATGCTTCTCACTGGCGCATCGAATGGAACTGTAAAAGCGGCATTGACTGAAGCTGTCACCGTAAATGGTGAGGAATTAATTGAAGCGGGGGCGGTCTTTCTCGGTACGGGGCG
>CAYOJQ010000090.1:0-7718 GCA_964404325.1 uncultured Oligoflexales bacterium
AAGTTGCTGTTGAACTTGATCCCATAGGGCGGGTCGAAGTAGATGCACTGCACTTTGCCGCGCAGTCCTTCTCGCTCTGCAAGGCTTGCCATTACCTGGAGCGAATCGCCGAGAATCATCCGGTTCGACCAGTTCTGGTCATGCTGATAGAATTCGGTCTTATCCGCACCTTTAGGGACGCCGTTGAAATCAGCAAATAGATCCAGCTGTCCAAGTTTTCGTGGTTTCGGCTCTTCTTCCTGTGACTCACGCACCAAGTCGTCGATCAGAACTTTGGGGTGAACCTTCTCTTGAATATAAAGTGGTGGCGCATGAACGACGAGATCGCTCCAATCCTGTTCGTCTTTGCCACGCCAAACAAGTTGTGGGTCTAAATCGCGATTGCGGCGTTCATAGGCCACGCGTACAGGGTTCTGTGCATCCTTCTGCATAACCGATTGATATTCGGCGGTCGGGATATTCTTCCGGCGATCATCATCATGCGTGATGGTTTCGACGGTGAGCGACGCGCCGTTATCGGAGTTCGTCGTCTTTTTTACTGTCTTGGTTTTCTTTTTAGCCATCTTATTCACCATGACCTGTTGCTTTTTTGATCATTTTCTCAAACTCTGCTTCGACTTTAGCTTTAAAGTCTTCTTCGATTTGGTATGCGTCGGTGAATTCTGCAAATGCCCAGCGTCCGAATTGGCCGCTGGCATTCACGCCTGGAATCCAACTCGTTTCCATCGTTGCTTTTTTCTCTTTTGCATCTTCGCGGCGATAGCCTTTGATTTCCACGACGAGATGGAGAAAATCATTATCTCCATGGCCGTCATCCACCAGTACGATGAAGTCAGGGCGATAACGCCGAGCTTCCGATCCGAAGCGATAGGGAACCTCAAAGCCGAGGCTATGATTCTTAACGTATGAACGAACTTTAGGATGCGACTCGGCGACGCGACAGAATTCAGCTTCCCAATCGCTATCAAGAATCACCCAGTTGACCTGACTCTTCCGCGAGTCTGTCTCCCAGCGGTCGGTTTTCGATGTTGTGAAATTGACGTGAGCAGTAGAGCCGACCGGGTTATAGGAATCTAGCAAAACTGTTACCCTACCATCGCCAATGGATGAACGGTTAATAGCAGCGATGATCCGATCGCACGCCATGTCAGCAAGCATCTTATAGCTTAATTGTGCTGGTGTTGTGCCGCCTGTGCATTTTAGGTAATTTTCGAGCCATTCTTTGATGATTCGTTTAAGTTTTCCGAAATGATTGTATTGTGGGTCACCACCCGGATCACGCCACTTCGTCATGACCATGTGGGTTGTCAGACGATAAAGAATCTCTGACATTCGTGCGTCTTTCGTGTGTTCCAGCGTCAGATCGGCACTTTCACCAATGATGCCTGAATTTTTGGTTTGAGTCGCACCGACGAGGTCTGGGCTCAGGACCAATATCGAGTCATCATTGAATACGGCCGTCAGCTTCTCGTCAGGTGGCTCGACGCGATAGCCAGCCACGCGAGGGAATCGAATCTCCAAAGAATCCCGGTCGGGCTTAATCGCCTTTACCTGGATCGTTTCACGCGGCGGCTGTGGCTTCGATACGACTGGTTCTGCCGTAAAGTCGAAGGGAATACCAAGCACGTCAGCGTACTCGACGTTGAATAGTCCATTCTCGTTTAGATGATACGATTGGCGGCGAAGAGCACGACCAATCACTTGTTCGCATAGGAGCTGTGTTCCAAATGCACGCACGCCGAGTACGTGAGTTACAGTATTGGCATCCCAACCTTCGGTTAGCATTGACACGGATACGACACAGCGCACGGATTCACCTAAGTGCCCGGCGCGGCCCACCGTATTCATGACCTCGCGTAGGAGTTCTTGGTCGGTGATGCTATCGGCGCTATGTGCTCCACCCGTGCGCTCGATTCTTTCGCGACGGAAGCGTTCAATCTCGTCCGAAGCCATGTGGCGGAATTTATCGTCCAGTGCATCGCCAGACTCCAACTGCTCGCTATCGATCAGCAAGGTATTCGGGCGAGGAATGGCGTTACCGTGTTCATCGAAGTTTCTAAACAGCGGCAAATGTCCAGGGACAAGGGTTTCTGCTCCAGCTGCATCTTTACGCATAAATCCAGAGATATAATCGTAAACAAGCTTTGATGTAGCGGTATTGTTACAGACAACAATAAAGCACGGAGGCACGCGAATTCCTGCTTCCTGCCAAAGTTTGAAGGTCTTTTCATAATGACCATAAAGAGCGGTTAACGCAGTCAATAGCTGAGTTGGCAGCGCGAGCGGATCAAGTACATCAGCTTTGCCTCGCCCTTTTTTCGGCATCCTTGCGCGAATGTGTTCCCAAAGATTGCGGAACATCGGCATCTCAGAGCCAGGAATATTGTCGGCGACTGGAACGCGTGGCAGTTTCACAATGCCGCACTCGATGGCATCCATTAGTGAGAAGTCACTCATGGTCCATGGGAATAGTGTGCCTTCGACATACCCAGAACCACGAAGGAAGAATGGAGTCGCTGATAGGTCGATGACATTTGATAACCCAAGCTTACGATTTACGGCTTCCAAGCCTGAAATCCAGAGACGGGCCGCTTCGTTGTTCTTCTCCGCTTCTTTCTTTTCGTCACCTTTCAAATCTTCGGAATCATCATCGTCTTCGATACCGTTATTCGGGCGTTCGCGGTAACAGTGATGTGCCTCGTCATTCAGAACGACGATATTTTTTAAGCCCATAAGGTCAGGCATGACCCGCTGAAGCATCTGCCCTTCCGTTTCGAGCGTGTTTAGTGCTTCACCTCGACCTTGGAGCAGAGACCGGCCGCCTTTCGATAATTCGATGCGCTCGCGAAGCTTAAATGCGTGGTAGTTGGTGATAACGATCTTGGCGCGTTTGATGTCGTCCTGCATCTCAGGCGGAACGATCTCGCGACTCGCATAATAACTGTCAGGATCATTTGGCTGAAGAACTCGTAGACGGTCTTTGATCGTTAAGCCTGGCGCCACGATCAGAAAACCACGCGTGAATTTTTTGCTTTGTGGATGCCGCACGGCATTGACTGTTTGCCAGGCAATAATCATGGCCATAACAGTCGTTTTGCCTGCGCCAGTGGCGAGTTTTAGAGCCAGGCGCATGAGGCCGGGGTTTGCGTCGTTATTCGCATTCTCAAGGTACTCAAGGAATACTTTGCCGGCTTTAGTGGACTTAGGAGCGACCTCAGTCAACCAGATGAGCGTCTCTACGGCTTCTACCTGACAGAAAAAGGGGCGAACGCCACTGAATTTATGGTGGCGCCAATGCTGAAGAAGGCGCGCTGTATCCGGCGTCACCTGCCAGTCATTTGGATTCGGTAAGGCGCGCCAATCTTCGAGGTGTTCGCGGAGCTGATTGATCAATGAGGACTGATCGTATTGTTGGCCACCACTCGCCAGTCCCTCTACCTCAGGAAACTGGAAGCTTGCTTGCACGCCTTCGCTTTTCTTCCGTTTCTTCGGCTTGGGAATGGGCGTGATGAACTGCGACTGCCGCCGCTGTGGTTCTATCTTCTGTGTAGGTTGGCCATGTTTATCTAACTCCCAATGCCGAGCAGGGCGCTCGTAGGGGGAGTTTAGTATGGGCTGCTCAAAAAACAGGTTCGACATCGTCTTTCCTTAAAAGGCTCAAATAGCGTCAGTCAGACCCTTGCCGATCTGACACGCACGCTAACTATCTCCGCCGAGGCCGAGCTTGTGTTTATGAAGGAGGCGACGTTGGAAATATTGAATTTGATAGGGAATTATAGCCTGGCTATCAAATTCACAAAAGCCTAAAGGCAATCCGTAAGCACTGAGGTTGCTCCCTAGAGCAATCCCCATCTTCGTACCACTGTGAGACTCAAGTCTCACAAAAATTCAAAATTATTTTTTAAATACAATCACTTGACAAGTATAAAGTATCAAACATAGAAGCCTTGTCGAGGCTTTTGTGCGGAGTGACAAAATGAAGTCAAATCTAGTCGGATCTTGGGAGCTTAAGGGCTTCGAGCTTGAGAGCCACGAAAAGGGTAAGCATCCATGGGGGAAGAATGTCCGTGGTCTGCTGATCTATGCGGACACGGGGCACATGAGTGTCGCTATTAACCGCGACCTGACCGACACTGGCAACCCCGACAAGGACCTGTTCGACGCCAGTCTGTTCTACGCGGGCACCTATTCCGTCGAGGGCAACATCGTCCGCCATCAGGTGACGATAGCCACCAGCCCGGCACGGATCGGCAAAGAAATGATCCGCTTCGCAGCCCTTAACGGCGATGAGCTGATCCTGACCTCGCCACCAGAGTCCTATGGCACCGCCACACTCGTATGGAGGAGAATCGAATGATCGCGAGACTTATCACACTTGGATTGCTCGTTGTTGCTCCTACCGCTCTCGCCGCACCGAAACCGCTGACACCTGTAAAACTGTTCTTTATCGAAGCTCTTGATCCAACTGACACGACCTCTTCTGAGCGATTTCGAAAAGAATATGTGTACGCTATCGCCAAGGGTAAAGAGTTCACGGCTCAGAAGTTGGCTGCGTGTGGGTACGCGCTTTCGGCGACGACCTATTTTTACGGCGCGAGTGATCCCATTCAAGCCACGGAACAAGCGCACGCTGCCGCTAAGCAAGGCGCTTGGATGATCGTCGGCCCGCGCCGCAGCAATCACTATCTACTCCTCGCTAAAGGTGCGCCCAGCGTTCCATCGGTGAGCCTTATGGCTTCGTCGGAAGAAGTTGCGGCCCTTGGTGATCTGCACCTAAGCCTTGTGCCATCTAATTCCGTTATGGCCCGCACGGCGGCGGAAGAAGCAGCGTCACGCATCAAAGCTAAAACGTCTAAGACCTATATGTCGGTGATTAGTGGCGACTGTGTAGCGTGCAAGGATTTTGCTAAGCAGTTCGATACCGCAGCCGCGAAATTTAAACTGAAGAAATCCGCTGAGGTCTTTGTGCTCGGCGAGCAGCCAGATCTTACTGCGCTCAAGGCAGAGATTGCGAAAACGAAACCAGACTTTCTGCTTGTCCCAAACTATTCGATTGTCAGCAGCCACATCATTGCAGGGATTCATGCCGCGTTTCCTTCTCTCTTTTTCATCAGCGGCGATACCTGGGGTGATTCCAATTTCGGTTTCGTTAAGAACGGCCAAGACATTGGCAACGCCAAGGGCTTTACCGTGCGCGGTAATCCATCCGCAAATGATGGGATGAAAACCTTTGAAGTCGGACGCGCCGCACTTAAAGCGGGCGTTGCTCTCGGCAGCAGTTCTGCGCTGATGATTTTGCGGGCGTTTGATTCCACAGCGCAGCTACTTTGTGATTCCAAACCAAAGACCGCCAGTGAATATGCCAAGGCGTTTGAGAAGACGGGCCGACACTTTTTCTCCGCTCCGTGGGGCACGAGCATCTTCAACCTCGATCAAGGCAATATCATTTACTTAAAATCACGCGGAGGCTCGCGATGATTTTCCGACGAAGGCGTTTATGGCGGCTGCGGGATTACGTTCTGTTTTCCTGGTTGGCACCGGCAGCGTTTGCCATTGTAGCAAGCCTTATGGCTTTTACACTGCTTGGCTGGCTTGATTATCAAAACCAGATTAAGCGAGTGACTTTGGATTTGGCGCAAAAGTCTATCACCGCATCGCGCCGCGCTTCCGCTGAGATCCTGCTCGGTAAACAGGGGGCTTTGCCTTCGGTATTGGAGCTTTTGACCAAGAAGTTAGAGGTATCCAACATTCGCGTTGTGCAAAACGCCTGTGGAGCAGTGCAATTAGATGCTTGCACAAGATTTCCCGACGGTGCGTTGATCGTTAATAAAAAGATCCCGCACGTTGACGGTGATTCCTATGTCGCCCTCACGCATCCACTCAGACCGCTGTATTCATTTTTGAATCTGTACTTGTTCGCGTGGAGTGCGTTACCCGTATTTCTGGCGTTAGGTATGGGGCTGGTCTTTCAACGGGCCTACCTGCGACGCGTAGTTCTCAATCCTATCAACTCACTCGTTGATACGGCGGAACGGGATACGCACATTCCTGAGCACTGGCCCGTCGAGCTTAAAGAGATTGCTCAGAACCTCGCCGAGTCGTTCGAGGCGCGTGAGCAGGCGGTTTTTGCCATGCTTGCCAAGGGTGTTGTGCATGACATCAAAACATTTCTACACTCGCTGCTTACCGCAACAGAGTTGGTGCGGGAACAACAGGCTGATGACGCGAAGAGACTGGCGCGACTGGAAAGCCTTTTCCGTGCGTGTGATAAGAATTTGCCGAAGATGAAACGCATCATCGAACTCACCCTTGATGGCAGCGTTGATATTCCTATCCGCCCTGCATCCGCGTCCATTGATGTAACGATTCAAGGGGCTATCGAGGCTAATCGTGAGCAGGCGCGTCAAAAGGGGGTTGCGATTGACTACCATCCATTCCAATCCCAAATGCGGGTGGTCCATGATCCCGTGCAGCTAGAGCGAGCGCTGAGCAACTTGATTAAGAACGGTATTGAAGCCGCTGGAGAATCCGCCGACGGAGCGCAGGTAAAGACGGTTCGCGTTTCCACAAAGAAAGATGCAGCAGGCGTGCTTTCCGTGAGCGTTGAAGATACAGGGCCAGGACTTAGGGAACGACCCGATCTCCTATTTAAACCAACCCGATCCAGCAAGGCGCACGGTGCAGGTCTTGGCCTCTATATCACGGGGAAAATTATTCGTGGTCATGGTGGCGAGATTAACGCGGGACAATCCACGGCACTGGGTGGAGCCTTGTTTACGTTTTCACTTCCGAAGAATGTCGTGCGGGAGGCTCGTGTATGAACAGAAAACCTCGCATTCTTGCGATTGATGACGATACCGCATGGCTCGAACAGCTTCCTGTGATCTTGGAAGACTGCGATGTGGACGGCTATGAAACAATTGACCAAGGGCTGTCTGCGGTTGAATCGCATTTTTATGACATTGTTATCCTCGACCTGAACTTTGATGGCGATTCGCGCAGTGGCTTGGATATCTTCCGCAATATCCACGCTATCGACCGCGAGACCGATGTGATCGTAATTAGCGGTGAAACCGATCATCGCAAGCTCGTTGAGATCTTCAATGCAGGCGTGACGCGATTCCTGCCCAAGATGTCCGGCCTTGATGAAATCCGCGCCGTGGTGAACGACACCCTACAGGATCGCGAAGCCAAACGGATCGCGTCAGAGCATCTTGCCGAGAGAAGCAAGGTGCCATTGATCGGCAGCTCGCCTCAAATGCAGCGACTCCGCAGCGATATTTCACGAGTCATCCGCAGTGGCGTTAAGGATGTTCTGCTTCTTGGTGAAACGGGAACGGGTAAAGAGTTGGTTGCTCAGAGCATCGCTTATGATGCAGATCCATCACGACGATTTGTTGTTGTTCATTGTGGGGCGATCAGCGAGCACTTGGCTGAATCAGAATTTTTTGGTCACGTTCGCGGAGCCTTTACGGGAGCTGACAGGGATCGCGTTGGTGCCTTTGAAGGTGCTGGCGGTGGATTCGTCTTTTTAGATGAAATTGGTGAACTTCCGATGTCACAGCAGGCGAAGCTGTTGCGCGTGCTGCAAGAACGCAAAGTGCAACGGGTCGGGACGCACGTCGAGAAGGCAGTCAATTTCCGCTGTATATCAGCAACCCATGTTAATCTGGAAGAAGCGGTTAAGGCGGGTAAGTTCCGCGAGGACTTTTATTACC
>CAYOJQ010000091.1:0-7503 GCA_964404325.1 uncultured Oligoflexales bacterium
CTCCGGTGCGTCCAGTGAAACCAGGGGGTGAAGGTGTATTCGCTGTTGTTCATGGCACCATACAGCCATGGAAAAGTAAGGTTATCAACAAAATACGTAACTATAGTTACGTATTTTTGAATCCTTTTAAGCGCCATGATTCCCGTATGAGGGATAAAGCTTCAGAAAAAACTACTAGCCGACTGATTGACGAATTTACGAGACTACGTAAATTGCAAGGGCTTTCGCATGAAAAACTGGCCCAAAAAGTAGGCATTTCACGCCCTGCCATCAGCTTAATTGAGAGCAAGAAAAGAATACCTACGATCCTGACCTGTTTGAAAATTGCTCGGGCTTTGGAAGTCTCTCTCGCGTCATTAATCCGGAAAATAGAAGCCGAGTAGCTTTGCTGGGCAGTTCACTAGTGACTGTAGTGAACATGAAATTCTATAAAGACAAACAGAGAAAAGTGCATGACGCTTCCTATGCGCCATGGCAATATCCGTTTATTATTTTGAGAAAAGTTACCCATGAAATTTGAAGAAAAGGTTATTACCCTCATTAAACAGCGCCCGGGTCTTACGGATCGTGAGCTCACGGATATCTTAAAGAGAAAATCGACCCATCAATCGCAGGTCTACCAGCAGACCACTTTACTAGCGCGCAAGGGCATCCTAGAACGTATCAAACGGCCAGATGGCAAGATGGGCAACTATGCTTCTGGTGCTGAATTGCCTGTTATCGCGGTCGCACCGAAAACAACTGCGCGTAGCAATGTTAAACAGGCTGGCTTATTGAGTGAGGACATCCTCAAGAAGCACTTGCAAATTTGGCTCGAGAAAGATGGATGGGAAACGACGATTGCGTGGGGCAGGAAGCCGGGCGTTGACATCTATGCTCAAAAGGGTAAGGACCGCTGGGTCGTAGAGGTCAAAGGCATAGGGTCACGGGATGCTATGCGCGTCAATTATTTCCTCGCTGTAATAGGTGAGACGCTACAGCGCATGAAAAATGAAGGTGAGAGATATTCTATCGCCCTTCCGGATATACAGCAGTACCGAAACCTGTGGGCACGCTTGCCAAAACTAGCCAAAGAAAGAACGCAAATTACAATACTTTTTGTTGATCACACTGGACATGTTTCGGAGCTGGAATGAGTATTTCAAAAAGCCAGTACGTCAAAGGCTGTCAATGTCCAAAGGCGCTTTGGTTTTCGATGAACCGCAAAGACTTAAAGCCGCCCATTGATACAGTGCTACAGGCCACATTCGATGCTGGAAATGAAGTGGGTTCTTGGGCAAAGAAATACTTTCCCGGAGGGGTCGAGGTAATAGCTCCTTATTACAAAGCGCAGGAAGGAGCGGATGCAACCAAGGCTTTAGTTGCTGCCGGACAGACTACGATTTTCGAAGCAACAGCAATCCATATGCAGGATGGCGCGCATGCCCGGATTGATATCCTGCGCAAGGTGCCTGGTACTGATACATGGGACATGATCGAGGTTAAGGGCTCGACCAGCGTTAAAGAATATCACCACGACGACATGTCGTTCCAATACCGGGTTTTTACCGGCGCGGGCTTCCAGATCAATCGCTGCTTTATGATGCTGGTCAACAATGAGTATGTCCGCCATGGCGATGTCGACGTTCAGCAGCTGTTCAAGCTGCATGATATAACGTTTATTGCGCAGGAAAAGCAGCTGGAGGTTGATAGCGCTATTCCAGCTCTGGATGCAACGCTGGCTAGTAAGAAAGAGCCGCAGGCGAAGATCGGTTCCCGTTGCTTCAAGCCATTTGACTGCGACTATATCTCGCACTGCTGGAACGGGGTACCGGATTACTCAATATATAATGTTATTTCCGGCAAGAAGGCCGACGAGGTTGTGGAGAGCCTCGGTAGTTATGAGGTGAAGAGCCTGCCTGCGCACCTGATGCCCAAGGGCGCAAAAGGCAAGGACGTCCAGAGCTATATCAGCGGCCAGGTCGAATGTAACCCTGAAGAAATACGCAAGTTTTTGGCAGCGCTGCAATACCCGCTTTATTACCTGGACTATGAAACGATTGCATCGGCTATCCCGATATTCGAGGGCACACGGCCGTTCCAAACAATCCCGTTCCAGTTCTCTCTGCATATCGAGGAGACGCCGGGCGCGGAGTTGAAGCATCATGAGTTCCTGCACAAGGAGCGCAGCGATCCACGGCCTGCCTTTGTCGAAGCATTAATACGCCTTTGTGGCAACGCTGGCAGCGTCATTGTTTACAACAGGCCTTTTGAAAAGGGCGTGAATGAAGCTCTAATGCTAGATTACCCAGAGTATGCAGAAGCGCTTGCGGCTATCAATAGTCGTATGGTGGACCTACTTGTTCCATTTAAAAGTCGCTGGCTTTACCATCCGAGCCAGCATGGTTCAGCGTCCATCAAAAAAGTACTTCCTGCTTTCGTGCCTGAGCTTTCCTACGATAAACTCAGCATCAGTAATGGTCAGGAGGCATCACAGAAATACCTTGAGTTTATTCAGGGGAGAGTGCTTCCTGAGAAAACTCAGGAACTCTGGGACGGTCTGAACGAGTACTGCGGACTTGATACCTATGCTATGAAGGCGCTTGTAGACGCGTTACGAATGCTTGCTGATTAACCACCTCTTCGCAAAATCGAGCCTTTTTCAGCGCCTGCTCCTTCTGGCATTCCCTTAAGACAGATTATACTTTACAGAATACCCTCCCTTTGGTTTCACTTAGAAGGATGCCATAATCTCCTTGAAATCATTAATTACGGCGTTGAATGGGGCATAAAACGTAGTCTTTCTAATTTTTATAACTATTTTTTAATACAATTGATCTGCCCAGCTTTAGATTACAACCTCGGCGTGATATGTTCCGTGGATTGTAAATCCGACCTCAATGGGCAGATCAAAATGGATGATATAGAAAATGAAGCCGCGCCATTTGGCGTGACCGACGACAAGACCCTCAAGATCATTAAAGAGATCATAACCCTTGAGCGTGCCTATTATTTCGAGCGGCGAAACGTCCGTTCTGAACGTCAAAACAAGGTCAAAGACATCATTGAGCGTCATGTATCGATAGACCAAGAGGTTGAAGAATGATTTTAGAAGAAATTCGCCTTCAAGATTTCAGGTGCTTTCATGGGGAGTCGGTCATTAAATTTTCGACTGATCCCAAAAAGAACGTCACGGTTATTTATGCAGAAAACGGCGTCGGCAAGACGACGTTGTTGAACGCGCTTCTGTGGTGCTTGTTTGGAGAAACAACAGCACGATTTGAGAAGAAAGATGAAATCCTCAACTACGATGCCGCCAAGAGCAAGCGAACACTCGCCTCCGTCGAAGTTTTCTTTGAACACAACGACAAACATTACGTTGCCAAGCGTTTCTTCGATGCGGGGCAACGTATCGTTAGCCCGCAGGGTACATTTAAAGTGGCTCGTATTGAAAACGGACATCTTAACTTCAATTTTACCAACACCTACGAAACTTTTATCAACACGGTCATCCCCCGCGACATGGCAGGGCATTTCCTGTTCGATGGTGAACACGCGGAGAACTTCTCTTCTGAAGAAAACAAAGGAAAGGTTAAGGACGCTGTTCGTGATATCCTGGGATGTACCCTGATTGAAACAGCTGTTGAGGATTTGAAAGCGGCCTCTGCTCAATTCAGAAGGAAGATTGCGTCGTCGTCGCTGTCGGCAGACATAGAACAGCTTGGGTCAGAAATTGAGGCGCTAACTTCACAAATCAGCGATGCTGAAAAACTCCTGGAAGAAGTGAACAATAATCGTATCGCCACAGAGCGACAGATCAGCGATATCGACCAGAAGCTCCGTGACACGGATCACGCCAAGCACTATCAACGTGAGAGAGATAATATCTCTCAGCAGCTTGAGAAGGCTCGTAAGAGAAAGCAAGACTGCGAGAATGACATTCTTAAGTGGCTTGGAGACCAGGGGCGTTTTATCGTTTCTAAAAAGATCACCGAAGAAGCCTTTGACTTCCTTGAGCAAGAGCAAAGCAGGGGGAGGATTCCTGCGCCATATAACGAAGAATTTGTTAAAGACCTTCTTTCTGCCAAGAAGTGTATTTGTGGGCGCGAGCTAAAAGTTGGAAGCGAAGAAGCAAACAACGTCGCCTGCCTTCTGCACCAAGCGGCAAATAAAATTATGATCGACAGGGTTGTACGGATAAGAGCAAGAATTAATAACCTCAAACAGCAAAGAAAGCTGGCTCCAGGTAAGCTCGTTGAAGCCAAAGCAAAACTTGCTGTTGAGAACCAAGAAATATCAAACTTGGAAGCAAAAGAGGCCGAGGTTAGCGAAAAAATCAAAAATATTAACTTTGAGGACATTGCTCAACGTGAAACCAAGCGGGAGGGGCTGAAAAAGCAGCTCTCTAGCATCGACCAGCAAATCGGCGCGGTGCGTACCAATATGGAGGCCGCCGCCACAGCCATCAAAGCAAAAGAGAGACAGATTGAGACCCTTGCAAACGAGGATAAACAAACTCGAATTTTTGTGAAGCGCAGAACTCTAACGGAACGGCTAATCGGCTTATTGGAAACGCGACTGGTCAGTGAAGAACAGCAGGCAAGAAAAGTTTTGCGTGCTTCCGTTAAGAAGATACTTGAAAGTGCAAGCCGAAAGAATTTCTCGGTTAAGCTGGGCGAAGACTATACGATCAGCCTGCTGAACAAAGACAACGTCACCCTGCCGAAATCTAGCGGCGAGAACCAGCTTCTTGGTCTCGCATTCACCGCAGCTCTTGTGGAATTTGCAAAGATACGCCAGACCGCCCAAGATCAGAGCTTATTGCCTGGAACAATCGCCCCCCTTGTCCTGGACTCCCCGTTTGGACAGCTTGATAAGATGTACAGGACGGCGACGGCTGAGTTTATGCCGAAGATGTCGCGGCAAGTTATTTTGATGCTTTCTCAAACTCAAGGCGATCAAGATGTCATGGAGGTCTTGGCCCCGTACATCGATGAAGAATACGTCCTTATTCGGCACAACAGCGAAGATAGAGGCGAGAGAAAGCACGAGACGCGCGCTCTTCGTGGAAAGCAATACATCATCACGGAATACAACTCCGGCTTCGATGGTACAGAAATTAAGAGGGTGGCGTAATGACCAGAAGTGCCAATATCGACAGAAGTCGAATTCACGAAGATATGGTTCAACGTCTGTGTTCCAGCAAAACGGCTGGTGGGCGGTCTCTGTTCCCTACCATCCGTGAATTTTTATGTTTTGCAGCCCTCTTGGGATATTCAGAAGGAAGAAAGACTCCGCTAGATCGGAGCAAGGGAGTTGAGGATGTTTCCTATCAGCAATTTGAGCGCGGCGATGCGGAGGATTTGATTTATCTGATCGCCCTCGCCCACACAAAGAACCCAGAGATTCTTCGTGAAGAGAAAAGCGGCGACTGTGCCGAAATCTTTGAAGAATACGCCAACGGAGGCATGGAAATCGTTCAAGATTGGCTAGCCCGCAATGGCGGCGAGTACCCAGAAAGAGCCATCATTGAAGGGTTGAGGGAAGATGGGTATATCGACTTGGCTGAAGAAATGTCTGAAGACTTGGCAAACATTTCTTTCTAGCCATGTTGAGAGATCTAAACATCAAGCCTGTATATAAAAGCGAATATGATAATATTCTCGAAGACTTTTATATTCCCGCACTCAAAGCCGCGTCCCGATATGATCGGGCCGTAGGCTTCTTTTCAGCCAGCACCTTGAGCTACGCCGCGCAGGGCTTATCCACGTTCATTCGCTCTGGTGGAAAAATAAGACTTATTCTGGGGGCGTTTTCTGACGCTGACGATATCGACGCCGCACTTAAGGGATATAAGTTACGAGAGATATCCGAAAAAGTAGGCAGCGAGTTTCTATCGATCATTTCTGATGTCAGCGACTCTCTTTTTCAAAACAGGCTCGATGCCCTTTCTTGGCTAATCGCACATGGTCGCCTAGACATTAAGATAGCCCTTCGTGAGAAGGGAATGTATCACGAGAAGGTTGGCATTATTTCTGATGATGCCGGAGATCAGCTTGTGTTTTCGGGGTCGGCAAATGAAAGTCTGCACGCCCTTTTGCCAACCTTCAATTACGAGTCTATAAGCGTTTATCCGACGTGGCGTCCAGAGCTTGAGGGGTATTATAAACCCCATATTTCTAGCTTTGAGAAACTATGGGCAAATGAAGAAAGACATACGGCAGTCATAGATATTCCATCGGCGGCAAAGGAAAGACTTTTAAGCGTCGCTCAGAACTTGAAAGATATCCCAGATACGGCAACGGAGGTTGATCTCTATAACAAGGCTCGGCTGTTTAAAAATAAAGCTGAGGATTTTGATAGAAATGCCTCTGCCCTGCCCAAAGAACCTGCGACTGTAAATGGACAACCTTTCGCCGTAAGGCCGCACCAGATAGAGGCGTTAGAAAGGTGGAGAGCAAACGGAGACTTTCATGGTATCCTGGCGCTGGCGACAGGTGCGGGTAAGACAATCACTGCCATTCATTCGGTTGTTAAGCTGTCCGAAAAAGTCCCCAACTTAACCGTTGTGATTGCCGTTCCCTACCAGAACCTAGCAGACCAATGGTGCGACATACTGGCACAGTTTAACATTTGGCCTATCCGATGCTACGAAACGAAAGCCAACTGGCTGGAAGATTTGAGGCAGGCTGTTCATGAAATTAAGCTGGGGTTGCGGAAATTTACAGCGATTGTCGTTGTGAACCGCACATTAAAAACCCCCGACTTCCAGAAGTGCATTCAAGAAATAAAGCAGGAAAAACTGTATTGGATTGGCGACGAGTGTCATCATCATGGCTCCGGCACTTTCCTTGGAAACCTGCCCCAAGCACGATTCCGGCTGGGCTTGTCGGCGACGCCAGACCATTATGCGGATGATGATAGGAACACACGTCTGCAAGATTACTACGGCGATGTGGTGTACGAATACACTTTAGAAAAAGCGATCCAAGAGAATATCTTAACGCCCTACCATTATCATGTTTCTCCGGTCGAGTTCTTAGATGACGAGGCTCAAGAGTTTCTAGATTTGTCGGACAGGATAGGTTTTCTTTTTGCCAAGAAAAATAACGGGAAATTCTCTTCTGACGAAGAATTCCAGCTTCAGGCTCTTCTGCGTAAACGGAGTCGTTTATTAGGGTCTGCAAAAAACAAACTGAAAGCACTAGATCAACTTTTAGATGGTGCAGAGCCTCAAAAACACACGCTATTTTATTGCGGTGATGGATCGGTCGAAACGGATTATATCGACGACCCCGCCAATGGTGACGAAGAAACGGTCTATTCCCAGAGGCAGATCGAGATTGTCAGCCAGCTCTTACAAAGAAAGGGCTGGGATATTTCAAGGTTCACAGCCAGGGAAAGCCGTCGAGAGCGCGAACAAATCTTGGAGAGCTTCCGATTAGGGATGATCGACGCTATGGTGGCTATTAAGTGCCTGGACGAAGGTATCGACGTTCCGGCGTGTAGCACCGCCTATATTCT
>CAYOJQ010000092.1:0-7484 GCA_964404325.1 uncultured Oligoflexales bacterium
CCTTCGCAAGAAAACGAGAAAAAACGTAACTTCATCGTTACCTAAATTCTGACAAAAAACCTGCTCTACCGATGGATCGTCTTCGTTGATAGCCAACGTATCTCCACCATGCAGTTGTACCAGAGTTTGTTTCATGTCCCTAACACTCAACGATCCTTTCGCACAATAAATCAGCGCCAAACTGTGCGTGATGGGAAGAGTGACGCTCTGTTCAAAGGACAGAGTTTGCACATCCACTCCAGCGACAAAAACGTCGCGTTTCACCATCACGTTAAAATCAGTCGCGCTACCTTCAATACAAGATTCCGTTTGAATTTCTCCGGGGAAATAGTATGGCGCATAGAGTCGCAGGGTGATACTTCCCGATTCACCCGGATGATGGAGAACCACTGGTTTTCCTGACAGTTGAATCAAGATGCGATCCACCCCAGGGAACAACGAGAAAGGCCCCGAGGCTGATATCTGTGCCACACTCAGACGAGCGTCAAAACCATCCTTGTCTCCATAGACAACGATTTCAGCGGTACTGCCACCGCCATTTTTCCACGGCATCACCTTATAGTCGGCGCGGCGAATGTGTCTCAAACAAACCTCCAGCAGCGATAACGTTGAGCATCCGCCGCTAAGGTTAGACGCCCCCCGTAACAAAGAGAAGAATAATGAACAGGATGGCCAAGGCGATCACGACACTCCATTTAGGTTCACCGATACTAGGAAATACGGGTTGTTTTGCTGCCATATAAACCTCCATCGAGCCTAGTGAGCAGGTTTTTGTGGGGGCCTATTGAAAAGCTGCGGTTGGGGTCTGTCTGGATTTCCTGGGTGCTGTAAGTTCAAAACAATACTGTTGGTCTTCGCCCCACCAATCGGTGGGAGCCCCATCGTGATGCGTCGCCAACCAAAACTGAAAAGGGCAATCACGGCAAAGCCAAAGACAGATAACATGACCATGTGACTGTATTGCATCACACATTCCCCGCTAACGTCTTAAACGTGTGTCCGGTTTTAGAAGTTTTAAAATGCGATTGTATAATCCAAGTATGAGAAGAGTTGGCACCCACTGCCCCACAAACAAGCTACGCTCTTCTCGATGCATAAATTGCAAAGCGGCCGACGCACCCACCGCACCGAGAGCGGCCCAAAGATATACATCCGAGGGAACTTTCGTGGTTTGCCTTTCAATCAACTGTTCGGTCTTTTCATTGAAGATACTTCTGACGCGCGTCATTCCATCCTCCATGAAATCAAAGCTCCACGGTGTCATTCTTTGGTGACGTCTCCATTTGGAGAATGACCGCAAAAAAGCCCATTGGAAAAACAACCAATGGGTTCATAAAGCGAGAGTTTTTCGGAAGCGGGGCGAGAGATTTTTCAACCCCTCACCTCGCTCGAAGAGAGATCTTTTCAATTCATCCGAAAATGAAAGGAAGAGAAGATCTCTTCTGAAGAATCTCTCAATCCAACACGAAGAAGGAAAGAAAGAATCTCCATCCACTTGTCAAAGCTGCAAAACTTAGACCATCAAGCGAGAAAAAGCGTTTCTAACAGCCCCAGCCTGTTTGGCGACAGGGTGCGGGTCCCATGGGAGCTGGCACACCGCCGTTCGGAGAAACCACAACTGGTATGCCGCCATTATAAGGTAGAGGCGCATCATACAGCCCACCGTAACCAGCACCCGGAACCCCTTGTCCATTCACACTACCGCTAGGATAGAGAACGGTTGGATAACCCTGTGGTTCGGGCGATGGCGGCGTGTCGTTTTCAAGGTTTTGCGCGCATAACTGCCCACCGCAGTAAGACATCGACTTTTCGGCGATCTTCTCGTTTGTCACTGGATCATAAGCATCCACGATTAAGTAATAGCCACCGGCGTAACGATTGATCTGCATCATCAACTTTCCATCACGGCAGTCGAGTGTGGGGTCAAACCCCGGTGTTACCGTGGCGCAGGTGTAGTAAGCCGCTCGTTTTGACTTGAGTGTGAAGGCTAAAAATACGACGCCACTGCGCTGGATTCTGAGTAAGTCTTCATTCAACACAAAGATTTCGTCTTCAAATACCGCGGTGCTGAAAAATGTTTGCGCCACAATCTCTTCGACACCCGTTGGAATGTAGACAGCATAGATTTCGACAAAATATCCTTCGTTTTCGGCTAAATCCTCCATCGCGAAGGTATCCACGCAATCACTTTTCTCGGCGTCCTTTATCTCGGCACGCGTGGCACCACGACAAAGGTATTTAAAATCCTCACCACCACCACCTTCCACCGTGAAAGATAATTCAAGCGCGTTATCTTTAACCGCGGCGCCGAGCTTATCAGCGTCTTTAATGGTGACCTGAGGCCAACGAATGGGTTGTCCACCCGTTTTGGTTTCGCTTTGTTGCGCCGCGAGCTCTGATTGTTTGCTATCACTCGAGCAGGCCGCGGCTAATGTGATGACGAGTAGACTGCTTATAAATTGTTTCATGGTACGAACTCGTTAAATGGAGCGTTGAGACCTGTTTGTTGCAACATCGCACGAATGCGGAATGCCGTTCCCTTCAGAAATACGTCGGGGCGGAATGAACCAGGAACTCCGGCGGCGGATACGATGTAGGTCATTTCGATTTTCAAGTGAGAAGCGTTGTTGCTAGCACCATCGCGTTCATTGAAAAGGAACCTCGCCACCCAAACTTCCAAGGGCTTACCATAAACGCCCCCCAAGAGAGTCTGACACCACTGCACCTTAACAGGACGCTGCTTCAACGGATCGTTCCACCAGTTGTTAACGATATCCATCGGCACTTCACCGCGATTGTAGTTCTTACGGCACAGGGCATTGAATCGCGTGAGTGGCGGTGTCATTTCATCATCAGGCGTGGTGACTTCATCAAACGTTGCGAAATAGAAGCGTTCGTATGTAGCTACGGATTTCGCCGAGCTAGAAAATTCCACACTGTTAACGCCGCGATCAGCACCCGCGGTGCCACGGAATTGGCTCACAGAGTTGAAGTAGCTTAAGCAGTAAGCGTGCGGCACACCACTACCGTCCATCATGGATACGATAAGACTGTTACCCGTGTCCGAACCGTTACACACCGGTGACGGTGACAGCGGGTCGTTCATGATTTGACCTAATTCGATGGTGGATGGCCCTTGCAGCGTTTGATTCGATGCATAGGTCAAGAGGTGATACCCGGGAGGTAAACCAAGAACCCAATCGGTTCCCAAGTTCACCGTCATGGTTGCCGCGGGAATGGGACGTTCGAAAATGGTGCCTCCGGCGGGAACGCCTGGCGGAACGTCAACAACACCACCAGGTGCTGGCTCAGCCGGCTTCTCGTCATCGGGAATGTCCGCGGGCGGTTCCTGCTGCGGATTTTCTTGGTCGACAGGAGGCTTTTCCTGGTCTTTGGGTCCGAGCTCGCGCGGTGTTTCCGCGTTGGCTTTAGATGCTTTCTTGCCGCAGCCGTTGGCGGCAAAGGCTGTCATAAATGCGAAAAACAAAAGGCCATAAGTCCGTTTCATATTCTCTCCCAATGGGCTGCTGGGTTTGTTTGTTTTGCAGCTTCGTGGGCGGATTCTAATGAAAGCGAATTTGGCCACAATTGATTTCAACGTTTTTAATATCGATTTTATATGATTTTATGACATTTTTATAAATTTTTAATAAGGACGCACGAGATTTCAGGGGCTTACGGTATGGGGCATTTTACGGATCGTAATCCAGGCGCAGGCGATAGCCAATTCCCGGTTCGGTAATAATAATGCGTGGTTGACCTGGGTCCTGCTCAATTTTCTGGCGTAGATGCCGCACGTATACCCGTAGGTACTGCACGTGCTCCGTGGCGTTGGGACCCCACACCTCTTTAAGCAACTGGCTATGAGTTAAAACTTTCCCGGAGTTGAGCGCCAGCACGCGCAAGATATCGTATTCCGTCGCGGATAGTTTGATTTCCACACCGGCACGACGCACCTGACGATGCGCCAAATCAATTTCAACATGTCCCGCTTTTAACGTGGGAACTTCATCGCCACTGCGCAGACTCCGTAACGCCACGCGGATGCGTGCCGTCAGCTCGTTGAGGTTAAATGGCTTTGTTAGATAATCATTCGCACCACTATCCAACGCCTTGACGATGCTGACTTCATCGTTGCGCACGGACAGCATGATGATGGGTTTGGCGTACCAATCCCGCAGGCGCTCAAGGATTTTGAAACCATCCATATCTGGTAAATTCACGTCCAAAATCACCAAATCGGGCAGATGCGCCGCCGCGAATGTCAAAGCCTCTCGGCCGTTGCAGGCTTCGATAATTTCATAATCGTGAGGTCCTAAAGCTAAACGTAGAAAACGACGCATCGGCGTCTCGTCGTCAACGACGAGAAGTTTACTCTTACCTGTCATGACTCCCTCGAAGGTTACTCCAATCAGGTTAATTCCGAAGGAACCAGCCGTCGCATAAAAATGTCGTAAAAGAAGCCAAAAAGACTATTTGGGATCTATGGTAAGAATCCTGCTTTTACTTAACCGCCATAGAAAGATACGATTTTTTACGGGTTTTTTATGCGACAAGCTCCGAAGAGAGGAGCAGACTTTACGCCTCATATAAAAGAGGTTCGTTGTGGCTCAAAACTTCGTCATCGAATTGGTGGTGTTCTTTTCTTTGCTGATTGCATGCAGCTATCCGCTCGGCGTGTATATCGGTCAACTTCTCAGCGGTCCGACCTATCATCCGCCCGGAATGTTTCTTGAGAACGCGGTCTATAAGATCTGCGGCATTGATGTCCGCGAGGAAATGGATTGGCGCGCCTATACACGCGCCGTACTCTATTTCAACGGATCTGGTCTACTCTTTCTCTTCGTGTTGCAACTCGTCCAGCATAAGTTGCCGTTTAACCCACAGAGCCTGCCGACCGTGGAGCCGTGGCTCGCGTTCAACACCGCGGTGAGTTTTGTAACAAACACCAACTGGCAGTCTTACTCGGGTGAAGTAACCCTCAGCTACTTAACACAAGCCCTTGGTCTCGGCGTGCAAAACTTTGTGAGTGCCGCGACGGGTATTGCGGTTATGGCCGCACTTGCCCGCGGATTGCGTAATAAAACCAAAACGAATCTCGGTAACTTTTGGTTCGACCTCACCCGCGTGACGTTGTTTGTATTGCTGCCGCTGGCTGCGATTTGGACCATTGTTTTGATATCACAGGGCGTGATTCAAAACTGGTTGCCTTATATTCAGGCGACCACCGTTGAAGGAACTAAACAAGTTCTTCCGATGGGTCCGGCCGCATCACAGATTGCCATCAAACAACTTGGCACCAACGGCGGTGGTTTCTTCGGCGTGAACAGCACGCATCCCTTTGAGAACCCCACACCGTTCGCGAATTTCATGGAATGCTTGGCGCTACTATTAATTCCCGCCGCTTTGCCTTTTACGTTTGGTCGTCTGGTGGGACGCCTGCGCCACGCCAAAGCTCTTTTCGCGGCCATGGCCATTATGCTGGTGGGCTTTCTCGCTCTTTCTCTACTCTCGGAAACTCAAGGCAACGTACTGCTCAACTATCTCCCGTTCTGGGAAGGTAAAGAGTTCCGTCTGGGCATCAACCCCAGCATCCTTTGGTCTATAGCCACCACCGCGAGCTCCAACGGCTCCGTGAATGCAATGCACAGCTCACTCTCCCCGCTTTCCGGTGGCATTGCCATGCTACAGATGATGCTAGGCGAGGTTGTGTTTGGTGGCGTCGGCTCCGGTATGTACGGCATGGTCCTTTTCGTGATCCTGACGGTTTTTATTGCCGGTCTGATGGTGGGACGCTCACCAGAATATCTCGGTAAAAAAATTGAAGCGAAGGAAGTGAAACTTGCCCTTGTGGGTATCCTCGCTCCCAATATCGTCATCCTCGCGTTCAGTGCTGTTGCCGCCATCATCCCAATGGGATTGAGCAGCCTCAGTGCCACTGGTCCCCATGGTTTGAGCGAGATCCTTTATAACTTTTCTTCCGCGGCGGGAAACAACGGTAGCGCCTTCGCGGGTATGAACGCCAACACACCTTTCTATAACGGCATGATTGCCCTCGGCATGTTGGTTGGTCGTTTTGCGATCATCATACCTGTGCTGGCGATCGCGGGAAGTCTGGGTGAAAAGAAACGCACGCCGCCCTCTTCAGGAACATTTGCGACGGAGGGTGGTCTTTTCACGGCGTTGCTTGTCAGCATCATCTTAATCGTCAGCGCACTGACATTCTTCCCAACCCTATCATTGGGACCGATTATGGAATTTCTTCTTGCGCATAATTCTGTGACTTCACTCTAACGGGCGTTCAGAAAGAGACATGACATGAGCGATAGGCCATCAATAAAGAGAAACGACATGAGCCATAACACCGAAAAAAGTTTTTGGACGTGGTCAACGGTCGGTAAAGCTTCCATCGAAGCCGTGCGCAAACTCGCACCGCAAAGACAGATACATAACTTCGTTATGTTTATCGTCTACATTGGCGCGATTATTTGTACGGCGATCACCATCCAACATTGGTCATCCTTCCATTTCCAAATCACCCTTTGGTTGTGGTTTACCGTGCTATTCGCCAACTTCGCCGAAGCGATCGCGGAAGGTCGAGGCAAAGCTCAGGCGGAGACACTCCGCCGCACACGCAAAGACACGCAGGCGCGACTCTTAAAAGGTTCGCAGGAAGAGATTGTCCCTGCAAAAGCTCTGCGACGTGGCGATTTGGTGGTGTGTGAGGCGGGTGATGTGATTCCCGCCGACGGTGACGTTGTTGAAGGTGTAGCCAGTGTGGACGAATCCGCCATCACCGGTGAATCCGCGCCCGTCATTCGTGAGAGTGGCGGTGACCGCTGCGCTGTGACCGGTGGCACCAAAGTTCTGAGCGACCGCATCGTTATCAAAATTGTGTCCGAACCGGGCCAAGCGTTTTTGGATCGCATGATCAGCATGGTGGAGGGGGCGCAACGCAAACCAACACCAAATGAGATCGCTTTGAATATCATGTTGGTGGCACTCACGTTGATATTCCTCCTCGCGGTGGTGACGCTTAAAGCATTCACCGCATACAGCGAAACAGCCGCGGCCCATTCTGGCCCAAGCGTTGCTTCCATTCCGGTTCTTGTGGCGCTGCTCGTGTGTTTGATTCCCACCACCATTGGTGGCCTTCTTTCCGCCATCGGCATCAGCGGTATCGATCGATTGATCCGCAAAAACGTGATCGCCGTCAGTGGTAAAGCGGTTGAGGCTTCTGGCGATATCGACGTTCTCTTGCTAGACAAAACGGGCACGATCACCTTAGGAAACCGCGTCGCGAGTGATCTCGTCCCCGCAAACGGTGTTGATATCAAGCGCCTTGCCAACGCAGCGCAATTAGCTTCTCTCGCGGACCAAACACCAGAGGGACGCTCCATCGTGGTGTTGGTGAAAGAACGATTTGGTTTACGCGGCCGTGATCTCAGTTCGCTGCATGCGCAGTTCGTTCCGTTTACCGCGGA
>CAYOJQ010000093.1:0-7432 GCA_964404325.1 uncultured Oligoflexales bacterium
GGACTAAGAATGGACGCTCAGATCGAGCAATTTACAGAAAGAAAGTTGCACTATCATAATATCGGCAATAAGCGCGCTAACTTTCGCCAATGATTTCCCTACGGACCTCTTTATCAATCCAACTGTCTCTGCTGCTTCATCAGAGAGCTGACAATGCTCCAATAATTCAAGACCCATCTTGAGCTGGGTAAAGGGTTGTTTTGTATCATGAGCTAGCATCTGGGTCGTTTGAGCAATGGCCGCATTTGTAGCCTGATTCGTAAGCTCTTGAGCCAACTTGTCCATAGTAAGCCTCAGTTCTTCCCATGCTGAAGATATCGCCGGAATTTCATGTGAAAGGGCTTCACTAGGCTTCTTTTTAGTTATCAGTTCATTAATCGCATATTTGAGGAGTTCAATTCTCGTCTCTTCTTCTTTGTGACGCGCCCATGTCAGCATTGATAATGCCGCTACCAGAAATATGAATGCTACCGATTGGATGATTCCGAAAACGACCCAGGCCAACTTTGGTTGAACATGAAACACCAGGACCAAACTAGGCATTTCGGGAAAGCGATAGAAAATTTGCTCTTGGAAAATAGCAGAAGACGTAGAAACTATCTCCCCAGGAGGAACTAGGATCGTGTCCATAGAGTTGGAATCGCCTGATCGTTCACCGAAAAATATGATGGGACCACTTCGCCGCCCTATCTCCTCGACATCGTATAAGGAAACAGCTGTGACTAAAGCTGAAGACATAAGAAGACGGCGATGTTTAGTTACCGATGAAAGGAGATTTCCTTCCTGAATATCGACAGCTTCGGTCTGTAGCCACGAGTTCATGATCTCGATACTCGCAGACTTGATATATGCTTGGATTAGTAGAGCCACTCCAAGACACAACGGAAGGAAAAGTCCGAGAGAAAGTGCTAGAAGGCTCCGATTTCTCCCTTTGTAAAATGCAACCTTCATATACACAGCCTTTCCAAATCGCCGCCAACGAACGGTGGTTGGCGGGCAAAAAGGCAGCGGTGAACGACAACCTCGGATGAATGTAAATGGGGAATTTCCTCGTCGACCGCAAGCCGCGGCAGTGAAATTGCCTTTGGCCCACTTTGATGAATTCGGTTCAAAACAATGTCGTGCCCTGAGCCAAAACCAAAAAAAGAAAGGCGCTGTGAATAGAAATCTTGTTGGCCAACTGGCGGCTCATCATGAAAGCGCTGAAGAGCTAGAGCATGACGGTATAATTCTGAGTATGCCCGCGCCAGTATAGATTCTTCGAATTTTTTTCCTGTTCCACCAGCGGCGCCGCCCGTAACAAAACCGCCATCCTCTAATTCCAAAAGAAGAATTTTTACCGATACCTTAAGACTCTTGTCGATTCTTGGTTCGATCAAAAACACTTCTTTTACCGGTGCATGAGTCACAAGAACATCGAAATTTAATGCCGGTGCATTTGAAAAACCATCTCGAACCGGCGCGATTTTATGACCGTAATCAAAGTTGTCCCACCAACTAGCCCAAACATAACGCTCTACTGCTTCACAAAAACTATTTAGTCTTGCAGTTCTCTTTGCAAAGAATCGGGGGAATCCATAAGTAGGGTATGCTGCGAAACCGTCTGAACGCTCTGTATTACATGAAGACAATCCCCCCTCTTTACCCGCTATAAATGCCTGTCTTTCGATCATTTCGACAACGGACTTCAGAAGTGCGAGTGACGGGCTAGATGAAAAACCAGCGGATACCGACTCTTCAATAACTTTATCTTCCAAGAAATTATAGGCCGCACCGAAATAGTGGCTTCCTACCGGCGTAATCTCTAGGTGCCGAGGACTGAACCCCACACGATTTAGCCTATGCAGCAATACAGAAAGTTTTTGTTCATTTAAGAACTCCTTAACATTCATGGCGCTTGAAAAACCTGCCATGGCGCTGGAGAGGTTATGGCTGCGGGAAGGCTACTCGGAATCACGCCAGTCTGTGAGATATAGAAACGACTGATATGTTCCAGAACATTAAAGATGCCTTCACGATACAGGTGACGATTCAGCTCCTCGGCCTTCTTTCGTTTCTCTGAAGAAGGTAGGTTTAATCGCAAATCCCCGAGCAAAGTTTGGAGAACAGAATCATTATGAAGGGGTTTGAGAATTTCATGCATATTTGGAGTAAAGAGCATCTGAAGATCGCCAAATGGGTCAAGTGGCCAAAGTCCACTCGCGACCCTCATTAAATCTATTTTTCCACCGACAAATGAAGTTTGTTGCTCGGAGAAAGATTGAAACACCATCGGTTCGGGATTAGCTTGCCCTAGAGCTTTTAGAGTTGATTTGACTGCATCTTCAAATAAAGGAGCCCGAAAGTTCGCCACGATCGACCAACGTATGGGGTGTCTTTGAAATATTTCACGGCACTCTTCTTTCGCCTCACGCGACAACTGATAATCAGAATCAAGAACAGAAACTGGTAGATAACCCGGAACAATTTTCGGAGAAATAGACCCCTCAATTTGCGAGCCTGAGTTCGTCAAAACTCCATATTGTTTTCTCAGTTCGCTTGCAAATAGAAGTCGACATTCTGACCGCGCAAAGGGCGGCACATCGGGCCTAAGCAGGAAGGAAGAGAAGCGCGAACGGGGAAGGTAGTGCGTATAATACTTTGCTTTCAGAAGTCTAATTTCTGATGGGGAAAAGAGTCCTTCATTTGTCGCTAGGACCGTTTCCATGTCCGTGATCTCATGTTCAAGAACGAAGCGTGGAGAAACATATTCAAAGGTTATCTTTTGCGGCACCGAGATTTCGACACCCGTGTTCATTCGCCTTTTAAATGTAATCTTCGCTTGAGACTTCAATTCGACTTCATAAAGACCACTTTCTGGGGGCTTCTCGCAGGTCAAAGTGTTGGTTTTTCTATCAACACATCGGGAAGGTATGATGCCGAAAATTTCTAGGCAAAAACGAAATAAGGGGTGATCAACGTCCCTTGTCAGAAGAATCTGGATTTGTTTTCCTTCTACCCGAATGCCCTCTGGAAGCGACAGCAACGGGTGTGCACTTTTGGACCATTTCTCTACCCCCAGAATCTCGCGTATTACTGGAAATTTCGGTCTCTCTGCGGCCATGCGCAAAACTGACAAAACAACATCTTCTACCAAAATCGGCGTACCGTCGTTGAAATATAGACCATCTCTGACTATCCACGTGACGACATGCGAGTTCGAATCGTAAGAAAAATGACTAAGAACCTTACTTTCTAACTTGTCCTCGCCTGACACCTCAAGAGGGGTCAAATAGAGCATTCGCGCTACAGGAAGATTATGCGTCGAATCCGCGTCTAAAGGATCATGAGAAGTGGGACCGGATGTCTCTGTGATGAGATATCGAAAGTCCGTTGCTGTTTTTCGGCGACTTTGCATAGCTACCATTCCTAATATGACGAGAAGGAGAGCGAGGCCTCCAACGATCCACCTGAACACTCGTCCTTCAAGTCTTCGATTCATAAGTTCAACGACGCGTCGCCATTGGACCGATGTCTTGAGGAGCAACTTTCATCGTTGAAGGAGTCGTCACCCTCACATCAGGAATTCTAGAAAAACTCTTTTCTGCAATATCCAAAGCTCTTTTACTTTCTTTTTCCTTCTTTTCTACGCTGTCCTTAGATTCGTTTACATCCTTACGCATAGAAGTTTCCGAAAATCCAAGGGACGAAAAGAAAATAGAAGTCAAAGCACTTATCACCGCCTGAAATTTAATTGATTTCACATGAACCTCCTGATGTTGTCTTAGATACGGAATTCGGAAATTTTCTGTTTGTCGATGACCCGACTAAAAGCTGAATGCTCCCCTTGCGAAGAATCATTAGTCACGAGGATGACCTCGCAATTCGGCCACTTCATTTTCGCGTGCTCCGCGACATCGAGGCCTGTTTCTGTGTCGTTGTCGAAATAAAAGTCGGTGATGATGTGGCTATAAAGACTTTGCTCCGAATTAACGGTTTCAAAAAAGGCATGGGGCGAAGAGAAATAGTTGGCGCGATCGTTCAACATCCTTTTCCATAGAAGGAGAGTCAACGGACAGTCCTCTAAAACAGCAATGCCTTGCATCTTCGTTCTCACTTTATTTTTCATTGGGAAGCCGACAAAAGACGACTTTGGCGAGCGATTACTAGCGCCAACCTGTCGCCAAGAGCAAGAGACATGCCACTTCTAACCACCTCCAAGTCATTGATTTTATTGCGCGGCGCAGCGTCATTTTTCGCTACACTTCAGCAGTCCTGGTATATTTTTGAGCGCAATCTCTGAACATGTCAGCGCGTTCAGAAGGCTAGAAAAGACTATGTGTGCGGAATGTCTCGAAGATATATGAGGTAAGATGAATGATCTGAAAACGGGACAAAGTGTCCCGAGAAATGGGGATTTTTAGGAGCATTTGGCCATTTTTGCAGCTAGGAATAAAGCTGAAACGACTACCTCGGCAACTCCAACTTAAACTTGATCTGCGTCCAGCCCTCGATCGCATTACCAACGCGATCTTTGCGCGGCACGAATTTAGCCTCCCTCGCAGCAGACAATATTCGTTCATCCATCCCAAACCCAACTTTCTTATTCAACTCGGCAGATTGAACAATCCCCTGTTTATCCACAAACACATCGACAACAAAAAGCCCTTCGAGGTTGGCATCAACGGCGTCGTCGGTGTATTGCGGGGTTTTCATTGTCGCGAAGATGAGTTTGGGATCGGAACTTAAGTCTTCTCCAGAGAGGGCTTTGATGTCGTTTGGGTTGAGGCGTTTTCCTTCATCGGGGGCGAGTAGGGTGTTACCTGCCGCGACGGCGACATTGCTCGGTCCGTCGGTAAACGATTCTTTCGATAGGCCTGCGACCGGCGCCACTTGTTCCACCACTTTTTTGTCCGGTTTTCGTTCGCTGACTGGCTTGATTTCTTTGGGCGGGACTTTCTTTTTCGGTACTTCGACTGGTTTTGGTGGAATGGCTTTCGGTGTCTCGACAACGGAGACTTTCACCTTCTGCGGAACAGGTGCTCGCTGCCATTTATCGAGCACAGCCACACCAGCGCCCATAAAGACATGCACAAGAAAGGAAGCAGCGATCGCCGTTCCTAGTACAGCCTCTGGACTTAAATGACTGAGAAAAGATTTTTGTGCTGGTTGAGCCATTTTCTATCCGCTACGGCGCGACGTTCACTTCGATGACTTTAAGGGTGAAGGCTTTACTCTTCTTACCGCGGGCCGTGAGGATCACGGTTTGTTTTCCGTCTTTTGCCTCACGCCATTTGGTGGCATAAGCCCGGCGATTTTCGATTTCACCGCTTGAGACGTACCAGCCAACTTTTGTTTCTTCATCGTTTGGGTTGGTAACCTTGCCGATCATTTCAAGACCCTTCTTGGGAATACTCAGGGATTCTTGATCCGTTGGTTTTTCGATATCAACGGCAGGCGCTTGCCACAAGAGCTCCGGTGAGCCTGCCTTATACGTCATAAAACTACCAACAACGTACTCGGTCTTCTTCGCACCAACAATCGTAAGTCCATACCGCACCCGAACGCCTTTGTTGCTATTCGGAAATCTGTTGAACACATCCTCCGTGGGCACGGGGACTGTTGCTGTAGCCTTTACAAGCTGAAACGCCCCAAGATCCGTGTAGTCGGTTGCTTGTGGTTGCGTGACAGTGACCTGACTTGCGGGAACTGTATAGTTGAGCGGACTCACCTCATCGTCAAATGTACCGATGGTGACCGTCTCACCCTTCGGCACGACCGCATAGGCGGTTAACGTCACGTTCTGTGTTGCGCCCGCCGCTGCGGGAGCGCTAGCGACCGGCGCTGTCCCCACGCCTATAACACGCAGCTTATCCAGCACTTCTGGTCGCGCGGAATCATCGCCACAGGATGTCAAAAGAACGAAAGCAGCTAATGCAAAAAAAGGAATGCGACGCATTAAAACTCTCCCTGAAGCTCTAAGAAGGGGATCGCGGTTAGCCCTTTGATCTCTTCCGTCTCCGAGTAGTCGTAGTTGTAATTTACGAACTGTACCTGTCGCTGCGGCCAATAAGACTCAAGGCCAAAACGAAGCGCCATTTTTGAGCGATCAAACAAGAAATCATGCTTTGCATAGACGGTAAGCGCCTTGGTATCCGGCATACGCCCCGCATACGTGTCATCAGGAAGTGTGCGCGGCTGATACTTATCAAGGTCAGCGTTATAAACCCCACGATACACCTTGTTGTACGTACCACCGGATTGATACGCGAAGCGCCCACCCAAATCCCATGTTCCCGTGAGCCGGTAGTTACCGACAACGTTGGCGACATGTGTCTTGTCGTACTGCGAGTTCGTCCATGGTTCGCCGGACTTTTCTTTAACCTGGGTTTTAGAATATGTATAGGACAGCCATCCAAAAAGACGACCCGTTAAATTCCTGCGGATAAATACCTCAGCACCGTAGCTGCGAAGCTTACCCGTATTGTCGTAATTCTTGATCGGATCACTCTCCACAAGGTCGTCGACCGTTTTGTAAAACCCCTGAAATTCCGTAGTCCATAGCTCATCCCATTTCGTTTCAACGCCAAGGATGTAGTGCATGGCCTTGACGAAATCGAGATCCGGGTTACCCCAGACCTCCGAAGCCTGTTCGGGGGATGGTGTGGAGGAGTACTGACCGATCGCACTTTTAATCATGTTGCGTTCGGTCACCTGGTAACGCGCTCTAAGACGTGGATCAACAACCGCCTTTTCAATCTGCCCGTTGTATTGCGCGCGAATACCTGGAGAAACAATGAGACCACCAAAATCCTTGTCGATGTTTGCCCAGCCAGCAAGCGTCATGTACGACTCCTTCAGATTCAACTTAATCTTAGGAGCATCTTCCATGTCGGCCGTAGGGTCATCCATGTCGGGGCGGATGGAATCAAGTTTTGCAACTGCAGACTCAATGGTCGGATCAAAGCCAATGTTGAAATCTTCAGTCTTACTGAGGCGTTGTGTAAATTCTGTTGGCGCGCGGAATTTATTGATCTTGAGGTCCACCTTGTTGCCAAAAAAATCCGCGTCCTGCGAATAATAATAGACCTGCGGCGTCGATACATATTTCCATTCCGCGCTGAGGCGTGTTTGCCGCTCCACCGCAAAGTTCGCGAAGCCAGCGAACATATTCAGTCCCTGCTTACCATCCGCGGAAGATGAGGAATCGCTCGGCACAACTAACTTAATGCCATCGTATGCGCTGAGAAGGCTGTACTTCGTGTAGCCGGTATCATCCTTCGTCAAATAGATCATATGAAAATCCGCGAAGTAGGGGGACACTGTAACTGTTTCCGTTCCCTCCTTCTCAGCCTGCTGATCAAGAACTTCTTGTAGGAAGAGGTCCAGATAACTACGACGTATGCTCACTGTAAGCGAACTTGTTTCGGAAAGTGGTCGCGTGTGCACAAGG
>CAYOJQ010000094.1:0-7020 GCA_964404325.1 uncultured Oligoflexales bacterium
ACACCGGATCTCCACCCCGCCAGTAATGGCAAGTATATCCCCCAGGATTTTTCTGTAAATAATCCTGATGGTAATCTTCCGCCGAGTAAAACGCTTTAAGCTCTTCGATCTTGGTCGAAACGGGCCGCTGATGGCGGCCCGAATTGTTTTCAGCCGCAATCACTTTCTCGGCTGTTTTTCTTTGTTCGGGCGAGTTCACGAAAATCGCCGATCTGTACTGAGTGCCGATATCGTTGCCTTGGCGATTGAGCGTGGTCGGGTCGTGCAGTTTGAAAAATAATTCGAGCAGATGTTCGTAGCTGAGCTTAGTCGGATCGAACTCGATGCTGATGGATTCCGCGTAACCGCTTTTACCTTTTTTGACGTTCTCATAGGTGGGATCGCCTTCGCCGCCGGTGTAGCCGACTTCGGTATCGATCACGCCGGGAATTTTTCGGATCAAGTCTTCAACGCCCCAAAAACATCCTGCTGCGAGGACAGCGATTTCTGTTTTCATGGTGTGGAACATAATCTTTCCTGCATTAAAACACAAACGTTAGACGGCGAGTGCTGGGTTCGCCGATGGTCTCAAAGCGCGCTTTTCGCAGATTTAGCATTTTAAAATAGATATGGCTATTTCCATACTTATATGGTAAGTTAAGTTGTGGAGTTTGAATGGGATCTAGCCAAAGAGCAGGCAAACATCAGCAAGCATAAGCATACCTTCTCTGAGGCAGTGGAAGCTTTTCAAGATCCAAAGGGTGTTCAATTGGTTGATCGGGAACACTCTGCAAAGGAGGAACGCTTTTACTGGGTTGGCAAAATTTCTACGAGAGGTATTGACCATCTGGTTTACCCGTCGAGGCAAGAAAATTCGTATTATTGGATGCGCCGAATGGCGAAAAATGAGGAGTCTGTATTATGAAGCAGCCAAAATTAAGTGACTTGAAAATTGATACCAAGGGCACCAAAGCCATACGTAAAATGATAGCCAAAGCAAAGAAGATCAAGATCACCGTCAATGTAGATGAGGACCTTCTCGTTGAGTTAAAACATATGGCCGAAGAGATGGGGACTCCTTATCAATCGCTTTTAAATCGAGTGCTAAAGGATGCGGTCATGACCAAGAAAGATGAAGGCTCACGCCTTGATCGACTTGAGCGTGAGATTGAGCGGCTAAAGAAGAAGGTTTCGGCTTAAAAAATTCTGAAAAATTTTTTGAGCGTTGTTCGTCACCCAGGTGAAAATGCGAAGAGGGCTATTGATTCGGCAGCAAATAAATCAAATAAGATGCATCATCTTCCGCGACAATTTTCCACTCCGTCATCGGCGATAAGATTTTGTAGAAGTAGGGATAACTCCCATGCTTATCGACGAGCAGTTTTGTCCAGCCGTACTTTTGCGCTAGGCGTTTGAATTCGTCGGGCCCGTGAAAGACTCCCACCGCATCTTTTTCGTAGAACTCCATATCAGTGACGAAGCCGTGATGAAAGATCGGCGTCATCTTTTCCCACACCAAATAGTTGCCGAAATCCTGAGCGTTGTAGAGTGTGCCCGGGATCGGGTGGGCCTTTAAGAATTCGACCGTGTCGATGGGAAAGAAATTGCGATCGAGTGCAAGTCGGGGAAGGCGCGGGCCTGAGGAACTTTGATATCCCCAGTCTAGATTTTTAATTGCGATTGCGAGCATGATTGTCGCAAGAACTGGTTTTAACCAACGGGCACCGATGCGGAAGTCGGCGTAAGGTTTGATCAGAATTAAGAGCGCGAAGCTGGTCCATGGAACAAAGCGTACGGCTTGAATTCCGAGCAGCATAACGATCACAGAGAGTAACGCGCGCAAACTCAACCACGCTTTTTCGCGGGTCAAAATAAAAATCACGGCGATCAAAAGACCCCAATATCCGATGACCTCGGGAGTGAAGCGAAAAGCAGGATGATAAGTGGGGAACCACTCGAAGTTATGCAGTTTTAAAACCTGCGCTTCATTTAAGGCGAAACGGATGGGGTAGAGGGCGCCGTCAAGAAAAAGCGGGTTGGCGAGTAGACCTACGAGGGGGAGCAGGAGCCAGGGAATTCTACGTCGAGCAAAGGTTGGAGACTTGAACGAATGCCATGCGGTCCAAACTGCAAGAAGAATGATGCCGACAGGATATCCCGGATGCAAATTAACCCAAATTAAAAAGAGCGCGGTTAAGCGAATGATAAATCCACGCGTGATGGTTTGCGCTTCGAGGAGCCAATAGATCAGCAGCACGGAAAACAAATCCGAAAAAAGCGAAGTGCGTTCAATAAAACGAAACGAAGCTGCCAGCACCGCCAACAGCCAAAGTCCCATCCACAGCGCGGAAGCGTTCTTCTCGCGAGGCCCGGCATAAAGCACGAGAGCGAAGAGCGCTGCGAGCACTAGGATCTTTAAAAAGATTAGCCCCGCGAATCCCGCAACCAGCCAAGCGCCGTAAAAGATAAAATAACTCAAATATTCATGAGCGATATGCAATTCAGCATTGGGAAGTGAGTAGAGAAAAGGATCCTTGGCCGGCCACTCGCCGCGACTTAAGAAATCGCGCACCAGCGTGAGATACATCAGCACGTCGCCGGATTGAATCGCAAAGAGAGTAAAGGAGAGCGCGAAGAACAAAAGAATCGCAGCCGACCGGCTAGGGTTCATAAAACGCGACACCGACAGCGGCCAGAATAAGCAGCATGGAGATCCCATAGCGCCAACTGATCTTTTCGTTTAGCGCAAGCCAGGCGAAGCCGATAAAGACGGTGAGCGTAATCACCTCTTGCAAAATTTTAAGCTGATAGGCGGAAAGTTCGCCGTAGCCGATGCGGTTGGCCGGAACTTGCAGGCAATATTCGAAAAACGCGAGCCCCCAGCTGAATAAAACCGCCTGCCATAGGGGAACCTCACGAAAGCGCAGATGTCCGTACCATGCCATCGTCATAAAAATATTTGAACAAAACAACAATCCAAGGGTAGAGAGCGTTCGCATCATATGTATAGTTTTATTACACTTAAAGATTCCTGGGTACTATTATCGGAGCAATGAAGTTCGACTGGAGAATTCGCGGGAAGTATGTCCTTGCGGCAATCGTTATTGGCGTGATGGCGGGAGTCGCATCAGCGGTTTTTCTCCACACCCTGGACTTCGCCACGAAGACCCGTGAGAAAAACGCTTGGCTGGTTTTCCTGCTTCCGCTTTGCGGCCTTGCGGTGTCTTGGATGTATCATCGCTTCGGCGCGCACCTCGAGCGCGGCAATAATCTTTTGATCGATGAAGTCCACGAGCCGAAGAACACCGTTCCTCTGCGCCTGACACCCATGGTGCTGATCGGGACCGTGCTCACTCATCTCTTTGGCGGCTCTGCGGGCCGCGAGGGTACGGCTGTGCAAATGGGTGGAAGTCTAGCCGACCAATTGGCGAAACCGTTCAAGCTTGAGCGAAGGCCGTTATTGATGATGGGTATGAGTGCAGGCTTTGGTTCCGTTTTCGGAGTTCCCTTTGCCGGCACGATCTTCGGTCTTGAAGTCTTGACGATCGGAAAGTTGGAGCTCGGGCTTATTCTCGAATGTATGATCGCGTCCTTTGTCGGACACTTTGTTTGTCTGGCGCTGCAAGTGCATCACACGGTCTACCCTGAACCGACGTTAACCGCGCTCGGTATGAAATCAGTGTTGTGGATGGCCTGTGCTGGGATTTTCTTCGGTCTGTGCGCGCGACTTTTTGCGTCTTCAATGCACACACTTTCGGCCTTGCTCAAAAGATTTCTGCCGCAAGCGCCGCTGCGTTCGTTTACAGCCGGAGTGGTAATTGTCGTCGGCTACTATATATTGGGAACGATGCGCTTCTCGGGACTTGGTGTCCCCGTAATTGTGGAATCCATCCGCAATCCCATTCCCGACTTCGATTTTTTCTGGAAACTTGTTTTCACCGTTTTGACTTTGTCGGGTGGATTCAAAGGCGGGGAGGTCACTCCACTTCTCTTTGTCGGCGCCACTTTAGGCAATGCGCTGGGAAACTTTATCGCGCTTCCCTACACAATGTTAGCGGCGGTCGGCCTCGTTGCCGTTTTCGCTGGAGCCGCGAACACCCCTTGGGCAGGCGCGATTATGGCCATGGAACTTTTCGGTTGGCGCATCGGCGCTTTCGCCCTTGTGGGCTGTTGGATGAGTTTTCTTTTTTCGAGCACTCATGGAATTTATCATGCGCAGAAATCGGGAACTGGAAGATGGCTGGGTACTATTGGGAAGATAAAACGGCCGGTTAAGAAGTTTTTTTGATTCATTAAAGATGTTCATATCAATAACTGGCCCAGAACTTGCGTACATCACACCAATATGCTTATTAGCTCTTTAAAACGTGTTTATATTACAGTTGTCGTGTCATTTTGTCTTATCGCTGCGTCCGCTTGGGCGATTCCGGCCGGAGTTGTCCTCACTCTCCCGCAAGATATGTGGCATTTCAGATGTGGTAACTTCATTGATGTATCGCAAGCGTCCGATGTTGAAGCTCTAGTCTTAAGCACAGAGAAGCACTATTTTGAGTCTGTGAGAGACGGCGGTCGCATGACTTTTGAAAAAAATCATAACGAAGATCCGCGCATCGTTGTCGCCGCTGAAGGCGACTCTCAGTCGCATCGCTTTTCGGAACTTGTTCTATTGCCTGGCGATTCAAAAATTTGGATTACGCGATCGGAAGGGCCGCTAGCGATGGGTCAATCTCTTATCGGTGCTTATGTGCCTCGCGGAGGGGTATTGATGACTGCTGATCGCAATTGGATTGCCCTCTGCAGATCGGTAACGGATTCAAGATTTAGATTTGTTCGGTCATTTCTTTCGCGCCTCTCTGTGCCGTTGAACGAGATTATATTTGAGCTTCGTTCGTGCCAGATGCGCCTTGTTTCCAAAGCCGCTCATTAACCCGATGTGCGGACTAAAACTTGTTTTGAGCTATAAGCCACTTGATTTGCGATTTTGAGTTGTGGATCAATTTGAATTTCTCGGCTGGAACGAAGTAGAGCCCCTTCTCACGAATTACCCCAGTTTTTCACGGCTGATTCGACGTTCGTTCATGGTTTTTCAATCTGAGTCGGTGGCGCTGATCGTGTCGGGCCCTAGACGGCATATCGCGATTTGTGCTCCCATCGATAAGAGGGGAGACCTCATTGCCTCTCAACAAGAGATTGTGGCCGACGTGAAAGCATGGTGCGAATCTCAGAAGGTTCAGCGGCTATTCGAGTGCGTACTCTACCTCAGATGATCCGAAGTCACTGAGCTACGCTCGCGTTTTTTTAACAACAATCCCATTTTTATATTTTTAAAATAATAGCCATTTTTAATGGCTAAGAGTCGGTGACAAGCCCAAATTTCGAAAGTAACGTAGCCCATGTCGTTTAAAACAATCTCCGTTCTTTTCGCCATGGTCGTTTGTTCCCTTTGTCACGCTGGAGAGTGGATCCGTATTTCTCCGACGGCAATCTCCTTTGACGGCGATATTGAAGAGGATGATTTCAGCAAGTTTCAAAATATCTATAAGCCTACGGATGAGACCCTCATTCTCAACTCCACGGGCGGACGCATGGATGCCGCGCTCGACATCGGTAGCACTCTTGTCAAAAACAAGAGTCTCACGGTTGTCGTTAGGGGCATTTGTGCCTCCTCATGTGCGAACTACCTATTTCTCGCTGGCCATACCAGAAGAATTGAGCACGGCATCGTTGGATTTCATGGCGATTGGAAGGCGATGGTGGCCAGTGATAATTTTAAGAAGGAATTGCTCTCAGTGGCGCCTGAATCTCGCGCGCAACTCCTAGCTTTCCATGCACAGAGGGTGCGACAAGAATCCGAGTTTTTATCTCAGACTGGCGCTGACCAAAGTCTCTTCGATAAAACCCAAAAGGAAAACGATGAAGGACTTTATGATCTTTACGTTCCCGGGCCACGAATGCTCGAGAGTTATGGAATTCATGGCGTAATTGGATCCCAGGACATGGATGTCGTGTCGAAAAATTGGCCCACTTTAAAAGTTCTGTTTGATAATGGCCCCGCTAATGGGGTGGAGACCTCACCGACCGATGTTGCGAGATAGATTATAGATTATAAAAGGCACGATCTGCGGCTAAGCGTTTAGGTTCAAGGTAAATATCACCATCTAATTGAACTGAGATCGGCACTTTCTGATATGCATCTTTACTTTGGGACAACAATCGATGCTTTAGAGGGAAATTCTAGCGGCCCAGTCATAAATGCAGACAGTGCCATCATCGGTGTAATGCTAAAAGTTTCGGACAATAGCGGCAGCAATGGATTTAGGTATGATGGAAATGAGACCTCAAGTGGCCTGGACTGGCATTCACTTAGCACTCGCTGTGAGTATCTGCAGAGACTTAAGGTTTACTTTGAAAATGGCAGCGCAAGAAAGGGATTTGGTTTGTTCGCTAACCTGCAAATTAGTTTGGTCGGTATTGTCGGCTCTCTCTTGGCTGCGTCCAGGAGCGATGGTTCTCGGCTATCTCCCGCTCATACTTGTGGCGGTTGTGGAGACCGCAAAGGAGCTGAAGATTATCGATATTATTACTGCCCCCTTTCCACAGTGAAATGATGTGATCCACTTGCAGCTGATAACGAGACTCGCAAAAGCTTCCGTCAGCATGACGATGACGGCAGGTTTTATCGCGCTGAAAAACAAAACGACGAGCCGCACGGCTGATTCCCTGGCTCTGACGCGGCTCAGCTTCCATCGATGGAACTGAAACGGAAGGGTTCTTTTTCGAAACAGTGAAGCGGGCACAATAAGTGAGAACTTCGGTGAGCTCACCACTGGAAACAGAATGGGATACGACGTCTTTTGCGTTCTCAATCTCTTCCCATTGCTCTTTTGAAAAGGTCAGCTCCACCCGAACCGAGCCATCACGCTGGACACGAACTTTTGGCCTCTCTTTCACTTCAATCTCAAGCATTTCGTTTAAAATAACTTGAGTGTTTTTAATCGTCTGACCGCGCATGGCCTCAAGGATCTCCCACTGCCTTTTGGG
>CAYOJQ010000095.1:0-6971 GCA_964404325.1 uncultured Oligoflexales bacterium
TGGAGGTGGCGTACATTTGGTCGAACCCCTCGCAATAGGGGAAAGGTACCCGGTTCGGTGGAAGAAACCAACGGGAAATCGGTCTGGCAACCGAGTTAAATGACCAAAATTAGAGGGAAGCACCGATGATTAAGGCTTTGG
Organism: uncultured Oligoflexales bacterium; assembly: GCA_964404325.1. GTDB lineage: Bacteria > Bdellovibrionota_B > Oligoflexia > Oligoflexales > Oligoflexaceae > CAYOJQ01. Next base: position 142 of record CAYOJQ010000095.1, read on the forward strand.
GCGATCTTTATGGTCGCCTCCTCCGTGGATTCATCATTCTGGCTGTCGCTGGCTCCCTATCGTCTGGGGAAGTCAGCAAAGCCGCCAAGACCGCAGGCAAGTCCGTGCGGACGGGGCTCATCAGTCTCAAGGGGCTGAACGCCAGGTTGGGGATGTGAAGGCTCTATCCTCAGCGGGAGGGAATCCTGAAGTTTTCGAAAATAATCTATAAACTCTTCCTCCATCACCCTTTTTGTAGCGTAACGACATGACCTTCCCCCTGTTTTCATCCAGCAGCGAGTCTAGTTTCCCTGTGGCATTAACCCGCGACAAGGAGCAAGGATGAAGAAGCGTAAGCATCATTCAGAAGAGCAGATTATTAAGGCGCTTAAGCGCCAAGAGGCCGGTGAGCCCGTAAAGACGATCTGCCGTGAACTCGGTATCCACGAGACCACCTTCTACAATTGGAAGCAAAAATTTGGCGGCATGGAGCTTTCCGAGGCGAAGCGGATGCGCGCCATGGAAGAAGAGAATCGCCGTCTGAAACGACTTGTCGCTGATCAGGCTCTTGATATTCAGATGCTCAAGGATATCAATTCAAAAAAGTGGTAGAGCCTGCGGCGAAAAAAAAAGCGCCGTGACCTACCTGATAAAAAATTACCAGGTCAGTGAGCGACGGGCATGCAGGCTTGTTACATTAGCCAGAGCAACTCAGCGCTATAAGGCTATTCTTAATCCGTTAAACGATCGACTGAGAGTGCATTTGACGACGCTAGCTGCCGCAAAACCACGTTACGGCAGTCCTCGACCTTACGAGCTGATTCGTCGTGATGGTCTCGTTGTGAATCACAAGCGAATTGAGCGCCTTTACCGAGAGTTAGGGCTTTCTTTAAAACGAAAAACAAAAAAGCGACGCTATCGCAGTGTTAATCGCGTGAGGCTCAATCCTCCAACGGAAAGGCATGAAATCTGGAGCATGGATTTCGTGAAGGCGCAGCTCTGGCGCAATGGATCATTTCGATGCCTCACGATCACTGACCTTTTTACCAAGGAGTGCCCAGCGATTGAGGTTAACCTATCATTGCAAGCATCCCACGTGGTGAGGGTTCTCGATCGTCTTGCGTTTCTTTACGGCATTCCGGAAAAAATTATCGTGGATAACGGTCCTGAGTTTATCTCCAAACGCCTTGAACGATGGGCATACGAAAATAAGGTGGAGCTGATCTTTATCCAACCAGGAAAGCCAACACAGAACGCATTTATCGAATCATTCAACGGCAAGTTCCGCGACGAATGCCTCAATGTTCATTGGTTTTCTGATCTTGATAACGCTCGAAAGAAGATAGAAACTTGGCGACACGAGTTTAACAACGACAGACCACACAGCTCCTTAGGGAACCTAACTCCCAATGAGTTCGTGGCACAATTAACAACAAAAACAGGAAAAACTAGACTCGCTGCTGGATGAAAACAGGGGGAAGGTCATAGGATTATTCATTGCCCTTTATTCTCCTGTTCCCGGAAGCTACTCCATATTGACGACTAGCCTAGCACTTCTGCGAGCCGTCCCGAGGCGTGGGCCTTTGACACAAACGTCTGAATCGTTTCTAAGGAAACGGATGCTTCGGTGTCGTCGCTGCTCGCATTTCGTGAGAGGTGCTTAGTTCGCCCCCCAAACCCACGAGCCATCCGCGCCGCAAGCGATGTTTTTGGTCTGCGTGCTGTCGGTTGAATAAAACTTCGATGTCCAAAGGGAGCTTGGGCAGGTTTTCATCGGATTGGACGGACAGGATGAAACCACGGTTGCCGAACCGAATTCTGGATTCGCCGCATACCCATCGCAAGTCTGTTTGGCCGCATCCGCAGGATCAGGCGCTGAGCCCTGCGAAAAATCCATGCAAACTTTACCTGGAATGTTTTTCATTACAATTTCGCAGGCAACACTTCCGCCACCCGTCCCACCTGTCGTTGGGGCGGATACCTCAGGGACATCCAAAGTAATCGTAGCCGTCTGTCCAGAGGAAATGCGCGCGCTGGTTGAAGTGTACTTGAACTGGCCCGTCACCGGATCTTTTTTGATTGCAACAATCGTGGTGGCATTTTCAGTGAGAATTTCGCTTGAGGGGATGTAGCGTTCCGCCGCATTTGTGCCCCCCGCGGCTTGCGTAATGACTTGCACCGAACGCCGACCATCACGAAATTCATGTATTAAAACGATGCTGTCCACTTCATTGGCATTGGTGAAATTCATTTTCGCTCTAAGATCGGAGATTTGCAGTTCGCGGTAGTTCTTGACTTGAACCGCTCCGTTTTCCGCCATAGTGATGTTGCCATGGAAGTCGATGTAATCTTGAGCGACGTACTTTTCTTTTGGTCCACGCTTGGCGCCACTTTCAAAGTAAGCTTTCACCTTCATGTCGTAGAAATTTCGCACATCTTTCCAAGTGTTACTGAACCACGACTCCTTGTTGTCGATCTTGTCGATGATATCCTTAGCCTTGGCAACTCCCTTGCCAAATTCTCCCGTGGCACTACCACTTGCGACTTCTATTAAAACGTCAGCTCCATCACGAATCAATGAAGTGCCTACTTTCAGGCTCAAATCGATCGGAAGTTGCTTGCTCTCCTGTGCTTCATCCCAAAAGGTCTTAGAGAAGCCGGAGCCACCGGAGTTATCCCCGGTATTAGCTATTTTTAGAATAGCCAGTGCTTCGCTGTTGAGTTTGCCTGTCATTAGATTTGTGCCAAACTCGTTGCTGGTGGCGCCAAAGATGCTGATTTTTTCGGAGTAACGGGCATGACCGTTTTTAACGGCATTGAAAAGTTCTTCCTTTTCGGTATCGCTTAACTTTCCGTACATGGTTTTGAGTTTGCTTTCAGAGTCACTTGAAAAGGTCACCAATCCTTTTAGAAATTTTAAGATTGCCGGAACCTCGATTAACGCCTTTTTGCTCGCAGTTGCTTCAGTCACTATTGAATTATAAGCAGCGGCACATTTTTCGGAGTGCTCAATAAGCTGACCTTCCAAAACTCCCGATTCTCGGATGAGACTTGATTTTTGGTTGAGGTCAAGATCAGTTGGTAGAAACTGGCCGCTGCTATCGCTTAACATCTCCCAGTATACAGCCTGAAGCCTTGTCTGAAGCTCACCGCAAAAGGCTAAATCCGCTAAACTTGCTCCAATTGCATTTTGCATAAAGGTATATTCATCCTCGAAACTCATCGCCGGTCCGCCTGAAGGAATCTCAGCATCCGGTGCCAACCCGCTGACTTTCGCTTTGTTGCTGCCGCAAGAAAAAGCATGAAAAGACAATAGAATGAAAAAAATTATTGGCGTTTTTCTCATCAGCCGCCCCTCAATACTAAATGAATTCCCTTGACGCCAACGGATGAACCAAAGTCGCCGTTAATACTTCCCCACTCCATCCCAATTCCAAAAGAAATGGCGGCAAAGTTGAAATAAAGATTTCCGCCAGCAACAAAACGACGGTTTTTTCCTCCGTCATTTTCCTCACCGTCAAACTCTTCATTGTCTTTGATGGTCACTAATGATTTTGCGAAGATATCTGAGCGGTAATCCAAGTAGGGGGCAAAACTCAGAATGCCGTAATCCAACCCTGCTTGCAGCCGTGCCCCCAAAGCCAAAGCCAGATACTTCACGGCAATCTCGGTTTGAATCACCTTGCCGGTAGTCGGCTCCAGATATGGTCCGATGGTTTCGCTGGTGTCGAGATATGTGATGTCGAACCCAGGTGCGAGTGTCAGAGATGCGAAGATCGGAAAGTGGTGGCGATAGGCGTAGCCGTATTGTTCAGAACTAATGCCGTCAATCGAAGTTTTGGAGAAGAGGTTTTCGCTCCATTTCTTTGTATAGAAGCGATTTTCTTTATTGTAGAGGTAGTCAATGAAGGAGGGGGATTCACCGGAACGGCCCTCTTTGGAACTGGAATCCTCAGAAGCTGGTAATGCAGGCGTCGCTTCTTGAGCTGGCTTTGCTTCTTCAACAGACTTTTCTTTTTCATTTTGGGCATCGTCCGGTGGATCCGAAGGCTCCATCGGATCTTGCGCCAGCGCCGTGGGCGCCCACGTTATAGTCATCGAGAATAGTACGATTTGGATGACATTTTTGATTAAACCCACAACAAACTCCACTCAATACAGGCTAATAACTAGCACTTACTATCGGGAGAGTTGCTGGTAAGCTGAAGAAGTGGGGATTGGGTTTAAACAAAACTGCGAGGAAAAGCTGTGTCGAGTTCAAGGAATAGATTTTTCTGACGAAGCCGGAAAGAGGGAGGAGACGCACGAGCGCTTCAAGATTCTTACTTGATCTTCACTTTGCCGTCCTCGATAGCGGTAATTTTCAGGATAGTTGACGCGTAGAGTTACGCTGCCTTCTTCTTACTTGACCTATCGTTTCCTTTCAAATGATTTAAAAGAACCTCAGTATTTTTCTGCCAGTTTCTGATTGCGCCGGTCCATCGATCGGGGTTGCATTGTTTTTGCGCGCATGTACACCCTTTTGCGGTTTTCGAGGATCAATGCGTCCTCACCGCTATGTCGTGATGCAGGCGTCACGAATTTAATTCCACTATGCAAATGTTCCTCGTTGTACCACTTTGCAAACTCAGCAACCCATTGACGCGCAGTATCCACTGTCGCGAATGGTTTTGAGGGATACATGGGACAATACTTTAGGGTGCGGAATAACGACTCCGAGAAGGGGTTGTCGTCGCTCACGTGAGGCCTGCTAAACGATGGTATCACGCCTAGACGCTGGAGCGTCGCCATCATTGTGGCGCCTTTCATGGGTTTGCCATTGTCACTATGTAATTTCAGTTGGTCCCGCCTAATACCTTCCTCGGAACAAAGCCGATCCATCATCATCGCTGCATGCTCAGATGTTTGTTCTTCCCTCACGTCGAAACCAATAATTTTACGGCTGTAAATATCAACAACCAGATACAAGTAAAAAAACAATCCGACGATCTCAGAAGTCAAATACGTTATGTCCCAACTCCACACCTCATTTGGCCCTATTGCTTTGAGCTCGTGCGGACGTGCATGCTTTCGCGGCTTCGATTTTAATCTGTGCGTATTCATGCCGTGAGCTTTCAACAGACGATAGAAAGTCGATTCAGATGCGACATACTCGCCCTTGTCAGCCAATAATGGCACGATTTGCGCCGGAGTCTTGTCACGATATGTTGATGAATTCGCTATCAGTAGCACCTGTTTTCGTTCATCTTCCGACAGCTTATTTGCCGGTTCTGATAGTGGGCCGCGCCGCAGATCGCCATCAGGATTTTGCTGCCATCGTTCAAAGGTGCGCACGCCGATTCCTATCGCTTCGCATGCCAACTTTAGCTGCGAACCGTTCATCTGCGCTTCTTTTATCAATTCGATTGCGTTTAGCCTGGCGTCGAGGTCTACTCTTCGTCCTCGTCCTTCCCCCAGATTTCCTGGGCTTTTTTTTGGAGGATCATTATGGCAGTGGCTTCGGCAAGCGCCTTTTCTTTGCGGCGCAGATCGCGTTTCAATTTCTTATTTTCTTCCTCTAATGCAACCAATTCCGGGTCTTTGCGGGGACGGCCTTGCTTCTTTTTGCCAGCGGCATCAGAGATGGCTTCCTTTTTCCAAGCTTCGATGTGATTGCTGTGCAACCCATTCTTCCGGAGAAATTCTCCAAGCGCCTGCTCGTCCAATCCCTGAGCTTCGAGCACAGCTTGAAGCCTCTCTTCCGGAGTCCAATCTTCTGGCCTACGAACTTTCACCTTGGCTTTATCCCCTAACTCTCGTTTCCACCGGCTTAATGCGGTCTGGGATATACCTGTCTCTTTGGATAGTTGTAAAGCCGAGGGACCACGAGGGGAGCAAAGCTTGGCAACCATCGCTTCCTTCATCTCACTAGAATACTGACGCATTTGCGGTATCTCCATACCGCCCCTAGTATAAATATTTTTCTGATTTTCTACGCGTCAACTTCCCTGACAGAGGGGGATAGGGTGTAGGACAAACAAAGCCTATTTCTCCCTTTTTCACCGAATACCAAATTTGATCACCAACTAATGATTATCGATCATGTAGGGTTCAGCACGACATCCCGCGGTGGTACAGTTCTTAGTCTGCCGACCGAGCCTAGCAAAGTGATTCTTGGCAGCGCTGGGTCATTTGGTATGGAATACGTTGAAAATGATTTAGCTATCTCCCTTAGAACGAACGCCCGCTCGAATCTTTTTGTCTATATGTACGGGCGGCGTTTTGCCTTTGACCTAAAAGCCTCGTCGTCTGGTGGTTCGAGCATTGTGGTTGTGCGCGATGAAATCGAAGCGCCACCCCGAGGAAAAACGCATGGCAAGAAATGACACGGCAAAAATTTTAAAAGACCGGCTACAGAGTCGGTCTGAACGCTTCACTGAGCTGACTCGCACCAAGAAGTTTGGGCTGGTTGTGATTGCTATTCTCTCGGTCGCGGTTGTTTCCATCATCGTCAATGGCCCACCGGAAGATTCAATAGAACCAGTAGAAACGGTCTCTGCGCCGATCAATGTGAGTTCGTCTGAAAATGAGCAAGGGGTGAATTTGCCCGTGTATGACACGCTTTCAGGAATGCAGGAATCCGACCGCGTGCAGACACCAAAAGGTCGAGGGAGAAAAGCCGCAGTCAAACTTTCCGGCCCGACGCTTGTTAAACGCCCCCGTGATCTCTCGATCATCCCTGGCACGTTGGCGAAGGCTGTACTTCTCATCGGCGCATCGAATGGACTGGTAAAAGCGGCATTGACTGAAGCTGTCGCCGTAAATGGTGAGGAATTAATTGAAGCGGGGGCGGTCTTTCTCGGTACGGGGCG
>CAYOJQ010000096.1:0-5929 GCA_964404325.1 uncultured Oligoflexales bacterium
CCACTCGTATGTTTCGCGTTTAACGCGGACTTCGACGGTGACCAGATGGCTGTTCACGTTCCTCTCTCTGTTGAATCACAGATGGAAGCACGCGTGTTGATGATGTCTACAAACAACATCCTCAGTCCTGCATCCGGAACGCCGATTATCGTACCTACACAAGACATCGTTCTTGGTATCTACTACCTCACGAAAGAAGATATCGAAGGAACTGGTGCGGGTAAGTCCTTCGGTTCAATTGAAGAAGTTCGCGTTGCTTACGACCATGACGTTGTGGCTTTGCAAGCTCCTGTGCGCGTACGCATCGGTGGCGTCGCTTACAACACAACTGTTGGCCGTGCGCTTCTTTCTGAAATTCTTCCGGATGAGATTCCGTTCACTGCAATCAACCGCGCTCTCGGCAAAAAAGAGATGGCGGCCCTTGTAGACGAGACATTCCGTCGCTGTGGACCGAAACGTACTGTGTTGCTAGCCGACGCATTGCGCGCGATGGGCTACCGCTACTCAACAAAAGCGGGTCTCTCAATCGCCATCGGTGACATGGTTATTCCTGAGAACAAGAAGGATATCCTTGCTGGTTCTTACGAGGAAGTTAAGAAGATTAAGGAGCAATACTCTGAAGGTCTCTTAACGGAAGGCGAGCGTTACAACAAAGTTATCGATATTTGGGCGAAGACAACAGAAACAATCGCCGAAGAGATGATTCGTAACATTGCTAAAGAAACGAAAAAAGACTTCAAAGGTCAGTCAAAAGAGGTGCCGAGTGCAAACTCAATCTTCATGATGGCCGACTCCGGTGCTCGTGGTTCCGTTCAACAGATTCGTCAGTTGGCCGGTATGCGCGGTTTGATGGCTCGTCCTTCCGGTGAGATCATCGAAACGCCAATTACTTCGAACTTCCGCGAAGGTCTAACGGTACTTGAGTACTTTACCTCTACTCACGGTGCTCGTAAGGGTCTTGCCGATACGGCTCTCAAAACTGCGAGCTCAGGTTACTTGACTCGTCGTCTTGTGGACGTTGCGCAAGATGCAGTGATCTCCGAAATCGATTGCGGTACCGAAGAAGGTATCTCCATGATCGCTCTTCGTGAAGGTGCTGACATTAAGCAAAGCGTTGGTGAGCGTACCCTTGGTCGTACGACACTTGAAGACGTGAAAGATCCTGTAACAGGCGAAGTCATCTGCAAAAAAGGTGATTTGATCGACGAAGCGATTGCAAAAAGCATCGATTCACAAGGCGTCGAGGTTGTTAAGGTTCGCACGGTAATCACTTGCGAAAGCAGGCGTGGCCTTTGTGCTCTCTGCTACGGTCGTGACTTGGCGACAGGTCATCTGATCAACGTGGGTGAAGCCATCGGTGTTATCGCGGCGCAGTCCATCGGTGAGCCAGGTACACAGTTGACGATGCGTACATTCCACTTTGGTGGTGCTGTAACGCACAAAATCGAGAAGAACACTCTCGAAACTCACTTGTCTGGTCTCGTGAAATTCGATCGACTTAGCGTTGTGAAAAACCGTGAAGGTAAAAACATTGTATTGAGCCGAAACGGTTCCGTTTTGATCATGGACAAGGCGACGGGCAAAGTTCGCGAAACTTACCCAATGCTTTACGGCGCTGCATTGCTCGTGCAAGACGGTCAAGAAATCGAAGCGGGTGCGTCCCTTTCTGAATGGGATCCATTTGCGGTTTCCATCCTTGCTGAGCTCGGCGGTAAAGTTCGTTTCGTAGACCTCGTCGAAGGTCGTTCAATTGAAGAGCGCGTGGACGAAACAACCTTCTTAACACGTCGTGTTGTCATCGAAACTCGCGGTTCTGACCTTAAGCCAGCGATTGAGATCGTTGATGCAAGTGGCAAAGTTCTTAAGCACGGCAACCGTGATGCTCGTTACAGCTTACCAGCTGGTGCAACGATCCTCGTGGATGACAAAGCAGAAATCGCTTCTGGTGACGTGTTGGCGAAAATTCCTCGTGAGATGTCTCGTACACGCGACATCACCGGTGGTTTGCCCCGCGTTGCGGAACTCTTCGAAGCTCGTAAACCAAAAGACGTTGCCATCATGGCAGATCGCGATGGTTCCGTAAGCTTCGGCGCGGACTCCAAAGGTAAGCGTAAAGTGGTCGTGACCGCTGAAGATGGCCAGGTTTCTGAGTTCTTGATCCCGAAAGGCCGCCACGTTGTCGTCACTGAAGGTGATTACATCCGTAAAGGTGAGTCAATCGTTGACGGTTCTCCGAACCCGCACGATATCTTGACGATCATGGGCAAGCTTGCTCTTGCGAAGTATCTCGTTGATGAGATTCAAGACGTTTATCGTCTGCAAGGTGTAAAGATCAACGATAAGCACATCGAAGTGATTGTTCGTCAGATGACGCGTCGCGTGCGAATCATCACAGCAGGCGACACTCGCTTCCTTCCGGGAGAGCAGGTTGAATCTGTGGAGCTGGATGAAGAAGTTAAGCGTTTGCGAGAGCATGGTGGTGAGTTAGCGACTTTCGAGCCGGTATTGCTCGGTATCACCAAAGCCTCTTTGTCAACGAACAGCTTTATCTCTGCGGCCTCGTTCCAGGAGACCACGAAGGTTCTTACTGAAGCTGCGATTAACAGCAAAGTGGACCACCTCCGCGGCTTGAAAGAGAACGTGATTATGGGACGTTTGATTCCTGCAGGTACCGGTAGCCCGTTCTATCGTGATCTGAAATCTGTGATCCGCGGGCAGCAGGAAGCTGAGGCTCACGCGTCGCAGGCAATGGAAGGCTAAGTTGTTAGATTTTTTAGTAAAACTGAGGGTGTAGATAGTGCTACCAGCACGCCAAAAAAAAGCGAGAGAGATGTTGCTTTATTGAACGTGTGCTGGTAGTGATACAGCCTCGCATTCCGAGTCGTAATAAGGGATTTGTAAAGTATGCCAACGATTAACCAGTTAATTGCTAAGGGTCGCACGCTGCAAAAGAGCCGCACTAAGTCTCCTGCTCTTAAACGCAGTCCCATGAAGCGTGGTGTTTGCATCCGCGTTTATACGACGACTCCAAAGAAGCCTAACTCTGCTCTTCGTAAAGTAGCTCGTGTTCGTTTAACCAACCATGTCGAAGTAACTTCTTACATCGGCGGTGAAGGTCACAACTTGCAAGAGCATAGTGTTGTTATGGTACGCGGCGGTAAAGTGAAAGACTTACCAGGTGTGCGTTACCACATCGTCCGCGGTACATTGGACTGCGCAGGCGTTAACGACCGCCGCAAGAGCCGCAGTAAGTACGGTGCGAAGAGACCTAAGAAAGCTTAATTAGTAAAACACTCTTTCTGAGATAGTGGAGTATCGATGTCACGCCGCCACGAAGCAGCAAAACGCCCGGTTCTACCAGATCCGGTTTACAAAGACGAAGTAGTTACCAAGTTCATCAACTGCATGATGAAGCATGGTAAGAAGCCAGCCGCAGAAAAAGCTTTCTACGGCGCGATGAAAAAGTTGGAAGCACAGGGCCAACAATCTCCTGTGGAAACTTTCCGCACGGCTTTGGACAATGTTCGCCCCATGCTTGAAGTAAAATCTCGCCGCGTTGGTGGTTCAAACTACCAAGTTCCGGTTGAAGTACGCCCTGAGCGCCGTCAAGCTCTCGCGATCCGTTGGATCATCGAGTTTGCACGTCAGCGTCCTGGTCGCGGTATGGAAGATCGTCTCGCTGGTGAAATTTTGGATGCTGCGAACAAGCGCGGTTCTTCCATTAAGCGCCGTGAAGACGTTCATAAGATGGCAGAAGCCAACAAGGCGTTCGCTCACTACCGCTGGTAATAGCGAAGACGGTGCATGTCTAAAAAAATCGATCTTAGCTCTGTTCGTAATATCGGCATCATGGCTCACATTGATGCCGGTAAAACCACTACGACAGAGCGTTTTTTATTTTACTGCGGCAAAATCCACAAAGTGGGTGAAGTGCATGAAGGCACGGCAACCATGGATTGGATGGTTCAGGAACAAGAGCGCGGCATCACAATCACCTCCGCCGCGACTACTTTTTTCTGGAAAGATTTCTGTTTCAATCTCATCGATACTCCGGGACACGTTGACTTTACCATCGAGGTAGAGCGCTCGCTGCGCATTCTCGACGGTGCTGTTGCTGTGTTTGACGGCGTTCATGGTGTGGAGCCACAGTCAGAAACGGTATGGCGCCAAGCGGACAAATACGGTGTTTCGCGCCTTGGTTTCGTCAACAAGATGGACCGCGTGGGCGCTGATTTCCATGCGTCTGTCGCGTCTATGAAAGAGCGTCTAAACGCGAATGCAGTTGCATTCCAGCTGCCTATCGGCGCTGAGGACGAGTTCTGTGGCGTTATTGATCTTGTGACAATGAAGGCTTTGGTTTGGCCAAAAGATGGTCAGGGCGAGAAATTTATTGAACAAGAAATTCCAGCCGAACTTGCGGATGATGCAGCGATGTATCGTGAGCAGCTCATTGAAGCCGTGGCGGAATTTGATGATGAAGTCACGGAGAAGTTTCTTGAAGGCAAGGAACTTAGCATCCAAGAAATCCGTCGCGCGACACGCAAAGGTGTTATCGCGAAAAAGGTGGTGCCTGTATTTTGCGGCAGTGCCTTTAAAAATAAAGGTATTCAGCCCCTTCTGGATGCTGTGACATATTATCTGCCAAGCCCCCTCGATACTCCCGTTGTGAACGGTTTTACCGCCGACGATAAAGAAAAGCCCATCACTCGTAAGCGGACAGTGGATGAGCCACTCGTTATGCTCGCGTTTAAAATCATGACAGATCCTTTCGTGGGTCAGCTTGCATTCGTGCGTGTTTATTCAGGCGCCGTTGAAGTGGGTGAGACTGTTTTAAATGCGCGTGCTGAAAAGAAAGAACGTGTGGCGAAACTTCTCCGCATGTTCGCAAACCAGCGTGAAGAAGTGCAGCGTCTAGAAGCTGGTCATATCGGAGCGATTGCTGGTCTGAAATTGGTTGTGACGGGTGACACTCTTTGTGATCCGAAACACCCGATGCGCTTGGAGTCTTTGGATTCTCCCGAGCCAGTCATTGGCATTGCGATCGAGCCAAAGAGTACGGCGGACTCAGATAAAATGCTTAAGGCGCTTGAACGTCTTGAGAAAGAAGATCCTACTTTCAAAGTTAAATACGATAGCGAAACAGGTCAGACAATTATTTCGGGTATGGGCGAACTCCATCTCGATATTATTGTGGATCGTATGTTGCGCGAGTTTCGTGTGGCAGCCAACGTGGGTAAACCACAAGTAAGCTATCGCGAAACGGTTAGCGCAAAAGCAAGCGCCGAAAAAATCTTCCATCGCGAAACAGAGAAGCTGAAGCAGTTTGCTCAGGTTGCTCTTGAAGTTGAGCCGTGGGAAGGAAATCTTGGGCTTCAGTTTGAATGTAAATTCGGAACCGACGTTATCAGCGCTGAATTCGCTCGAGCGATTAAGCTTGGTGTCGAAGAAGGGATGGCGTCAGGTACTATCGCAGGCTTCCCTGTCATTGGTCTTAAAGTGAAAGTTATCGGCGTTAAGGTTGATCCGGAACTTTCTGAAGCGAGTGCCTTCAAAGTTGCCGCTGCGATGGCTCTTCGTGAGGCCATTCAGAAGGCTCAGCCGGTTCTTCTTGAACCGATGATGGATGTTGAGGTGGTGGTTCCGGAAGATTATCTTTCCAACATCATCACTGATCTAAATAGCCGCAGAGCTAACATCAATAATGTGGGCATGCGTGGCCACCTTCAGGTTGTCGACGCATTAGCGCCGCTGTCAGAGATGTTTGGTTACACGACGCAGTTGCGCTCGATCTCGCAGGGACGTGCAACGTCTTCGATGAAGTTTTCATCGTATGCGCAGGTTTCGTCGCAAACGCTCGAACGCATCACAGGTGTTCGTTCTTAAGAATGCGGCTTGACAAGGTGGGGGCAAGATTATAACTCTTACCCCT
>CAYOJQ010000097.1:0-2150 GCA_964404325.1 uncultured Oligoflexales bacterium
GGTCCTTTTTGGTACGGAATGTCTGCCACTCGTTCTCGAAGATGTAATCTCCCGTCCAGCGCTCTTCCCATTCCCCGGATTCCTCGTTCTTTACCCTGATGATCTCGCGCTTGCTTTCGAAGTCGAAGTCCACCGACCAGTAGTCGATCCAGTCGGTCCAGTTCTTGGTCAGAACGTCGCGCTTGACTATTCCGTCCTTGTCCTTGCTCACCTTGACGATCTGCCCTTTTTCCACCACGATCCGGCTGCCCTTGTTCTTGATCTCAGCCTCGGCGTTTGCAATCGAGTCCTGTGAATAGAACACCGAAAAATCCGTCAGCTCCAAGGCCACGCTGTGGCCTTTGACATGAGGCTTGACTTCAATGAAAGACACATCGTGAAATACCACCTGATTTTTATCAACCGCCCGTCTGTCGAATACTTCGGCTGGTATATACTTGGGCGCGATGTCGATTCCCTTTGCCCGGGCCTCGTCCAGCACGTTGGGAAACAGCCCCATCTCGAACTCGAAGCCCAGGATGTCAACTCTGGTGATGTGTTTTTTGCGGCACTCCAGGATTATCTCCTCGACGAAGAGGCGCGTCACCGGCATGTTTACCGGCCCCACCGCCACCAGCCGCCCGGCCATCTTTCCGTAAAAACTGGCGAACCCCGTTGTCTTCTCCGCCCGGTAGGCCCGCAGGATCAGGTCGAGAAACGCCGCCTCCTTCTCTTCCAGTTGCTTGCGCTGTTCTTCCTCGCGCAGGTTCGGGTTCACGCCGATGTAGTGTTGCCTTTCGTACTTGCCCAGGTTGAGAATTTCAAATGCGCGATAGTCCTTGCCCTCAGCCTTCAATTGCCGTTGGACGCCGATCAGCCGCTTGCGCGTCGTGTGAATGGCGAACTTGCCGAGGTCTGCCCCGATCCACTTGCGCCCCAGTTTCTCCGCCACAGCCTCCGTCGTGCCGGAGCCGGAAAAAATATCCATCACAATATCGCCTTTGTTGGAAGAGGCTTTAATGATGCGTTCGAGGAGAGCTTCGGGTTTTTGAGTGGGGTATATAGCGCCACCTTTCATTGTCCCCAGATCTTGCCATATCGTTTGCAAAGGGACACCTTCAATGTTGTCAAGGTACTGAACATGACATCTGCTTGAGGCCTTGCCATCTTTGAGCAATATTTCATTGATTCTTAACATCTCATCCAATTTCTCTTTACTATATCGCCATCCATTTTTAGGAGTATAACCATACCATTCGAACACCCTATTAGGCGTATATTTGGGAGCGGTGGTATTTTCTAACTTGAAGAATCTACCCTTCTTGCCTTCAGATTCTGAGGCTGATATCACTTCGTTATCAGTCGTCATAAAATATGAGTACTCAGAGATAGCGGATTCCGAAGCCTCTGTCTTTTCAGGATTAAATATATATTTGTCGATGTTTTTCCTATAGAAGAAAATAGTTTGATGGATTTTTCCGAAAGAATCTTTGATATTACTTTTCGGGTCGGTACACTGCCAAATTATTTCGTTAATATAATTATTTCTTGCAAACACTTCGTCGAGAATCATCTTGACAAATGGAGAGACCCTCCAATCACAATGCACATAGATGCTCCCATCCTCTGCCAGCAAATCCCGCATTAGGACCAGCCGCTCCCAGATCATGGCTATGAAGGAGTCGGCGCCCTTGCCCCAGGTGTCCCGATAGGCGATTTCTTCGAGGATATTCGGCTTCTTGGTGAAGGTTTCTTCGCCGATTTCGATATCCATGCTGAAATCCGCGCCGACATCGAAGGGCGGGTCGATATAAATCAATTTGATGCCGCCCTGCGCTTCAATCTCCTCGCGCAGGGGGCCGTTCTTCAGGGATGAAAGGATCAGTTTGTTGTCGCCCCAGATCAGCTTGTTCGTCCAGCCCTTAAGCTGTCGTCCCCGTTCATCAAAAAGACCGGGCTGTATGGCCCTGTCGGCAGGCTTTTCGGCGCGCGGCTCGTCCACCTGCTCGATAACCTGAAAGGGCAGGACGATATTGCAGACCTCGCTCGTCTTGCCGTTCCAGACAAGCTCCACCTCCCGCTTGTCCTCGAACAGCAGAAAACGGTACTTGTCCGGCAGCGGCCTGCCCGCCTCGATGAAACGAATGATCTCTTGCTGTTCCTGTTCAGTC
>CAYOJQ010000097.1:2164-5887 GCA_964404325.1 uncultured Oligoflexales bacterium
GTTCCAAGTAAACATAACGGAATATTTAAAATATCTCCTTCTGGATATTCTGTCAAGCTCCAAACGGAGGACTGGGGCGCATTGCTATCCATTCTTTTTATTTCTGTATCGCGAAAGCTTTTCAAGAGTAGCCTTCACAAGCCCGTCATGTCCAGTCTTCGCATAATCCAGATAACCGATAGTAGGGACTATACCTGGAACCTCAGTATCATCAAGTTTAACAGGAAGAATGTACTCTCTATTTTCCGTGAGAGCCCTCGCTTGCGCTGAACGACGCTCGTGGTTTGTCCACACTTTAGTTGCGTAATGTTTCGAGAGAAACATCACGCAATAATGTGCTTTTAGGCGGTATATGGTGTCCAAGGTGTCGTAGAGATTAGTCCCCCAAAGATCGACCTCTTCAAATTCCGCGAAGAAAATATTGAGTCCCTGAGCTCGTATTGCTTCTGCATAAGAACGAACAATTTCTTTGTCTTCCCCCGCGAAAGAAATGGCCAAATCAAATTGAGTATCAAGTGGTCGGGAGGCCGAAGTCGTTTCTGGTTTTGCGGCTCCTAATCTTTCGAAACCAACTTGGGGCCGCTCCAAAACACCGAGTCCATGGCAAGTCGGACAGATGTTCATAGCCCTTGCCAGTAGCACGAAATCAGCGGAGGAAACTGTGCCGCGACCCCCACAGAACTTGCAGGTGGTTAGTCTTTCCTGGGATATATTAAGATCGAACTCACCAGCCCCTTTGCATGAAGGACACGGCTTCCTATTTTGACCAAATACCTGGCTGAACGGGTCACCTGACTGAATAAAACCATTGCCAGCACAAATCTTACATTTAATGATCAATTTGCATCCTTCTCATAAATTATAATCTTTCCGCTGATAAGTAACGGCACGCCGCATGCGATTGACAAGGTATCGAGCATTAATGGCCCTCATGTGATCTCAAATGCTTGTTCCATAACAAGTCTCCATTTCTCAGGCACATCAGTCCAAGCATCGCCCCACCCTTTCGCAAAAGAGTAGGCAACAAAGGGCTTCTCAGCCGACGGTGGGGCATACCCCAATACCTCCTCCAAGCACTCCACGAGTTGGATAACATTATCCTTCCCGACTGCTGCTTCAATGGGTGCATTGAATTTCTCAGCGCCTTCGACACCACCATCTCTATCGTGTATAACAAATGGCGTGATTCCTAAGACCTTGAGATATTTCGCGAGTCCGATAATAGACGCCTTGCCTCTGGCTTTTATTACTTCAGTGTTCGCGAGAATACCTAGTCGTTTGTTTTTATCTAGCCGTTTTAATGTTTCTCTAATAACTATGTCCTCTGTGTCTCCTTCGACGACCACAATCCTTTTGGTGAAGAAAACCCGCGCAATGTAATCGTCAACCTTGAGAATCATCTTCACGTAGTCTTTATCCTCTTCTTGAAGCATTTTGAACGCGTCTGTGACATTAAATGGCTGCACCTGAATTGCTAAACCTGCGAAGACAAATCTATTCAGCACTTGCCTTGGTTTTCTCGCGAGGTCTATCAGGTATGGGGAGTGCGTAGTGGCAACTATTTGAGAATCCTGCGCGGACAGCTCGTATATTGTGTCTCTCATTTGGTTAGCTGCGCTCGGGTGCAGATATATCTCCGGTTCCTCGAACCCAATAATGATCGATCTCTTAATGTTTTGATCTTCTTTTTTCGATAACCATTTCTGTCTGAATCGAAGAATCCCAAACACCGCTGAGCGCACCATTCCAGCGCCTTGGTGCTCAATTGGTGTACGAATGTTGCTTGAAAGTTCCACGGTAAAAGTCGGTTTAAGTGACTTGTCTGGATCACTGAGATCCGCACGTGCATGAATCTTCGACTCGGGGAAAACATTTGCAATGATTGCATTCAACTCAATAATCATCTTGCCGAACTCAGAAGTTACATCCGAGGGATCGAGTTCCTTAGCCAATTCATTGAGAAATCTCTGCGCCTCTTGATAGTTGCGAGAAGTCCCGCGCACGTCCTCAAACAATTCATTCAATGTCTTTGGCAGCACTCCACCGCTAGACATTTCGTTACTCGCCGTATCGGCTGGTATTATTATGTAGCGCGGAAGCCGACTCAATACAACTCCCGGGATTCCTCCTGGATTCTGAAACCAAGTATCTTCTGTGCCTATATCCCATATATCATTTATTTCCTGCAGCTTGACCCGTGTTGCAGTTGTGAGTTTCTTTTCCAAATCGTCGAACAACTCGCCAACAAGGTCGGCCTCGATACCCAGATCTATGAGTTCCTTCGGTGTAGTAACTTCCTCATATTGTGCTTTCATTGTTCGAGTTTTACTCTTCAGCTCAATTACAACATCTTTTCCTAAATCATAAGTCTTTCTGTAAGTGAGGCACAGACCACTTTCTACCGTATCACCGGGGTCGTACTCGAAAATCCGGCCTTTGAAGCCACGCCACACCTTGGCCTCGACGGGCAAGTCCCGGAATTCAGCTTCAAGCACTATTCTGTTTGAGACTGTCTTGCGTTCGTTTGTTACCTCATCCTGTACGCTGTAGTATTCGATCTCTGGGATCCGCTTGTTTGCAGAAAGCAAATGCGTGATAGCGCTTAGAACCGTACTTTTCCCAGTGTTATTGGGTCCGATCAAGAAAGTTGCATCGCCAAACAGCACTGTTGCCGCTTCGATTCTCTTGTAGCCTTCAATTCGCAGTTGATGGAGCTTCATTTATTATCCTCTCTCTGTTAAAAATCTCAACGCCTAATTGACCTTCCTTCCCCCATTATACCCTCTTCCTTTTCAAACCTAATCCTCATCTTCACTCTTCCCCCCCGCTCCCTTGTGGATGGCCATCTTTTTGCTCCGGCTTGTTTAAAGGTGTCGAATCGATGGCCCTTCCCAATTCCTCGGGAAACGCGATGCCTTGAACGCATGCCCCGATTTTTATTTTATCGTTCTCCTGCTCAAGCTTGTTGATCGTATCGACAAGTTTTCCACTTTTGTCCACGGAGGGATTTAGCCTTCCTACTTTTTCATATTGCTCTACAGAGGTCGCGAATTCCTCAGGCAGGCGGGAACTGGTCATGGATAAGACATCCAGGGAATGGCGCCCGAAATACTGATCTATCTGAATCCTTCTTTTTGTAAGGTGGGAAAGAGCGCCGACAACCCTGCAGAGGTCGTCCCTCACCTCCGGGGCAAGTTGTTCTGCAAACTCGTAAGCTTCAAGCCTCTTAAGCATTGCCAGGATCGGTTCGAGGGCGTCTGCCGCAACAACATGGACCCTGTATTCGCCCTTGTCGAATGTGAATGTATCTAGTATTTCGAGAGTATTGGTTGGAACGACAAGAAAAACCTGTTTCCAGACATTTTCCTGAGAAACATATTTTTTCACCCCGTCGGCTTGATTTTTGAGGTAATCGGGGAAATTGCTCAGATCGCTGGAAGCAGGGCTCTTTGCATCAAAAACCACAAATTGGTTGCATATCTTGACGGTATTGTCGGGCTTTCCTGTAAAAGGCACTTTATCAATATATTCGACACTAAGCCTCAAGGAAATTGCCTTCATTTGATCCCTGACATTATCCTCGTGCCTGCCCCATGTCGCTTTCATTGCTTCCATTTTCGCTATTTCTTCCTTGTGGGCATCTTCTCTTTCTTTGTCTCTCTCAGCTTTAACGTCCGCTCTGAGAGCATTAAGGCTTGAGACGTTTTCTTCATACCTGCTTTT
>CAYOJQ010000098.1:0-5717 GCA_964404325.1 uncultured Oligoflexales bacterium
TACGACAGCAGGTGCAGGATTACTTATGACGGGGCAAACGGCAGAACAAAAACAACCGGACGAAGGGCAGGCAATTACCGCCTACCATGCAAAATATTTTGCTCACGAGTTGACCAAGCGCTGCGCGTCAGGTGACGTGGAAAAACTTATAGGCGCTCTGTCGGATATCCGGGCGACCGTTGACTTGAACCCGCACCAAGTCGAGGCCGCCCTGTTCGCTTTTAGCTCGCCCTTGTCGATGGGCGCGATCCTTGCAGATGAAGTCGGGCTTGGGAAAACTATCGAGGCTGGGCTACTGCTCGCCCAGAAATGGGCGGAAGGTCAACGCAGATTACTGGTTATTGTGCCATCAAACTTGCGCCAGCAATGGGCGCAGGAAATGGCGGATAAGTTTTTCCTGCCATCCATTATCCTTGAAACACGGACGTTTAATGAGGAAGTCCGCAAAGGCAACCTGAACCCGTTTGACCAGAAAAATGCCCTTGTCATTTGCTCGTATCAGTTTGCCAAGAAGCAAGAGCCATATATTAAAAGCACGAAATGGAATCTAATCGTCATAGACGAGGCGCACCGTCTGAGAAACGTTTATAAGCCGTCCAACAAGATTGCAAACGTCTTGAAAACGGCGATCGCCCCCTTCCAGAAAGTCCTTTTGACCGCGACGCCGCTGCAAAACTCTCTGTTGGAGCTTTATGGGCTTGTAAGCCTTGTAGATGAATATACCTTTGGTGACCTCAAGAGCTTCAAGGCGCAGTTTGCACGTCTGACCGGAGATTCCGACTTTACCGACCTGAAAGAGCGGTTAAAGCCTGTTTGTAAGCGGACTTTGCGGAAACAAGTACTACAGTATATCCGCTATACTGAGCGCCATGCGCTTGTGCAAGAATTTACTCCGTCCGAAGAGGAGCAGCGTCTTTACGACCTCGTATCCAAGTATCTGCAAGAAGAACGCCTTTATGCCCTGCCGTCCAGCCAGCGGACGCTGATGACTCTGATTTTGAGAAAGCTACTGGCGTCTTCGACCTATGCCATTTCTGATACGTTGTCTGGCCTTGCCAACAAGCTGGATGATATTGCAGCTGCATCCGAGAAGGCAAATCAACTACCGGAGAACTTGGCTGACAATTTCGAGGAAATTGGCGACTTGCAGGATGAATGGGGCGAAGATGACGACGAGGCCAGCGACGACGGAGAAACCAAACCGGATAAAATTCTCACGCCGGAGCAAATAAAGGAACTACGGGAAGAACAAAAAACCCTGCGCGAGTTCTATGAACTAGCGAAGTCCATCACTAAAAACTCCAAAGGGGAAGTCTTGCTTACTGCCCTCAGACGCGGGTTTGAACGCGCCCGCGAAGCGCAGGAACAGCAGGGTAAGGCCATGCTCCAACAAAAGGCTATTATCTTCACGGAATCCCGTCGGACGCAGGAATACCTGTTCCAGATTTTGGAGAAAACAGAATTTGGCGGAAAAGTCGTGTTGTTCAACGGCTCAAACACAGACCAGAAATCACAGGAAATTTATAAGAATTGGCTTGAACGACACAAAGGGACTGACCGAATAACCGGCTCACCGACCGCAGACAAGCGGGCGGCCTTGGTAGAATACTTCAAGGATGAAGCCGCGGTTATGATTGCGACCGAGGCGGCTGCAGAGGGTATCAACCTCCAGTTCTGCAACATGGTCGTGAACTATGATCTGCCTTGGAATCCACAAAGGATTGAACAAAGGATTGGCCGCTGCCACCGTTACGGCCAAAAGTTTGATGTCGTCGTCGTCAACTTTCTGAATAAAGCCAACGCCGCTGATTTGCGCGTTTACCAACTTCTGGATCAAAAGTTCAGGCTGTTTGATGGTGTATTTGGTGCAAGCGACGAAGTGCTTGGCTCTATCGAATCCGGCGTAGACTTTGAAAAACGGATCGCTGGCATCCTACAAAAATGCCGCAGTCCAGAACAAATCAGCATGGAGTTTGACCAGCTCCAAAGTGAACTGGAGGAGTCTATTGATGATACCCGCAGGGATGCACGGGAAAAGCTACTGAATAACTTCGACCAAGAGGTGATTGAGAAAGTCCGCATTGAAAGCGCCAATCACCTCGACCGATATGAAGGAAGGCTTTGGCGGATGACGCGCCATGCCTTGCACGACTATGCGCGGTTTGACACCGATGAAATGTTCTTTGTTCTGGAGCGCAGCCCATTCCCGCAAGAAACTATCCATCCCGGCCCTTACAGCATGGGCAAGAAAGCGGATGACGCGAATACTTACCGGGTCGGGCACCCATTGGCGCAAAGACTGATTGCCCAATGTAAGGCACAGGCGCTTGACCCTGCCCATGTAGTTTTCCGTTACACTGGGACAGGGAAGAAAATCTCTATTTTGGATAGTCTTGTTGGAAAAGCGGGATGGCTTATATGCAGGCAGCAAACTATCCAGTCGTTTGAAGCGGAAGATCATATCCTTATCGCCGCCGTGACCACCGACGGCACGGCGCTTGATATCACTCAAAGCCAGCGGCTGTTTGACTTGGACGGAGAAGTTGCCCCGGAAAGGCCGGCATCTGCCGAAGTGATGAAAACACTTAACGGCCAGCTTCACAAGCAACTGATGGATGCGATTGAAGTACAAACGGCGCGCAATGCCAAATGGTTTGAGCATGAAATGCACAAGCTCGATAAATGGGCGGATGATAAGCGTGTTGGCCTGAAAGTCAGCCTCGCAGAACTGGACGACAAGATTAAAGAAGTCAAGAAACAGGTCAGGTTGACAGGTAATATGCCTGACAAGCTGAAACTGCAACGCGAAATTCAGCAATTGCAGAAGAAGCGTGATGAAGAATGGCGTCTGTATGATGAAGCTGCCAAGAAAATACAGGGCGAAACTGAACGGCTGATGGACGAGATAGAGGCAAGGCTGTTGCAAAAGGTCGAAAGCCAAGACCTTCTGGCAATCAGTTTTGAGGTGCGGTGAAAGATAAAATGCAAGCAGATACAAAATTACAGACGATGTACTGCAACCACATGCAGGAAATAAAAAACCGTTCCGCTTTGGTTCGTGCAGTCTTATCTGGCGAGAAAACGCTGGGTGCCGAGTCTCACGACTATGAAGTGTTCGCTCTTTATATGCGTAAAATATTAGAGCTTATCGCCTTCTCTTCCCTTATTGCTAATAAAGATAAATATGCCGAAGCCCATCAAAGCTTTGCTAGAGAATGGCGTGTTAAAAATGTTTTAGAAAAGATGGAGAAAATTCACCCGAATTTTTATCCAGTTCCAGCGAATATTGAGATGCTGCCTACAGGGATTCGTCATTTGCAGGAAGCAAATAATAACGCTCTGACCAAAGATGAATTTGGAGAGTTATACGACAAGTGCGCCAAGGTGCTTCATGTTTGGAATCCCTTTGACCCAGCCCCGCGTCATGTGGATTTTCGGCTTAGCCCTACGCAATGGATAGATAAAACGAGAGACCTTTTGAATACACACTATGTTCAGATGGTGGACGATGCTGGGTTTTGGCTTTGCGTGATGCAATCATCCGAAGATGGAAAGCCCCATGTTTATACATTAAGCCCCGTGGAAGACACGGAGAACCTTTTAGTCAAGACGGGAACTGAGAAATGACAAATGTAAAGAAAGCCGCGCAACAACAGCCAGAGAAAATGCCCTTGACCTCAATGGACATTGCGGCGGAAAAGCGCGAGCAGTTAAAGGCACTGTTCCCTGAGGTCTTCACCGAAGACAAGGTTGACTTCGAGCAGTTAAAAAGAGCCCTTGGCGAATGGGTTGAGCCGGGCAAGGAACGCTTTGGCCTCAACTGGCCGGGCAAGGCCGAATGTATGAAGATCATCCAGCAGCCCTCGGTCGCCACGCTAAAACCCGCGTGGGATGAGTCCGTCAATTTCGACACCACTGAGAATGTTTTTATAGAGGGCGACAATCTTGAAGTTTTGAAGCTTCTTCAAAAGCCTTACTTCGGGAAGGTCAAGATGATTTACATTGACCCACCTTATAACACCGGAAAGGAGTTCATCTATCCCGACAGATATCAAGAAGGGCTTGATACATACCTTACTTATACTGGACAGGTGGATAGCGAAGGAAAAAAATTCTCAACTAATACAGATGCAAATGGCCGTTACCATTCAAACTGGCTGAACATGATGTACCCGCGCCTGTACCTTGCTCGAAATCTACTGCGCGAAGATGGTGTTATCTTCATCAGTATTGACGAGAATGAGTTTCACAATCTCAAGAAATTAGCTGACGAGATTTTTGGCGAGACAAATTATGCCGGGGAGATAGTCTGGAAGAACAGCAGTAAAAATGACCAAGATTACATCTCTATTCAGCACGAATACATCTTGTTCTATGTTAAGGACAAGGATGCAAATAAAGGGCTTTGGCAAGAAAAAAAGGAAGGGCTAGATGATATATACAAGGCGTTTGCTTCTTTTAAAGAAAAACATGGGAATAACTGGGAGGAAATACACAAAGAAGCTCTTCAGTGGTATAAACAATTTCCCGAGGCCAACCCTATAAGCGCAAGCAAGCATTATACTTGGATGGACGAACGCGGGGTGTACTTCCCTGACAATATCTCCGGGCCTAATTTTGGCCAATACAGGTATGATGTGCCACATCCGATAACAAAAGAGCCCTGCAAAGAGCCCGCAAGCGGATGGAGATACCCTGAAGACACTATGAAACAGCGCGTCAAAGACAACCTTGTTCACTTTGGAAAGGATCATACAACGGTTCCTTGTAACAAGACCTATCTCAAGGATACTGAATTTCAGAGTTTAACAAGTATTAAAATTAAGGATGGCCGCGCAGCTTCAAAAAGGCTGGAAGAACTTTTTGGAGAAAAGATATTTACGAATCCGAAAGACGAACAGCTTTTAAAAGATATTTTTAAAGCTCTCAGCCTCAAGGAAGGAGACATTGTTTTAGATTTCTTTGCGGGATCCGCATCCACGTTCCAAGCTGTTATGGAGCTTAATATCGAACAAAACAGCAAATGCTCCACCATACTTGTGCAGTTGCCTGAAGACTTAAATGAAATGTATAAAACGGCGACAGGTTCCGCTAAGAAAGTTGCCGGGAATGCGATTGAGTACCTTAAAAAGAAGCATTTGCCTGAAAATATCTCTGAGATAGGAAAGGAAAGAATTCGTCTTCTTTCTAAGAGAGTAAACGAGGCTCCTAAGGGAGAGCTTGATCTGAAACAAGCCAACATAGTGGATGCAGGTTTCAAATCTTTTAAATTAGACGTATCCAATTTTAAGGTCTGGGATGGGAATTTAGATGGACAAGGTGAGCTAGAAAAGCAGCTTGATCTTCACGTTGATCATATTTCACAAGATAGCGCACAAGAGGATATTCTCTATGAGCTACTGCTGAAGGCAGGGTTCCCCCTGACAACAAAGGTTGAGAAACTCAAACTGGCCGGAAAGCAGGTTTTCTCTATCGAGGAAGGCGCTTTGCTAATTTGCCTTGAAAATGAGATCACCGAAGAACTGATCGACGCTCTGGCCGATGCTAACCCCGTTCAGGTGATTTGTCTCGACGCAGGATTTAAAGGGAACGACCAGCTCAAGACCAACGCTGTCCAAACCTTCAAATCCCGCGCCCAATCCCAAGAACAAGAAATCGTATTCAGGACGGTGTAAAAATGACCAATCCACAGCAAGATATAAAAAAAGAAGCCCTTG
>CAYOJQ010000099.1:0-5708 GCA_964404325.1 uncultured Oligoflexales bacterium
TTCTGAATATCTCGGTAAACGTTCGCCGCATATTCGCGCCCCGGTGTATCCTCGTCCGGCAAGATAACGACATGTCGGCCTTCGAACGACTTCGCAAACGATTCACGCCAAGCTTGTGAACCTCCTGGCGTGGTTGTCGCCAAAAGGCCGCGCTCAACAAGGGCTTCTGCACATTTCTCGCCCTCGACGATGAAAATGCGGCGGCCGCTTTCCCTTTGCCACTGTTCGAAGCGATACGGGCGCAAATCGCCTTTGAAACCACCAGACGTCCACCGCCCGTCTTTCATGTGCGCCTGGAATATTTGCTTTTTAGCGCCGCGATCGATGCGGGTAACTTTGAGCGCTGGCAAACCATTTATGTCTGAATAGACGTACTCGCTTTTACGCTCTAGTATTGCGAGCGGCGCTGAAGGCCACAGTGCCCGAGACTTGAGTCCATCCATGACCGCCTCTTGCGTACAGCCAGCGAAGCATTTAACTAGAATCTTGCCATCAGGGCTTTCACTAACTGCGAGTGATGGTGTTGAGTCCGCATGCGAAACGCAATTGCATAGCCAGCCTGTTGAAGTTCTTTTGCCACCAAGAGCATTGCCAATATGTTCGGCCGTGATATTATTTGCCATCGTCATCACCGTTATCCAAATGCGCGCAGCCCGAGTTCCCGCTCGGGTTTTTTACTGTTTGAAGTCTCATTTGTTCTAAGACCTCGTTTATTGATGAAGTGGCGATCCCAATGGATTCCCAGCAGTTTTTAAATGCGGGAATGTCTGTAGACATGGCCAGGCCGTTTTCGAGTTGATCGGCGATGCTTTGTAGATATCGGAGATGCTCTTTTGGACAAGACAGCCGTACTAACACCTTGGCGCACTTCTGGCGCAGCTTTTTCGAAAAACGCTTGTCGCGCCAAATGCTGTCGCACTGGTGAACAATGAGAGCCTTCTTTTCCGGATAAATTTTCTCTATTTGGCCATTCTTCAATGATCCCAAAAGCAACATCGTGAGGTGAGTTTGATCTTGAACAAAGCTCATCGCACACCTGCCATTGTCTTCATACGAGCGCACACGACTGAATTGGCCGACAGCCACTTGCGAAGCTCGGACCTCGAGAAAACGACTAGTCTCGGCCCAAGGCGGATGTGGGGAATTTGTTGCCTAGCAACCATGCTATATAGGGTGCCAAGCGGAAGTCCCGTTTCTTCCACTGCGAGTGTGTACCCGCCCTTATCAATGTTAGATTCCATTCTTTTCCTCCTGTTTTGGCCAACAAGGCCTGCATGGAGGTAAAGCTAGAGCGATTGGGCAAGGACATTAATCCCTCACAGTGAAGGGTCACGATGAGGGAGACGTTTTGAAGGGCAGCAATTGCGCGGAGTGGTTATCAACCAATCCCGATAGGCGGCCCATGTCGCTCTCAAAAGCATGTGGCGCTAGGTGAGCATAGCGCATGGTCATCTGTATACATTGATGCCCAAGAATCTTCTGAAGCTTGAAAATATCCCCGCCGCTCATTACCCACTGACTTGCAAACGTGTGCCTCAAATCGTGGAACACAATATAGGGTACAAGCTTTCCGTCCTGCGGGATGCGTGGAAACCCGGCTGCTTCACAGATTTCTTGAAATCGTTCTTGGAAGATCCTTGAAGAAGGCTTCATCATTTCCCCTCGGTTATTCGGGAAAACCCACTCGGAATATCGCGATTTTCTCCAGTGGAGGAGCTGGTGGCAGAGCGGATCCAACAAGGGAATGTGTCGTGGCTCACCTGATTTCGTGGGACCATCATAACTGCGAAGAATCGAAATAATCTTCAGGTCAAAATTGATGTCATTCCACATTAGACCGGCTAGTTCACCAGCCCGTGCACCAGTCATCAGTGCCGCAAAGTAGAGATTGTAGAAGCTTTCGCCACGTGACTTTGCCGCCTCTAGAAAACGGCCAATTTCATCTTTGTTTTTGAGGTAACCGAAGTCGGCCGAAACAATCTTAATTTTAGGCTTCTCGATCTTGGGAACCTCATGCAGCCAATCCAGCCGCTTCGCTTTTGTGAGCAATGAAATGAGAAGGGTGAGGTGATTGAAGACCGTTTTCTTATTGTACGTTTCCAACTTCGCTTGAGCGTAGTTTTCAGCGTGAGCATGAGAGACATCGGTCAATTTTAAATGCCCAAACGCGGGCAATAAGTGCTTAGCAATGATGCTTTTGTCATCCTTGGCGCTGCGCTTACAAGACTTCTTGTCGAGCCAGTAGTCACAAATATCTGCGAATGTCTTTTGCTTTTGGATTAGGCGACGATGACCGTATCTGATTTCCCGCCGTTCGAGTTCCAACTTTTGTAGCTGGTGCTTCGCCTCTTCGTAAGATTCGAAGACCATGCTCTCTCGCTGGTTTTCATGGTTCAGGGGACGAATTCGCCACTTGCCGTAATGCTTTCTCGGTTTTGCCATGATTCGGTTTTAAGGCCGACAGGTACTCGTGTCCGTCCCTCAGCGTGGGAGGTCACTATTGCGGGATAATCTTTTGGCCCGATTTTGGCCCGAACGGAAGTCACATTAAAACCTTAGAATGCTAACTAACTGAATTTGAATGTGAAATTGGTTGCGGGGAGAGGATTTGAACCTCTGACCTTCGGGTTATGAGCCCGACGAGCTACCAGGCTGCTCCACCCCGCGACAAGATAAAACAGCAGAACGTGCAATGTACGCGTCCATGATCGCGGGGTCAAGCGGTTAAAACTGCTGTATTCTTAGGCGCTATTTGTACTTACAGGCGTGGCCGAAGAAGTCGACGTGAAGATATCCGCTCTTGTCGACATCTTGCGGATAGCCTTCGGCTTGAAAGTTCTTTTTCAGCTCAGGCAGGTTTGCCGAGATGGTCATGAAGTCGGCCGTATACTCTTTTCCGGAAACAACGGAGTCGACGTAAACCTCGGATTCAAATTTTGAGCTGAAGTAGGCGGTGACATTGCCATTCTTATCTTTAAGTTGGCAGCTCGAGATTCCAGGAGTGGATTTGCCGAAGGTGCAATCCATGCCCTTGGCGATGACCACTTCGGAAACTTCACCCGTCGGTGCGTCGATGATGCTGCCTTGTTCAAAACGGTAAGTGATGTCGTATTTGCCGTCCGTGTTCGCCGTCACCTCAAATTCTTGAAAATTCCCATCCGGCAAATTGTTTTCCGTGCAAACGACGCCGGTCGCTGCACTTGCACCTTGAGATTGAAAGAAGAAAGACGTTGTTAAAACCAATAGTAAAAGTCGAAACATAAGAATTCCCCCTTGAGCCCGGCACTATAAACCGATCACGCCGTAAAATCCCGCGCCAAAAGATCAGTGAAGAGAGTTCCACATGATAGAGCCTTCCAGCTGACCAATCAGGCATCTGTTACAAAAAGGTGGATGTGATTTAAAGACTTCGGCTCAAGATGCCTTGCGCGTCTGGCCTTCGATGGTTTTTTTAAGAGCGCGGAAGGCTTCTTTGTTATACGGAACTCCCAAGGTGTACTCGATGTACATCAGTGCTTCGCGCGGATTCTTCGGAACCGGGCAGTTGGGATTCGCCAAAATCAAATCGGCATAAGCATTCGCAAGCGCCACGACTTTGGCCAGCGGGTGCATTTTGACATCGCGCAAACGCTGCGGATAGCCCTGGCCGATCGAGTTTTCGTGATGTTCGTAAACGATCGAGACGACGTCGTCAGGTACGATCCCTAAACTTTGCAGCATTTCCATGCCGCGATAAGCATGGGTCTCATACAACTGAATTTCTTCAGCCGTCATTGCCGAGAGCGGCTTGTTCAGCAAATCGCGCGGTAAGACCTTCATGCCGATGTCATGCAGCAGGCCACCCATAGCCAGTTTTTCAAGCGTGACCTTTTTCTCATAACCCAAAGCTTGGCCAATCACGACGCTCAAAGTGCTCACGCCGACCGAATGGGCGACGAGGTGGTCGTCGACCTGAGAGAGCGACGCGAAAAGATCGCTCAGCACTTTGTGATTTTCAACGAGACCGACGACAGCTTCGGTCACTTGTTTGGAATTGTTGTAAGTCTCAAGATCAAATCCTAAATGATCCAACTGACGGAATACGGAGCGCGCCGCGTTCGTGACGAGCATCGTGCGTTGCCTGTCGCTGATTTCTCTTTTGGAAAGCGCGATGCCAGCGATGGTGATCGATTGATGGGTGAGCTTGTAATACTCTTTTTTGAGTACCCATAGGTAGCTCACTTCCTTCGATTGATACTTGCGGAATTGATCGACGTTGGAAGCGGTCGAGCTTTTGGCGACACACACGAATTTCTCGTCGCCGATGCGGACAAAAATGTCGACCGGAATCAAAACACCGTTAACGAATTCATCAATCGGAATAGGTAAGAAGTCCTTGGAACTTAGCTCCATCGCTCAACTTATCGGTTTTTTTTTCGAGTTTTTGGAGGCGTGAACCCTTGGCCTAGGCCAAAGATAGGTGTAGTTTTCGGACATGATGAATCAAAATGTGACACCGGCGCTCTGTGTGCAGAATGTCGTCAAGACTTATGGGCCGATCCAGGCGCTCAAAGGTGTCTCCTTCGATGTTAAGAAAGGTGAAGTGTTCGGCCTGCTCGGGCCAAATGGCGCCGGTAAGACATCGCTGATTTCCTGCATCGTCACGCTGGAACAGCTCACTTCGGGAAGCATCCAAGTTTTCGGCCATGATCCTTCAAAAAATGCGCGCGAAGCCAAAACTCACACCGGCTGGGTGCCGCAGGAAGTGATCAACCACGGTTACTTCAGTGTCGAAGAAATTCTCTATTTTCAAGCTGGCTATTACGGCGTTAAAAGTCCAAAAGAGCGCATCCAGTACCTGCTTGAGGGGCTCGGACTTTTCGAACATCGTCTTAAAAAAGTGAAGCAACTCAGCGGCGGAATGAAGCGTCGTTTGATGATCGCGAAAGCCTTGATTCATTCACCAGGTCTTTTGCTGCTTGATGAGCCGACTGCGGGAGTCGATGTTGAGTTGCGCACGCGTCTCTGGGATTTCGTCTCGCAACTGCGCCGCGAAGGCTTGAGTATTTTGCTGACCACCCACTATCTCGAAGAGGCGGAGCACCTTTGCGATCGCGTGGCGATCATTCACAAAGGTGAACTCCGTGAGATGGGGCCAACTCGCTCGTTGATCGAAAAATTCAGCCGCAAAAACATCGTCCTCAAGCTGGTCGATCCAGTAAGCTCCATGAATCATCCGGATTTGGTCAAAGGCGAGGGCCGCGAATGGACCTTCTTGACCTCCATGGACAAAACACTCGGCCAGTTGCTGCGCGAGCTGAAAGTGCCGCTCGATCAACTGCGCGACGCCCAAGTTTCCGACGGGCGTCTGGAAGATGTGTTCGTTAAATTCACTCAAGACAAGCATCCGGAAATTCACGCATGACGCAAATGACCCGCGAATTGAAGTGGCTGCCGTTCTTTACTCTTTTCCAGCGCGAGATCGCCCGCTTCATGAAGGTGATCGTACAAACGGTGATCACGCCGATCGTCAGTTCAGCGCTCTATTTGATGATCTTCGGTGTGAGCTTGGGCAAGCAAATCGTGCTCGACGGCCAAACGACGTATTTGGCCTTTTTGATCCCGGGTCTCGTGATGATGGGTTGTTTGAACAATGCTTTCCAAAACAGTTCCAGCACGATCATTACGGCGAAATTCGCCGGCGATCTTGAAGACTGGAAAGCGTCGCC
>CAYOJQ010000100.1:0-5701 GCA_964404325.1 uncultured Oligoflexales bacterium
TCCTCAACACGCGACCTAACCTGGCGCTGGTTTACACAAAATAATTTACGCTCTCGGTTCCATCATACGCAGCGCTTCCCCACTACGTCCTAACTTTTGTAAAAAACGCGCTTTGGCATAAAGAAAGCGGATGTTTTTTGGATCTTTTTGTAAGCAGCGCTCTGCATACATAAGAGCCTCATCCCACCTTTCATGTTTTTCGCAGAGATCGAGAATAATGCCATCACCCGCATTTCCGAGCGACTGCAACTTGTTCTGCAGGTCCTCAATGTATTCCTTCAGTTTCTCAGGATTCGCGTTATTCAAGATTGTAAAGCGGAGTGTTTCGATCCGAAGCTGTTTCTGAAAGATCGCAGCCGCGCGCGAAAAAGTACTGAGGCTCGCAACGGGATTGATCGGTTTAGCGAGTGTTTGAATATCAAGCAGCTCCGTCATGAGGCTGAGATCATATTTGGAAAGTTTTTCCTGGCACAGCAGGACATATGAAATAGCCCTTTTTGCAGGCTCGGAGCTTTCTCGCCATTTTTGCACCAATGCCAGTCCATTGGCTTCGCGAAATCCGATGTCGACGACAACAACTTCCTGATGATTGCCCGCAAACATAGACTGCGCCGAAGCCAAATCCTGCGCGCCCTCGACCAAAACCTTATAAGGTCCCAGTGAGATTTTAAACCGCTGCATCAGGCTAAAATCGTTATCCACAACGAAAATTTTTGTGGGCATTTTTGCGTTCATTGAGCCGCCCTTTGATAAGTAGCACTCAACTATTCGGCTCTGAAAGGATTGGCTTTAGAGATATGGAAGGAGGGCTTTTGGTAAAACAAAAAAGAATTAAAAAGGCGGTAGTGATTTAGGTGGATTGCAAACTAGTTAAGATCACCTTGGAATCTTTCAGGCGACAATCAGGCTCTGACAAGTAGGCTGCTCCCGTCGCGCTAACTTTTTAATAAGCGCGGGAACTCCCTCATCAGCCTGCCAATAGAACCCACGCAGATGAAGCTCGTCCCATATTTGCGGCAAATATTGAAACGCGATATTGGCGCAAAAAAGAGAGGATTCAGCATCGAGACTCACGCGAAGAAATATCAGGGCACGGCGAAATTGTTTTCCTTCCGTTAGGAAAGCAACACATTCACTCCACACATTGTCGAGTTCATCTCCTGCGCCCTCATTGCGAAATAGCTGCTGCACCTGCGCAGCGCCAATCATAAACCACAAGGACACCAGCCATAGCGGCGAGTCTTTCTCTCTGAGTAACGCCGCCAAACGTTTCGCATCCTTCGCCACCAGCTTCCATTGCTGCTTTTTAGCAAGCTGAAGGAGATGCGGGATCAGGGGATCATTGACGTTCTCGGATGCTTGAACACTCGCGCCAAAAAGCCGCTCCACCAATGAAGCCGCAGGTGCGTCTTTTTTGACGGGCGGCGGCTCCATTTCAAAAACAGGTGGCGCGAGCTCTTCCTTTTTTTCAACAGGCTCTTCTTTGATGTACGCGTCAAACATACGAAACAGTTTGCGCACGTCTTTGAGAAGCAGCGCTTCTGATTCTTCACCTTGGGCCACGATGGGAATAATAGGTACGTCAGGTCCAATGGGTGTGGGAAGATTTACGGGCGGATCCTGCGGCATTTCGAAAATGCCTAAGGAACTTGTTACCTCCCCGGCCGGTTGAGGGGGCACGTACTTGGCCGCCTTTTCATGATGACGCGCTCTCGCTGATTTCTCTTTCGGTTTACGCTTACGCCGCGGCGCGGGCTCCTGGAAAGGATCAACAAACTTTTGCGGCGGAGGAAGAGGATCATCGCTGCGTTGATTCACAGGCGGAAGCGGATGCTCGCGCAGCCGTTGCATTTCGTTGGCAATGAGGCCGGCGCGGGCGTTACGTCCCATCGACAGCATGGTGTCGTGAAGCACCTGTAAGGACTGCATCGCTAGTTCCTGGGGACGTCGCACCCAAGGACAATTCACTTGGCGATAAACCTGTCGTAAGATCTGCAACGCGAATTTCGGATGCTCACCTCGGATGGCGCTAACAAACTCAAGCAGCACAGTCACTTTCTCTTCGCTGTCTTCCATGTCGGCAACGAGCAAAAGGAAACGATCCAGCAACACATCATTTTGCGGCTGGGTTCGTATGCGTTCGAGTATGGCTGCAAGACCAGAGGTCAATGGCGCTCCTGGTAAAGGAAGGGCTATTAAATCGTAACATGAGGATGAACTTGAGAGGCCGGCAGCAATTGCCGAGAGGGTTTCACTGAATTCTTCCGCCCCCTTAGCACAAGTGACAAATATTTTTGCAATGATCGAAGTCTATGCCCGGTGGCGGCTTCGGGCACTACCGTGTTCTGAAAAAAATCAGTACCATACATACAAACCCAACCTGGTACGAATCCTGAATAATCGTCGGCCGATACAAGACGCCTATTTGTAAGTGGAGATTACATGATGAATAGACCCATCCTCTTCCTAGCCTTAGTCGCTCTAGGCATTCCCGGGCTTATCTCCTGCAAAAAAAACATGATGGGGGGAAAAGAAGTCCAAAACTTCCGCACGGGTTTAAACCGCGACAATGGAAAAAATGGGCGTTCCAATATCTTAAAAAACTCGGTGTTTGTGCAGCCACTCGCAAGCACGCAAGGGGATCACGAAGAAACAGGTCCCACGACGGACGCCATCACATCGGCTCCCGTTGTTCAACCTTCCGCTGAATTGGGCTCGAACGGCGATAAGGGCGCGGGGGACAAAGGCTCTGGAAAAACAGATGGAACTGTTCCGGCTCCAGGCAATAACACTCCTGTTCCACAGAACCCAGGAAACAGCACTCCCGTCCCCCAGAATCCGGGCAAAACAACACCGACGGATCCAACTGCTGGAAACTATCCGCCGCAAACGAAACCCACTGTTCCCACACAACCTGGCAGCATCTCAATGTTCCCCACACGAAAAGTGTGTTCCGATAAGCGCTTGCAGTATCATGGATTCGCATTGCGCAACATGAACCCTGAGGATCTGCAGTTTGTATTTTTCCCGATCGAGACAAGCGCTCAGGTGAAGCCGTTTTTTGTGCAGGGAAACGCAAGCATGGTGGCGGACATCGTCAACACCGGCCATGTGGGGATGAATCTTTCTTCGGTTCCAGACGGCACGTATAACTTACTTCTTTGCCACCGTAGCATCAATTGCAGCGAAACAAAGTTCTTGTCGGAACACAACAAGCTCGCGTCCTTCCAAAAAGATCTCTACCGCGACTATGCCAACGAGTACTCACGCGAGGTAGAGGAGCGAACCACGAAATTCTCGAAAAAATTCGACAAAAACGCCGACAACCATCATCGCTACCGCGATGGCATTATGGATGATCGCCGCGGCGTTTTTGGTGGCGCGCCACGCGTCGCCGTTCATAACGGTCAGATCAAATTCCCAGCCAAATCCTATATCGTGAAGGACAACGGCATTGCGCTCTTTAACGTGAACTCAGTCCAACCCACGTCGCCTTACGAAGCGTACACGGCACCGCAGATTGTGCTGCTTTACAACGGTAACAAAAAACAAGTGCGGCCTGCCGCCTCTTACGGCAATCCAACCACCAGCACCGGTAAAGATCCATGCCCTCCGGGCGGCAAAGACCCATGCAATCCGTGCCCTCCAGGCGGTAAAGATCCATGCGGCGGTGGTTATCCACCTCCCCCATCCGGTGGCGATGACTGCGATGACACCGTATCACCGTTGATTGTTGACCTCGATAACACGGGCCTTGATCTCAGCGCGCCGCTCGATGGTGTTCTGTTTGATATCGACGGCGACGGCCTCACGGATAAAATTTCTTGGCCACGTGGCTCTGGCGCGAACTTTGTTACCCTTGATCTCAATGGCAACGGCAACATTGACAACGGCACCGAACTTTTCGGTAACTACACCGTGGCTCCAGATAATAACGCGGCCGCGAACGGCTTCCTCGCCCTCGCGAAGTACGATGACGATAAAGACGGAAAGATCACAGAAAAAGACAGCATCTACCAAAAACTCGTCATGTGGAACGACGCGAACTTTAACGGCAAGAGTGAGCCAAACGAACTAAAAACACTTTCGCAATTGGGCATCAAGTCCATCGACTTGAAATACGACAACGGTTTGGAAGAAGATCGTTACGGTAACCAAACACGTGAACGTTCCGTTATCTCTTTGGTGGATGGAACCCTTCGCATGGTCTTTGATATTTGGTTCCGTAAAATCTAAGGCGATCCTTTATGCTGGGAACACGGTTTAGCCAACATTCCCGCACCCTGCTCTTTATCTTGCTGGGCTTCTGCACGACTCAATGCCGCGGTCGCGCCGTGCCCAGCGATGTCGACGTCACAGGGGGGGGCAAGCTGTCGAGAGCTCGCACTGGCTCGCGAAATCAGTGGTTTTTCTCGGTAGCAATTGCTCCGGCGTCATCATCTCCCCCTTCCACATCCTCACTGCGGGCCATCGCATTTTAGACGGCGTGGATACCGTCTACTTCGGTCCAGATCGCACAACCGCACTGAAGCGCCCCAAAAACACATTTGTCACTCACCCCGAGTACAAGGTGGCTACGGCATCACACACCGCGATGCCTTGGATCACGGCCGCCTTCACACGATTCAGCCCTTAAAGGTCAAGCGTCGTGCGAAAACTGGATCGAAGGGGTGGTGGCTAAAAAACCCTTCAAGCAAGACAGCATAAAAGTAAAAACCTACACATTGACAGACGTGACGTTGCAGTATGCTCCGGATGCGGTCTCCGCCTCTCACCGTTTCACTCTCCCCGCGGACGCCAAGGATCGAATTTTTGAGATGGAGCTTTTCGTCGAACCCACACAAAACAAACCTGGGTATCTGCGCTTTTTTCTCGACCCCGGGCTAGAGAGTGGTTTTGTGACGTTTCTCGAGGTTGCGGCGGATGCGACAGCACCCGTGCGGCATCACTACGCCAACAATAAGCTTACCGACTTCGCAGGACTTCCTGTCAGTGGCAATTGGGAAGTTACGGTGCGACGCGAAGATATGGGCCTCGTACCCAGAATAGAAAAGCTTGAATTTGTGGTGAAGTCTTATCAGGAATAAAAACCGCCTTCCCTCTCGAGAAAGCGGCTTTCTTAAGGTTGTTTTAGAGCGATTGAATCTGGCACGGATTAACCGGCGCGGAGCAAAGCGCGCCACCGGAGCGATTCTCGCAGCGCTCGAGAGCGCGACTTTGAGCTTTCGCAATGGCTTCTGCTTGCGTGCGAGCAATCGCATGGCCTTGTGTTTCAGCAAGATTGCCCGATGAGTCATAAACCGCTCGACACACCGCAACGACCGCCAAAGTGCGATCCTGGCATTGACGCCATACCAAGCCATATTCGTGATCGACCGCATATTCACTTGAATCGACCGTCATCAATGCGCTCGCATTGCCACGAGTACGAACTTTGGCTTCCGCATCGACCACAAGATCTCGTTGATAACTATCACAAGAAGACCAACTCGTCGCTCGAACCGGCATTTCAAAAGAATGCTCGTAATTGTTGGCGTATGGTCCGGGAATCTTTAACGACGAACGCCCGGTAAGAAGACTAAAAATATTAAAACCATACTTCACGTTGAATTCGCCCTGGGCGTTTGCATCTATGACGGCTTGACCACGTCCCGTTCCCGATACCAAGGCAAATTGATAGCCAGGCGGTACATCCATGCGG
>CAYOJQ010000101.1:0-5407 GCA_964404325.1 uncultured Oligoflexales bacterium
CTGAATGGTGGGGAAGCCAATCTGGTTTACAAAACGAATGGCTTCACCCAAACCCAAAACGCCGCTGATATTGGGAGTGCCTGCCTCAAGGCGTTCAGGAAGACAGGCGTAAGTAGTTTTTTCAAAACTCACTTGCTGGATCATCGCGCCGCCACCAATCACCGGTGGCAATGCGTCGAGGTATGAGAACTTACCGTAAAGGACGCCAGATCCAGTTGGGGCAAAAATTTTGTGCCCAGAGAATACCAAATAATCACAATCAAGTTCTTGTACGTTCACGGGCATATGCGCAACAGCCTGAGCCGCGTCGACGACAATGCGCGCGCCATTGTCATGGGCGATGGCAATCATTTCCTTAAGCGGGACAATAGAGCCAATCGCGTTGGATACATAAGTCGTACTCACAAGTTTTGTACGGGGAGTGAAAAGCTTCTTGTATTCATCAAGAATGATTTCGCCGTTTTGATTAATGGGTGCGACTTTAATGACGCAGCCAAGACGCTGACAAAGCATTTGCCAAGGAACAATGTTGGCATGGTGCTCGAGTTGCGTCAGGATAATTTCATCGCCGGCTTTGAGATAGCTCTGACCTAGAGCTTGGGCGAGCATATTGATACCCGACGTGGTTCCCGCGGTGAAAATAATTTCTTCATGCCGCTTCGCGTTAAGAAAACGAGCAACGTCGCGACGAGTGGCTTCGTAGTTTTCCGTGGCCTTTTCACTTAGCTCATGCACGCCGCGGTGAACGTTTGAAGTCTCCATCAAGTAGTGGCGATGCACGGCATCGGCAACCACCTGCGGCTTCAATGTTGTCGACGCATTATCCAAATAAACAAGAGGCCCCCCGCGTACCTCGCGGCGGAGGATCGGGAAGTGCTTACGAATATCTTCACTCGATAGAATATGCATTCTACGTGTGGTCTCCAAAAAATGGCGCGATTTGCTTAAAGAAGCGATCGCGAACGGTCGCATTGGAAATTTTATGAAGCACATCCACTGCAAATGCTTCCGCTAGCATGCGTTCCGCTAACGCGGGGGTGATACCGCGGCTTAGAAGATAGAAGTACTCGTCCATGCCGAGGCGACCAATCGTTGCGCCATGGCTGCATTTCACGTCGTTGGCATCGATTTCAAGTTGAGGCTTGGTGTCGATTTCAGCGGTCTTGCTGAGCAAGAGGTTCTTGTTAAGCTGAAAGGCCTGCGTCTGCTGCGCATCCTTACGCACAAAGATTTTGCCACTGAACACTCCACGGCTTTCACCGTGCAAAATTCCCTTGTAGAGCTGGCTGCTCGTCGCATGAGGAACTTTGTGGTCGATGGACGTGTGATGATCGACGTGCTGTTCATTGTTCGCTAGGTATAGTCCATCAACACCCGCGAAGGCGCCCTGACCGGCGATTGTCACGTTGATGTCGTTGCGACAAAGTTTGGCGCCGCAGCTAAGGCTGAAACTCTCAAGACGCGCGTCGCGTTCGAGGAGCACCTTGACAATGCCTACATGGTAAGCGGCTTTGCCATCCTGCTGCGCGCGGTAATACTTCAGGGAAGCGTTCTCACCAACTTCAACATCGGTGAGAGGGTTCGCGAAATAGACATTCTCACCACCAGTATGTGTTTCCAACAGGGTCAGGCTGCTATTGCGTTCCAATTGCACCACGGTGCGTGGGAAGCTGGCGCGAGCTTCTGTGTCGCTATGAATGAAGAGAAGATGAATTGTTGCTTCGATGTTCTGATCGCGGAGCACGCGGATGAGGCAACCGTTCTGAAGGAAAGCCTGGTTTAGGCTTAAAAAGACGTTGTTGTCCTCGGGCTTCAAGTTCAGCTTTTGTTTCCACGAGCTGTCTTCCCGCTGCAATGAGTCCGCGAGGTTTTCAATCACCAATCCCGCAGGAAGGTGCGAGAGGTCAGAGTATTTCGGCGAAAGAATGCCATCGACAAAAACAAGATTCATCACGTCTGACAGTTTGTGTTTTGCCAGAATCGACGCATCGAGAGTCGCCGCATCTGCCGCCAACGACAGATTCAACTCAGTGATTGGTTTTATGTTGGTGTACTTCCACTCCTCGTGCGCGCGCGTCGGAAATCCCTTAGCAACGACGTGGTCAAACGCCGGTTGACGCAAGGAACTCACCCATTTGGGCTGATTTTTGCGCTTTGTCACGAGAGTCGAATAAGCTTGTTCGAAATGATTCATGCGCCAGGCATCCCTCAGTTGAGCAACCAATCATAGCCACGTTCTTCGATTTCAAGAGCGAGATTTTTATCTCCGGTCTTGATGATCTTGCCATCCGCGAGGACGTGCACAAAATCGGGAACGATGTAATTCAAAATACGGTTGTAGTGCGTGATGAGAATCATCGCATTATCAGGGGAGCGGAGCTTGTTGACGCCTGTCGCCACGACCTTCAACGAGTCAACGTCAAGACCTGAGTCTGTTTCGTCAAGAACAGAAAGACGTGGATTTAACACAGCCATCTGAAGAATTTCGTTACGCTTCTTCTCACCGCCAGAGAAATCCACATTCACATCGCGTTCAATGAACGACGGGTCCATGTCCATGAATTTAAGTTTTTCCTGGAGGAAGTCGTTAAATTCCAACGGGTCCATCTGCTCAACGCCCTGGTGCTTACAAACAGCGTTAAAAGCGGTGCGTAAGAAGACAGAATTTGGAACACCAGGAATTTCGACGGGATACTGGAATGCGAGAAAGACGCCTTCACGAGCCCGCTCATCGGGTCCCATAGCAAGGAGGTTTTTTTGTTTGAAGTTAACTTCGAGATCAACCTTACCGTCTGTGACGGTGTAGTCAGGATGACCAGCAATCACTTTTGATAGTGTGCTTTTACCTGAACCGTTTGGTCCCATGATGGCGTGCACTTCGCCGGCGTTGACCTTCAGGTTCAAGCCTTTGAGGATCTCATTGCCGTCCACAGCAACATGTAAGTTCTTAACCTCTAACATTAACGCTCCTTTTAACGCGCTTAACGGGATTCACATCCCCGTTTTCTTCAGAAAGAATAGCCAACGCTGCCCCAGGAAGGGTTAACCCACGCTTCCTTCTAGTTTCATTTCCAAAAGTTTTACGGCCTCAACGGAGAATTCCAGCGGAAGTTCTTTAAAGACTTCCTTGCAGAATCCGTTAAGGATGAGACTAATAGCCTCCTCGTCATCAATGCCGCGTGATTTAAGATAGAAAATCTGTTCGGCATTGATCTTTGATGTCGTCGCTTCGTGCTCAACAACACCCGTGTCGTTTTTTACTTCGATATAGGGGTAAGTGTTGGCGCTGCACTGATCGCCCACGAGCATGGAGTCACATTGGGAATAGTTACGAGCGTGATCCGCTGATGGGAGAATCTTCACCTGACCGCGATAGCTGTTAATCGATTCGTCCGCGGAGATGCCTTTGGAGACGATGCGACTGGTGGTGTGCTTACCCATGTGGATCATCTTTGTGCCGGTGTCCGCTTGCATCTTATTGTTGGTAAGAGCCACGGAATAAAATTCACCGCGAGAATAATCGCCTTTCAAGATAACGCTTGGGTACTTCCACGTTATGGCGGAACCAGCTTCCACCTGTGTCCAAGAAATGCGTGAGTGAACGCCGCGGCAAAGACCGCGCTTGGTTACAAAGTTGTAAATGCCACCGACACCTTTTTCATCGCCGGCATACCAGTTCTGTACGGTGGAATATTTGATTTCCGCGTGATCGAGGGCGACGAGCTCAACGATTGCGGCGTGCAGTTGGTTTTCATCGCGCATCGGTGCCGTGCAGCCTTCAAGATAGCTAACCGAACTTCCTTCTTCCGCGATGATCAATGTTCGTTCGAACTGACCCGTTTCTTGAGCATTGATACGGAAATATGTGGACAGATCAATTGGGCACTTCACACCTTTGGGAATGTATACGAACGAACCGTCGGTAAACACCGCTGTGTTAAGCGCCGCGAAATAGTTGTCTTTATAGGGAACAACACTGCCAAAATACTTCTTTACGAGTTCGGGATGATTTTGGACGGCTTCCGAGAAAGAGCAGAAAATAACACCGTGCTCCTTCAAAAGCTCCGTGTGAGTCGTGCCGACGGAAACGCTGTCGAAAACCGCATCGACGGCAACACCTGTAAGGCGTTTTTGTTCCGAAAGGGGAATGCCTAGACGGTTAAAGGTATCGAGAATCTCCTTATCCACTTCATCGAGACTCTTTGGGCCTTCTCCCTTTTGTTTCGGGGCGCTGTAGTAGCGTAGGGCTTGATAGTCGATTTTGGGATAAGTCACGTGCGCCCAGCGTGGCTCTTCAAGAGTCTGCAAGTAGCGGAAAGCTTTGAGGCGAATCTCGCGAATAAAGTCCGGTTCTTTCTTGATATCGGAGATACGAGTGATGATGTCCTCGTTTAGTCCCTTTGGAAACTCCTCCGTCTCGATATCTGTATAAAAACCGTATTTGTACTCACGACGAGAAAATTGACTGGTTTTTGTAGCTTGTTCCGTCATCATTTCAACCCCGTTAATCAATGCGCTGGTAAAGACGTGGCTGGCCCACGCTTACGATACGCCGCGGCTATCGGCGCCTCAGCGGTTCGCCCTGGAGGGCATTCTTGAACGCCTTCCGCGTGGCGAGCGCGTTGCACCGTGCCCATTCGCAATAGAACTTCAGAAAGCCGCAGATCTTCCAGCGGCCGACGGATTGCTCCGAAAATAATCTGCCATGGTTCGTTAGCTGAGCAGCTGTGTTGGAAATTGCAGGGTGCTTGATGCTCGTCGACGCAGAGGACTGGATAAATGCCGTCTTCCACGGCGCGAAAAATTTCCCAAACAGAGATGTCGTTTGGTTCACGACCAAGCTGGTACCCACCAAGGCGTCCCCGAATGCTTTGCACCAGACCTGCCTTACGAAGGCGGATCATTATCTGGTCCAAATATTTTTCAGGGATTCCCTGACGCTGAACAATGTCGTGCCGTTTCACAAGCTCTTTGGAACCTTGTTGGGTCATGTCCAGCATGATCTTGAGAGCATAACGGCTACGTGACGTTATATTCATGATTAAAACCTCACCTAACGGTGCTGAATGTCTACTAAATAGATAAACATTTAGCAAGCCTTGTTTGGCGCGGTCTTCGGTGTGGGGGAAGGAGGTTAGGGCTTATAAGAACCCCAGAAAAAATGCAATGCCTTTCGTAGGAGGAGCTACTTGACCCCTTAATTTTACTCCCCTAAGTGCCCCTTTTTTCTAACCGTAAAATAGGAAAAATCTTTTTCTCGCTACAATGGGTGCAATTTCCTGAAATGAAGGGGTTTCACCATGAGAGTGATACGGGCACTGAGTATCGTTTTATTCACGGGTTTACTCTGTCAGTGCAAAAAAGACGCGGGACGAGAAAGCAATGATCCAAGCCATGCGGAGATTCG
>CAYOJQ010000102.1:0-5065 GCA_964404325.1 uncultured Oligoflexales bacterium
AAACTAAAGCCTGGCGTTCTTCATACCATAGCTACAGGATCTAATGGCCATTTAGGCCTTTATAGGATCGAAACGCAGGTGACACCAGGCAACGGCAAGTTTTCAACATCGGGATTGGGTTCAAGTTCGTCCGCAAAGGAAGCCATTAAGGTAGGCTATGACTTCTTCCG
Organism: uncultured Oligoflexales bacterium; assembly: GCA_964404325.1. Taxonomy (GTDB): domain Bacteria; phylum Bdellovibrionota_B; class Oligoflexia; order Oligoflexales; family Oligoflexaceae; genus CAYOJQ01. Next base: position 171 of record CAYOJQ010000102.1, read on the forward strand.
TGCAAACGCTGCAAGCGTAAGCGCTACTCCAAAAGCAGGAGATCATGATTACCATTTACACGTGGTCGAGCTCCATAACACTGGACCCAATACAAGCATGACGCTGTCAACATTTTTGGCACTATGCTCAGGATTGCTTGGAAAGCCGCTTCAGGCGCAACTCGTTGTTCTAGGAAGCATGAGCCTTGGCGGGAATATTATCCCCGTTGAGAATCTCGCAGAATCATTACAGGTCGCTTTCGACGCGGGTGCAAAGCGCGTACTATTGCCAATGGCGAGCGTTACGGACATTCCGACGATCCCGGGAGAGCTTTTTGCCAAGTTCCAGACATCTTTTTATTCAGATCCTAGGGATGCCGCATTTAAGGCATTGGGGGTCGACTAGGGGCGTGTTGCTTTACATAATGCCAATTTTGTAAAGCATTAAATCTCGTGATTTCTGTTACTTATGATTGCCCCACCTTAAGGTCTCGTTTAGCTCGAACCCAACCATTTCTTACCGTGTCTTCAGCCTCCTTCCGACTAAAGCCGGTCTGAAAAAGAGTTGGGAAGATAAATTTTTCAAATGGCTCCAATAGGTCTCCAAGCTCACAATCGGTACAACTCGTAACACGAGCCGCGATAAAAAATAACTGTTGGTTCCTTGAGCCAGACTCTATCCATCTTATATCAAGAGAATCCTGGTTTGCGCTCGATCAGAGTTTCAACGGCCTCGCGCTCTCCCGGCTCGAGACGCTCGAAGTGAGACTTGGACGCGGTGAGCCACGCCTCCTTTTCCCCTACGGTCTCAGGGCGGTCACTTGTCTTTGTGTCCCTCATCACGACTCCCCTGACTCCTTCGCCCCCTTGCCACGGACCGCATACTTCCGCACCGCCCCTCTCAGCTGCGTCGCCACCTTCTCCCGCAACGCCACCGGCTCGAGTGACCTTCCCCCCACAAACGGTACCAGTTGCTTCTTGAATCCCCGCGTGGCAAATACCGCGCACAACGGGAGAGACCATGAAGCGGATCAAGCATACGGAAGAACAGATCATCAAGGCACTGAAGCGGTTTGAGGCCGGCGAAAAGGCCGCAGCCCTCGCTCGGGAATTCGGGGTCACGCTCACGACCTTCTATAGCTGGAAGGCGAAGTACGGCGGCATGGAGGTTTCCGAGGCCAAAAAACTGAAGGCCCTGGAGGAAGAAAACCGACGCCTGAAACGTGCCGTTGCCGATCTGCTCCTGGATAACCAGATGCTTAAGGACGTAAACTCAAAAAAGTGGTGAGCCCGGCAGCAAAGAAGGAAGCGGCGCTCTACTTGCAGGAAGCCTACAAGGTCAGCGAGCGCCGGGTCTGCCGGGTCATCTCTTTACCCAGGACGACAAAGCGTTACGAAAGTCGTCCTGACCCCATCAACGTTGAAGTATCGAAACGCCTGCTTGAAATCGCAGAAAAGAAGCCTCGCTACGGATCGCCACGGCTGCACATCATGTTGCGACGCGAGGGCCTGAAAATCAACCACAAGCGCACTGAGAGGCTATACAGGCGTCTTGGCCTTTCACTTCGGCGCAAGCAACGGAAGAAGCGGTTTCGCTCTGAAACGCGTGGTCTATTGCCACCACCAACGCACCGAAACCAATACTGGGCGATGGATTTCGTTTCTGATCAGCTCACTAACGGACTACGTTTCCGGAGCCTGACTCTCGTCGATGTTCTGACAAAGGAATGCCCGGAGATCGAGGCGGCAAGATCTCTACCGGGACAACGCGTCGTGCAGGTGCTGGACCGCTTGGCATTCATTCACGGAAAACCTGAAGTGATCATACTGGACAACGGACCGGAAATGATCAGCAAGGTGCTGGATCAGTGGGCTTACGACAACGGCGTGAAGCTGCACTTCATTGAGCCAGGGAAGCCGACCCAGAACGGCTTCATCGAATCATTTAACGGGAAATTCCGAGATGAATGCCTGAACGCTCATTGGTTTTCGGATCTAGCGGATGCCAGAAAGAAGATCAGCAGATGGCGGCACGAGTACAATAACGAGCGACCACACAGCTCTCTCGGCAATCTTACGCCGAACGAGTTTGTGGCAACACTTGGACAACAGCAGACAGCATGAAGGCGGAAGATTCAAGATTGTAAGTGGACGGAATCAGGGGGAAGGTCAGTGTTTGCAACGGCCAAACAAATACAGAAATCTTACCAGGACCTCGAAATCCGTCAAAATTTGTCGCCAACTGTGCATATAAACCTGCAGGGACCTTATTTGCCTCTCATTTTGTCGATCATTTTATTAATGTTATGCCAGAGGTATCCAACAAACTTGTTCTCAAAGAAGAAACGGCACTGAAATGAAATATCTCTTTTGCAACTATAGCGTTCTCGATGACGACCACAAAGATAATCTTCAACTGAAAGCATTAGCAGAATACCTTAATCACGGTGATGTCGATTGGGAATACGAAAAGCTGGAGCTGGAATCGGATGCCATTGCATTTCAAGGCAGCCCGCAGTGTTTGGTGTTCTCAGGACACGGTAAACCAGGACAGTTCCAATATTTAAAGAATGGCGAATATAAAAACTGGATCCGACTTGAATCTATCTTGGATACCTTTAAAACAAGTTTCCAGACTGAGAATGCGCCGAAGCTTGTTATTTTTTGGGCTTGCAGTCTTTTCGCCGAACAAATCGACTTGGTTCAAGAGATTAGTAGGAAATTCAAAGACTCAGTATTCATCGACTTCACCAAAGACGTTGATTGGCATCGAAGCTTCTTTTTGATCTCAAAAATCGTTGAATGGTCCTTCTTGTGCGAGATGCACAACGATGAGTTTCGAGCTCATGTACATGGGCAACATAACGTAATTACCCACCAGGAATATTTAAGGATTCCTGTTTTGTCAAAAATATTAAAAGGCATCAACTTGGACTGGAAACATCATCCATCAGCTGATCTTCTGGCGGCCTACCGCGTGTTTTTCGAGGATGAAGGTATCGTCATGTTACACGCTGGTAGCAGCATTTATCCAGCGAAGGACTAAGATTCTCGAATGTTTAGACCCTATAACCCTTTAACGCGATCAGATGACTACAAGGGATTGGATGAAAGTTTTCTTCGCATTTGCGGCGACTACATCTATCCTTCGCACATTAAACCAGAGACAAAACTGACTCCTTCTGACGTAATTTCTTTAGCCATGCTTTCTCATTATTTTAAGGACATGGAAATTTCCTCTTTTTATGAGGCATGCCTTAATTCTCTACTTCGCAGCCTCAAACTGCCCTATCCTGATCTCATATTCAAAGCTCTCCTCGATCCTCTTATTACGAGGACGGACGGATTTGCCATAAAGACACCTCTGAGAATTAGAGCCAATTTAATAGGATTTGGAGACGAATTCGGAAATACAGTTTGCGGCAACCCTTGGCTTATTTTCCACGAAGAAGACCCCCGAAGATACGAACACAGAACTTACGTGGAATCCGTCTTGAAATTAAAGGATTGGTATCTCAAAGCTTCAGACCATCTAGTTGTCCAAGGCATTCCGGTGATCGACAAGGCAATCTGCGACATCCTCCAATGGGATTTCTCTGAATCTGTACTATTCACAGACCTCAAAGACTTCCCTGATCTTAAGGAAGCTTACGATAAATACTTTTGCCCTTAAAAAGGTATCAATCATGGACTATGGAAGTCTTCCCTCTCTTGGCTCCGGCGAAAGATACTATGATGAATGCCGCTTCGCGGACTTTATTGTCGCGCCCAGCAATAGAGATGCCTACCACGCTTGCCAACAGGTAGCCGCAAATCCTGGAGCGTTTGCCAACCCACTTTTGATTGCTTACCAAAGGACGGGTGATGGCGGAACTTTGCTTACAGCCGCCACCGGAAACGCCATTGCATCGAATGGTGACGATCGGAAAGTAATAATGCTCGGAGCTGATCTTATCGTAAGGAAAATCGACTTTCTGGCCGAAAAGTGGGGCGATCTCCTTTGTTGTAAGGCTTTTATCATCGATCACGCGCAGGTTCTTTTAGATGACGAATGCAGCATGATGTTCACCCTCGAACTAATCCAGATAATGATTAAAATGGGAATCCAGACCATCCTAAATGTTTCCGACGCATCTGGCGCAATCTCTGCCATTTTCGAGAAGCATTTTGTTCACATGAACGCTCCATACTTAATCACGAGAATTGGCCGATCCGAGGCCAACTTGCACAGAGAAAAACTGTTAAACGCGGCGAAAAAAGACGGGATTTCTTTATGCGATAAAGTGATCGAAGCGCTTATTTCTCAGAATCAAGGAGGAGTCAGGGCTCTTGAAGGGAAGTATCGTTTGTACGTCTGCAAGCATTACCGTCAATCCAGCAACTCATAATGAGAGCCTGTTATGGAGACGAATCAAATAGAAATTTTTTCGGCCCTAACTGAGAATATTCCGCAAATTGACATAGACCCAGGCATTGAGAAGTTGGTTGGGATTCTGAATTCAAAGGGACTGGTAACGGAAATGTCTTGTGCGGGGCATGCGACTGAACGAAGCATGTCTAGAGCATGGGTTCAAATCGAAGCCGCTCACTTCAAGGGATATATGGCAAGAAATCCCGAAAAAATGGAAGCCTTTCTCCTGGCTGGAGAAGGAATGTGGTCACTGGACATTGAGTACTCAGCAAAAAGCGTGTTCAAAGGGCTTGGATCCGCTCGACCAAGGCTCTGCTCGTTGAAGCGAGCTTTGCACATAGATATGGCGGTAAAAATTCGTCTTTGCAGTAGTGCGTGTGAGGGAACACTTAAAAAGAAAGTCAGAATAATGAAGAGCATTGAGCGAGCTGCGGAAAGTTTGTTGTGATTTGCGATAGTCAGGATTTGCGTTGACAGTTCACCTTCGGCAGCGATTCCTCACGCA
>CAYOJQ010000103.1:0-5016 GCA_964404325.1 uncultured Oligoflexales bacterium
AGTGGTGCCACATAGTGATCAACGCGGTTTGCAAGCTCCGATTCCAGACTCTCAATACCGTTCTCCTTCACGCAAGAGATCGGTATAAGGCCTTCATGTGTCCAAACTGGTACGCCATGGTCCGTTTTTGTCAGGACACGAATGACTTTTTCCGCACCAAACTCATTCAGAAGAGCTTCTACTTCCAATCGTTCGTGTTCAGCGCCGTCGGCAGGAAATAGGCCGAGAATAATATCGGCTTCCGCGGCCAACTTTTTGGACATGGACACACCGATTTTCTCAACTTGGTCGGCTGTATCACGGATACCGGCGGTATCAATCAAACGAACAAGACGCCCTTTGATAAGGCAACCTTCTTCGAGGTAATCACGCGTCGTTCCAGCAATATCTGTCACGATCGCCCGATCTTTCCGAAGAAGAGTGTTAAGAAGCGTCGACTTCCCGGCATTGGGTGCGCCCACGATAGCAACCCGTAGGCCTTCCATCGCGACGCGCCCGCTGGAATAGGAATTCTTTAGCTGAACGATCTTCGCGGTGACCCCATCCACCATCGTTTTAACCTGTTGAAGCTCGACATCACGCGTATCTCCTTCATCTGGAAAATCGATGCGCGCCTCGAGGTAAGCCATGGCCTTGATCAGACTATAACGCAGCTCCTCGATGTGCTGAGAGAGTTGACCACGCACTAACTGCCTTGCCGCTTGCCACTGCTGATGGGACTGCGCCTGCACAAGTTCGCGAATGCCCTCGGCAGCGGTTAAGTCCATTTTGCCGTTGAGGAAAGCTCTCCGCGTAAACTCACCAGGCTCGGCATCCCGAACACCCAATCCTCGCATGGCGCGAAGAATACGCTGAACAATGTAAGGACCACCGTGGCAATGAATCTCTAGACTGTCTTGTCCGGTATAAGAATGCGGCCCTTTGAACGCGACCACCATCGCTTCATCAAGCGTTTCTTTCGTCTCCGCGTCAACGACGTCGGCTAGGTAGAGAAAACGATGTTCAAAAGGTTTCTTCGAACGAATTTTTATAAATGCATTGAGAAGCTCAAGGCATCGAGAGCCAGAAACACGAATAAGCGCCACCGCTCCGGCACCAGGCCCACTCGATAGGGCCATGATGGGGTGCTCATTACGCGAAAGCCCGGCAAATAAAGCCGGGCCTACTGATTTTTTCTCGTTCGTGCTCATGTTAGTTTACGTTCAGCCCGTCTTCGACCATGCCTGGTTTCTTCATGGGTAAGATCATCAGTTTACGGTTTGGCCCTGAGCCGATTGACTTTGTATATACACGATCATCCTTATCAAGAGCCATGTGGATGATCTTGCGATCGTAGCTGCTCTTATAGTTCAAAACGATCGGGCGTTTGTTCTCATGAACTTTTTCCGAAAGGTCATGAGCCATCTCGATCAATTCTTTTTCGCGTTGCAAACGCACGCCATTAACGTCAACGAAGATGCGGAAAGGCAGCTCACGCTTCAGATGACGGGGCTTTTTGCGCAGAATGTGCTCAAGAGATTCCGCGAGCTTACTATTTTTAACGATCTGCGCGGCCAAAAACTCATCGTTGATGTCCAGAACCAGACGTCCGTCTTGGATATCAGCCTTCACGTCCACATCACCTTGAGTCATGTAACGACAGATACCTGCACAAAATTGGCGCAGATCTTCTTTGAGCTCAGCGACTTCGGAATCACTCAACTCACAGCGCTCTTCTCCATTCTCAAAGGACTCTTCCGCCACCATTTTGCCTTCACCGCGGCGCACGGCGACGATTTCTACTTTTTTACCAAGGAAGGAAAAGAATCCACCGCCCGTCTGAGAGACGACGCGGTAATCTACATGTTCAACGTCCACACCTAAGCGCGTTGCGGCTTCATCAACTGCCAGCTCTAATGTCTTTGCGGTAACACGCACTTCTTTGGAAGACTTCAGCATCAAATACTCCTGTAATTGAACCACTCTCGGTTAGGTTGTTCTCTAGGCCTTTGCCCCATCCAAACGTCTGTTTAACCACTGCTGTTGGCCAATCGAGACAACCGTGTTGGTGATCATGTACAACACCAAGCCAGCAGGTAGAGAAAGCATCATCACCGTGAAGACGACTGGCATCATCAGCATCACGCGCTCCTGTGTTTTATCCATTGATGGGTTTGGCGTTAACTTTTGTTGAATAAACATACCGACGCCCAAAAGAATTGGGGTCACGTAATAGGGATCAGCGACGGAAAGATCCGTGATCCAACCGAAGAACTCACTATGACGAAGTTCAATGGCGTTGGACAAAACGTTATAGAACGCAATGAACACGGGAATCTGTGGCAAGATTGGCAAACAGCCTTTCGCTGGGTTGACCTTATTCTTCGCCATGAACTGCATAAGCTCTTGTTGCTGACGCTTAGGATCATCCTTGTAGCGCTCGCGGATGCGTTGCATCTCTGGATTCAACTTCTGCATACGCTTCATCGAAACCGCTGCGGCACGTGTCAGTGGGTAAAAGAGGATCTTCAAGACTACGGTAACGAGGATAATCGCGATCCCGTAGTTATGAGTAAACTTGTAGAGACCCTGAATTGCCGCCAACAAAGGACGTGCAATAATCGAGAACCAACCAAAATTCACGGTCTGCTTCAATGCCGGGTCATGTTTCGCGAGAACGTTAACGTCCTTCGGACCGAAATAGCCTGAGAAGGAAAGCGCGACGGACTCGTTGGGATTAACCATGCCGAAACGTTGGAATGCCGTCAGCACGATAGGGCAGATGTCTGCTTGCATCTCTTTAGAGCGCCCCATCGTTACGTTCACTTTTTCGGCGCGCGGTAAAAAGACACTTAAGAAATAGTGGCTATCGAAGCCAACAAAATCGATTTTTTCATCTTGAAAGGAAAAGGCTTTCTCATTCGACTCGCACTGCTTTTTCGCCGCGACGGATTCTCGGCCCCCCTCCACACCAGCGATAAGATTTTTCTGCTGAACATTTGGTGCGGGGATAAGACTGAAGCCTTGGGCTTTTGGAAGAACAAGGTTCTCTTCAACCCAAAGTCCACCCGTCAACTCCTGCGGGGTCGGCGCCAGGTTCTGAAATTCAACCTTCACCCCGATTTCATAACCTTCTTTCGGGATAGTAAATGTCTGACGCATCAACCAATCGCCTTGGCGCTTGGTAAAAGAAAGCATGTTGCCTTCGCGTTCAGCCTGGAATCCTCTTTGACCATGAATCTGGGCAACGTCACGAGTCCCTTGAATAATCATCGGGCTGTCCAGCAGCTGTACCCAATCATTCTCCGGGCTATCTTTTTGCGCGCGGTAACCTTTAAGGCGGACGCTCTTGAGGGCTGAGATGTCTTGATCGAATTCATAAACAGCCGATGCTGTTTCAAATCGTAGTTCTTCTGGGGAAAGCTGGGGTGCCGCTGGTTCGGCCCCTTCGACGCTAGGTGCCACAGCCGTTGTTGGTGGTGGTGCAACTTCTTTGTTCTCGCTGGGTTTTTCAGCAGAACTCGTCGCCTCAGTCTTGGTACCCATGCCGGGGTATTTTTGAGAAAGATATTTGGTGTAGCCGATGTAAAAAATAATACAGGCAACAACAGCTAAAAGAGCCTTACGGTCCATATTCATGGCAGGTCAATTCCTCCTGGGTGCCCTGGATGGCAACGGAATATACGCGCAATTATTTTGGGGAGAGCCGTTTGTAGGGGATACTTATCGAGGCATTCGAGGGCATAAACGGAACAGCTGGGAAAAAATCGACACCGCGGCCCAAGAAGGGGCGAGATGAATCGACGATAAATGCGAATCAATCCTATTAAGAGAGAGCGCACGTTATTTTCATTTACTGACGAGTTTTCTGAAAGCGCGGCTTAGATTCTGTTCGAGCGAAGCTCGTAACTCTTCTAATGACGCTTCAGCTGCCCGAAAGCGGGCAATCACAACTATATCGACAGCCGGGAGTGACTGCATTCGCTCCCGAAAAATTTCCCGCATTAGCCGCTTTACGCGATTTCGCACAACCGCGTTGCCAACTTTTTTCGATACAATAAACCCAACCCTGGGATTTTTGACATTAGACTTTCCAGTCACAACGACCGTTAACCGGTCTGCAACCTTATTGCCCTCGTCGAGAACGACCTTAAACTCAACCCGTTTCGTTAATCGATTTGTTTTTTTAAACCGCTTCGACGGTGTTTGAGGCTGAGTCAAGGCTCCCAGCGGCTCGCACATAAATTGGATTACTTCTTGTAAACGGCAACAGCGAGGCGTTTACGGCCTTTAGCGCGACGGCGTTTAAGAACATTACGACCGCCGGTTGTTTCCATACGCGCGCGGAATCCGTGCGTACGCTTGTAGCGGATTTTGCTTGGTTGATAAGTACGTTTCATGTGTGGCTCCTTCTGACAATTGCACTCGCCGGCTACTGCTTGTTTTGAGCTTGCTTACTAAGACGAGTGGGCTGGGAATCTAACAGATGGTTGTAGTGATTGCAACGATAACCCCTTGCCTTTGCTTCCTTTTTATTAAGATATTTTAATAATTATTGACTTTATTTTATAAATCCATAAAATATTAAGAAATTGTTCGGGATTTCCCTATGTTGGCCTTTTTCTTAAAAACTGCCCTCTTTTTCTTCGGTCTGCTTTTAAGCGGTTACGCTTCTGCAGAGGACCTGAACGAAGTTTTTGTCCTCTTGCCGGTACATGAAATTCGCTTCGACCCCGAGGGTGTTCGATTCGATTACGAGCTCCCCTGTGGCGCCGAAAAGATTGGCACTCTCGCCCATCGTGAGGCCAGCGGCTCCATGCGAATCGCCATAGTGGCGCAGCTACCCGTGAGACCATGCATGCGTCTCGGTGAGCGCGCGAGTGAACTTTTGCGCGGCATGGATTACGCCGAAATCCCTTACATCCAAACTTTCGATCAGGATGTTCTCTTAAAAAGACCTCGCTTTCCAAAAGTCGAAGCCACTCAACACACGGGAAAGATGGCTCAGGTGGTTTATCGCAGCGCGTGCGGGAAGGT
>CAYOJQ010000104.1:0-4519 GCA_964404325.1 uncultured Oligoflexales bacterium
TGGAAATTAGCCGCAGGCGAAATTATCCGGCATATTCGCCATAATGTTAGTTTCCGAGGAGTGGAGCTTCCTCCTGTCGGCGAGTTTAAGCGCCTTGCTCTTCTTGCCGCTATCATAATGACTCTTGCTGACGAACTCGGGATCTCGCCTCCGCTTTGGGCAACGAGTTCCTTTAGGCTGGATGAACCTTGGTTTCTGTCTGGACTCGAATCGATGCGAGCAATTGCCATCGTCGAGAGCCCTCCGTACTTTCGACGAAATGGCATCTTTGTTACCAAAGAGTTCTTAATGCGCGTCTAGCGTGACGGAGTCTAAATGCTTTCAAAAGAAATCCTTATCGAAGCCTTTGGCGAAATGGATAAGAGGCTAGCTGCTTTGGATATAAAAGCAGAATTGTGCGTGGTCGGTGGTGCGGCCATGTGTCTTGCCTTTGATGCTCGTGCCGCGACAAAAGATTTGGATGCTATTTTTCATCCCAGTGCAGCTGTCCGTGATGTTGCGAAAGAGGTGGGAGAAAAAATGGGGTTAGATAGTGATTGGCTCAATGATGCTGTCAAAGGATACATTGACGTTGAGCCAACAGTTCAAATCTTTCTCTTTAAAAGGCCGAATCTGCTCGTGTGGACGCCGGACGCCTCTTATCTACTCGCGATGAAAGTTCTTTCATCCAGGGTCGATACGCACGACGTTGACGACGTCATTTTTCTTGCGAAAAAACTTAATTTAACAACCGCTCAGGATATCCTGGCCGTAGCACGAAAGATCTATGGTACTCGCATCCCCCAACGCGCGATCTATATGCTTGAGGAACTTGAAGAATCCGGGGCGCTTAAGAAATAAGGTTCCCTTGGAGAGGAAAGTCAAGGATTCGGCAAACCAAGCTCTCGCTTGAGCATTTCAACGTCAACTCTCAATAAGTTGTCCTTGGATTTCTCGTTTTGTTGTTCGTAGTAGAGTAACAAGCTGCTCAGTAGATCACGGCCTTCCTCTGTTTTAGCGGCGTCTCTTGGAGTCATGTTGTTTAAAGCAGGGACGGGAATATCGAACCATTTACTCCAATACTCACGATTCAACTCCGCCATCTTCTCCAGAGCCTCGGGCGGTAATTGGTTTCTGGGAGTGGGCTTTTTAGGGGATGGCGTGGCTTTGCCTTCTCTCTCCTGCAACATTTTTTCAAGGGACTCTATGAGGGTTGTTCTATAGAGAGCGTGTTTATTAAGACGACTCTCAATTTCTTTACGCGCTCTATCAGCTCTCTCCTTGGAATTGACTCGAACCGTCAGTCGACTTCCATTGATTTCAACATCTCCCAGAACGAGTGGTGCCGATAGGGATCGCTTAGGGTTAGTGTCGCGACTAAGCCACGGGAACTGAATTCCTTTTAGTCGACCCGATGCATCTCGCTTCGCATCTTCAAGAAAATCATCGTCTGGTTCGTGATGAGCGAGATCCTTTAGGGCTTCAAAGGCATCTTCTGGGCTACAAGTAAGATCGAAGATTAGCGTATGGAAAATAAGTTCTTCGCCATCGGTATTGACGAGCTCTCGCTGTGGATTGAACATACTCGCGATAGAGTCTAGATAGAAGCCGATGACGAATGGTTCTTCATCGCGCAGCATCTTTTCCGAGAAGTTTTTTCGTCGACATCGCTTCAAGATGTCTTTGCGTAACTCAAGAATCTCCAACTTTGCTGTTGGTGGTAGAGTGTATGGAGCCGTCGCAATGTTCATTAGCTTGCCAGCCAGCGGCAGCATCGTGGCACAGAGGAGGAAGTCTCCTCGGGAAAGTGATTTTGATGCTGTTTTTTCAATGACCTCGAATTGTTTCTTCTGAAACATGTCGAACAACACTAGGCCGATACCTGGTTTAACCTCGATAACTTCGCAGAGGGAAAAAGGTCTACGACTGGCTGCGGCAATGATCGCCTTCTCGTCGTCCGATAGGTGTTTACCGTGCGTATTGAGGAAGTCTTCAGCCACCGTGGTAAATAGGGGTGTATGCTCGGCAGGCCTGTCATCCTCATGCTCTACGAGCCAATTGAAGAAGAACCAGGGCATAAAGACCATGTTCATCGGGTTGTCGGAGGTTGGTTCCTCATCTTCTAAACCATCATGGAATTCGATCCAGGCGTCGTGCATGGCGCTTTCACCAAAAGCCTCGAACGCATGTGACAGGAGTCGGGGAATAAGACTAGCCTCAATTTTACGCAGCCGAGAATACTCGAGGTCCCCTGCGAGCGACTGATTGTCAGCGACGAGGCAGCATTTCTTGTATTTTTTACCACTACCGCAGGGGCAGTCGTCATTGCGTCCTGGTTTCATGTTCTTTGCTTTCGTTGAACTCATGTTCTTAACTTGGCTGACACGAATACTAAATATGGACTTTTGTGCCAAGGCAGAATCAGGTCGATCCGATCGACAATTTTCGCTAGGCTTAGGATACAAATTGCTTAGAACTTCGACCTGCCTTTGCTATATTTCCGCCCATCAACCAGACACGGCGAGGATCCATATATGACCATCGATATCGATTTCACAAAATATACCGATGTGGAACTCATTGACCTCAATCGCAGACTTGTCGCCTACATGCAGGATAAGCGCCAATCAGACATCTACCACGAATTGGCTAAGTACAATTTGGGCGAACGAGTTTCTTTCACTAATAACGTCGGCGAAACGGTGTCAGGCGTCGTCATCCGCGTGAACAAAAAAACCGTCAGCATCCATACTGATGACCACCATGGCTGGAACGTGTCGCCCCATCTGCTCAAGAAGGTCACTGACGGTAGCAAGCAGGATCGGGCTGACAACGTCATAGAACTCTTCGAGACCCAGAGACCATGAATGAAGAGTATTCAGATGAGCAGTTGCCAACCACGATCAAGTGAAGGAATGGTGGGATGATTTTATCGATACGCCAGAATTCCGCCAGCTGACAGGCCTCTCGAAAGAATCGTTCACCGACGGACCGAGCAATATCGCCGTCGCGGCAGGTAACACCCTACTCGCCCCCGATGAAGGAAAACGCCTCAATCCAAACGACATCAAAGCCCTCTCGGGTGAAGACCTAAGCTCCGATCCCAAACTCATCTTCGCAACGATGAAAACCCCGCAATATACCGACGACGCTGTCGACGCCAACCTGGAAGGGCTTTTTGTTGTCGATGTGTTTGTGGATAAACAGGGGATTGTTCAGTCGACTGGGCTGGTGAAGAAAGTTGGGTTTGGGATGGATGAGCGGATATTGTCTGCCGCGCGCGAAGCGAAATTCGTTCCGCGAAAAGATCGCGTCGGTAACGCGATCGAGGGCTGGACGCAGATTAAGTTGAAGTTAGAGTTGCCGAGGTAGTTATTCCGTTTCCGTTTTCTCCCGAGGCTTAAGGAATAGCCAAATCTCCCTAAAAACATCCATTTTCCGAGACTTCATGTCCCGCTTTCAGGCCTCTCTTCCGACCGCAATAAATCTTCAATAGATTCCGCATACATAGTCTTTTCTAGCCTTTTGAAGTTTCTTAGATGTCCAGAGATTAAGCTCAAAAATATACCAGAGCCGCTGAAGTGTAGCGAAAAATGACGACTCGCCGCGCAATTAAATCAATGATTTATTGGCGGTTAAAGGTGGCATAGCTCTTGCTTTTGGCGACGGGTTGGCTGCGCCAATTAGATACCAAATTTCATATTAGGTCAGGGAGTGATTCATGAAATCCAAAAGTCGTCCGAAGGCAATCCTTAAAACATTATCAGCCCTTTCTTTTTTGTTGCCCGCAAGCGTCGCCGCAGCTGAGTCTCTGCGACCAAATGCGACTGCATTCCGAACAAATGTTCCACCCACAGAAAAGAAAAAAGAGAATGAAAAGTCTAAGATCGATGCAAAAGAATTTGAAAAACGTCTTCTTGAAAAAGGGATTAAGATTCCTGATTCTTTTGGTGATGCTCACAATGTTGGGCGGGATGTTGATTGTAAAGGAGAGACCTGTGGTGTTTAAGCCGAGCGTCCAGACAACAAGGGTTTTACGCACTGCTTTTACTCGAGCCAAGGTGTTCAAGAGCATAGATACGTGCAGCATCGAGATGGTGGGAGACTATCGTATGCTTGAAGCGCTGTATTCTCCTCTTGTCCAGATCTCTCGTATCGACGGTCAACTTTATACATCTGCCGCCAGAAAATATGAGCTGTCTCCAGGGTGGATTCATTTCGATCTCCGTGATGACATCGTTACTATCGATGGCTATCACGTTACTGCTGAAGATGCCGCTTTTTCCCTGAAAAGATTGCTTCTTTGCAACACTAATATGCATGGTAAGGTTGCACATTTTCTCGATGTCGGTCCTATCGCTAACATCAATGATAGCGTAGATGGAATAGTTGCGAATGGCCTACGATTATCTCTTAAAATTAAGGGAGTACCCCATTTAGTTCTGTCATTTTTGTCGTCGATTGATTTCGCAATTATTCCAAAAATATCTGTAGACTCAGCATCTCTAAAAATAATTGATCAACGTAATACTACAGGACC
>CAYOJQ010000105.1:0-4371 GCA_964404325.1 uncultured Oligoflexales bacterium
AGTCTTTCCAAGTCAGCTCTCCCCTCAAAAGAGGGTCAATAAGCCGGCAGCCAGCCGCTCCCGCGTACACATACGCCATCGTCCCTGGAAGCATTCCGAGAAAGGAACCAAAGATGTAGTCCCGGCTTCGTAAAGGCAATGCCCCGCAGGCAAAATTTAGGGCGTTGAATGGAAAAAGAGGGACAAGCCTTGCTACCACAATAAAGCGAAATCCGTTGGTTTCGAGTCCCTTTTTGAGGCGCTCGACCCAGGCCTGTTTTTGCATCCAATGAGACAACGGCTCCCGAAGAAGATAGCGTCCCAACAAAAACGCCAAATACGCCCCAAGACTTAGACCAACGATAACAACAGTGGATCCCAACCAGAAACCAAACATAGATCCAGCAAGAAGGGTCAACAAAGTTCCAGGAATAAAGGAGACGGTTCCAAGCACATACACAATCACGAGGAGAATTGGGCCCCATGCCCCAAAACGACGCATCTCTTCCTGCATGGCCGAACAGCTGGGAATATGAATCTGGTCGTAGAAATACCACGCGATGAAAGCCAAAAAGCCGACCAACCCAATTCTTAAGAGAATGTTTCGTCGTAACATTGAAAAGGACTCCGTGCTTAACTTCTATGCTAACACGGAATAGTTATCGCCACTGCCTTGTCATTCCGCTAATCCACACAAGACACCAACACCAACAGACCCAATGCTTACAGGGAATTCTGGCGCCTTCGCCTAGGGAGAAGAGGGGCTTTTTTTTCGCCGATCTTGGGGTATAAATATGGTTTGAGGTGGTCTGCGGACTCCATAATGTCGCGCTTCCCGCAGCAAGCCTCCGTCAACTGGAGCAATATGCTCAAACGGACGAGGAGCGATATGGTGGCGTCACCGATGTTGGCAACACCCAAGCAAGAGTCGAAACTTTCCTGGCAAGCCACCGTTGCTCTCGCTTTTGTTGGTGTGTCCCTCGGACTCATGGGCTCCTATTTGAGTCCATTCGGCGATACTGCGTCTCCACTATGGCCATTGAGCGGATTTGCAATTGCCATTCTGCATGTGTATGGGACCGCGGCCATACCCCTCGTCCTATTTATGCAACTAGCAACGACGTGTCTCGCTCCCATCCCAACTTGGGCGGCCGTAACCATGGGATTTGGCGGCTTTGTTGAATCTCTTGTGGGATACAGCATCCTACAGTTTCTTCGTAAGACCGATACAAAGGATGCCTATTTTTCAGAAACCGCTTTGGTTCTAGCCGCAGCTTTGATTTCTCCGCTTTTTCCTGCGCTAACCCAATTTGTAACGACCTTCTTTGATGCCACGAAATCCGAATTTGATTGGGTCAACTCGTGTCTCACGCTACTGGTGGGTGACGCGCTCGGGATCTTGACCATCACCATGCCCGTTATCTTATGGCTGCGACGTCATCACATGCGACCGCAGGAGTTGGGGCGCTTCATTTTAATGTCCACCATATTGCTCGCGGTGTCCTATTTTATCTTTTACACCCGCAGCGGTTATTTCTATCTCTATATAATTCTGCCGATCTTTCTCGTTGGCGTTAGAGTTCTACAGAAGAAGTGGTTCTACCTTTTGGTGCTCGTCTTCAACGTGATCGCCATTTACGCAACCATTCAGAGCCGCGGTCCCTTTTTTAGCGGGACCATGAACCAGAATCTGATTAACCTACAACTTTTCCTCGCCACGATTGCAGTGACGGCACTAGCGCTCAGCGGTTTCCGCCGCGCCGGGTCCTTGCGCAATCCAAGCTTTGCGCTTTGTATAGGCTGGGCCTTTTGTGGCGCTCTTTTCTACTTATTGATGAAGAATCAGACACAACAGGATTCTCTTCGCATTGACAGCATCGTTGCTGACATGACGCGTGAAATCCAAGATCGAATGGACGATTATCTCGCCATTCTCAGCAGTGGTGTTGGGTTCGTTAGCGCTTCTCAAGATATCGATCGAGGTGAGTGGCAGCGGTTCGCGGAACAGTTGGATATTGGACTGCAACGTCCGGGGCTAGCCGGCATCGGTCTCGCTTACAAAGTTCTCGCGAGCGAGGAAGAATCTTTTAAAAAACACATGGCCCGCAACGGCGTTCCCAATCTCACGATTAAAGCCATTCCTGGTGAAGTGCTTTCTCGCCAGGGCATCTATGTGGTCGTTTCTTTCTTTCAACCAGAAAGCGGCAAACATTCCCCTATTGGAACGGATCTCGCTTCCGAAAGCGAGCGGCGACGTACCATTGAACAAGCTGCCTCGACTCGAAAGCCGTCCATGACGAGCGAGATCATGTTACATATCGCGCAAAAACACGGCTTTCTCATCCTTATGCCTGTTTTTCATCCGGGGAAACCCACTGCGGAACCCACGTCTCTTCAAAATTTAAAGGCCTTCGTAACAGCTCCATTTTACACGCAGGACTTTTTTCACAGCACCATCAACTCCAAACCACGTCAGCTTGCGGTGGAAATATCTGACAAGCGTGACAATTTCTCACAGCCTCTTTTTAGATCCGCAGACGAACCTTTTCGACGAAACGAGCCGTTCCAACGCCTGACTTCCATAGAGCTGATCAACAAACCGTTTTATTTGGGGTGGCGCCCTACCAAACAGTTCTATTCCACCCATGGAAGCAGCACTTTGGCCGCAAGCTGCGCGGGCACACTGCTCTCCCTGTTTCTCGCCGGCCTCATTGTCAATCTCCAGGTCATCCGGGAAAGAGCCGAACGTATTGCCGCTGAGAAGACCCGCCTTCTCGCGAAGCGAGAACATCAGTTTGCAGAACAAGCCAGTACGCTGGGAGCGATCATGGACGCTGTTCCCATTGGAATCTTTCGCGGAAACAAAGTCGGCGAACTTACCATGATCAACGAAGACTGGCAGAATATTACTGGGATCGGAGCAAAAGATGCCCTCGGGAAAAATTGGACGCAGTTTATAAGTCCGGCAGAAAGAAAGTTTGCGATGCAAATCTTTACTGACTTGTCCGTAGCCGATAAACCACTACGGCAAGAGTTCACATTGCTACGCCATCAGGACGAAGATCGCATCGTCAGCATATCTCTTGTTCCAGAACGAAATCATGCCGGAGAAATGACAGGGTTTCTCGGCACCATGAACGACTTAACGGAACTCAAAAAAACTGAAACCGCCATGGAAATGCAAAGAGCCGCCATCGCTCACTCTTCAAAGATGGCTTCTCTCGGAGAAATGGCGGGAGGTATTGCTCATGAAATCAACAATCCTCTAGCCATCATCCACGGCAAAAGCCGGCAGATGCAAAAAATGATTTCCGTAGGAGAAATCACCCTAGCTCAGACAATGGGAACTTTGCAGCTCATAGAACGCACGACCCTTCGCATCTCGAAGATCATCAAAGGGCTTCGCGCTTTGTCTCGCAGCGGAGAAAAAGATCCATTTATTCTCGAGGACCTGCATTCCATTCTCGAACAAACCTTAGATCTCTGCAGAGAAAGATTCAAAAACAGCGGCATCGAGTTACGTGTTCAAGGGCGTGCCGGCATCGAGATCGAGTGCCGCGCCACGCAGATCAGCCAAGTGCTTTTGAATCTCTTAAATAATGCTTTTGATGCCGTTCAGTCTCTCCCGGATCGTTGGGTAGAAGTGAGCTTGTCGACCAAAGATGAGCTAGTGCACTTAGCCGTTACGGACAGCGGACCAGGAATCCCCTTCGAACTTCGTGAAAAGATTTTTCAACCCTTCTACACCACAAAGGATATCAATACAGGCACTGGACTCGGACTTAGTATCTCTCGAAACATTTTGGATGAGCACCGAGGACGTCTTTTCATTGACAATAAACATCCTCACACTCGTTTTGTATGTGAACTACGCTTAGCAATGGATCGACAGGAGGTCATTTCGTGAGCCGAAATACAATCTTAGTTGTTGATGATGAAGCTATTCTCCGTGAGATATTGCGTTACGAATTTGAAAAAGCCGGCTACGAAGTTATTGAGGCAGGAAACGGAACCGAAGCGTGGCAGTTATTTAATACAAGTCCTACAGACATTGTTGTAACAGACATCAGAATGCCGCATGGCGACGGTCTGGAGTTACTGGGCCGCATTAAAAACAAAGATAAAACTACCAGGGTTGTTCTCGTGACGGGTTATTCTGACATCACTATTGAACAGGCAAAGGAACTGGGTGCGACGACGATGCTTGGTAAGCCTTATCAGTTCAAAGAGCTGTTAGATGCGGTAAATGAGCAGCGTTGATCTATCGATTTCTTATAGGTCGTAAGCATAAAAAAACAGGAGACTCTCGTCCTAGTCTTTCCATTTTGTTTCTGAGCAAAAAAAATACCCCGAGGATTTCTCCTCGGGGTATCTCTATTTAATAGGCTGCAT
>CAYOJQ010000106.1:0-4318 GCA_964404325.1 uncultured Oligoflexales bacterium
GGCCCGAATCTGACGTTCTGAGACTGTGGTTTTAAGGGGATTGGGGACGAAGTCACCAAAGCGAAAGCTCAGGGGGTTGGCGCCAAGCCCCATGCTTGCTTGACCCCAAAAACTAGAAACCTAATTCCCATTCAAAACCATCACAAAACCAATAATCAAAACACACACATCTCAAAGCCAAAATGTAACAGCACAACCAACAACATAGAAAAGAAACCTCAGGAGTGGTATGACAACAACTCATCTCACACCCGACCTTGTTTCGGGTTCGCTCTTTGACAATCTTGGTTTGATAACTATCGAGGAACTTGCGGGAGCGCTGCGGCGCAGTCCGAAAACCATTCGTAATTGGGTCGCCAGACGGGAGGTGCCGTTTGTGATGATTAAGAATCGGGTGATGTTTCGGAAGGCGAGTATTGAAGCGTGGATTGAGCGACTTGAAAAAAAGGAGTTCAACACATGGCGATAACAAAGCGTTCTCGAAAAAATCAAAGCGGTAAGAAAGTTTACGTCTACGATGCGTACGTTTCTGTGCGCGGAGTGAAGGTAGCTTTCAAAAGTTTCGCAACCAGAGCGGAGGCGGAAGCGTGGCACGATGTCACGAAAGAGCAGTATCAAATGGGACGCGAGGGGCGACTTTCTTTGCAACAGATTCTGTTCAAAGAGGTTATTGAAAGGTATCAAGCGGAGCAGCTTAGTCTGTTACGTATGGTGACCCAACAAGCGCGTCTTAAGCAGATCGAATACCTCATCACTTCTCCCATGGCGAAAGTGACAATGGGCGACTTCGATGATCGTACCATCGACGCTTGGTTTGATTGGTTAAGGAAGCACCCAACGGCTAAAGCCACCCGGCGAAAGTATTTCAAACAGGAGTTTAGAATCCTGCGCACCATCCTTTACTGGTATCGCGACTATGTGGATCCAAAGTTTGTCGTTCCCATCGTAAAAAGGCATCGAAAGCGCATTTTCTATAAGCCACTCGTACCCCGAAGACCCGACTACTATATGCGGCCGGAAGAGATACGCCGTTGGCTCTTGTGGTTGAAAGAAAACGGCCCGAAGCCTGCGTACTATCAGCTCGCCTTTTTTCTGGTACATACCGGAGCCCGGGTGGGTGAAAGTGCGGGGCTGCATTGGGACGCAGTCGATCTGGAAAACGGTATCGTTTCCATTATGAGATCGGTGTGGTGGGATCATTTCTCCCAGCAACCGAACCTTCAAGCTTGTGCTAAAAACGATGGCTCGATTCGTATCATTAAGCTCGCTCCTGCTGTTATCACTCTTCTAAAAGAGCAGACAGCTGATCTTAAAGCACCCGTCTTTCACGATCGAAAGGGTGAACTGATACGTTACACAGCGATCTCGGCAACGTTTAACAAAGCGTTCCGGGCGCTAGAGCTTCCGTGGAGGTCTACGCACATCTGTCGGCACAGTTTTGGAACCTTAGCGTTACTAGCGACGAAAGACTTAAGCTCGGTACAGGCAGTGCTTGGGCATAAGGATATTCGCGAGACGCAAGGGTATGCAAAGACGGTGGCGTTAGTAACGGGTGATACGGCGGCGAAAACCGCAGAGCTGATTGATTTTAGTGTTTAGGGTTTAAAAGTTTCTTCGCGGGATGTTTTTGAAATATGCAGATAAAAATGCAGATGAAAAATTTTCTGTGATTTTTGGAGGCATAAGCATGAGTAAGTAGAGGGATTTTTCTGCGGTGCAGAAAAATCAGCGGTCCCACCTGGAATCGAACCAAGAACTAGTCTTTAGGAAAGACTCGTTATATCCATTTAACTATGGAACCAACCGAAGTGGGCTTTTTTATAACAAAACACCTTCCTCGTGCCTAGTTATCCTTAATCGAATAATTTCAGATAGTTAAAATGACTCGTGGCTGAGGTCTCTTTGCAGCCTCTTCGGTTCGGTTCGTTTGCCCTTTGTTCGCTTCTACTGCGGATAGCCTTCCGCCTGCCAGGTTTTGAGCGTCTTTAACTGCGTCGCGGTGATTTTTGGATAGTTGTCGATCGGCATTTTTCCCTTCTCGATGGCGCTGATGGCATCAAAGAAATTGATGATGACGCCGTTCACATTATCAAGCCCGATGCTTTTCGCCGGCCTTGATCCCGCATGACATCCCGCGACAGCGCAGCTTGTCGCCATAATGGGAGCAATATCCTTCTGATAATTTGTTGTATCGCCGGGCGTGGGCGCAGGCGTTGGCGGATCAGGTGGCTCGGTAGGCGGCGGCGTCTCTTGTTCGGGTGGTTCGGGAGACTTTGGTGGACATGGCGTGTCCGTAAGATTTAGCGCAACGCAGTTTTCAGAGCTAGTCCCAGGTTGTTGCGTGGCATCGCTGGATGATTTTTGCTGGCGGTGATTTTTTGTTTCTGAATCATCCGTTCCGCAAGACCATAACAGTAGCAAAGAAAGAAGTAAGCCGAGGCGCATAGGCACTCCCATCATGAGGTGGGTAGCGAGTAGGCAGCGTGGACGCCGCTGCTGATTTTTTTGCATCGGAGTTCATGGACTTATTTTGAAGCCTGGTTAAGATGATTTCTTGGGGAGATTCGCCTTAAGCGAATCAAGATTGCCTTGGCGCTTAAAAGCTTGTCTTCTATCCCTACTGTTTCTGAGAGTTAAGTCAGTCCAAGGCATGGATGTCGTTGGATTTCCGAATCTGTAAGCGATAGCAACACCTCCAAACGCACGGAGGTGTTTATGGCTTTATATCCCTACTCCATCAAAATTTTAGGAATTAGACAGTTTACACAAAAGCACGGGAAGCACGCGTTTGATGACATCAGATGCGTCGAGTGCATAATCGGGATCGTTGTTTCCTTCTGCTAGTTTGAAGGACTTTCCACGCGGATCGAGTCGATTGACAATGATTCCTTCGCCAAGGCCGCTTGTTATGTGGAACTCTGGATTTTCTTCGCAGAACGCTAGCAGAGCCGGAATATCAGACGGGAAAAAAATCCCCGATAGAGTTTGTGTCGTAAATCCCAACTCCACCAATCGCTCATAGTCGCTGATGGTTTTTACTTTCCGTGAAAACTCATGAAGATCGTAGGTCAGTTTCATGATGCGTCCTCCACGAGAACGTATCGGTCAACACCGAGATAGTCTTGATCATCGTAGAGACAAAAAAATGTCCTCAAACGAGGACATTTTTTCTTTTTTTGGTGGAGATCCTTCCCTTTCGCCGTGCTCAAGGTCAGGATGACGAGTCAGCTCAACATCATCAAAGGATCTTCGAGGTAACCGCAGAGCGTTTGCAAGAAGGAAGCGCCAACCGCTCCATCGACAACACGGTGGTCGCAGGACATGGTGAGTGTCATGCGTGGTTGCACCACCACTTGATTGTTTTCGTCAACCCATGGTGTTGGGATTGTCGCGCCGACCGCGAGAATCGCCGCCTGTGGCGGATTGATAATCGCTGTGAAGCTTTCGATGCCCATCATGCCAAGGTTGGAGATCGTAAACGTTCCGCCGGTATAATCGGCTGGCTCAAGTTGTCCCGCTTTCGCGCGTGCAACGAGTTCTTTGCTCTGTACCGCGATTTCGCGCAATCCCAATTGATCCGTGTGACGAATCACAGGAGTGATCAATCCTTGCGGAAGCGCAACGGCAACGGCAACATTCACATTACCGAATTGCTTGATCACGTCACCTTGCCATGAAGAGTTCACCTGCGGATGACGGCGCAATGCTTTCGCGGTTGCGAGGACGATCAAGTCGTTCACGCTGACCTTCGCCAGGGCGCCCTTGCTCTTCTCCGCTTCATCGTTGATACGAGCACGCCAGTCGTTCAGACGGCTCATGTTCACGGAGCGCGTGAGGTAGAAGTGAGGAGCTTCGTTTTTGCCTTCAAGCAGACGCTTTGCGATCGTTTTGCGCATCATCGTGACGGGGATGTCTTGATCCACGCCAGCGGTGAAAACAGGCGTCGGTGCGCGCATCGCAGCCGGCGCCGGAGCCGCCGCGGCTTTACCACCGCCTTGAAGGAACGCTTCCACGTCACGAATCACGACGCGTCCTTGAGGGCCGCTACCTTGAATCTGCTGGAGGTCGATGCCCTTATCTTCAGCTACTTTTTTTGCAAGAGGTGAAGCGCGGAAACGTCCGCCCACGGCTTTTGCCTCGACTTTTGGAGCGACAGCGGCAGGAGCTGCCGGTGCTGGAGCGCTCTTTGCCGCGGCAGGTGCCGCCGCCGCTTTCGGAGCTTCCTTCGCCGGTGCGGGAGCAGGAGCCGCGCCGCCTTTGGTAAGGGCCGCAACGTCTACCTTCTCGCCTTTTTCACCAATCACGGCGATCGGTGTGT
>CAYOJQ010000107.1:0-4136 GCA_964404325.1 uncultured Oligoflexales bacterium
GATCGTCAATGGCGAGTGCGACGCCCTGCCCGAGCAGGCCTTCTACATGATCGGCGGCATCGACGAGGCCTTCGAGAAGGCGAAGACGCTGCAGTAAGAGACGCGGCCGGGGGCGACAACGGAGGACAGGCAACCATGGCAATGACCGTACATGTCGATATCGTCAGCGCGGAGGAGTCGATCTTCTCCGGGCTGGCGGAATTCGTCGTCCTGCCGGGCGAGGCCGGCGAGTTGGGCATCCTGCCCGGCCACACGCCGCTGCTCACCCGCATCAAGCCGGGCGCCGTGCGCGTCAAGACGCAGGACGGCGCCGAGGAGCTCGTCTTCGTTGCCGGCGGCATGCTCGAGGTGCAGCCCAACCTCGTCACCGTGCTGGCCGACACCGCCATCCGCGGCAAGGATCTCGACGAGGCCAAGGCCCTCGAAGCCAAGAAGAAGGCCGAGGAGGCGCTGCAGAACAAGACCTCGCAGATGGAATTCGCCAAGGCCCAGGCCGAGCTGGCCGAGGCCGTCGCCCAGCTCGCAGCCATCCAGAAGCTGCGCAAGCCGCGGCACTGAGCGGAACGCAGCAAAGGAAAAAGGCAGCTTCGGCTGCCTTTTTTGTTATGTAAATTTATTTTATAAGTGAGAGCAGATTCGAAAGAATAACTACTCTTCCACTACATCATCACTTTCTTCCGTTTCATTTCCATTTGCCCCCAGCGCATCCCCACCGGTACTACTATTCTCAATTTGCCTCAATATCCATTTTTCTAATTCTTCAATCTGCGCAAGTTCTTCGAGTGTTAAAGACACTCCGGATGAGGGGTGGGAAACAATATTACGCTTTTCATTTACCATCACCATCCAACTAGTTTTCTTTTCCTTATTTCCAGAAGTACCATATCCAAGGATCTTTCCAAAGATATCCCATTTCTCCAAAGTAATCCTTCGATAATCCATTAGTTCAAAATACGCCTCTTTTGATCCACGCTTACCATCATCGTTCTCAAAGCGTGTTCCCGCTTCCATTCGAACCTTCTTCGGTACTCCTAGTAACCACCATTCATTTTCACTTGAACCATATTCCTGCTTCAGTTCCTCAATTATTACTGTCTGCAGAGTTCTTTCGATCCGGTCGATGATCTCCTTTCCGCGAAGATTTGTCTTTTCCTTTTCCAGAGCCATAAACTCGTCAAGGCCAACTGGGTTGAAATCTGAAATTTCCTCTCGTATAGCAAATTGACAACGCCTTGTCCGAGCAGTCTGACCTTGTACGCCACGTAGATCTCTGAACCCTTTGCGCTGCTCAGGTGTGAGTGTTCCAAAATATTTCCCGAGCGCACACGCATAGGGCCTGACGATTTCCAGCAGATCATCATTATCTAGGTGGATTAATTTCACGCCTTTCTGGTCAAGATGAATGAAGACACTTCTTAATATATTTATGCAGGCGGTGATCCCATCATTCATTGCTAAACCACCACCCTCTCCTGAACCAAGCTCCCACCATTGTTCGCAGTGCTTACGTATTTCGTTTAACCACTCTTTGAGAACATACACAGTTCGTTCTAAGGTGTCCTCAGTCGTTGCTGCCCAAAGCGGACCATACTCAATTACGCTTTCCTTCTTTTCTTTAACAATGTGAAAGCCAGTTTTCTCAACAGCGTTAAAAATGCTTGTAAGTGAAATACAACGAGTAGAATCCTTTGTTGCATCTGCTGTTTGGATTCGGCCATGTAGCGGCGAATCCTTATCGGCGTCAAGAACCTGAATAGCCTTCGAAATAACTGCCTGAACTCTCACACTAGGTTTTTCTGCTTCCCAGTGAAGCTCTGCAAAAAGTTCCTGTAGCAGGGATTGCTTGACGCTTTTTTGCTTCGCGTTAATGTCGATAAACAATTGTGCTTGCTTGCTAGGCGGCAATCCCTCAAACGCCAATACAGATAAATGGCTTGCTTTAGCTCGTGGATGTCCGGAGTAAGCAAATAGCCGATGTTGTCCATCAATGATCCACGCAGATTTGTATGTTGGACGTATGGTTAGCCAGCCCATAATCCCGCTTTCTTCTTGCTCGTGCTTAGCAGTCTCCTGCTTTATTCGCTCAAAGGTTAATCGCTTTTTGTCCAAATTTACTACGATGTTTGTAGGGAATATTCCTGACTCGGAAATGTACTGGCGGATCTTATTCAACCGGTTTTTTGACAGCATCCTCTGATACGTGTGGACATCAGAGGCTTTGCCTTTAGAGCGATGTGAAACGTAAGAGATTTTTAGTAGGTATTCAGGCGAGATGGGAAAACTATAACTGTAATACTGGCCCATCTTTGTACGTACTGACGGAACACGAAGCTCTAAGCCGGGGACGGTTTTTCCTGGAAGCATGTCTGCGAAGAATTGATATTTCGCAGCAGGCCCAAGATAGGCAATTAGTTTTTCGTAATAATCTAAGTCGCGTTCATCGAAGAGCAGTACATTTGCTTCAGCCGCTCTCTCTCTATCATTCTTAGAAAGATCAACATTCGCTAAGAAGAATAAGAGAACAGTTTGTCTTTTATGCGGTCCAGGAAATAATGTTTGATTGTTTGCTGCTTTCGCGAACCTTTCTCTAAGCTGGGCCAGCTTTGCTAATTCTTGTTGAAATTGCGGCCTCTTTGAATATTTTTCCTGAGACTTGCATTCAACTGCGAGGGCAATCTCATCATCAATACCTATTACATCAATTTGGCTTTTTGGACCATTTTTGTCTTTTAAGTCTAACCATAACTTCCCACCCCCCTGCGCCGAAAGAAAGCCAAATTGCATCCTGTAGATTAGAGTCCATACCCTATCTTCAAGAAGGACGCCATGATTCTTAGGCTTCTTCAGGCTGACACTGATTTTTCTTTTTTTAATTACTTCCCAGCCATTTGCGATTTCGTCGGCCAGTAACTTGTGATGCACGCTCTTTGACAAGTAATCTCGAGCATTGCTTCTCGCTAAGGTTCTCAACTCAGCCGTCGGCTTAATATTATCTAGCATCACCCTTTCTCCCCGATTTATAGAAGAGCAATTCCGTTATAGCTTTGCGGTGCTCGCTTGAAGCTGCTATTCGAGAAAATCGCTGGATTTTCTTTACAGTGAATTCCTTGTAGAGGCTACGCACAGAAGGATGATCTGCGTTGCTAATGACTACATGGCACCCACGCTCAGCAAGGGAGTATGCGTGGCTTGCAAGACGAATTTGATCTGACCAGGAAAAGATTTTTTCGTTGTATTTCACGAAACCATTGTGCGAATGAGCAACAGTGTAAGGAGGATCAAAATAAACTAGGTCTCCCTCCTTTGCAGAACGTGTAGCTACCTCAAAATCGGCCACGTTAAGTTTTGCAGAAGCTAATGCTTTGCTTGTTGCTTTAATGCGGAATTCATCACAAGTGGCAAGATGAGTCTTATAACCATAGGGAACATTGAATTCACCACGAAGATTAACTCTGTGGATACCATTAAATGACAAAGTTGTTAAGTACAACAATCTTGCTGCTCGCTTTATAGGGGATCTAAATGTTTGTTCGCGTATGTGGTAATAGGCCTTCTCTGAGTTTTCAAAAGTCCGAAGGATCTTAATAAGGCCCTCCGGCGCATCTCTTACATGACGGTAGAGGTTAATTAATTCTTCGTTTGTATCAGATAGCCAAGCTTTGCTAGGCTGTAAGGCAAAGAAGACCGCACCACCGCCTAGAAAAGGTTCAAAGTACCTCCTAGGTGATGGAGGCAAATGAGGAAGGATTTGTTCAAGTAACGAGCGCTTTCCACCGGGCCATTTAATAAGAGGTGGTACTCGAATTTCTGAACACTCATTAATGTTGTAGGTAGAAATGCTCATGAGCTATGCGTTTTGTTTTTTCTTCGCGAATGGCTGTGAGGATCTGGTGAGTCGTCCTATGCTGCCTGCTTGATCAAGGATTCCGCCGGAATACCCAGACCCTTGTGCAGTTTCCAGGCCATGGCCATGGTCAGCGGCCGCTTGTGGTTAAGCACCTCATACACCCGGTTCGGTTGGCCGATGTAAGGTACCAGGTCCTTGACGGCGAGATTGCGCTGCTCCATGACGAACTTGATGGCTTCCACCGGATCGGGCAGGTCGAGCGGGAAATGCCTGGCTTCGTAGGCTTCGA
>CAYOJQ010000108.1:0-4087 GCA_964404325.1 uncultured Oligoflexales bacterium
GAAGTCATTGCCGCCTAAGCTGCGGGCTTCATCCACAACAATTGACAATATCTCTTTACTTTGCGGCGGTGTTGAATCTTTTTGATTAAATGTTCTTTAAATGTTTCTGATGCCAAGGATGATTTAAAAACGTCCATGGCTCCGCTTTCGCGGCGCACGGTTATTTGCTGACTTCCCGCTCCGATATCCCATACAACGATGTGTTCTAAGGGACCATTCGCTTGTTGAGCCGCACCGAGAAAACCCAAGCGTCCTTCTAAATCCTGATCAATGATTTTAACGGGAAGATGCCCTTCACGAGAAATTTCCTCGACAGCCATATCTCCATTTTTAGCTTCCCGAAACGCCGCAGAAGCTGTTGCAATGACCTTCTTCGGCTTAAAAGCTAAAGCTTCGGTGTGAAGTTGCTTAACGACCTGAGCCCCTTCCGCAATAATCTGTGGACTTAAAGTCCCATCAGCAGATGCCTGCAAAGCTTCGTGATAAGAAACCTTTTCTTGCTTCTCAAAAAGGATCTCTTTTAAGCGCATTTGACAAAAATCAACTTTCGCGACATTGATGCGAGTCGATCCGGAACCAATATCAATCGCAGCTCTTCTCTCAATACAGCTATCTTCAGGGAGAATCTCAGGAGTCGCGGGCGTGGTACATCCCAAAGCATGTATGAAACACAGCCCTGCCAGCGCAAAACGGAACGTCTTCATTCTTACTTCCTGTGCTCATGGTTCAATAAGATAGCTTCTATACTACCCTATTTCGCCCCGTCGCAGGATAACGAAGACTACTTAATCTCTCGAACTTTTCCGCTGATCACAAAAGATAGAGGGATGGAACTCGCACGAGGAACCAGCATCACGGCCTCTTCCTTGCGACGCAACGCACCAAAGACCGTGATTTGCAGGTCATCAGATTCACTTAATGCTATCGCCGGCTTCTCAATGCAAAAAGCCATGGCGGTAGGTGATCCTGGATTATTAGGATTGGCGGGTAAAACAACTTCTTTGGTTCGCTCTTTAATGCGAATCGCGGGGTACTCTCCTGAAGCGCACGTGATATTACAACGCTGATAAATTGCGCTGAGTTTAGACGTATCCGTAAGGCCCAACTTTACAGGGCGGCATATGTTTTCATAGACCACCACGTCATTCGCCGACTGGGCTGGGGATACTAAAAAACGGACACCTTTGCAGTTTTTGGTATCGCAATCTCTCAGCTCAATAAAGGGGGCCACATTCAATGCCGGCATCGTAGCAGCGGCAAATGTCGTCGATTGATTGTTACGCCCAACAACCATCTTACGCATACGTTCGCCAAATTGGTTTGTTATTTGAATGGCTTCGTCGCGAGCTTGCTCAAGATTATTTCGCTCGGACATGCGTGTGATGAATTCGTAGGATCCCAAAGCAACCATACTAATCAGCGCGGACGCAACAATGACTTCCATCAAGGAATAACCAGCCTCATCATTCCTACTTGGATGCCGCATAGAACCAACCATAATGGGAGTTGTAAACGTCTCGACCTTCCTTTTGCCCGTCCGACCAGTTAATACTATAGCTCACCATAGCCAGCGCCCCATCTCCTGCAAAGGCCTGACAGCTCCACGTCAAGAATTGATGAGCTTCTTGAAAATCAACGCGTACTTCCACAAAAGGGCGACTTGAGGCAAGGAATGTTCCCCCTAAGGCGTTTTCTTCCGTACGTTCAATAACCAGACAAAAATGCCCCCCCTTATAGGTACTAGCACCAGGAATACCTAGAAGGGCACAACGAGCTGCAGCTTCTTTCATGCGTGCGGGTGCCTTATCATTCACTTCAATGGCTTGATCCACAACACGAGGGTAGCCCCAAGCTCCGATTTGAGATGACGAAAAATATTCCTTAAATTTATCAGTGGGACATTCATCTTTCGCATAATGGCGTAGCCGCTGTGTAAGATAGTTACGAAGACCGAGATCGATCTCATCCAAACTATCTTTGGAATTCATATTTCTTTGCGCTCTGAGATAGTAACCATAAAACTCAGTAAAACCAATTACGCCTGCAGTGCATAGACACACAGCAACCATAAAGGCAACTAAAGAAAAACCTGCTTCATTGTGGGGTAGCTTATTCATACACTTCCACCGTACTTTCAACTGAAGTAGGAGGCTCTCCTTCTCTTTGGACTTCAGTTCTATAAATATCAAGGCGATAGGTTTTGCCTTGTTCGTTAGTCCCGTATCGTGAAGCAACCAAGACAGGCGATCCTACTTTTACTTCTCCCAAAATAGACTGTACTGGCATCGTGACTGACCCTACACAAGTGCCTTTACCACCTGAATTGGACACTTCGGTGCTATGCGTCCTCTTTTCGCCTGGCTTCAGACCACATATGCGAACGGTACTTGGGTACTGATCGACTTCACCGGAAATAATGTGCTCAAATTTAGCGCAATCGCCGCCATCAGGATAGGCTAAGAGCACACAGGAAGGAGCACGTGGAGGAACAGCGATATTGCGAACTTCTTTTATGCAGGAACTGCTTTTATTCTGATGACTGTCGTAAAGCTTCGCTTCTATCTTCTGGTAAGAAGCACCATTAGGAAAATTGAAAGTTAAAGAACCTTTCCACACCTCTGCGTCTGATTCTGTTTCTGCACGACGGAAGTATTGTCGAATCGGAGCTTGACCTTCGAGAGTGATATCCGCACCTGTAGTTGCACCAAAAACAGTGAGACTTACATTAAGCGTACCTCCTACTGCCACCGCATCGGCCGCATCAATACGACAGGTCGGATCCAAAGGCTTGGCAACAGCAACTTCAAACTTGCGTTCCGCACGCCCGTGCTGATTGCCTTCAATAACTGACTTGATTTGCAGACCCGTAACAAGACCACCTTCACATACAGGCTTTTGAAAATAGGTCTTAGCTACATAGTTTGGTCCGATTTTATGACCGCCTTTAAACCAGAGATCGACGTTTCCTAAGTTTTTTTCATCAATGTAAGGAAACGGCGTTTTCATAACGGGAACACCGTTTTCTCTTACAAACAATTTTTCCGAATTAGCATGGACTAATATCTTTACATCATCGTTACCAAACTTTTTCCACCACTCCACGGAAAATGCGGCGTCTTCGCCTCGATACTGGGATCCACATACAAAATGGGATGGGCTGAGGCTGGGGCAACCATAGTCCGCCTTCAGTGAACATGGCCCCCAAGGATAAAAACGCTGTCCAAGCAGCACGGCATTGGATTCATTAAGACGATCCATCATGGCAATATTTTTACGCGCCTTCAAACTTTGCTGCCGATTTGAGAGTCGACCTTCCATCGCTGCTATAAATAATCCTGTCACACCCAAACCAAGAATGACGGGAATCAACGAAGACCCGTCTTGAGAGCGCGTAAGTTTTAAGTAATGTTTAAACATGGTTTTTAAACCTTATATGTGACTATAACCTCGGCAGAAGCATTTAAGTTCTAAAGACGTCGCGCTGTCTAAGATGGATATAACTGATTTTACAGGTGATTTTTATGGGTACGAGAGAGGTCTAAAATTTTCTTACTCAGTAATTTCACACAGACTGTTTCCAAAACTCACACAGAGAAGGCGCTCCTCACAACCCACCAGAAATATATCCCTAAATAGATATGTGATAAGCAATAATTCTATTCTCCGATAAGCGTCTCATGATTTTTTCGATCAAAATTTGAAAGAGAATGTGGAGTAGCCCCCTCAGAACCGGACCGCTTAATCAGCTGTTGATTGCCTAAGATATTCTCGCGGCGCCATCATTCGCAAGCCCTTATGTGGCGCGCATTCATTATAATCCTCGAACCATTCCGCCAATGATGCCAAGACAGTTTTTGCATCGCGAAGCTCGTTAACATACGCGTAGTCACGTTTAAATGTTTTGACGAAAGCTTCAGCCATGCCGTTGCTTTCAGGGCTGTATGGAGCCGTTGTGCAGACTTCGAAGCCAAGGCTACGGCAGTAATTGACGGTGTTTCTTGCGGCGTAGCACGGTCCGTTGTCAGTTAACCATTGGATCGAGTGAGGAAGATTGATGACCTTACCGAAGCGGTTTTCAACGCTTTCC
>CAYOJQ010000109.1:0-4076 GCA_964404325.1 uncultured Oligoflexales bacterium
CCCAACAGGCCAAGCTCTTCGCCTGAAAACGCCATGACAACCACGGTGCGCTTCAGCTGCGCTTTTGACGCCGCGAGCGCGCGCGCGACGTGAAGCAATGTGGCGGTGCCGGACGCATTGTCATCCGCGCCATAATATATCTTGCCGCCAGACGTACCGAGATGGTCCATGTGCGCGCCCACAACGACGGTTTCTTCCGCGAGCGTGGCATCGCTGCCGGGAATGATGCCGACGATATTGTTGGTGGCTCCCGCCGTCACATTAAATTTTTGCATGTAACTGGTGCCGGCACCCGGTTGAATGCCGTTGTTCTTGAACCAATCCGCGATAAATTGCGCGGCTTTGTTGTTTTCCGCCGACGCGCTTGCACGGCCCTTAAACTCGGCGCCGGATAGATATTCCACCTGTTGTTTCAGACTCGCCTTGGTGATGCTGGCGGTCGGATCACTGGGAGGATTCTGTTGTCCGGGCGTGGGTGTGGGATTGGTGGTACCACCAGGAGGTGTGTTGTTTCCGGTGTTGCCCTGATTGCTATTGTCCGGGATTTGATTGCTGCCGCCGTTTTTTATGGGCGCGGTGTTTGGACTACGACGCATGGGGCGTGTGTTGTCCTTCGCATCGCCGCAGGACAAAAGCGTCACCGCCCATAGCGTGATGGGAACAATTCTTACCAAAACCCCCATACCCGTCTCCTTTGCGTATGGCTCTAAGCCTGCAAAAACGACGCCCTGATTAAGTCATTGAATTTGTTTGCGGAATACCGGGGAAAGATGGCCAAAGGCAAGACACCGCCCAACCCCTTAGCAGGTTATCGGACGGTGTAAAAAAGGCTTTAAATTCGGGCTGATCGATCGGCCTCTAACATGGCCGCGAGATTGATTTTTCCCTCTTCGCCAAAGGGATGAGGTTCCACGGGCTTGCCGTTTACAAACCACAGATGAGTGCCGTCCTTGCGCTCAATGGCGGGACCGCTCACACGATGCAATTTGTCGTTGAGGAAGAAGGCGCGATCGCCGTTCTCGTTCTCAAGAATCCAAGGTTGGTTGGAAATCGGAAGTAACTCACGGGGCAACGCAGTTTCCGCGGGACGATAAACACGAACGCCATTGACCACACCGACAAAAGACAGTCCGAGATTCATGGGGATTCCTCTAATGGCTGCTTAAAGATTGCGGACTGGATGGTGCAGGTTCCATACCATGAACGCCATCATTTATTTCAGGAGGTTAGCAGAAAAAATGTTGTCGAATCCTAAGACAAGTGTCGAACGGGGCGGCAATGAAAAGCAGGCCAAAAAGACGAAGTTAAGCGTGGGCTAGAAAAGTTCGTTGCTGTACAAATGCCGGGAGAAAGGTTAGGGCTTTTCTCGCGCAATGCCGCATTCATAGAGGAGATGTTATGTCCGTTTCATCTGAACTCATCAAAAATGTTTCAGATACCGCATGGTGGACAGCCACGGGGCGCTTTTTAGAAAGCAAACGAGATGATGCTTTGTTTAAAGATCCTCTTGCTGGACTCCTGATTGAAGGTCGTGAGCAAATGCTCAGCAATTTATTGCCCACACAGTATCTATCCGCGATGATGGCTGTGCGCACAAAGTTGCTCGATGATTTAGTGATGGAACTCATCAAAGGCAAAAAGATTGATGCGGTGATAAATCTTGCCTGCGGCTTATGCACCCGTGTTTTCCGTTTGCCGTTGCCACAATCCATGCATTGGGTGGAAGTGGATTTCCCCGCCATGATTCAGTTTAAACAAGAAAAACTAAGCCCCATCGCGGCGCCCTGCGATTTAGAATTTCGCGCCGTTGATTTGCGTCAGGCGGAAGCACGTCAGATGCTTCTCAAGGAAGTAACCGAACGCCATGAAAACGTATTGGTGATTACGGAAGGACTTTTGCCTTATCTGACAGAAAGTAACGTCACGCAGTTGGCCGCGGAATTGATCACCTACGATGTGCGCTATTGGTTAAGTGACTTTTATATGAACGTCGCCCAGGATCTCGTCAATAGTCCAGAGATCTATCAAGCGATGAAGAAAGCGGACGCGATGTTGCAATTTGATCCGGAAAGTGGACTGGACTTTTTTCAGGAACACGGTTGGACGTTGAAGAAACAATTTAACTTCGTCGAAGAAGCGAAGCGTTTGGATAGAATGCCGCCGCAGACAGAGGAAACAAAAACCTTTGGTTCGATGTTACATGGCAACGCGTACATTATCTTAGCGGAGCCTAAGCTCGGATAAAGCTGCGAACGGCTAAATTCGTCACGACAAGTCAGGGGGAGAGGAATGAAAGTATTCTTCTCCCCCTCGTTTTTTGCTTCCAAAACCCCTTTTCAGGTAAAATAAGACATCAACCTCCAATGGGGAAAAAACGATGACGACGAAGATTATCACGACGGCATTGATCGCCTTTGTGGCGGGCGTTGGAACGGGCTACATGATTTCAGATCGCACAAGCACATCGCTGAGCGCTCTTCCCGCACCCCAGGCAAACTCGCCCGCACAGGCGCTCTTTGATCAAGGGGTGGCTTATCTCCAAAAGGGCGAGCGCAAGAAGGGCTGCCAGCTCTATCTTGAAGCCGCGGACAAAGGTCTTGCCATGGGGCATTTTGGTGTGGGTCTCTGCTACAACGAGGGCGATGGTTGGGAGCAAAGCAACGAAAAGTCCATCAAGCATATGGAAATCGCCGCGAATGCCGGCCTGGCGCCCGCGCAGGTGATGATGGGGCATTTTTTTACTCAAGGGACCTTGGGCATGAAGGATGAAGCCAAGGGCATCGCTTGGTATGAGAAGGCCGCCATCCAAGGAAACCAATTGGCGCAATTCAGCTTGGGGCGCCTGTTTATCAACAAAACAGATCAGGCCTCACACGCGAAGGCGTTTGAATATTTCTCTCAATCCGCCGCGACGAACTATGCGCCCGCGCAGTATGAACTCGCTCTTCTCTATGGCACGGGGAAAGGTGTGACCGCGGATCAAGCGAAAGCGCGTGAATGGTATGAGAAGGCCGCGGAAGGGCAGTACTCACCGGCGCAATACAACCTGGCTCTGATGTATGCAAAGGGTGAGGGAACGAAGAAAGATCAGAAGATTGCGATGAAGTGGATGCAGGAAGCCGCGAAAAACGGTTTTGAAAAAGCAAAAGACGTTATGGTTCAGTGGGAAAAAGAACAGAAGAAATAGCGTCGACATTTCCATGCGTGACCGCAGTGTCATGCGGTTACGGCGCAATTTTGACCGCCGAAGAGGGCAACGAGGTCGTCTTCCCAAGAGGGGAGGCGACCTTTGCATTATGCCAGACTTTAGCGACCCATAGTGAGTCGTTTCTGTTTCTCGGCATGGCTTCGATATCCTAGTTATTCCGTGACGCGGCGCGAACTTTTTCTCGCTTCGCAGGGAAGTATTTCTCGGCGACGAAGAGATTATGGGCCTGGCAGAGAAGTCTGAGGTTATCAAGATCTCTTGAAGAACCGCCGAGTGCCCATGGTTGAATATGATCGATCTGGAGGCGCCCCCGAGCGGAACAGCGCCCGCCTTCACAGTCTATAAAAGTGCACTGTCCCTTATCCCGCTTCCATACTTCTTGTCGAACCGCTGCCGGCGGACGACGCGCTTCGACTTTCACACTTACGCTTCGCGTGGGGGAAGCCACCGTTTGGTGTTTCTTCGGCACTTTGCGCTCCGGCGCCGTTTTATCCAGCAGCATATTCACTGCCATCTCCAGCACCTCCGCGAGGCTGCCATCTTTCAATTTGTGCGCATGAATCTCCTTAAGACGTTCGATTTTCTCCGCCAAGTCTGCGGGCGCATCGAAGGCGATGCGAACCATGTTTCGCTTTGTTTTTTCTTCCGTGGCTGTGTCTCCTAAAACCAAAGCCTCGCCAGTGAATGCCGTTGTGTCTTCATTTTTGCACAAAGTTTCACCGGTGCGGGGAGTTTCCGAGACACTTACGCCGACGGGGCGAATGACGTCGCGCTTTGATTTTTCAAGTGAGAATCCGACGATCAATTTTTCCGTTTCGCGTTTGGAGGCACCGACGACTTTCTTTAAGAGGCATTCTTGATTTTCATG
>CAYOJQ010000110.1:0-4062 GCA_964404325.1 uncultured Oligoflexales bacterium
CGTGGTCAGCGCAGCCGTGATGTGGTGGCGGGACAGTTTGATGTGGAGGCATTTTTATGAAGAAGTGGCTTTTCCTTGTGCTGTTTTGGACAAGCAGCGTCTTCGCGGCGGATGCGCTTGATGAGCACCGTTTCCGGGAAGTGGCCGGCAAGCTGCGCTGCCCCACATGCACGGGCTTAAGCGTTCTTGATTCCGAAGCGCAGTTTTCCGTGCAGATCAAAGACGAAGTGAAAAAACAAATGGAGGCGGGAAAGTCGGAGCAGGATATTCTCACCTTTTTCACCGATCGTTACGGTCCGTGGATTTTGCGGGAACCGCCGAAAGAAGGCGTGAATAGTCTTGCTTGGTGGCTGCCAGCCGGAATCCTCGTGCTCGGACCTTTTTTGGTTTGGTATTTTATCTGGCGCCGGGAAACACGGGTCGCGACTCTCGGTGCGCGTTCGACGGAAGAGATTCTTAAAGAAATGCGCACTGAATTGCAGCGTCAGAAGGGAGGTTAACATGTTGATGATCTTCTGCGTGGTTCTCAGTTTGATTTTGATTTTCGCGGTTGTAACGCCGTTTTTTTGGGGACAGGGCGATCTTCTTCAGGCTGCTTCATCTGAAAATTCGCGTGAACGCCTTACCGCCATGAAACAGGCTATCTTGAAACGCTACGTCGAAGACGAGGCCGCGTTTGAAAAGAAGCTTTTATCGAAACGCATTTGGGAACAACGACGCCAATTCTTGGCCAACCGCTATGTGGATGCGGCGCGACGCCTCGATTATGTGAAGGCGGGTGAGGAGAAAACTCAGTCGTGAAGAAGCTGTTTTGGTTTTTGACGTTATTGTTTCTTTCCGCTCCGGCCATGGCGCAGGTGGAGTTGTCAGATCGACATATCTACTTCATCTATCCTTCGGTGGAAGAGATTAAGGGGAATTACATCTTTCTCTTGCGCAACAGCGGTAAAGAAGATGTGCGACACACAATGAAAATCCTTCTTCCCGCGGAAACCATTGATTGGGTGCCGCAGGAAGGTGTGGGGCCGGACGAACTAAAACCGGGTCCTGAAGGTGGATTGGTCCTGGAAAAGAATTTTCCCCCCGGCGAAACCATGATCTCCCTCGGATTTATTGTACCCGCGAAGGGCGATAAGGCCGTGATGACTTTTAAGCCGGAGTACAACGTCGGTGAGCTTGCGATTCTTGCCCGCAAGGGAACGGCCGAACTCAGCGGTTCAACTGGATTTCAGGTGCAGAGTGGGATTTCCTTTGCAGGACAGATGTATGATAGCGTAGGTAAAAGTGCGACCACTGCTGGTGAAACGGTTAGTGTCACCATTGGTGGGGTTCCGCAAGGTCGCAGCCGTTTGAAGTATCTTGGATTCGCCGCCATTGCGGTGATAGCGGCAGCGGCGGCATTTTTAACGTGGCGAACGAAGCCGCGACGGGATCAAGCCGCGGCAGAATGGTTGTCATGAAATCTTGGCACAAATACGCGTTAGGTGCGGCTGTGTTAACCTTTTTGGTGGCTCGAGGAGGGCTTGCCGTGTTGCAGGTGGGTATGCGATTTCTTCTTCCGGCAGTAGCGATTTATTTCGGCTATCAGATGGTTCGTAAAGCTTTGTTGCCACAAGGTGGCACCATGCCGCGAGGTGGTTCTGGCAACGAGCCACCCGTGATTGAGATTTGTCCCGCCTGTGGCGTTGAGAAAAAATCCGGTCATCGCTGCAACGTCTAAACGTGCAATCATTTGAAAGGACAGCTCTGGCTGTCCTTTTTTGCGTAGCGCACACTTTGTGTTCTTCCGCGGTCAGGCATCGGAATTGCAGAGCTTTGAGCAGAAGCAATCTGACTTGGCTGGGGGAGATCATGAAAAAAATATTCTTGTTATTGGTTGGCGTGGCAGTGAATGCTCATGCTGAAACACAAGCAACGTCGCCCTATTCCGAGCCGCAGTCCCTCATAGCGGTAACACCCACTCCTGAAGAAGATCCACCGCTCACAGGTCCCATCCGTGGAACCGCCGGACCTATTGGGAGCTCGAGTTATTTGCCCGTGGTGTTGGGGATGAGCTTTGCGGATATGCGGACAAAATACATCGCCGAAAAACCGGCAATCGAGGCGCGTCAGCAAAGTCTTTTGGAGCGACGTTACAATCTCGGTGATCAGCCCTCGCCAGATGTAGCCATGACGCGTGGTAAGCCGGTGCAAACGGGAGTGCGCGCGAAGTTACCCGAAGGACAAACTTGGGAATCGCTAGCGGCTTTGACGCCTGCGCAAATCAAAGCAAAAGGACTCTTTCCGGCGGGCTTTTTTCCTCTGCCACACGTGAATCAGGCGGAAGGTGGGCAGGTGTTTCCTCAGTTCCAGATCAATGAGATCAAGGAGCAGGAAGGACGCAATCTGCAGCGGTTTGATCTCGACTTTGATCTTCCGGAGCGGTTCCTTCCTGAGTTTCCGCCGCCAGTCTTTTTGACAACACGTCCTGACCTTGGTGACGTGTCGCAGGGAAAACTCATCACCAACAAAAATTTTTTCGAGATGTTTAACGGCAT
The DNA here is from genome assembly GCA_964404325.1 of uncultured Oligoflexales bacterium. GTDB lineage: Bacteria > Bdellovibrionota_B > Oligoflexia > Oligoflexales > Oligoflexaceae > CAYOJQ01. The sequence continues at coordinate 2,538 of CAYOJQ010000110.1, forward strand.
CCTGACACCACGCGAGTTAGATGGTCTGCGCTTGCTCGTGACGCCGTTTGCGCAACAACAATTTAACCTCACCGATGACCGTCGGTCAGACCATCCTGAAATAGGTGTGGCATGTTTTGATTGCCACGCCAACGGTCACACCAACGGCGCGTTCCATCTTGACCCCAACACACGACCTAACGCCGCGCGTCGACGCATCGACACCCCCACGTTGCGTGGCGTGAATATTCAAAGATTATTTGGATCGCAGCGTGCTCTGAAGACGGTGGAAGACTTCACCGAGTTTGAACAGATGGGCGCTTATTTTGATGGCGACCATGTGATCGCCGCGAAAAAGGGCTTCAATAAGCTCGATCGTGCGATTCAAGTGGCGCATATGGCCGAGATGCAGCTTATCCTCGATTTTCCACCCGCGCCAAAACTGGGTGTGGATGGAAAACTCGATCCAGCTATGGCAACAGATGCCGAAATGCGTGGGCAGGAAATCTTTTTTGGTAAAGGACGGTGCGCTGAATGTCATGCCGCGCCCTATTACACCGACAACAGCATGCACAATCTGCAAACAGAACGATTCTACATGCCACAGATGGTCAATGGGCGATTTGCGGGTAACGACGGTCCCATCAAAACATTTCCGTTGCGTGGTATCCGTCACACGCCACCATACCTTCACGATGGACGTCTGTTGACGTTGGAAGATACCGTTGAATTCTTCAATCTTGTTTTGGGTACAAAGTTAACAGAGCAGGAGAAGAAGGATCTCACGACGTTTATGTACGCCCTGTAGAAGAGGAATCCTCGCGATTTGAGCACGAGCCGCATGCTTCATGCTGTTCGTGCTCTCTTTTGAATTAAGCCAAAAAAAATTCTGTTTTTTTAAAAGCGAATATTGAGGGCGCAACGCCTCCTTTGCCGTGGATCTCTGTAGTTGATTTTTTGGTAAATCAGAAGGCTATGATTTCACAGAGTGAAGAATGGATTTTTGTGTTTTCCTAAAACCACTTTAACCTGCTCAGTATTACCCAATTCTTTGATTTTCGTCGGTGGAGTGTGACACACTATACTAACTAACTGTGAGTCAGAATATTTTGGGCTTTAAGACATCCGAATAAATCATATGGCTTTATGAGGAGTTGGAATCTATGAGACTACGACGTGGAGTTTATGGAGCCTTGGGCGCAGCGGTGCTCATGGTGGCGACAGCAGGAATCACAGCGTCCTGCGGTAAGAAGAAAAAGTCTTCATCGAGTGATAGTGAAGACACATCAAAAATCACCGTTATTGGCCAATTGGCACTTGCGGGTGAGAGCACGAGTTTCGCGTTGGCGAATCCATCTCTCACTGACTTGAGCGTTTACTGTGTGACGTTCTCCATTCCCCCTGTTGCGGGCACAGGTGGAGTTGGCGCGGATGGGAAGTTTGAGTTGTCGATTGAAACGGATGAAGGTGCAGTCGGCTGTTTTATCCTTAAAGATAGTGCAACTTTCTTTCTGTAAATTGCTCGATCTGAGCGTCCATTCTTAGT
>CAYOJQ010000111.1:0-3643 GCA_964404325.1 uncultured Oligoflexales bacterium
CCTGCACGTGACGAATACATCCGCCACAATTTGTTCCCGCCGCACAGACCTTCTGAAGCTTTGACAATTTGTCGCAGCCGGAGTCGATGTACTCCTTGATCTTTTTGTCATTCAAGTTGAAGCAAAAACAAACGTGCATAAAACAGGAACCTTTCATATAGGCCCAAGAAGGACACTGCTCTCAAAGTTCTTTTCGGAATCACAGTAGCAAAAGTTGAGAATAATTATCAATATCACTATGAAGAATCCAGTAAAATCCTTGGTTTACTTTTACCGAAGGCAGTAAAAACCGTTTCTCTAACCCCTTGAAAGAAGAGACTTCTACGCGCCTAATTGCCGGGCGACCGTAAGGCTCCGGTAAAGTTTTTAGAAACCCCTCCGATGGTCGGTTGAGACTCTTTTCTAGTGATCTTCTGAAAGGGAAAACGCCATGGCGAACGCGGCGTGGATGCACATCGGTGCAACGATCTTATTGTTAGGGGCGAGCACAGCAACCTTGGCGCAAACGCGCAGCCAGGTTACCGGATCAGATTTGGACCGTCAGACTATGACGGCGTTTATTCAAGCTGATGTTGGCATGGACACTTTTGAAAGCGACACAATCAAAAGCAAAGAAAGCAGTCAGAGCAGCAGTTGGACATTCGGCACATTTGCGGGTGAATCGCGCAAGCTTGGCGTTACCTTACATTCTTCCGACAACGAAGTTCCCTTTACATTGAACGATAGCAAGATGCGCACATCCTTCCGCGATCTGCGTCTACACACAAGACTCGGTTGGATTTCGCCATCGATTGCGGCAGCACTCAATGAAATTTCCATTTCGAGCGCGGATACTGATGTTGTTAATATCTACGGCTCAAGCCTCGGCGCCGGCCTAGCCCTCAACATCCCTCTTTGGAATCGCGCCGTGATTAACTTTGATCATGTGATGTTCAATACCGCACGCGTTCTGGAAAAAGAGGGACGCGATGTAAAACTTGGACAGCGCCAGGATAGTGAAATCAGTGCAAGCTTTGACATCACTGATCGTATCTTGGACTTTATTGTGGGTTACCGTCGCCGTGCTTACACGCTCACGGTTAACGATGTTGAAAACAAAGAACTGCAGACTGGCGCATTCGTGGGCTTTCGCCTGGGGATGTACTTCTAATAGAGTTGGAAAAATCCACATTAAAAAACCCGGCGCTAAGCCGGGTTTCTTTTTATCAAACGCATCTAATTTTCCGCTACCAAGTTAAAAGAATTCCCGCCCCCAGAAACGCCATATTAAAAGAAACGGATTCAATTTTGATATCGGTCGGATTTTCTTCTTTATCGTTCGTAGATAAAGTTAAACGCTCGCCAAAACCGAAAACAAGGACAGAAAGGTCAAACGACTCACTGATCTTATAAAAGTTCCACACCGTATCAAGACCACCACGGAGAGACGTAACCGTTCCTGATCCGCCTAGGTCGACGATACCGGATACGTCGGAAGCACCCCAGAAACGGACCAAAAACCAAGGAGCATTTGATTCGATGCCGAGTTCAAGACCGAAGTTTGAAGCGTTCTTGAGACGAAACTTTCGCGCTTCTTTGCCATTGGGTGTATCAACGAGGAAAGATGCATCGAAGTCCATGACACCAATTTTCGGTGTAACGTCGATGCGTTTAATAAACCAAGGAAGCTGGAGACCAAAAGACCAGCCCAGTGTCGGACGGCTCCATGTGTAACTTGTTTCCTGTCCGTTCACCTTCTCTTTAATTTCCGGTGCGAAATCCCAATACCAACGCAAACCTTCCAATGGCCCGCCGCGCACCTCAGTGAGAATACCAACCATCGCTGCTTTCGTGATGAGGTTGTCCCCTTTCGTCATGGGGAAACCATAACGCAGACCAACATAACCGGAAGCGAGCGTGTCATAGAGGGCATCGACAGTTTGCGAGAGGAAGTCGGATTTTATACCGTGTTTCGCAAGAGCTTTGCCCAAGGTGTCTTCAAAGTTTTTAGCATACTGTCCACGACCAAGAGGCCCTTGTGCCCAATACGTTTTCCCCGGCTCAAGTTCCTGATCGAGAGTGACGTCCCACTTCACGACTTTTCTACTTTTCTTTGTCTTCTTAGCCTGACCAACAACTTTTGGAACCCAGATACGGGCACCAGGAACATATTCGAGACTAAAGATTTTATATTCATCGGGTGCTAAAGGAAGGTTTTCTTCTTTGCGTCCATCGTAACCGAGTTTCGCATCGATGGATTTTTGATCTACCAAGCGTGACATGGGCAGAGAGTCCATCATCTGCGCGGCGATTGTCTTTTGGACGTTAGGATCGCTAAGTGCCGCTAACATATTTTCGCCGTCAGGAAGAGTTAGCTTTGCGTGTGGCTCTGTTTCGTCCTGATAGAACATTTCAAATTGCCATTTGGCGCTCGCATCCTTGGAAACGCGCAACAACCAATCGGCTTCCTTCGCTGCTTTTTCGGAAAGGCTCTTATCCCCTTCGAAGCAACTAAAAGAACTGACTATTCCGTGGCGAAAAAGGCCTTTTTTCACCACAAAGCCATTACCAAGCCCCTCGCAGGCGGCTTTTAGACTTGGCTGAGGCTTGCCTTCTTCCTTCTTTTCCTCAGACTTTTTCTTGCCCTTAGCTTTTCCAAGCCCGGGGGCGAAAACAATCTTCAAATGCCCTGGCTTCACAGGCACTGCAAAAGATGGTGACGCGAAAAAAAACAAAATCGTGCCAACGACGGCGCCCAATTTTAGTCTGCTAGTCAGCATACTCTGGACTCATTGTTGCGGGTTCTACATTTCGGACGGTGATTTCATCTAATAACTTAAGTGTAACACAGAGATACGACAACAAGAGTAAGCGCGTTCAATTTCTTGGATGACGTTTCATAAGAAAAAGAACCCACGATGCTTTTGCAGAACCACCACATGAGACTTCTATTTTTTGGGCTTTCCAAAAAAAACTCTCTCTTTGCCGTGACCAATACGAATCAGCATGGCTTCACCAAAGAAATTTAAGAAATGAGACAAATCCAGGGTGGGATTTACGGCCTTCTTCCCGTCGATAGGGCGATCGTCGAGCTTTTTCATGCCTCACCTTATTGAAAATGATTTTCACTTTCATTATGGCAGAGCACCTATAAGCTGCCAAGGACTTTACGAACTCTTTTTAGGAATTCGAAAACCAAACTATCCCTCGCATTTTTCCAAAAGGTTTTGCCATAGGGGTCGTTGTCCGCCTCGTTGATGTACAACCTTACAGACAACCGGACGTTTGTCAGAAAAATTTTCCGGATGGCGGCGATGGAATTCCTCAAGACGCAGACGAATCTGTTCGAGGATGGCTTCTTCTTCGACTTGAGAGAAAGAGCCGTCGCTGTCGATGTCGAACTTTTCAAGCATCTTATCTTTGAATTGGTTCTTTAGCTGCTGGCGTTCTTGTTCGCCGATAACACCATCTTGGTTTTTATCGAGCTGTTTTTTAGCTTCAACGCTCTTGGATTCGATTTCGCGCTCAATATCAGCCTCTCCGAGTTCTGAGCCTAAATATGAGTCTTCAGATTCTAGATCCTCCAGCAGTCCGTAGCTCACAAGGGCTCGAATCTCCGCATGGCTTGGATCATTGCTTTCTCGTCCCGCGTCTTTTTTGCACT
>CAYOJQ010000112.1:0-3619 GCA_964404325.1 uncultured Oligoflexales bacterium
CCGTAAATGGTGAGGAATTAATTGAAGCGGGGGCGGTCTTTCTCGGTACGGGGCGATCCTCTGAGGAACGGCTCTTTATTCGCTTTAATAAGGTGGTGTTTCAGGATGGCTCTATGACCGGCATCCAAGCGGATGCGGCTGACGCTGAAGATAGAATCACAGGTCTCAAGGGTTCAATGTTCAGTAGCAAGGCGCTCAATATCGCGGGAAGTGTGGGGCTTAGTTTTGTCGGTGGTCTTGCGGATGGATTTCAAGACACGCAGGTGCAAGGTGGTGTAGCGGTGCGTCCACCCTCAACACGCAATGCGCTGCTTAACGCCACATCCACAACAGCTTTGGAACAAAGCCGCAATTTAATGTCAGACCTTAAATCAAAGACTCCCGTTATCGAGGTGCCAGAGCGGACACCGATTTATATTTTATTCGGACAGGAGGGATCATAATGGGAACGCCTTCGCCCCATCAATCCGATCCAGTCGCGAGAACATTGCATAACATGAGCCTTCTCTTACGTCCGTTGCGTGAGCTTTGGTTTGGCATCCGCAGCAATTCGGTCCCATGGGCTGCGTGTGGAGCTGTAGGGCTATTCACAGCTCTTTTAATTGCCTTTCGCTGGGATGTCTTCGCAGCGCAAAGGGCGGGTCTTTGGTTTCTCTACCCCAGGCATGCTGTCATCTACGCGGTCTATTCTGCTGTGGCCGTGACACTTGGGTTTTGGTTCTGGGCGGCTTATCGGGCCGCCTTGTTTAATCAATTTGAGAGAAAACTCAATCTGGCCCTTGTTACTTCGGGGCTGCGCAATCGGCTGGGGAAGACGCCACGGATTATTGCTGACTTTGCTTTGGATGAGAACACGCGGAAACTGAAAATCACCAGTGCAAACTTTCCCAAGAAAGACTTTGAAACGGCAAAGCCTTCCCTTGAGACGGGACTGCGTGTGTACATCGAGGAGATAAAGGAAGACCGCAGCAAAGGCATTTTCGACATCATTTATTCTAAGTACCCCATGCCGTCGTCGGCGGAATGGGAGGGAGTTGATGGCTTTAGGGGAATCAATTCTGCATTGGCCGCACACGCTCAAGAGAGTTGCGCGGTGATTTACGCGACACGCCTCACTTATTGGTCGCAGGTCAAACAGGCGGCGGTAAATCAACGTTTCTGCGTCAGCTCATCACAACGCTTTATCTCCGTAACGATAAGATGGATTTCGTTTTGATCGACTTAAAGGGCGGATTGGAGTTTCAACTCTTTGAAAATCTGGCTCGGGTGAAGGTCATGCCGAGTATTTCGTTGGCCGTGGGCGACTTAAATCGCATCGAAAAGCTGATGAATGATCGGATGGCCACTTTAAAGGCTCATAAAGTTAAGGACGTGGATGCGCTCGCCGCGAAAAAGCACGACGATAAACGCTCACGGTCTCAGCCAATGCACAGACTTCTTCTCGTCATTGATGAAGCCACGGAAATGTTTTTGGCTGGTAGCCATGCTTCCGCACAAGAAATCCAAAAAGCACGGCGCATCCTGAGTCAAGTAGCTCGTCAGGGGCGAGCTGTGGGTGTTCACCTCGTTATCGCAACACAACGCCCAGATGTTCGCGCCCTTGACCCGCAAATTAAGGCCAACCTTACGGGAGTCTTGTGCTTTCCCATGTCCAACGATGCTTCCAGCATGACGGTTCTGGGGAATGGCAGGGCTACAGACTTACCGATCATTCCTGGACGCGCTTTATGGAAAGCTGGTCTTGAAATGACTGAGGTGCAAACGCCTTTTCTTTCCATCGAGAAGGCGGAAGAACTTTTAGAACCGATGCGTAGCGCAGGCCAAAGCAAAGTCATCACACCAGAAAACGCCACCGAGGGAACGTCCGCCCCGTCCGATGAATTGGAGTAGATGAAATGGGTTCACGGATTAAGGTTCAACTCTCTGAAGAGCGCGATATCCCGATGCTGGTTTTTCTATGGCGCTGGAAGGTTGTGACCACTCGTGTGTTACAGGCAAAATTTTTTAAAGCAACCGCCCTAATAACGACTTATCAACGGTTACTACGTCTTGAACAGGCAGCCATTATTAAATGTGTCAGTGATGACAGTGGTAGTAATTTTTATTGGACGCTTGCAAAAAAAGGTTTTGCTGCAATCCGTTCAAAACTTCCTGCCTTATGCGAGGAAGGTTTCGGGGTTGAGCATGTTCGCCATGATGCAATGGTAACAGCTCTTCACCTAGGTGAATGGTTGATAGATCGACCTGAAGGGGTGAAGTTGATGTCAGAGCAGCAGTTGCGTCGTTTTGCGAGTACATCCCTTCCGATGTGGGTGCCAAGCCCAGAACTCCACCGACCCGATGGATATTGGGGGCTGCCAAGTGGCAACGGGATCATTCCCGTGGCTCTTGAAGTGGAACTAAATCAAAAACGAGAAAGCGCGTATCAGGTCGTTGGTGACTATTATCGGGAAGAAAAAGCGATTTCCCGTGTTTTGTGGATGGTGGAGGCAGCATCACAAGCGAGATCGATCCAAAATCAAATCGCAAAATCGACCTCTATTCGTGGAGATATCCATAGTTTCATCACGCTCGCTGATTTTAAGAATCACCAGTGGTCATCACCGATTTGCTGTGGCCCAGATCAAGGTAAGACGATTCGGGAAGCACTCATCCAATTCGCAACAAGTTTACCTCCTAAACCGATCCTAGACAGCCCCTATACGTTTAGGACCCAGCATTTTTTGGATGCGCGTAAAAGCCAAGCAAGAATCATAAGTTAAAGTCATTCATCAAACGCCTCAAATTCCAACTGACTCCCTATTGAGAGTCTTTCGGCACCGATCCAAAATTTTCACATCATAAGGACAACCTTTATGAATAGATTTCTCTCTTTCCTATTTGCTCAATTGCTACTCACCGGCTGTGCAACGATGCAAGACAGTTTGATCCTCGGTGCAAGCATGGGCGCGGTTTCAGGTGGCTCCATGGGCAACCTGTCCACGAATCACAGTCAAAGAGGAACGGCGATTGGCGCACTCGTGGGCGCGGGCCTCGGTGCTGCCTTTGGTTATCTTGCTCACAAAGATAACCAACAAAAAGAAGCGATGCGCCAAGCCATGCTGAACGGAACAGAACCAGCAAAAAATCCACGGCTCACAGAACCGCGTTACCGCTCCATCTGGGTGCCCGACAAAATTGAAGGGGATCGATACATCCAAGGTCATCGCGTGTTCATCATTGAGGAGTCGGGTAAATGGACAACGGACTAAATAAGAAAAAAAAGAAAGCGAAGCATCCTGATCGTGTGACGCTGACACCTGAGCATCAGGAGAAAGTGGACGGATGGATTAAGCAGGTCACAGCCAATCATCGGGGTGTGCGTCTCACCCGCAATAATGTGGTGGATTGGCTGATCGGTTCTTATGCAGCAGAGCTTTCGCGATCTGATGAGAAGGCGTTAGCGGAACGCTTCTATGATGAGGAACGCTTTTTACGCGAGGCTATGCGCGAACTGCGCAGCCGTAAAGCACGGGGTGAGAACATTAGTCTCATGGAACTTCTGCGCAATGTAGATACCGGCAAGTCCACTCCGAAAAACCGCCCCCGTAAAGTTAAAGCCCGTGATGCGGCCATCGAA
>CAYOJQ010000113.1:0-3523 GCA_964404325.1 uncultured Oligoflexales bacterium
AGGTGGGGGGCGCTTCGTGAATTCTCAGCAGAATCCACATCAAGATTTTTGGCTAACAGTTAAGAACAGCCTGAAGTCGAAAAATCAGAATAATAAACCGCTGCAAATGTGGTTTGAACCGACCAATTTGGTTGGGGTGGAAGACCGTGCCTCGGGCCGTTGTTTTCAGCTTGGCGTGCCTACGGAACTGCACAAATTTTGGATCTCGCAGAATCTTCTCGAGAGAATTTGCTCGGAGATCTCCGCCCTCTATCAAATGCCTTTTCAAATCGAACTGGTGGTCACCGGCCAAGGTGCGAGCGCGGTTGTGAATGAAGTTCCCAAAATGCCGCAAGAGTTATTGCTGACCGACGTGGAGACCGGAGTGGTCGCGAGCTCCGCCTTTGGATCTCAGCGCGATATGTTGAACACCGACTATACGTTTTCGACCTTCGTCGTCGGACGCAACAATGAATTTGCCCATGCCGCTTCGTTCAGCATCGCTGAAAATCCCGGCAAGGAGAATTACAACCCGCTGTTTATCTGTGGACCGACCGGTATGGGTAAGACTCACTTACTCAACGCCGTCGGCAACCATATCCGTACGGGCTTTCCCCATCTGCGCATCCTCTATGTCTCGGCCGAGCGTTTCTTAAATGAGTGTATTTCGAGCATCCGCCGTAACGAGATGGATAAGTTTCGCGTGCGCTACCGCGATCAGTGCGACGTCTTGTTGATGGATGATATCCAAATCCTCGGACGCGGCGAGGCCGTGCAGGAGGAGTTCTTTCATACGCTGAACGACTTTTTTGAGAAAGATCAGCAGGTGATTGTGGCCTCCGACCGTATGCCGAAGGACATCAAAGGCCTTGAGGATCGGATTCGCACGCGCCTGGAGTGGGGTTTAATCGCGGATATTCAGATGCCCGATATTGAAACCCGCGTCGCCATCCTTAAATATAAGTCGGAGCGTAAGAATATTATGCTGCCGAACGAAGTCGTAAGTTATGTGGCCAGGATTTCGAAGCGTTCGATTCGTGAGCTTGAGGGCAACCTGAATAAGGTGAAGATGTTCTCGGAGCTTCAGGGTCTGCCGATCGGCTTGGATTTGGCCAAGCGTGTGCTTTCAACCCATGACGATGTGGCCACAATTACGATTGATGACATCCAGAAGCTGGTGTCCGACCACTTTAAAGTCCGCGTGCCGGATCTGAAATCAAAGACCCGCACAAAGCCTTTGGTGACGGCGCGTCAAGTGGCCATGTGGCTGGTGAAGAAACACCTCGATAAATCGTTGGTCGATATCGGCCGCTCGTTTGGGGGGAAGGATCACACCACCGTTATGAACGCACTGCGTAGGATCGAGGATCAACTGAATAAAGATTCAGAAATCAAGCGTGATGTTGAAGAGTTAGAGAGTAGAATCCACAACATCACAGGGGTGTGAATGTGGGTAGTGGATAAAGCTGTGGAGAAACCTCTGCATAAAAATGGGGATAGAAGTTACGAGGATTTTTGGAGGATTAACCAGGCTCATCACGGAGCGACATCTCCACAGCGAAAAGCTAGAGATTTTGGTCGTTTAAGTGGTAAACCGAGCAATCCACGCCCCTACTGCTACTGCTAGATTTTTATATATATAAAAGAAGAGTTCTTAGGGCTGAAAAATTTGGGAATCACGTGAACACGTGAAAGAGCAATCCAGGAGGATTAAAAAATGAAACTCGCGGTCGAAAAGAAAGATCTTTTGAACGTGATCGCACGCGCCCAAAACATTGTTGAGAAGCGCAACACCATGCCGATTTTGGTGAACGTACTTTTCGATGCAAAGGAAAGCGGCTTACGTGGTTTCGCCACCGATCTTGAGGTCAGCCTCACCGATGAGATTCCAGCCCTTGTGAAATCGCCGGGGAAGGTCGCGGTCAATGCAAAATCGCTTTTCGAAATTATTAAGGAACTGCCCGAAGGCAAAATTGAACTCGAACGCAAAGAGAACAATTGGCTAAAGATCACCCAGAACCGGGCCGTGTTTAATATCGTCGGTATCAGCCCCGAAGAGTATCCGGTCTTCCCGACCTTCACGACGAAAGAGTTTGTGAAGTTCGACGCCGATGTTTTGTCGGAGATGATTGAGAAAACCATTTACGCGGTTTCGACCGATGAAACTCGTTACCACTTGAACGGCGTTTATTTAGAAATCCGCAACGATAAAGACGGACCCACTTACCGTATGGTGGCAACCGATGGGCATCGCTTGTCGATGATCGATCGCCGTATTTCTTCGGCACCCGCAAAAGACAATCCGCCGGGCGTGATTATTCCGCGCAAAGGGCTTCACGAGATTCGTAAATTGTTAGAGTCTGTGGAAGAGTCGGTGGAAGTCGCGATTGAAGGCGCGCAGTTGGTTGTGCGCAACGGCTCGACCGTGCTGATGGTGCGCTTGATTGAAGGTAAATATCCCAATTATTCACAGCTTGTTCCACAAAACTTGAAAGAGCATTTCTTGGTTCAGCGGGAAGCTTTGCTGTCTTCGTTGAAGCGGGTGTCTTTGTTGTCGAACGCGAAATCGAAGGGCGTGACGTTCGCTCTTGCCGGTGGCCGCATGGAAATCACTTCGAATAATCCTGAGCTGGGTGATGCCAAGGAAGAGATTGAAGTTGAGTACAAGGGCAAGGACATGCGCATTGGCTTTAATGCTCGTTATGTCTTGGACGTGCTCGGCGCTATGCATGACGATATCGTTCGGGTTGAGTTGAATGATCAGCTTTCGCCTGGGGTCATTCGTCCGAATGACGATCAGTCTTACACTTGCGTTGTTATGCCGATGCGGATTTAGGGGCTGTTTTCCGTCCGCTGTTTGGCGTTGGCCGTGTACGTTCCGTTTAGAAGCCGTTTGTCCGTTTTGGGGTTGTTGTGAAGAAATCGATCGGGATGTATTTGGACCGGGTTCCGCTTGAGCGGCTGAATTCTGGGCATCCTTTGACTAGCTGTGAACCTCGCGAACGGGTTGAGCGGTTGAAGGAAGGTTCCGTAGGTGAGCGCTTGTCTGCTGTCGGTCAGCAGTTCGATGTTGCAGATCTTCATGGGAACATCGTCGCTAAAGCGAAACTTGCAGATTGCTTCATTACAACCTTTGGTTCACCTGACGAGAAATTGCTTGGCGGTCTTGGATTTGGTTCTGATGTTTCTCTGTTTCGCTCCGAGTACGGGAAATTTTGGGAAGGGAATTTTCCTAATCAGAAATTGAATGATGCGACTGAGTTGTTCGTTCAGGTTTGGGAGCCAGTGGCCTAAGACTTATCCACTTTTTCCGCAGAGTTTTCCCCAATGATTTTTCACGTTTTTCATTCGTAAATTGTAAACAAGCAATGCACAAAATAATTCACATTTGTTTGTGTGTAAGTCGGTGGGAGGTGTGGATATGGCGAAGAAAAAATTAGAGCGCAAGACTCGTACTATGATCTCGGGGTCTTCGATAAGGCCGGTGCGTTCGTTGGAACGGTCTCAATCATGGAAGTCTCGCGCGGTATTTCTTATTCGGCCT
>CAYOJQ010000114.1:0-3509 GCA_964404325.1 uncultured Oligoflexales bacterium
ATAAATTCGTATCTCTTCAACCGTGCAGATTCGAGAAGCTGGTTGAGGATCCTTTCGAGCTTTGGGTCAAGCATGCGAACCCCCGGGGTGTTGGCTGGGCGTTCGCTTTTAAGAAAAACGAACGCTTATTCTTTCTCCATAATACACTTAAGCGGGTGCTTATGTCTCCGGGAAAACTCATTCACGGAAAACACTTTCGTTTCCGCCACCTCAAACGTGTATACACCGGCTAGACCGGCGCCTTCGTTATGGACCTGCATCATAATACGCGTGGCTTCTGCCTCAGATTTGGTAAAAAATTTTTTTAATATCAGAATAACGAAATCCATGGGTGAGAAGTCGTCGTTAAGGAGAAGGACTTTATAAAGCGGGGGCCTTTCGGTACGCGGTTTGTACTTGGTGATGACGAGTTCATCGCCTTCCGCATATTCGTCTGGACCCCTCGGTTTATCGTCGCTCATGCTCTCTTTATATCTTACCCGGGCTCCGTTTTCCAACCCCCGCTTCCAAGCCCTGGGTGCGGGTGACTCAACTTAGGTCGGTTTTCGATTTTTTCTTATGACGGACTTTGCAATTTAGAATGGGTGGGGCAGAATTAGAGATGACACTAATGAACGTAAATCGGGGGTTATATAATGCACGTTTCAATACGAAACAATAAAGGTTTCTCGCTTGTTGAGTTGATGGTCGTCGTTGCGATCATCGGTATCTTGGCCGCAATCGCGGTTCCGAACTTCCAGCGCTTCTCTGCGAAGTCGAAACAATCTGAAGCTAAGGCGAATCTTTCGATGCTTTATGCTTCGGAAGCTTCTTTTTATGGTGAGTGGCAGTCTTATACTTCGGATCTCAACCAAATTGGTTACCGTCCTCAAGGCGTTCTTCACTTCCGGATTACATCTTCGAGCGCAGGTTTCAATGGTTCGACGATGCCAAGTTACAGTGGTCCTTCTTACGTAGCGGCCAGTCTTGTGACTTCAGATGCCACTGTATGTAACGGTCTTGCCGCGGGTAATACTGGTTGCCTTGAGCAGCCGGATAGCGCGACCGCCGCCGGTGCAGCGGCTCCGGTAGGTGCTTCATTGATAGCTATGAATGCGGTCCAATATAGAGCGGCTGCAAGTGGGACACTTGTACCTGCTGGTGTGGTTGATTCTTGGAGCATTACGCAGTCCAAGCAAATCACGAACGACCAATCTGGTCTTCCGTAGTCAAGAATATATAATTTAGGAAGGGAACGGGATGCTTAAAGACATCCCGTTTTTCTTTTTTGCCGTTGTCCATTTTATTTATATGGATAATTAATCAGTTCAAAGTTATTGCCAGTTTTCAAAGCGGTTTGCCCTAAAAGCAATTGGGCTCTATCCTAGAGAAAATGGAACGTTCAATTTCTCCAATACATTGGGTTGTTCTTGTCGCGGCCTTTACAGTTACATGGTGGACTGCAAAGATTCAACTTAGAAGCGACAAGCGCTTTCTTGCTCCGCCTCCCGAACACATGGAGCTTTTTACCTTTGGCTTCGCGGACGCCTTTGCGGACTCACTTTGGCTGCGCTGGATTCAAGATAGCGATTACTGTCAGACCTATGCAGGCATAGCTCCGGCTAAACCAATCGAAGAAAAAGACGATACCTTTAAAAATGTACGAAACAAAATCTGCGACAACTCTTGGTCGTTTAAAATGCTTGATGCGATCACAAGAATCGCCCCTCGGTTCCGCATGGCTTACGCCAATGGTGCAATTTCACTCTCGGTTCTGGTGGAGGATTACGAAGGAGCTAAGGTAATTTTTGATCGTGGGACCGCAGCTTTCCCAAACGACTGGGATATTCTCTATCAAGCGTCCTATCATTATTTGTTTGATCGCCACGATCTGAAAACAGCTGCAGATCTCTTGGATCGCGCTCGCAAGGCTGGTGGTCCGTGGTGGTTTTCGCTCTTAGCTTCTAAGCTCTACAGCAAATCTGGACAAATTGAAATCGGGATAAAGACTCTGCGACGCTACCGGGAGACCCTCAAAGACGAACGGCAAATTAAAGACCTGGACCAACGTATTGAAACTTTAGAAAAGCAGCTTAAGTAATAGGGATTCGAAAAGCGTAATTATTGAGCATAGCGCTATTGCATTAATGTTGCTGGAAATGGGCTTGTTCTCATTTTTCATAAGGTTTCCGAATTATTAGCATCATTTATACTAATTTTATTGATTTCGCCTTGATGAGCCACGATTTCATATTAATAATTAGTTGTCATACAATTGTTTATAAATAAATATTAGTTCTTACTTATTTTAAACAAAATAAATTGGATATAGAATGAAAACTCACAAACTAATTTTCTTTTTGGTATTGATCTGGTCGGCAAATGCGTTTGCAACTTTTAACATCTTTTTTAATTGCTTGGCGACCTTAGGCTCGCAAGCGCAATCAGGCGGCAAGGTCATGGTTTGTGAGCCTGGAATTAATCCATATCCATATCCATATCTTGCTTGCAGTGGATGTTTCAATCCTTCAAAGCCTGACACTTGCGGACAGCTCGGGATTTGTACAATGAGTCCTGACCCAGGTACAAGCGACGGAAAAGTAAATTCACCTGCTCCTCCTGTGCCGGCACATTCTCCGAACTCTTGTGGCTCAAATATCAACGTTGCCCAGCGCTCAGTCGGCGAATCGATTCCGATAGTGGGTACGCCATTCAATCTTATGTATTTCGACAACAGGGGGCGGAGATCCAAGGAATACAACTCACATACCTATGTTTGTAACGCGCACCAGGCTAGCGGCAGTTTGCCCGACTGTCATATCGACGTCACGATTGCTGGATCAACTCAAAGCACCGACTATATTGGAGGAAGTGCCACCACTCACGATTTTACGTGGAATAGTTTGGACAGTTCAAGCGCCAAGATCTATTTTTCACGTCTCGCGACCATCACCTATACTGTTGTGAACGATCCTTCGCCATATGCTGGTTACGCTCAGCCGATCACCACGCACTCTAGACTCGGCACGTTTGATTCGATGTTTTATGGCCTGGGTGGCTGGGGAGTGGACGCTCTTCACGCCTACGACTCCGATGCCGGCATGCTCTACTACGGAGATGGATCGTCTGAGGCGCTTCCCGCGATCACGCAAACCGGGGGCGATCTCTGGGTAAAATCCTCATCACGTGACGAAGTTTATGTTTTCTCGAATGACGGACATCACAAGGCTACGAAGAGCGGTCTCCTGGGTAGTACGGTCTATACTTTTGCGTACGACGGCTCCGGACATTTGACTTCAATTACGGATGCGTACAGCAATGTGACTACCTTTACGCGCGACATTTCAGGAGTGCTTACGGGAATCACGTCGCCATATTCAATGACCACCGCGATTGGACTTAATACTGACGGATTCATTTCCACCGTCACAGATCCAAACAGTAAAGTGACGACGATAACATACGCGGATTCTAGAGGGCTAATCGCTTCGTTTGCTAGACCTGGAGTTTCAGCGACTACGTTTACTCAT
>CAYOJQ010000115.1:0-3492 GCA_964404325.1 uncultured Oligoflexales bacterium
GTCGATGTCTCAATGGGAGCCCAACTTCCGACAATCAGGTATCCCTTGGACTTGAGAACCCGCGCAATCTCCGAGAAGGCTCGCTTTTTTTCGGGAAAGAACATTAAACCGAACATGGAGATGACCAAGTGAAAACTTTCGTCTTCACTACCGATGCTGTGACCATCTCCAACAACAGGCTTAATATTGTTGAGACGGCTGTTATCAATCGCTCTTTCCAGCTGTGAAATCATCTCGGCAGAAAAGTCCTGCGCAACAACCTCGTCCACTTCTGTCGCAAGATGCATCGACGTCGTTCCTGGTCCACAAGCAAGATCAAGAACACGCATATCCGGACGCAACGATACTTCCTTGAGCGCAGCGATGGAAAACTCACTTAAAAAAGGAGCCATCACTTCCGCGTAGCCTTCCGCAACGATGTCCCAGGAATCTTTTTGACTTAACGGATTAACGGTCTGAGTTTTATGCATAGTTGAGATCAACCGTATTTAAGGAACGTTTGGGATACAAACCATTCTATCGCGAGGCGTGTGGTAAAAAAAGGACAAATGTCTTAAAATATTAAGAAAAATGTTAGCGGGAGCTTCCTTGGTCCGTCTCGAGAAAATGTCCAAAAACGATTTTAGTGATTTCTTAAATCGCACCATCCCCGACTACGCTCATGACTGTGTGCAAGCGGGGCGCTGGGAGAAAGAAGACGCGCTCGAGAAATCAAGAAATGCTTTTACCGAACTGCTTCCCGAAGGGAGCGATACTCCTTCTCATCTACTTTTTTCCGTAAAGGAGGGACAACACTCGGTTGGATACCTCTGGGTGAAGGTGGAAGAAAAAACAGCATTCATATTTCAAATTCTCATTTTTCCTGAATTTCAACGCCAAGGTAAAGGGACCGAAGTTCTCAAACAACTCAGTGCGCTTTTGAAAGCACAAGGAATGATAAAACTCGGTTTACATGTTTTTAAACACAATCCTGGAGCCATATGGCTCTATGAGAAACTAGGTTTTGTTGAAACCAGCCGCAATATGGCGAAAGACCTTTAATGACATTAAATCGCCTCATCACGATAAGTGCTCTAGCAACCAACTTATTCGCGTGTGGTTCATTGACCGGACTGCGTGAAATCGCCTATGTGGAGAGTGTCCCTCCCGGAATGACGATAGTCAAAACAGGGGAAATAGACATCAACGTGCGGGCACCCGCCCTAGTCCCGATACGAAAGGCAAGCTCTGCCTCGTTCACATTCAAAGGACCTGATAATAAAACAATCCAGCAGATCGTGCCCTGCAACATCCGCTGGCTAGGCGCGGTGACAGCTGATGCGGTTGGCGCGGCTCTTATTCCGAATCACTTGGGCGCGGCGGCGTTTTTTTTCGGGACAGACGCGCTCACAGGCGGAATCTACACCTGCCCGGACTATGTGACTTTAAAAGCCCCCGCACAAGTTAAGGCACAAGCGAAAGAATGTCTGCGCTTTCTTGTTATTCCCTCGGCACATCTATCTCCAGAAGCGATTCTTAGTTGGCAAAGGGCTGCGGCCGTAAAAGAGACGTGTCATCGCTTTATATTTCACAGCGCGCTGCAGACGGATCTTCAGTACTACGGACTCGTTGAAAAAGACGAAATCGATGTCGAATTGTTATCGCAAGAAAAATGGCGCGAACTCGCTTACAAACATCATGCGAATGCTCTCATCTTCCTGAACGTCGATAAAAAAATGATCACGACAACGAGTTACAATCTCGGTCATTTTAAACCCTCCGCGCTGAATACCTTCAATATCCCGTTTGATGAGAAGTTGGCCGATCATTCGACACTGGCGTCGACAAAAAAGTTCCTCTTTTACCTATTCCCTAACAGCATATCCGTGAGCTCCAGCGCTGACATGACGAACGTCTTTGATGATCCCAATATCAAGGAAAAAAAGCGCAGATCCATCTTAAGTCTTTCCGACTCATTTGGATTTCAAACTGTTCCGCACCCAGACAGTCAAAACGATTGGAGTCTGCTCGCAACACTTGCGCCATCTTTGAGTATCATCAGTCACGATGTTAGCTACAAATATAAGACACCCACTGAAACGACATCCCACACGCAGATGCTTGGAATTCTGATGCCAGGCTATCGCCTTGGGTTAGATTTTTTCACACCGATTGGCACCTATTACCTTTCCACGGTTCGAGGCCCCGCCCTCATCTATGTCAACGACGACGGCAAAACAAAAACGCCCATAAACATGTTTTGGGGTTACTCAATCGGCGTCCGCGGTTTCGCGCTCCGAAATCTTTTTTCGTTTTTTCAATACGACTACACAAAAATTGATGGCGGTCCCTACGGGTCTGGACCGCTAGAAATCAACACACAGCGGATAATTTTTAAGGCAGGTTTTGGTCTCTACCTTCCTTTAAAGGCGATGATATCGATTTAACCGCGGGCGATATCTGTGATCAGCTTGGGTAACCAAGAATTCAGTGACGAGAAATGATAACCAAGATGATTGGCTCTTGATGTATTCATGTACCAATCGCTGGGAACGCCGAAGGGCGATTGGAAGTCCTTCCCCGCTTGATCCGCATACACCGCAGCCTTTCCTACCGCCTGCTCAATCTCTTTCATCAAATCCCCCATCGACATGGCTTCAGGAGAACTTGCTTGGATGGGACCGCGTACGTCGCGTTCAGCAAGCCAACGTAAAAAATCCGCGGCGTCAGCGGATGAAATGTAAGACATTTTACTCGCAAGAGAAGGGAAATAGATTGGTTGTTGCCCCTTCACACGTTCCACATGCCAATGCAAACGTCTGGTGTAATCGTCCAAGCCGAGAACGATGGGGATACGAACACAGGTAACAGGCAGATCCGCTTTCTGAAGGTAGTAAGCTTCAGCTAACCTTTTGCCCTCTTGATAGTTAAACTCTTCAGGACGGCCAAAACGGATGGAGACGCCTAAGGGATCAAAAGCATCCTCTTTAAGATCCGCCCCGAAATCGCAAACTGATAACGTCGACGTAAAAACGAGCTTCTTCGAACGACCGCCCAGGGCTTTTGTCAGTCCCGTCGCATCGTTCGCATTGAAGCCAATCTGGTCATACACCACGTCCCAGGACTGACCTTTGAGAGCGCTCTCAAGTGCTTCGGCATTCGCGCGATCAACGGTGATACGCTGTACCTTCGTACCGAAAGGATCTTCTGTTTTTCCCCGGCTCGCGATCGTTACATCGCATTTGTTATCGATAAGACTTTGAACAAGCCGCTTACCGAAAAAACGTGTGCCGCCTAGAACTAAACAACGCATGGGAGGGTCCTTCTCGTTTTTCCGCTGCTTCTATTGAAGCACAAAAGGTGAACGAAAGGTCACACGCCATTGTGAGACAGTTTTAAAAATCAAATAAGAGTGAATAGTGCGAACGGGAGGAAACTTTGCTTTAAGCGGAACATGGTGGAGGTGGCGTACATTTGGTCGAACCCCTCGCAATAGGGGAAAGGTACCCGGTT
>CAYOJQ010000116.1:0-3321 GCA_964404325.1 uncultured Oligoflexales bacterium
CTCCATAAAACGACCGGCGTAATCTCATTCGTCCACTCCTCATAAAGTCATGATTAATTTCTTAACGCATTCTAACAATGAGTCAGAGCTAGGATAGTGTGACATGAACGAATCAGGCAGGTCAAAAAAATAGGTAATACTAATCAATAGGAAATCGTTTGGCTACAAACACAAACGACGCTTGGCAGAAAATCAAATTTCAAAATTTAGGGCAAGCACTACGCTTCACAGCGATGCTCCGTCTTCTTCTCGCATCCACAGGCGGCGCAGATTTCAATCATCGGTGGTTCGTTGCCGGGAGGGGGCGTACCTCGATTGGCTTCGCCAGATGGCAACATCGCCTTCTTAACTAACTGATAACCAAAATAGATCACGGCTGCTGGAAGTAAAAAACGCATACCTGCTGCCAACATTGCAAATCCTCCCCGCGCGACTAAAAACATCAAAACAGCCGCACCCAGTGCATATTTGTGCCAAGTTTTCATGCCAACCATTCTGCTGCGGCTTGTTCTCGCCGCGGTTTTGTTCGCCATGTTAACAACCCAGCCGCACCCACTACCACCGCGATAGCCGCAAAACCAAGATACTTAAGACGTGTGCGACCTTGAGGGACACCACCAATGGTAACCGTCATGGTTTCACCGGCTTTGGTAGCACTCTTACCGACGCTATCATACATCTGGCCTGCAAAGGAAATTCCAGGTTGCGTTTGAAAACCTTCGGAGCCGCTGAGTTGAACCGAGCCTTTGTTGGCGAGAACGGCGATCTCGCCGACATTAAATTCGGGCTTAAAAGTCATCACCGCTTGGTCACCCTTCGCGGGCACGATAAAACCGAGTGAAATCATTGTTTCCCCTGGCGGAAAACTTTTGTCCAAAGTGAGCCCGCCATCTTTACCGGGTTTCAGTTCATCCGGGCCGATCCCCTCTTGTGGCACCCAATCGATTGTTTCAGCAGGCAATAAAATTTTCATAGTTTGCCGCGCATCTTCTTTAGCGCTGTTGCGTATTAGAAAGATGTAGTTGCCTTTAATTTCTTCCACACCAGCATAGATAAAATAGATATGACGATCGGACACTTCCACCTGAGCCACAGCCGATGTGGACACCAACAACAAAGTTAGCAACGCAAAGAGTTTTCTCACTCAGCCTTCTCCTTGTTTGCTCGCACAAAATCCAAACGACGCGCGGCATCCACGTAACGGTTAGCCAAAAACTGGCGACGCTGCTCCCAAATTCTTTTTGATAAAAGTTTTTTCTCGAAGGCCTGCTCATCTTCCGCAAAGCGTTTTATAATCGCCTGCTTCATAGCTAACAGGCGCTCCGGCGATTCTTCAGACGAAGCCGCTTGCAGCGATCCTCCTGGTCCCCAAAAAAATGGTGTCACGACCGAAAAGATCAACAGCAAAGAGACAATCACACAAAGTGTCATCAACATGCTTAAGCTCCTTTTTGCCGCTGAAGTTCGGCACGCATCTCTTTAAGAATTTCTTCTGTAGAACGCATACCCTGCGTGGCAACGTGAGTTTCACGGCGCCAGATAAAATACCAAACCAGAAATGGACCCACCACGAGGATCATTGAAGGTAACCACCAGGCAATGCTATTGACGCCCTCTTTCGGTGGTTCCCGTAAAATCCAGGGACCATAACGCTCTGTGAAAAACGCGAGAATATCTTGCTCGGTTTTCCCTTCCTGCATTTGTTTTTTTACTTCATCTTTTATCTGCACAGAAAACTGCGCTTCAGAATCAAGAACACTCAAACCGGTACAAGTCGGACAGCGGAGTTTTCCAGCCACTTCGCGAAATTCATGATCTTCAACGACGGTTGGTTTGTCTTGAGCCAGCGCGAAACTCGCCCAAAAGAAAAAAATCAGCACAAGCTTTTTCATAGCAATGCCTCCACATCAAACTGCCCCGCCACCACGTCGCGACTGCGCTGACCTCGATAACGATCCCACATACAGACGAGGCCACCAATGCACATGATGAATACGGAGATCCAGACGATGCGCACGGTAGGATTGACGTGAATGTGCACCGTCGCCTGCTTGAAATCTTTTTTATCGAAATCCGCTAACACGATGTAAAGGTCGTTCCAGAAACTTCCAAGGACAGCAATCTCGTTAAACGGCTGCATCGGTTTGGTGGGATAACTCGCTTGCGCCGGCTCCATATGGCCTATTTCCTTGCCGTTGCGGTAAACGGTTAAAGGTGTGTAAACCAAAGTCGCGTTGTGTTCTTGTTTTACCTTCACCTTATCGGTGAGCTTGAATTGGAACTGATAAAGCTCTGCGGTCTCACCCACATTCAAGGTGACTTTTCGCTCCATGCCGCGGTAGTTGCCGAGAAACCCAGCAATCGCCAGCACAAAACCGATATGAGCTAAAAAAGCGCCAAAGTAAGCCAGATTGCGCTTGAAAAGTAGAGGCCAACGCCAGCGCAAGTCTTGCATCTTCAAAATGAAGTCGCCCACAAGACAACCAAAGCACCAAGAACAAAGATAGAAACCTACGTATTGAGCAATCAGCGAGCTGGTTTTCACCGTACGCGCCACGTCACCAAAATGGGCGGCGGCCAGCGTTAAAGGAATCGCAGCAACCGTAGACCAAAGAACGACTTTTTTTGCGCCGGGCATTTTTGCTGTTTGGTAACGCATCAAGTTGCCGATGGCCACCATGACAATCATGCCAAATCCGATAAAGGGCGCGAAGGCGTTAAAATACGGTGCCTGCACTGAGATACGTTGTCCCGTTAACGCTTCTGAAACGATGGGGAATATGGTGCCGATCAAGACGATCGCCGCGAAAGAAATGAGCAGAAATTGCGTTACCAGCAACGCGGATTCTTTTGATACTCCCCACACTTTTTCCGTTTCGGACGGCAAGATCGACGGTGCTCGGAACGCATAGAGCGTCATGGACACAACAGCGATACCGGCCAGGTACAGCAAGTAATTTGGCCCAATATTGGACTCTGCAAAGGAGTGAACCGAAGTGATGACGCCGGAACGGGTGATAAACGTTCCAAAAAAACTTAAGAAGAATGCAAGAATCGCTAAGACGATGCTTAATCGTTTCAAGTGGCCAAGACGATCCTGAACTAACAAAGAGTGCAACAAAGCCGTCGCTATAAGCCAAGGCAGGAAGCTAGAGTTTTCTACCGGGTCCCACGCCCAATAACCGGCCCAACCCAACTCTACGTACGCCCAACGTCCACCCAAGGTAATGGCAGCGGTAAGCGCCACCCAAGCAAAGAGCGTCCACCAGTGGTGTAGCAGTTCTTCTGTAAATTGATCCCCAAAGGATAGGACCAGCAAGG
>CAYOJQ010000117.1:0-3240 GCA_964404325.1 uncultured Oligoflexales bacterium
GGTACGGATGACCTTGAACCGACCGGCGATCTGAGAGGCTGCGTCGCGGACACCTTCGCTCTTCAGCCCTTCCAGCAGGGAGGCGTCTGCGGCAAGGCTGGAGACCACCGACATCAAGTGCGATTTACCGGTGCCGTAGTTACCGACCACCAGCAGCCCTTTGTTATCGACCGGCTGATCGAACTGCATTTGAGGGATGACAAGCTGCGTGAGCCGTTCCGCCATTTCATCGGAAATGACATAGGTATTCACCAGGTGATGCGCAGCGCTCGATTTGTCCGCGTCACGCAACTGAACGACCGACTCAATTGGATCAAATTGGATAAGATCTCCGTATTTC
Source organism: uncultured Oligoflexales bacterium (assembly GCA_964404325.1). Taxonomy (GTDB): domain Bacteria; phylum Bdellovibrionota_B; class Oligoflexia; order Oligoflexales; family Oligoflexaceae; genus CAYOJQ01. Next base: position 341 of record CAYOJQ010000117.1, read on the forward strand.
ATGCTTGTCCTGCCTCTCTTTATTTTTTTGCCGAATTGATCGTGGCCGTGCCATCCATGCCTACGATCAATGCATCGACCGATTCATAGCTGCGGTACTCGGGATGGCCGGTTTCGGCGTACAAAAGCCTCTCGGAGGTGATGGTTCCGTTCCACGAAGCCACTACGGCCCGATTTCTCGAAATACCCTGCAGTAACCGCAAGGGGTCCTGCTTGAGGTCCTTATCGAAAAGGATCTCGATATTATCCAGTACTACCGGTGCTTGAGCTTTGTCTGCGATCTGGTCAAGAATTTCCGGCAGCCGCAGTGACCGCTGCTTCGCGGTCAACTCCAGCAGTTCGCTTGAAAGCGCCAGATTGACGTTGATGACGGATGTCCCGAACTCATCAGCCAAATCTCGAAGAACGCCGGTCTTGCCGGAGCCGGTCTGACCCACCAGCAGCACCAGGCGGTGATACAAGCCTTCGGCTGCCTGGAGGGACCGCCGGAGCGGACCCATTCGTCCACTTCGTCTTGTTTGAACATCCAGCGACGACCGACACGATGACCGGGCATAGCCCGTTGCTCGATCCACTTGTACACCGTCTCGTTACTTACATTCAGATATTTACAAATGTCATCGACTGTCAGCCACCTTTCGTCCATAACTTTTATCCTTATTCATCATGCCTTCGATCAAAGACCGAAAAACTCTGGAAAACTCGAAATCTGGATATAGCTCCTAAAATTACCTCGTAGACTACTTGGTTAGCTTACCATGAGCAAGCGTTTTAGAATCGATTAGAGACGATCTATACTAAATATAGCCTTGCTATTTTCTTGTCCTGCTTGCTGGTAAGTTCATTTAATCAATTTTACAAAAGATTGGTTTGAGACCGTTTCTCATAAAGAAGGAAAAAATGTTGATTATTTAATGATTGGCCATAGGTGCAGTTCATCTTTGTTGAGAAAAGAGGATGTTAGCACCATATGTGGTGCGCTTTTAACGATAAAGACAGAAGGGGTCTTGTCCCCTCAAAAGTCAAGAAAAATGACGGTTTCCGCCTGATCCACTGCGTGGGGCAGACCCTCCGCAATTTTTCTGGACTTTTTCACTCCCGCCTTAGTCGCCCTAGTCGGCAGAGGTTCTGAGCGAGGCAAAGCGCTTCGCTTAGAACCTCAACACCGAATTTTAGGAGATAAGACGATGAACACCGAAATCAGAATTTATGTTGCAGATTTGGCCGCTTACAACAACGGCAAACTTCACGGCGTTTGGATTAATGCCTGCGATGAATTGGAAGATATTCAAGAACAAATTAACCAAATGCTGGCAAGCAGTCCCGAAGGGTTCGCGGAAGAATATGCAATTCATGATCATGAAGGGTTTGGCGGTTATGCGTTGGGTGAATATGAAGGCATAGAAGCTGCGCACGAAATCGCCTGCTTTATAGATGAATATCCGGATTTTGGCGGGGAACTATTAAACAACTTCGGCGGAGACTTGGACGAGGCCAGAAAAGCCGCAGAAGAAAATTATTGCGGCTGTTATAAATCGCTGGCCGATTATGCCGAGGAATTGACAGAGGAAACGACGCAAATTCCTGAAAACCTTTCTTACTATATCGATTATGAAAGAATGGGCCGCGATATGGAATTGAACGGCGATGTGTTCACCATAGAAGTAGGATATGAGGAAGTTCATATTTTCTGGAACCACTAAAGCAAATTATGCGCTGCTGGCCGAAACCGGCAGCGCTTTTTTCTTGGGGTGAAAAAATCGCCGCCGCCGAAACCTTGCAGATTTCGGCGGCGATCACCTACCTGCTAAAGCTGGTAGGTGTTAAGGAGACCGACAGGTTGTCGGTTCAGTTTGAAGGAATGTGCTGCGCACTTAGTTTTTTTGAATTTTGCCGCACAGAGTGCGCTATATTTCCTGAAAAGCGCTTACAAACTCTGAAATATGATTATTTTTCTGCAATTTCCTGAAAAATAATTACAAACCATGAAGTTTGATGATTCTGAATATTTATGGGGAAAGCGCTGGCCCTTCTGTCTGGAAGGGATGAGCTTGAGGGCTCATGCTCTCAGTAGATTGTTATGAGAAAAACAATATCCACCATTAGTTTCCTTCGCACTAGAATGGTCTTTATATAGGTCATTAAACTATTTTATGATCTATATAAAGATCAAAGCTCTCTTGACATAGAACTCAATAGCTATTATGGTGGTTCACAGAATGATCATAAAGGCACTTTATGGTCTATATATGAACCAAGTTAAAGCGATGCCAAAATCAATTACACGAACTTACTCACGTTATAGTCGTGAAGCGTCTCTCCTCCTTGGAGAGTTAATTCGCGTTGCACGAAAAGAACGAAAGCTTACCGCTCAAGAGGTTGCAGATCGCGCTGGTATTTCGAGAGGATTGTTACAACGTATCGAGAAAGGCGATCTAAAATGCGAGATCGGAGCTGTATTCGAAGTGGCGATCATCGTCGGTGTAAAGCTGTTTGATGCCGATGAAACTACACTGACCAGGCATATTCGCCAAACTCAAGATAAGCTATCGTTATTGCCAAAATCCGTGCGCAAAAAATCCAAGGCGGTGCATGATGATTTCTAGTCATGACAAAGAAGCTTATGTCTGGATATGGTTGCCGGATGAAACTGAGCCTGTCGTTGCAGGAAGGCTCGAAGCTGATAACGGCAATATCTTATTTAACTACGGTAAGAGCTACCTTGAGCGTGCCCGTAACAAAAAACCAGCAATTGCAATTTACGAGCCGGAATTACCTTTAAAAGCAGGCGTATTGCCCCTACACGAAGGCTTGACTATGCCTGGCTGTATTCGGGATGCTGCACCTGATGCGTGGGGACGACGCGTCATTATCAACAAAAAATTGGGACGCAAAGGTGTA
>CAYOJQ010000118.1:0-2980 GCA_964404325.1 uncultured Oligoflexales bacterium
AAGCATTTCACGGTGACGCGGGTTACTTCGTTTTCAACCTTCCGTTGTCGCAGCTGCATGGCGATGAATTGAACTATCTTGTGCATCAGTTGGCGGAACGACTCGAGATGTTTCTGCCGCAGTTATGGCTAAAGGTAGGACCGGGACTCAGTAAAAAATCTTTTCAGACGCTTGTCCGTACCGTCGATGGCTATGGCTTCGGCGGTCTTGTTGTGGGTGACGCGCATCGTGCCGCGCAGACGGAAATAACCGGCGTGAGTGGGCATCCCGTGGCCGCCGCGAGCACAACGCTTCTTGAATGGGCCTTCGATGCGAGCGAAGGACGTTTACCCATGATGGCATCTGGTGGCGTTTTATCCGGAACGGATGTATTTGAAAAAATCGCTCGCGGTGCGTGTGCTGTTCAGATTTATTCCGCCTTGATTTACCGCGGGCCTTATGTGGTTCTTGAATTGCTTGAAGAGCTCGTTAGCGAACTGCGCGTGCGCGGTTATTCCTGCGTGAGTGATGCGATTGCCTCCTATTTCCGACCATAGGTTCCGAAGGTTATTTAAGGATAACTCATGACATTAGAAATCGTTCGCCGCATCCGTGGCAACATTCATGGCAGCATTGACATCAGTCAGTTGGAAAATGCCGTGCTTGAGCATCCCTATGTGCAACGTCTGCGGCGTATTCGTCAGCTTGCATTCCTCCACTATGTTTTTCCTGGAGCAAGTCACACACGATTTGAACATTCCTTGGGCGCGCTCTACATGGCGGGCATGGCGTGGGATCGTTTGCACGCGAATCAAATCCGTCTGCGACAATCTCTGAGTCGCATTGAACATTTCGCCAAGCTTGAGGAGGAGCGTCCGTCAGGTTTGTCGCATGGTTTACTATCGCCCACCTTTAACATGATTGATGATGTGTTCTCCTCCGATTACATGTTGCAGACGGTGCGGCTCGCGGGATTGCTCCATGATCTTGGGCATCCGCCGTTCTCTCATAGTGGTGAACGTTTTCTGCCGACGTGGACACAAATCATTGAAGCTAACCCAGATATTCCCTCTTATCTGAAAGAGTACTTGGAAGGGCAAGTGGCTCGTATCAAGGGACAGAAACGCGACCCGAGTAAAGAGCGGGTGCGTCACGAAATCCTCTCCATTCTGATGGTGGAGCGCGTGCTGCGCGACACTTACCATAACCACGGTTATCTGGATTTGACGATCGATCCGCGTGACGTGGTCGCTGTGATTTCTAAAGATATCGAGCCGGGTAAAAAATCACCCCTGATGAAGCACCATGCGTATCAACTTCTTCGTGAGTTGATTTCGGGTGAGGTTGATATCGATCGCATGGACTATTTGGTGCGCGATTCCCGCGAGTGCGGTGTGGTGTACGGTATCTTTGATGCCAATCGCATCCTTGATTCACTTTGTGTTTACTACAATCCCGACGACAAAAAACTTCACGTGGCGATTTCATTTTCCGGACTCGCGGCTCTTGAGGATTACCTGCGCGCGCGGCATTCGATGTACGTGCAGCTCTATTTCCATAAATCCGCTGTGGCTGCAGAAGCGATGATGAAATTTATCGAAAAGGAAATTGGTGGCTGGTATCTTCCGGCGAACGTTGATGCCTATGCCTCTCATGATGAATACAATATCGGTGATACACTGCAGAAATTGACGCAAGAACGCTTGAAGGGAAAGCGTCGCGATGAAACGTTACAGGTCATTCGTGATCTTATTTATGACCGTAAACTATGGAAGCGCGCTTATGAAGTGACGGGCACCAGCCGTTCCGAAATCTCGGAACAGGGCCTCGAACTTGCGCGAAAATTTTTGGGTGAACAAGGGTATAAATACGACGAGGTTTCATCCGCGAATTCCCTCACGCGTTTCCGTCCACGTGAAGAGAATGAACCAAGTCGCAACTATCTGCGTCTGGTAAAAAAGGATGAATGGCAGATTCCCCGCGTCTCACCGATCGAAGACTTCAGCGATCTGATTCACACCAACCAAAGCACCTACATCCATCGCATTTACGTGGAAGCGGGAGAAACCGCGGAGGGCGAGTTCATTCCCGATAAGGTGAAACGGGGTTTAAGTCTCTACTTCGAAAAAAATGGTTTTGCCCAAAAGAAAAAGCGCCGTCGTTAGGCCGAGAATATTGGAAGACGCTTAGCGCAAGTGTTCGTAGGCTCAGTTTGAAGCTGTTCAAGTGTGGGTGCCTAGTTATTCAGTGATGCGCCGCGAACTTTTTCTCGCCTTGCGGGAAAATATTTCTCAGCAGCAAAGAGATTATGCGCTTGGCAGAGGAGTCTGAGGTTATCGACTTCTTTCGAAGAACCACCGAGTGCCCACGGTCGAACGTGGTCGATCTGCAGACGACCTCGTGCCGAACAGCGCCTTCCCTCGCGATCTGTAAAAGAGCACCGCCCCTCATCCCGCTTCCATACCTCTCGTTGAACTGCCGCGAGCGGACGACGTGCTTCGACTTGAACACCCGCGCCGTGTGCGGGTGCATTAACTTTCCTTTGAGTCTGCCTTTTCGGCTCCTTATTCTCGGGCGCCGTTTTCTCCAGCAACACATCCACTGCCATCTCCAGCACTTCGGCCAGGCGTCCATCTTTCAATTTGTGCGCGTGAATCTCTTTAAGGCGCTCTATTTTTTCCGCTAGCTCCGCCGGGGCATCGAAGGAGATGCGAACCATGTTTCGTTTTGTTCTTTCTTCCGCGGCCGCGTCTCCTAAAACCAAGGCCTCGTCCTTGAATTGCGTCGTGTCTTCATTTTTGGACAGAGTTTCACCGGTGCGGGGAGTTTCCGAGACACTTACGCCGACGGAGCGAATAACGTCGCGTTTTGATTTTTCAGGTGAGAATCCAATGATCAATTTTTCGGTTTCGCGTTTCGATGCACCGATGACTTTCTTTAAGAGGTATTCTTGATTTTCATGTGTGAGGTGTGGGGCGATTAAAGCGAGGGATGTCAGTGT
>CAYOJQ010000119.1:0-2979 GCA_964404325.1 uncultured Oligoflexales bacterium
ATTGAACACAACCGATTTTTGCGCTGAAGTTGAAGGCGGTGCGATCACTGCCGCAACGCCCTTCGCAGTTTCAGTTTCGGCGGCTTTCGCGGCAGCGGCCGCGTTGTCAGCCTTCACTTTTTCAGCAGCTGCTTTATCGGCGGTCGCTTTTTCAGCAGCAGACTTATCGGCGTCAGCGGTGTTCTGTTGGCCTTTATCGGCTTTCTTGTTTACTTCACTCGAGCCACCGTTGTCACCACCATCGGAGCCTTTTGCACCGTCTTTGCCTTTATCATCGCCAGTTAGAGTGGTAGGCAATTTGTCAGGTTTATCCTGGCTCTCTTTGTTGTTCGCATCAGGTCTATTAGACTCAGAGAACGTTTTGAAATCCACCAACTGATCTTTCAAGTTGCTGTCTTTGACGAAATAAGTTCCCTTTTGTGAAGCGAGAGCCATCGCCAGAACGGCTTTACCGTTCCCACCGACGTCGACGTTGATACGCACATGAACTTCCGAGCACTTTACATCGCTGCAAACCGCGAAGATCGAAAGCTGTTGATCATTCAAAGCGATCGTTTTCGCATCTTCGTCCAAACCTTCCTTAACGGTTGCCTGAAGTTGGATCGGCTTAGCATCGGCCTCGAGATAGGAAATCGGAGAGGGGGCCACAGCCACATAACGGAGATCCTTGCCCATCTGAACCGCGACATCCATCGCAATCGCGAGAACGCCGTTTGGGGTCACGGTGGCCGTCACACCCTTAAAGGTCTTTACCGCGAGCGGATCAATCGTTTGCATCATTTTATTGTTCTCTTCGATAAACACATTGCGCTCTTGGAACCGCTCGATCAGCAGTTGACCTTGCGAGCTGCGGGGATCCTTAGTACCGCCATCAGTGGTACCCGGAGCCGGCTGCTGCTTCGCCGGATCGTCTTTTGAAAATCCCTGCTGCGGATTACCGGTCACACCGCTATCGCCAGGCTTCTGGCCGCCGGATGCAACGTCGGTGTTAGCTTGAGTCGCAGTCTTCGCTTGCTGAGCCGCAAGGTTTTTCGCCAATTCGGCATTCGTCCATTTCTTCGAATGAAATTGCCCACGGTCTTGGCAAGCCGCCAAGAGACCGAGACATGCCGACATGGCAATGCTAGTGCGTAGAACTTTCCACGAAACGATCATAAACCAACTCCCTGATTTTGGTCGGAGCTGTCCTGTTCAGACTCCAATCCGAAACCATAGTGAGCAAGGGAGATGCCATGAACGCGCAGCCGTTCTTTTCGTTTAGAGGAGCGTGAACTGAGTTTCTAGACTGCTTCCGGTCACTCGGTGCCGTGAATTGTCAGCACCACGAAGTTTTTTTAGAAGACGACCGTTGTCCTTATATATTGCTATATTTCGCTAAGCTGAATCGAAGATCGCCCGGAGATCTTTGAGGGCCTTGGTTTCCTTACGATTGATAAATCCCTCGGCCTCGAGTCTATTCAAATCTACATAATCCAAAATGATGCGAAAGGCCTTCCGCCAGCCCGCCACGACGCGGGTGAAGGGCAGCTTGGCCCAAAACTTACCTGAGCCTTTTTGCTGAGCCGTGATCTCTTGTGCAACTTGAGCGATTCTCCCCGTCAATTCCCGAATAAAAGCCGCCCAGCGAGGCCTTGCCGGGATCTTTAGAACAAAATGAAGATGGTTTCCGACATTTGCATAATTATAGACTGTTACACCATGCCTTTTACAGACACGGTCTGCCTCTCTATTTACTTTCGCAAAGACTTTAGGGAGACGTAAAAGACTTTTAGTGCACTTCAATTCCAAATGGATGGGAAGTTTTGAGTCGAGTGGACGCTTTACTTTGGCGTTGCTGTTCTTCAGTAGATCACCACCGAAAGAAAGCTTTGGCTTTCTCAGTAGATTAGCATCGAAGTGTTGTTGTTTCGCTCTCGCCATTGGTGATTGTTGTACCCATCACTACTGGAAGTCAAATATGTTTCCATCAATATTGTAAGGGAAGAGCCAACAAATAAGCCAAATCAGGGAAGCCAAAATTCCAATGGCAAGAAAAAGTAAAACTAGCATCTTCTTCCTGCTCCATTTTTTGTCCGCCATCACGTTCACTCCGGTGATCTAATAAAGATTCTTTAACATTTATTCTTATTATCAAGATACGGATATTTGTTTTGAGGAGCACTTGGAGCCGTCGCCACGACATTGGAGAAGTCCGAGCAAGGGACGTTACAAATATGTCTGACCGGCACGCGGATGTCCGAGGTGTTGTGGCTAAAGTGGGAACAAGTCGACTTCAACACCGGCATGATCCACTTCCGTAAGACCAGGAGCGGCGAGGATCGCTTCGTACGTATGTCCGAGCAACTTGCGGCGTTTCTGAAGGCCCAGCCGCGCCATTGCGAGTATGTCTTCACCAACTGGAAAACGAGATGTGGACCAAGAATCAGTACCGAAAGCTCATCGTCAAGATCAAGCGCCTGCATCCGTTTCCAAAGTACTGGAACAATCATGTCATGCGCCATACGTTCGCGTATCATTACCTGCGCAAAGGCGGGAACATGTACCAGCTCAAGGCCATCCTGGGTCATCGCTCGATCCAGATGACCGTGGACATCAACGGCAAGATCACCGCGCGGTGACGTGGACAACCCATCGCCGTTTACGTTTTGACAACTTTGATCTGATTCGGCTTTACCGACATTGAGGCCATCACATGATGTTCTTTGCCACACTCCGGGCAATTGAACTCTTCCTTCTCGTTGTGGCCATCCTGCTTCTCATATTCAACCTCAAGTTCCGCTCCACACTCGCATGCGATGTGCTCTGTTTCTCCATACGAGTTGGCCGCCGCCCAATTCATAGTTCACCTCCGTCAGTGCAAGGGACCGATTTGACCGTGCCTACAGGCACGATTTCTAACCTCTCGTCGGTCACCGGATATTTTAGTCGAGTAGGCATACGCCTCACGGCATGCGCCCCTCCCAGAACCGGACGTGCAGA
>CAYOJQ010000120.1:0-2732 GCA_964404325.1 uncultured Oligoflexales bacterium
GTTCCGTATGAAATTGCCTCACGAAGCGTCCCACCCTACTCTATAAAGTGGTCCACCAAGAGTTGGGTAAAGAACGGCGACTATGAAATCACCGCCGTTTCATACAAAGCCGGCACGGAACTCGAAAGCGTTAAGATCCAAGCTAAAGTCAAGAACTAGCCCATAACTGGCTTAGCCAATCGCCGCGTGTGTTCGCGAATGTCTTTCGGCCATTCCGCGATCATCGCGGCGAAATCTTTTTCATGCTGTGCGTAGAGAGCTCGTAACGCCTCTTCGTATCGCGGCAGATCCCCTGCCATGACAGACATAAACTTGTAAACGATCTCTTGAGCCTGACGAAGACGATCCTTGTCTTGATTCTTTTTCTTCGCCTCTTCAACCAGCTTGCGCAAAGTTACCGACGCTCCCCCCGGCTGCGTGGCTAACCACTCCCAATGGCGCGGTAGTAGACCAATCTCTCGCGACACCACACCCAGCTTGGGACGACCAGGGCCCGGCTTCTTGTCATCGTCCGCGACCTCATCCTCCTGGAGCGCTTTGAGCCTTTTTACAATGGCCTCATCGCTCCCGCGCAGATCGAATTCAACCTGCTGGCTCGTGGCATCGTCAAAAACCAAGATGGTGGCCTTTTTATCCTTTTGCTGATGCTCTTTAATGCGAAGGGCAACATCGACGACATCACCGCTGGCAATCAGTTTTTGGCCAGCGAACGCCGTGCAAGAACTATCGAGTTTTGGTTTCATGGCATGTCTTTCTTTTCGTGCATGGCGGCCACTGTATTCACCGCCACGGTAAATCGTTCTGTCTTCATGTCCGCCAGCATTCGATTCAACAAAGATTTGCCGTAAAGAAGCTGCCCTTCGAAAGTGGCGCGAGAGATATGCCCCGCGCGCACCATCTCTTGGTACTCGGAAAGGGATGGAGCACTTGTATCATCAACCAGAGGTGTGTTGGGTGGTCGCTGTCCCGCGGCCATCATCAGCATAATCATACCGTAATACATATGAGCCACCTGCCGCATGAGAAAAAATCGCGCGTTCTTATAACGATCATAAGCGTCGCCGAAATAATGACGCAGAAACACTTCTTCCTGCGCTTCATCCAAAGAATAGAAATTAGCCACGATGGCGAGATCAACGTAACGATCGTTTTGAAAGGCCGCTTCCCAATCGATGATCCAAATCTTCTCGCCGTCAAAGAGAACATTGTTTGGATTTAAATCATTGTGACTCGAAACCACATCCTCATCGTACCGCGGATACACTTTTTGAATCTGAGCATAACCCGCGAAGTGCTCCGCGAAGGCGCTCTCGCTTATAAAATGAAAGCTTTTCAAACGTTCAATAAAACCATCGATGCCATCAAGAAAATTCACCAACTTTGGAAACAAAGGCAGCGCGTGGATGGATTTAATGACATCGGCGAACTGCAACACACGAGGCGCTGGAAGTTTGTAGTTCTCTTGCATCTGTTTCGTGGTGATAAATTCACTGATGGATACTCCATCATCCATATCCTCGTATAGAACACGGGGTGTGATGCCCGCGTCCGCCGCGAGGTTCATACAAAAGTATTGGCGCTTTGGATCCGTGAGGTGATTGACCTCGCGCACAATTCGCAAAATGTAAAACCGCCCGTCCACACCAATTTTAAAGACCAACGCGGAAAGACCACCGGAAACCACCTCGATGCTGCTGAGGCTTTTACTGAATGTCGCCGCCAGGGCTTTCTGCGCCACCGCTAGTTTTGTTTCGGGAATGAGGGACTTAAAGTCTTCCATGGGAGTTCCTTTACTTCGGACCTAAAAGGCTTGAGGAAAGCCACTCCTGATTATTACCCGGGTAAAATACGAAAGTCAATATTACCCGGGTAAAATTATTTTAAGACAAAAAAGGGGCGGCGCAGAACGCACCGCCCTAACAATTGGGTAGGAAAACATTTAGCGCGATGCGTGTTTGTCGCTACCAGTCCATTCGACTTTAAAACGCATCGATTTCTGGTTCATAAAATCGTCAGTCAAAGTGAGTTGGAGCATATAAGTGCCTGGCTCCAGCATGGAGATGATCGGCTTTGACGCCACTTGATCACTGATTTGCACGGCTCCCGGGCCGTCCAATACCTCCCAGAAAAATGTGACATAGCTCAGATCGCGCACCCATAGATCAAGAGAAAATGGTCTGTTGGCGCGAACATCTTGAATTTCGCCGTCGAGTTCCGGCGGCGTGCGATCGATAACTAACTTCACCCCCTGATTTTGTGCGGCTGCGCACTCGGTGCTCTTTTCGTTGCAGGCCCATACACAACCGTAAAACAAGCCGTCGGCCACGTTATCAATAGTTAATGGTGACGACGCCTTCACTTTGTCCCATGCCAAGTCCTTGCAGCCGGGATCTCTAGCTAAAGCTACATGATGGATCTGGCCTGGTTGCATATCCCAAACAAGTTCGGGGACGGCCGCGGCGCCGTTGAACTCATTCGCATGAATGCGCAATTCTTCATCTGTGAGCCAATGACTCGCCCACAGAAGAGCCTCATTTTTGGCCGCTGCGGAATCAACAGCATTCTTAGGCCAACAGCCGGTAAGATTAAAAGCGAGGATGATACCTAAAGGCGTGTATGCACGCATAAAACCTCCACTGATAGCGACCTATGTACCCCCGATCGGACGGACGGGGTTTGCCTTAACTGTCATTTTCTAGACAGAGTTTTAGGCGTGGCGACGTGGGGTTATG
>CAYOJQ010000121.1:0-2601 GCA_964404325.1 uncultured Oligoflexales bacterium
GCTGAGAAGGAAGCTTCGCTGTAACTAAGGTCGTGCGCTCCCGGACTTCGTCGAAGAGGAGTTCGGGATGTGCCATGAGCCAACTTTTTGCTGCTCGTGCCTGCCCGGTTTACAGCTTTTGCCAAGACCAAGCGTTAAGGATATGCTCAGTTTGTCAGGTACGACAATCTAAAGGGAATCGTGGCAAGGACGAAACTCCCCGTTTTATGGGGAAACATGCGGTGGATCGAAGATAACAAGGGAATGATACGCTCAACTGATCGCATTGGTAAGAACAATCCAAATTGGTTCGACTACTCGAAAGTTGCAGACGCCGAAACATCATCTTTGCGAGAACCATCTTATCCGCATCACGAATGGCGAGTGAAATTCACGGACCAAATAATCAACGGCCTAATGAAGGATCATTCAAACTGTGCATCAAAGACGCCATTTTGCTTTTTCACATGTGGCGGCACCGCATCCGGAAAAACTAGCGCCATAAATTTGTTCATGGAAATTTCAAAAACCGCTGGCGAACCTTATCTTCGGATCGACTATGATCGGCTCAAACATTGTCTGCCAGAGTACGAAGTCGTCCGAAAGGTGGCCCCCAAATTGGCCGCTCCTTACACCCATGCGGAATCGTCCAAGATGGCGGGCAAGCTTTTTAAAAAAGCACTTCGGGCAAAGTATAATATCATCTACGAAAAGACCCTCGCCGACGTCGAACATACACTTGAAGAAATCGGAAAACTCCGGAAGCAAGGATATGTAGTCGTTGTCATTGCTACACACCTCAAAGAACGCGAAGGACAGATTCGGGCAGCGAAACGTTTTAAGGCCGGGGGCAGATACGTACCGCCAGAGGTTATCAAGGAGTCCTACGAAAAAGTGCCTCATAGCCTCGTTAAGCTTAAGGATTTAGTGGATGACCTGGCACTCCTTGATAACAACGCGACCAAGTTAAATTTGATCCTATTAAAGGACGCAAATGGTGTCAGTGTGATCGACGAGACGGCATACTCTACCTATCTGAGTACCGTAGGAAGCAATTGCGGCTTGATTTAGGGCTAGGGTTTTTGGTACTAGAATTGCACAGTTACATAACGTGGAGTTTCTAGGGTATTCTGACGATAGGTAGATATGCTTATGAAGTTTCTTAAAAAGTGTCAGCAGATGATCAAAGATAAAAGGTCCCGTAGTACGGCACCTCAAGTGGATCATTCTGAGACGGCCGTCCCGGAAGCTTTGAAGCAAGCAAAATTCAGAAGCAGCGTATTCAGCGCTTTTATCATCAAGGCTCAAGTTCGCGAAACGCGCAACAAGGCCTCCATCTAAATTCATTCTGAAAAATTAAGTCATTATCAGTTATGGCCGACGGATAATAATGCCCCCAGTCCAACGGTTATATCGTGGTCAAATAGCTGCAACCACAGAATACTTTTAAATAGCGCCCAACTCCGCCGATAAGAATCATCATCTTCTTGAATGATTCTCATAGGTCCTCCTTTGTTAGAGGAGGCTTTCTTCCAAGATCCCGGCAGAGTGGTTATGCAGCCGTGCGAGCCAACTCTGCTGGGAGTTAATTTATAATTAAAATTGATTCGGTAAGGAGAAAGTGAAGACGGTAATCCTGTGGTGACAGCCGCCGGCTGAGTAAACATCGCTCGTCACATCGCCATAGTCGCTGGTGAATTCCTCAACGTCCGAGCAAGGAACATCGATTCCAAATTCAACATAGGGCTCAAAGTTCCTGCTTCCTTCTGAAAATTTAATAAAGGTCTTCACTCCGTCTTGATCGGATTCCGTCTGATAACCCCAGAATTTCGCGATGCCGTCTTTCGCATACTCGGAAATCAAGCTCTCATAATCGAAATCTGAATGCTTCTTGCCTATATGGATTGCGATCCAACCGGAGAGAGGTTCGGAGAATTGCTTCGTAAGTACGGTTTCGAATTGTCCCTGGCGGTAAGCTGAGAGTTTGATTTCGAAAACTTTGCTTTTACTTTTTCCTACATATTCGGCGGTCAGAATCAGATGTTTCATGCCCTGTCTGTCCATATCTTTCGGATCAACACCGATTTTGCGATAGCCTTTGGCAGTCATCTGGTGCACGTCGTACGCGGGAAGCGGCCTTCCAAGGGGGGATTCATCCATTTTTGTTTTTAAATATTTTTGCCCGGCCTGAGTGTGAAGAAGGAGTTCGCACTCAATGCGGTCGCCAGGGAGAAGTTCCGTCGCATCGAAATGTCCGGCAAATGCCGGTTGAGTGATCCAAGAGAGCAAGCTCAAGATTAAAAACTTATGCAACATATTATTATTCTCTCCCATGTACCTTTATTCCACGTTTTAAATTGCGGTACCCTAGGGAAACAATGTTATGCAAGCTTAAAGCCGAGATTGGGAATTCAGCCGCTCGGTTGGCTGAGGAGTCACATCTTTCATCGGTGGCTGGTAAAAAGGGCCGTCTTCGGGGGCTCTGCCGAAGGTTCGCGGCCGGAACACACGCACCTGCGGGCGCTTACCTGAGATCAGCATAAAGAGCGTGCCGGTGATCAGCACGAAGGCCGCGACCAGGCCGACAACTACCAAACCGAGCAGCAAAAGAATAAAGCGAAT
>CAYOJQ010000122.1:0-2584 GCA_964404325.1 uncultured Oligoflexales bacterium
AATCATGACTTTATGAGGAGTGGACGAATGAGATTACGCCGGTCGTTTTATGGAGCAGTGGGCGCGGTAGCGCTGCTGATGCTCGGCACAGGAATGATGTCTTGTGGCAAGAAAAAGAAGTCTACTACCAGCGATGAAGACACGTCGAAAATCATGATTGCGGGCCAATTAGCGCTTGCGGGCGAAAGCACAAGCCTTGCGTTGACAAATCCGGCTCTAAACGAGTTGAAGGTTTATTGTGTGACGTTTGCTATCCCACCCGTGGCAGGCGAAGGGGGAATCGACACAGAAGGCAAGTTCGAGCTGTCCCTCGAATCTACGGACGCATCCGTTGGCTGCTTCATTCTTAAGAACACCGACATTCTCGGCACGATTGTATTTGAAGACTCCACGAAAAAAGGCCTTTCTGGCGACAACCAAGCGACCGATCGCCAAGGTTTAACAGGTGGCCGCACCGATCTAGGAACATTCACTCTTGATCTCTCGACCGGTAAAGCGGTTGTCGATATTACCAAAATCACAACGGGTAAAGTGAAGGACACCAGCAACGTAGAAGGTAAGGACTTCTCTGGCTCGTACAAGGCTGCTCAAGTGGACTTTACACTCCCTGACGGCTACGAGGGCATTTGTACGGATCCAAATGACAAAGATTGCAGTGGTCCGCGCGATGGTGACAATCTTTTCTTGAAAACTCTTAAAGGCAAGAGCGTTGCAGACGGCAAACCCGCTTATGGCATGATGATTTGGGCCGCTGAGCAAGCCTTCAAATCTTGTGGTGAGAAACTCGGCTTCTCTTACGAAGACGGTAAAAAACTCGGCATCGATCTTACTGATTCAGGTGTCGCTGAAGGCGGCTTTACGTGGTCTGCTGGTTATGAAGATGGTTGGAAGAAGTCTGACGCGAAAGCGAAATGGGGCATGATGAAAATGGAACCCGTCGAAGACTTCCACGGCTATCCGGGACAAAAACAATGGTTCAAGAAGTATCGCACATGGGATTGCCCCCCAGGTCAACCGTGTACAGAAAGTGCGCCAATTGAGAAAAAAGGCTTCCAATTTAACGCCAATACCAAAGAAACCGGTTGTAAAGACGCCGCAGGCAAGCCCGTTAGGCTCGATGATTGGAGTAACATGCAGTGCGAAAACACGGATCTGGGCAACGGTCTGCACAAGAATACCTGTAAAAAGGACACGGTCACTTGTATCAACATCGGTGGTACTTATGATGAAGCCGGCGCACCGATGACACAGGCCATGGTTCGCTATCCGGATGACTTCGAAGTTTATGCTGCACCAGGTGCTCGCTGCTCCTCCATTGACACATCTAAAGGCGAAGCCGCTAAAGTCGCGCAATTGCGCTGCTACGCGGAAGCGCTGCACGGTGGAGATGGTGGCGAAGAGTTTGGCGGAGATTCTAGAGATGTGAACTCCTGCATCCGTCGTATTAACGGCAACTGGTCGGCTAAGACAGCGGATGAATTCCTCGGTGAATCGGGTGCAGTAAAAAAAGCTGAGAACTTGTATGTATTCAATTCGTTCCAATATGATTCTGCAAACTCCGGAACACTTCGTGGTGAAGATCGCTACTTCAATGGTGTTCAAGTGGGCAACAACTGGACGGATTGTGAAGTTCATGAAGTCTTTTCAATTACACTTCGCGCCATCGATGGCTCAAACGATTTGATCGCAGAGATGAGGCAAACTGAGCGCAACGTATCTCCAAAGCCAGCATGTATTGCTGAATTTGGCGAAGCTAAGTCGTCGAAATCCATGTTTAAGCTTATTAAGCAATAAGCTTAGAGCCTGACGGAAAAGAACAACCCCCGGAGGAAACTCCGGGGGTTTTTTTGTGAGCGGAAAATTTAACGAATCTTGATTTTACCGTCTTCAATCATAATGATGCGGCCTTTGGATTTCTGCGCCTCCGCTTTCTTTTCGGAAAGCAGGTTCAGGCTTTTCACCACGTCTTTCAGGAAGGGGTGAAAGATCTCCGGATCGAAGCGGTCGCCATCTTCGTTGGCCATAATGCGCATGGCTTCGCCTGGATCATAAGAAGGCTTGTAGACGCGCGCCATGAGCAAAGCGGAATAAACGTCCGCAATGGTCACTATGCGAGAAAACAAGTGAATGCCTACATCGGGGTGCTCTTCGGCGCGACCACACTTGCCATGCGGATAGCCGTGGCCACAGAACTTTTCGTGATGTTCTAGGGCGACTCGTGCAACGATTTCCTCAATGGGTGCTCCGGCCCGAATAGCTTTCTGAAGCTCTTCGTAACCGAAGGTGGTGTGTTGCTTCATCACTTCGTATTCTTCGTCGTTAAAGCGGTCTGGCTTGTTCAATATGGACGGTGCAATACACGTTTTGCCCACATCATGATACAAGCCGCAGCGTGTCACGAGCTGCACAAGCTTTTTGGGTAGAGGCTTTGCCAGGATCCTGCTTGCGATCACGCCGCCGATCATGGCCACGGATGCCGCGTGATCGTAAAGTGTAGGGTCGACCGTGATCATGCGACTTAGAGTCGCAATGGCCGCTTCACTAGCAAAAAGGTGATCCACCGTGCTCTCAGTGGCGGATGCCG
>CAYOJQ010000123.1:0-2228 GCA_964404325.1 uncultured Oligoflexales bacterium
CATCACGTAGCAGGACATCATTTGTTGCGCGGACAATGGTTTCTCCAAGAACGGGTGTGAACCCTTCTTTCTCCAGCAAGCCACGGATGGCCTTTTCGAGTTTTGCTTCTGTGAATCTGCTCATGCCATGCTCTCCACCACGCCGCGCATTAACACCGGGCACAAGTTTTGGATATTGGCTTTCAATTCACCGTTCAGTCTTTTACGGGTCTCCAGTGTGTGATGGATCGCCACGATGCTTTCCTGAACCTCAATGCCAGGGATAGGTAGTCGCACTTCGCACATGTCAGACCAATCGAAAGTCTCCCGCGCACTGCCCCATGAGTGAAACCGGGCGTAGCGGTCAAACTCCGATCGCTTGAACCAGAGATAGAGATACTCGGGTAAAAGCCTAGATGTGTCCTTAACTTCAAAAACGCAATATGTGCTGGACACAATGCAGTCCGCATCCTCCAAAATGGCTACCGAGATTTTGTCGCCATTTCGGGAGGTAACTGTAACGTAACCGAACTGGCGGGGGTGGATGAGCTTGTACCCTGAAAGGTTCAGCTTGTCCTTGTCGGACTTCGACTCCATAAACTTCTTGTTCACACTGATAGCGCGAAGATTATTATTCTCAAAAGCGCGATTGCGCTCGTCTGATTGCTCGATATACTCCCCAAGCTGCTCGTGTGGCAGTTTGTTCTTTAAATCCTCGAGGAACGAATCGCAGATCAGTTGCAGGTCCGCTAAACTCTTTTCGTAAGCTTGCTGGTTCTTTACCAAGGCGTTGTACAGGGCTACATATTTTTTTTGCTCGTCAATCTCTGGGATGGGCAGTCGCACTTCGCACATGTCGGCCCAATCGAAGGTCTCTCGCGCACTGCCCCATGAGTGAAACCGGGCGTAGCGGTCAAATTCGGGCCGTTGAAACCACATGAAGAGAAATTCCGGCAGGATATAATTTTCATCTACTTGAAATACCGTGTAAATGCTCGACACGACACAGACATCGCCGGTATTAAATGCAAGCGCAATTTTGTCTCCGCGTCTGGATGTATCCGAGGTGTAAACGAATTGCCGGGGCCTAACGATTTTGTAGTTTGATAGGCTTACACCTGACATGTTGGCATTTGATTCTATCAGTTGTTTGGATGTGGCTATGCCTCGGAGAAAAGTGACCTCTAGATCACTATTTCGCTCATCAACAAGCTTAATGTAATCGCCAAGGCGTTTGAGCTTAGACTTCATATCCCAGCCCCTTGAACGCCTGTTTGAGTTCCGTCTGAGATTCGGTTTCTTCGGCGAGAATAACCTTGAAGGTCTTCTGGATGCGCTTCATTTCGGTGTCAAAAACGATCCCGCTGTCACGGTCAACAAACTCTATGTATTTGCTGGGCACCAGCGAGAAGTCCTTCGTCTTGATCTCATCCGCGCTGGCTGAATAGCAGTATTCCGGGACATTCTTATAGGTTTTCGCACAGTCTACCTGCTCCCAGTTATGGAAATTGGCGGCGACCTTGGCGATGTCTTCCGAGGTCAGTTGCACGAACATCTTCTCGTATTCCGAACCCCAGCGGCGTAGGTCAACAAATAGAATCTCCCCGGTTCTATCGCGGTAGTGCTTGGTCACGCCATTCAGCTTGACAGTGTGTCCCTTCTTGTTCTTGTTCAGAATCCAGAAGGTTACGCTGATGTCCGTGGTGTAGAACATGTCCCGCGGTAGGACCATGATTGCCTCGACAAGATCGTTCTCGATCATCTTGCGCCTGATCTTGTATTCCTCGCCGCCGCCTGACAAAGCCCCGTTCGCCAGAATGAATCCTGCCACGCCATTCTCGGACAGCTTGGATACCATGTGCAGAATCCAACCGTAGTTGGCGTTGCTGGCCGGTGGCACATCGTAACCCGCCCAGCGCGCATCGTGAATTAATTCATCGGCTGTCCGCCAGTCATCCTGATTGAATGGCGGATTTGCCATGATAAAATCTGCCTTGAGGTCGGGATGCTGATCCCGTGAAAAGGTGTCGGCGGCCTTTTCCCCAAGGTTTCCGGAAATGCCCCGAATGGCGAGGTTCATTTTGGCCAGCTTGAGTGTCGTTGCTGTTCCTTCCTGCCCATATATGGAAATATTCTTGGTGTTCCCTTGATGGGCTTCGACGAACTTTATGGATTGAACGAACATTCCGCCCGAACCGCAGCAGGGGTCATAAATGATGCCCCGATATGGCTCTATCATTTCCGCAATC
>CAYOJQ010000123.1:2252-2471 GCA_964404325.1 uncultured Oligoflexales bacterium
GTATCCAGCAAGGCCGCCAACTTGCTGACATCGAGGTTCAGGCGGGAAAAGTAATTGTCTGGCAACGCCCCTTGCAGAGCCTTGTTGGTCTTTTCGGCCGTATGCAGGGCTGTATCAATCTTGACGGCTATGTCATTCTGTTTGGCGTTCTTGACCAGAAAGCTCCAGCGCGATTGTTCGGGCAGAAAGAAGACATTCTTCATGGCGTAGAATTCAACC
>CAYOJQ010000124.1:0-2384 GCA_964404325.1 uncultured Oligoflexales bacterium
GCGCGATCACTTTACCCTGAAGCGCCAAGTTGCGTGCGTGTACGCGGCGAGCGATCAAAGCGTCGCCGGGGTCAGAGGCAAGCACGAGTTGGCCAAGCATCATCGCCGTGTTGTTGCGCTCGAACGCAGTCGTGTAAACATAGCGGGACTCGCGCATGGCTTTCTCCGCGGCCTCATAGCGATCCGCCGCGGCGGGATTGAGCGTGCGCAAAGCGAGAAGTTCTTCGGTGCTGAGTTCATTTTCGCTGCGGTCCGCTTTAACGATTACGATTTGATTTTTGTTCACGACGCTTTTGAGTTCGGGACTGTAATAAACCGCGCTTTCGCCGGAGCCGATTTTGATTAAATCCATGTCAATGTAGTTCAAAATTCCGTCACGGTCTTTAAGTCCGGCGCGGAAGAGGCTTACATCCTTGGACGGGGAGGCGAAGACATGAGTGAGGTCGCCTTGCTGGCTGACTACGTAGAGATGGACTTTGCCAGCTTCTTGCAAAACCACGAGGGGTTTAAAGAAATAAATTTCCGGCATATATTTATTGTGGAGGCTATGTCTCTCTTCAGCGGTCGCGCGAGCACCGTAATCAGTAAAGCTGATAATTCTTAAGCTCTCGATTTTACCGAATGTGTCCATGAGGTTGTGATCGAGATCGATGGAATCCGTCGTTTTACCATTGACCTTAAACTGCAGTACGCGAGCGTCATCTTCCACCGCGACTTGCGCATGTCCCTGTGCCGCTTTCCACAGACCGCCGTTGCCGGAGTAAGCGAAGGTCACATCTGCGGTTCGCATTTGCGCCCAAGCGGTGACGGAAAAGGTCAGGGTCAGGGTTAAAAGAAGATATAAGCTATGCATAAAATGGTTCCTAATTTTAGATGCGATATATTGAGGGATTTCTTGCGAATCGTGGACCATTTACCACGTCTTCGCAGCTTTAGATTTGTCCTCATATTTTACTCAATCTTAACAACAGGTATTCCGCCCGATAATTGACTATTCTTCTGAGCCTCTTCGAGAGAATTTGTCACCATCACCTGCAAATCAGTCTTTCTGCGAGGGTCGGTAATGACGGCTCTCTCTTCTCTGCATCCAGGGTTGGGGGTCTTCGACTATCTCCTGCTCATACTTGAGCCGGTTATGAAGGCCGCAAAGGAGTTGTAGATTCTCGACATTATGGCTACCGCCCTTCCACAGCGAAATAATGTGATCCACTTGCAGCTGGTAGCGCGATTCACAAAAGCTTCCATCGGCATGACGATGACGACAGGTTTTATCGCGTTGAAAAACAAAACGGCGGGCCGCACGGCTGATTCCCTGGCTTTGACGCGGCTTAACTTCCATCGATGGAACTGACAAATCCTTCTTCGCAACGGTAAAGCGGACGCAATAACCGAGAACGTCCGTCAGCTCACCACTGGAAACGGAATGAGATATGACGTTCTTTGCGTTCTCAATCTCTTCCCATTGCTCTTTTGAAAAGGTCAGCTCCACCCGAACCGAGCCATCACGCTGGACACGAACTTTTGGCCTCTCTTTCACTTCAATCTCAAGCATTTCGTTTAAAATGATTTGAGTGTTCTTGATCGTTTGGCCGCGCATGGCCTCAAGAATCTCCCGCTGCCTTTTGGGCGGAATGGTCTTTTGGCGCAAAGCAGTCGCCAACATTCCAAGCTGAGTTAGATTCACTTCACCTGAAAGAATCATTTCTTTAATTTCAGGAAAAAGCAGCATCAAGCGAGCCGCATCGATCTTGCGCTGAGCCACCACCGGGGCGTAGTGATAGTGTGCACGAGTCATAAAGTCGAACATACTGGTCGCGCCATACCCAAGCCAAAGTCGTCGAACCATGATCTCGCGAATGAGATCGATCATCTCCGCCTCGTTGAGCAATTCGAGTTCAACACGTTTATCCAAAATCGCGATCAGCATTTCGTCACCCAACTTGCGTACGTCTTGATTCATCGATCACCTCCGTGACAGACTTGTAACACGGGTTTTATTTTTCGAGTTTTCAAGGAAAGCCGGATGCTGCATTGATTTTTAAGAAGCTCACCAGATCGCAGTTTTTCGCTCATAAACGAGCGTTTATAAAACGTGAACTAAAAATATAAGAAGCTTGCGGAGCAGTTTAGAAAGATCATGCACAGGCGTTGCAGACGATGCATCTTCTCGGTCAACAAAAAAGTGAGGCCTAATTCTAATGACCCACGATCTATACAAGAGGTGTTCCTAACTTTGTTACCTGGCCCTCGCCAATGAAAAATGGGCTATGGCTTTGAAGTTGTACAAATATTTCGATTCTAAGTGAAGTCGACATCTCCCTTAAAAAATTCTTACAATATAATTGAGCCCCATTACGTCTATAGGTTGTAGGCAACAAAGGACT
>CAYOJQ010000125.1:0-2302 GCA_964404325.1 uncultured Oligoflexales bacterium
ATTTTCGGTAAGTGCCCATTTATGTAGCCGCCCCCATCCACTCAGAAGGGTTTCATGGACCAGATCGACGATGATAGTCCGCTTAACCTCATTCATTGGGGACTTGTCTTGATTCTCAAAGCTGTAGCTAACCAAAAGATGGGCATCAATGAAAGGTTTAAGGGACTTTTGAGCTTCTGGCTTCAAAACATCCCATTCGACGGAATGGCGCACAGTCACGCCTTCGCGAACCAAACGGATTAGGTTCAGAAAAGCATCAAGCACTGAGGCCGCCTGTAGCCTCGTTCCTGCTAGGATACTTTCCGCCTCTCGGTCGATGAGTCCTTGCATGCCCTTGAGGTTATCTCGGTAATCAGTTACAGTGAAACTTCCCTGTCCACTTTCGTATCGCTGCCAAAGACGATTAAGCGCCAAGGCTAGTAGAGGCAGAGCCTGCTCATCTCTAATATCTTCAACTAGAACATCAACGAGGCTCGGCTTGATGTCGATACCCGCCACTTGGCATGGCCCAGTAATGACTTCGCGGATATCTTGGGGAGACATGGACTCCATGGAGAAGGGAGTAAAACGAATAGCATTCTGAGCGCTGCGTGCTTGAAAATCTCCCATGAAATCCGAGCGCAAGGTGGCCACAGCCATAAAAGGCGTACCGTTGGGTGCGAGCAAGCGTGACAAAGGAAGCCAGAACGCCGCTTCTGTACCGTCCTGGATATCCAAGGCTTCTTCGAGCTGGTCTATAACTAAGAGGATTGTAGCCTTGGGCGCTTTGACATCACCCCGTAGCTGATCCGCAATTTCATGAAGTTTGACGGCAATAGCCTTCTCATCGGAGCTGGTCAGCAACTCCATACATTGCCTTAGCGGTTCCGGCCAGCCTTCCGTCGGCCGGAACGGACCAAGCATGATCCAGCTTTCCCTATTGGCATGTATATGCGGTAAGGTACCTGCACGAACAACGGAGGATTTACCACTACCCGAAGGCCCAAACACCAGTAGTAGACGCTCCGATCCAGGGGGCTTGGCCTGAAGCTCTTGGAGCTTCTGGTAGATTGCCCGACCCAGTCTTCGGCGGCCGAAGAAAATCGACGCATCTTTTTCGTCGAAGGTTAACAGCCCTGGAAACAGTGGTCGAGAAGAATCCCATTTCCCCAGCCCCTGGGGATCAATAGCCCGACGCAAAGCCTCAGCCAGCCGCTGATAGGCCTCAGTCCGGTTACCGGGGTGATAATCGATCAACTGAGTGTCAGCCAGGATTGCGGGCTGAATACCGCTGGAGGTCATGAGGCCAAGAATAGTCTTGCCGCTAGAATCGGCATAGGTTACTTCAGCGAAACACCACTTCGATGCCTGCCAGTTCTCCGTGATCAGAGCTATCACCACGGAACACGATACCAACTCGCGGTACAGCACATTCTTCCAACGCTCTCCCCCTTTGATGCCATCGTCAGAGTCGAGGTCTAAAAAGACCGATTTGTAACCTTGACTTTTCACCCAATTAAAAAGCTCTTTGGCCAACTCATTGTCTGCACTGCTGTGACTGATGAAGATTGTACTCATGCTCTTCTTGTACCTATCTTTCTTTAAAGTAGTTTTGACTGGCCGAAAGAGAAACGATGAAGCCATTTTCAGCAATA
This sequence comes from uncultured Oligoflexales bacterium, assembly GCA_964404325.1. Lineage (GTDB taxonomy): Bacteria > Bdellovibrionota_B > Oligoflexia > Oligoflexales > Oligoflexaceae > CAYOJQ01. The sequence goes on from CAYOJQ010000125.1 coordinate 1,635, forward strand.
CTGAACCGCCCAGGGAATCTCAGAGGCTGTTGGTTGTGAGTCATGCCGCGATAGCAGACTCGGAAAGTTGTTGATAATATCTTATTTCGGCTTCAGCGGGAGGAATGTTACCAATCGGCCCCAACAAACGTCGATGATTAAACCAATCGACCCAAGTTAAAGGGGCCAACTCTACGGCTTCGCGATTCTTCCAGGATTGCCGGTGAATCACCTCGGTTTTATACAAGCCATTGATAGTTTCGGCCAAAGCATTGTCATCGTAGTCCCCCACGCTACCCACCGAAACCTCAACACCTGCCTCGGTTAACCACTCAATATAGGAAAATTGGAGACAGGTCTTGCAATTAAGCATTTAGCTGCGCTAACAGATGGGGATACATTCAAATGCAGCCATTCAAAATGTTAACTCAGCAGTCCGCAATTGGCCGGTCAGAGTCGATCAACAAACCTTACTGATGAAAATGCACCGGCTGCTTTCGAGCAATTTTAATGATTGCTAGGGTCTAGGGGTTGCGAATTCATCAGCCGGATTGATGATTTAAACGATGGCGTCAAGGTAGAGATGATAGCGAGTATGCTTCCTTTCCCCCGTCCTTGACAATGCGCCCTTTCCCACCAAGTCCTGCAAATCCCGTGTCGCGGTGGCTCGGGTTGCACCCGTGATATGG
>CAYOJQ010000126.1:0-701 GCA_964404325.1 uncultured Oligoflexales bacterium
CCTGCACGTGACGAATACATCCGCCACAATTTGTTCCCGCCGCACAGACCTTCTGTAGCTTCGACAGCTTGTCGCAGCCAGAGTCGATGTACTCCTTGATCTTTTTGTCGTTCAGGTTGAAGCAAAAACAAACGTGCATATGCGAGGAACCTTTCCATAATAGGCCCAAAGAGGACACTACCTTTAAGCTCTTTTCGGATTCACACTAGCAAAAGTTGAGAATAATTATCAGTATCAACGCAAAGAATCCAGTAAAATCTATGGTTTACTTTTGCCGAAGGCAACAAAAGCCATTTTCCTAACCTCTTGAAAGAAGAGACTTCTCCACGCCTTATTGCCGAGGGACCGTAAGGCTCCGGTAAAGTTTTTAGAAACACCTCCGATGTTCGGTTGAGACTCATTTCTAGTGACCTTGTGAAAGGAAAACGCCATGGCAAACGCGGCGTGGATGCACATCGGTGCGACTGTTTTATTGTTAGGTGTGAGCACAGCGACTTTGGCGCAAACGCGCAGTCAGGTTACCGGATCAGATTTGGACCGCCAAACCATGACGGCGTTTATTCAAGCTGACGTTGGAATGACGACATTCGAAAGCGACACCATCAAAAGCAAAGAAAGCAGTCAGAGCAGCAGCTGGACCTTCGGCACTTTTTCGGGTGAGGCACGCAAGCTTGGCGTTACCTTGCACTCTTCTGAGAGCG
>CAYOJQ010000126.1:776-2246 GCA_964404325.1 uncultured Oligoflexales bacterium
AAGTTCCTTTTACGCTCAACGATAGCAAGATGCACACATCCTTTCGCGATCTGCGCCTACACACGCGGCTCGGTTGGATCTCTCCGTCGATTGCGGCGGCACTCAATGAAGTCTCCATTTCCAGCGCGGATACAGATGTTGTTGATATTTACGGTTCGAGCCTCGGCGCCGGCCTAGCCCTCAACATTCCTCTCTGGAATCGCGCCGTGATTAACTTTGATCACGTCATGTTCAATGCCGCACGCGTCCTGGAAAAAGAAGGACGCGATGTTAAACTCGGACAGCGTCAGGATAGCGAAATCAGCGCAAGCTTTGACATCACTGATCGTATCCTGGACTTTATTGTGGGCTATCGCCGCCGTGCGTACACGCTCACAGTTAATGATGTTGAAAACAAAGAATTGCAGGCTGGCGCATTCGTAGGCTTCCGCCTGGGAATGTACTTCTAAATAAGTTGGAAAAACTTACATTAAAAAACCCGGCGCAATGCCGGGTTTTCTTTTTGAATTTTTTCTTGTCGTGAGAGCGCGCCATTATCACAAGAGGGACAGAGCACTCTCCAGCGTGCCTATAAAAAAAGGCGACTCTTTGGCCGCCTTTTCTTTTCATCAAACTTTTTCCGTTACCAAGTTAGAAGAATGCCCGCTCCAAGAAACGCCATATTAAAGGAAACGGATTCAATTTTGATATCGGTTGGATTTTCTTCTTTATCGTTCGTGGCTAAAGTTAAACGCTCACCAAAACCAAAAACAAGAAAAGAAAGGTCAAACGACTCACTGATCTTATAAAAGTCCCACACAGTATCAATACCGCCGCGGAGAGACGTTACCGTTCCGGATCCGCCTAAATCAACGACACCAGATACGTCCGAGGCGCCCCAGAAGCGCACCAGAAACCATGGCGCACTCGACTCGATACCAAGCTCCAGTCCAAAGTTTGAAGCGTTTTTAAGACGGAATCGCCGGGCTTCTTTTCCGTTCGGAGTCTCAACGAGAAAGGATGCATCGAAGTCCATCACACCGATCTTTGGAGTGACGTCGATACGTTTTACAAACCAAGGAAGCTGTAGACCAAAAGACCAGCCGAGTGTCGGACGGCTCCACGTGTAACTAGTTTCCTGCCCGTTCACCTTCTCTTTAATTTCCGGCGCAAAGTCCCAATACCACCGCAAACCCTCAAGCGGACCGCCACGCACCTCGGTGAGGATACCAACCATCGCCGCTTTCGTGATGAGGTTGTCACCCTTCGCCATAGGGAACCCGTAACGCAAACCAACGTAACCTGAAGCAAGCGTGTCATAGAGAGCATCAACGGTTTGTGACAGGAAGTCTGATTTTATGCCGTGTTTCGCAAGCGCCTTGCCCAAGGTGTCTTCAAAGTTTTTACCGTACTGTCCACGCCCAAGAGGTCCTTGTGCCCAGTAAGTTTTCCCTGGTTCAAGCTCCTGGTCGAGGGTGACGTCCCACTTTA
>CAYOJQ010000127.1:0-2127 GCA_964404325.1 uncultured Oligoflexales bacterium
CGCAGCGGTTATGGTGCGCACTTCAATCCGTTTATGGTTGGAGGTTTCCCATATTCAGGCCCGTCAAAAACACTTATGACTTCTGAACCGAGCGCCATCTGGTCAACCAGGATCGGATTGATGATGGTGAAATCTTTGTGATCGGCGAATTTGATATCCCAGCTAATGTTCTCAGGGGCGATTTTTTCTTCGAGGCTGTGGAGGATGTAGATTCTTTGAGTCGGCGAATAACGCCCGTCTTTGACACCTGACCAGCTGAAAACATTAATTCGTTGGCAAAGGTCTGAATCTGCGGATTTAAAAAAGCTCTTCAGCTTGCTCTTTCTCGCGTTCGTCGGTTCAAGATGCCATGCGCGGGAAAATGGCTCGATTTTGTCCTTTCCGCACCGGCTTCCGTCGTAGTCGAAGATGGATTGGGCATCTTTCCGCTCGCAAATCAGTCCAAGATTGAACCACGCGGACGCTACTAATGATGGCTCTTTGAGAGACTTAACCGCATTGTCGGCTGCCTTGATGGCTTGTCCGAGATGTCCTGCTTTCAAGGATACAAGGGGCAAATCCGACACGGACTTTTTATTGTCTGGTGCCGCGACACTGGCAATTTGTAGCGCACGATAGGACGATTCGAATTTTCCCGCTGCATAGTCCTTTTCAGCTTGCAATACCATCGATGTCGCAATGCGCTTTCGCTCGCTACCGGATGGAACTTGCAATAAAGCTGCTGCCTCGGTGACATCGCTAGCAGAAAGATTGGGATTCCTTTCGGTGCCGGGCTCCGCGTTTGTGTACCTACGCAGCCAGTCGATTGGATATTCGACACCTCTCTGGGCGTTGTCGGACTGTGCGAATGTGATGGAACCACTGCGGGTCAAGAGCTTTATCAAGGGCAATGATGCATATCTGGCAGCGTAATGCAATGCTGTCATGTGCGAGGTTTCGAGCGTATAGACGCACGAGTCTACAGAAATGGTGGTTGCCGCGTTGGGATTCGCTCCGGCAGCCAACAATAGCTTGGCGGATTCGATCTGATTGAATTGGGCGGCATACATCAATGGCGTTTTCCCGAATTCATTTGTCGCATTAGCATCAGCACCTTGCTTCAAGAGATACTCAAGAGCTTCCGGATAGTCGATAGCGACGTTCAGGATGCTGTCCTTTCTCGAAAAATTTTCGAGTTGGCCGTCGATATTGATTGATCGAATCGCGGCGATCGGTTGATGGGCTAGGATTGCAGCACGTAGATGTTCTTCGGCAGGTGAGGCGAACGGGGTATACATGTAGAAGCCGAACCCCTGACTGATTGCATTCCTTACCGCATCCCTCGCCAACCTGGATGATTTACTTTTTGTCCATCCGAATTGCTTCTCATAGAAGTCCGCAAGCGCCCTTGTGGTCGTTGCCAATTGTTCCTGATATTTCTTAAAGTCTTGATACTCACCCATGCCCCCCAAGGACCACTGCCGTAGCTGCTTCTCGATTCTCGAATAGTCGCCATAGCTGTTTTCACTGTAATGGTCGTTATCGAACTTAGTTAGCGCCCAAGGTCGGTAAAGTGTCTCGTACAGTCCATCACGTATCGCGTTTCTCCACCGCCATGGCGTATCCATGCTCCCACATGATCCAGAGCCGCGAGACAAATTTCCAGTTTTTCCGTTGAGGGCTTCAATTGCGTTGAGTGCGGGTTGGAGGGCTGCTTCCAGCACCTTTGGCGGAATCTCGGGTTCAAGCTGAACTTCGCATGACAGCTTCCAGGTTTTCGGAAGGACAATTCGGTAAAGTTGGAGAGTCCGATCGACCTGTCCTTCTACGTAGTAGGCACCCTTGCCATCCTTCAGCAGGCTCCAAGAGGCAGCCGGAGTGGACGCAATCGATGACGAAGACAAGTCCGTATTTGTCTCGTCGATCGGATCGGAGGAAATGTGAACTGACTTTCTTTCACAAGCTCCGCCGCATCCTGGGTGGTTTTGAAAATATCCGAAGAGCTTCTTGTCCCGTTTGACTGAGAAAACAAATTGGCGAGGAGCTTCTGGCAAAAACTGAAGTCGCGGATCGGCATCATTATTGTTCTGAAACGGGCCGGGGAGCTTTGTAAATCCTTTGAGGCGGCTGTAATCAGAATCGACGGAT
>CAYOJQ010000128.1:0-2068 GCA_964404325.1 uncultured Oligoflexales bacterium
CCCACTGGCCGCTGAAAACGAAGGCTCTGTGGCCTTACAAATAGACACGCAAGATGGTCGTGACTATGTGGTGGCGAACCGAGAAGCCCGTGAGACTGTCCTCTCCACACCGGACGGACAATTGGTAACCAACGCCCTCCTCGCCGTACTTTCCGTCCGGGAAGGGAAAGTAGCTTTCTATGCGGTGGACTCCGGCAAAGTGCGCCTAACCGCGAAATAATCGGCTTATGAATCAACTCGGAATCATTGATATCTACACCCACCAGCCCTGTTACGGCATCGAAGATCGGATGTCCCCGGCGGGATCTGCCCGGCGGATATTGGCGGAAATGGATTTGTTTGGCGTCGCTATCAGTGGTCTGTGAGGTGGACCCCGAAAATTGGGCCAGAGGTTAAGCTATAAAAAGCGATGGTCAGCAGGTGGAAAAAACCACAAACTGAAAGACCAACAACAATGAACGCTAAAAGAAAAAGACACGATGTCACCTTTAAGTCCCGCGTGGCGTTGGAAGCCATGAAAGGGATAAAAACGATACAAGAAATCGCTAACCCGCATAAATCACCAAGGAGTACATTTTCGGAAAATATGGAAATCTCGGCGCGAATTATCAAGACGGTGCGCACACAGGCATATTTTTTACGCCCGTGGTGCCATATTTTGAAAAAATCATTCGCATAACCCCTCAAAATTGATGCCAATCACACTATCAAGACACGATTGACCGAAACCACACTCGCGGCTTTTGATTAGCGAAAATTTTCTAGCTTCGACAGAATGTATGCTCGCTCAGGCCGGCGCCTTTTGAAGTTGACTCAAACGTTCTTGGGTCTTGCGAAAAACATCTTGTAGCGGAAAAGCCGAACAGAAAGCCACATGCAGACGACGGGCACTGAGTTTGATGGCGGCGGCTACTTTCAAAAGTCGCAAACGTACGGAACCCAAGGTTGCCGTAGCCAACTCCCCACCACAGAGAGCCACAGAACGCAAACGCTCCAGAAGCAAATAAGCAAAAGCTGCAAACCACAAGCGCATCTGATTGGCCGCCATCCAGTGCGAGGAGACGCGATCGGCCTTCAAATCCAAGGTCATCTGTTTGATCATATTTTCGGCCCTTCCGCGCCCACAATAGTCGTTCTCGTAGAGACTGGCAGCCGAACCCTCGATCAAGAGCATTCCATCGCTACCACGGAGGCCCGCAGCAGGAATGTTGGTTATCACCGCACGGGGGTTGCTTTTTCCATTGGCCAATGCCTCGGCTTTACCGAGTAGGCGTCGTGAGCAACTCCAGCTTTGAATCGTGCGATAATCGCTATCCACAAACTCCCGACAACTAATGCCAACCAAGCAGCATCGCATTCGTGCTCGCACCATGGCTTCAGTAAGCAACCCTTCGATGCGTGGATTGCGGGCGATGCCAAAAAGATAATAAATATCCTTCTGTCCTTCGCACCATGCCATGATCTCCTCGCGGGTAAAACCCGAATCGCTACGCACGATAATTTTTACCTTGGGAAAACGCCGCCTGATAATTGGCACGATTTTCTTTAAAGCCTCGATTGTGCCCTCACTGGCATCAATTCCCGCCGGGCGCAATTGAGCCCAGAGCGGCACCGCCCCGCAAAAACAGTAAAGCGGCAGGTAACAATAGGAATCGTAATAGCCGTGAAAAAAGCCTTCTTCCTGTTCTCCATGCAAAGGCATATCTGTGGCATCAAAATCCAGCACCATTACTTCTTGATCGGCAGGTAAACACCGCACTCCGGCTTCCACCAATGCCATCTCCACCTTTTGTGGATCCGCCTTCAGCTTGCGATAGCGGTCATCAAATTGCGCCCCAAGTTCCAAGCGGTTCAATGTCGCCGGACTCGCGCAGGCCGCTCCACGATCCTTGGGCATTCGACGTTTGCCGCCCAGCACATCATTTTTTCCAACAGCCACCGCCAGCAACGGATCTCGCCGAAGATCAGCATGATCATTGAGGTCTTCGTAACCCAAAGCCATCCCAAAGAGTCGTTGCCGCACCAACTCTTCCGCGCTGTGTTCTATCAAATGCGGATTGCGCCTATC
>CAYOJQ010000129.1:0-2034 GCA_964404325.1 uncultured Oligoflexales bacterium
GCAAAACAAAAATTTGCATTGCATATAATGCAATGCCGTGTAAGCATTGCTTATTTAGCGGGGGACGAAAACACAAAGGTGGGGGAAGGGGAGTATCGGCACGGTATAATGATTTTTGCCATATGACCAAAGACACTGGTGTTTCTGAAGAGACATATAATCAGATCGTTACCTCAATCAAAACCCAAAAGCGTATCAATTTATCTGGAGTGCAATGGGATTTCTGGGTATCACATCACGATGCCGCTCAAGTCATGAAACAACTACAAGCTGATGGAGTGATTGGGCCACCCTATATTGATGATGACCTCGATCTTATTTTCCATGACGTTGTTGGCACCGCCGATGCCATCAACGTTTCCTCTAAGACCCGATTATGGCGGTATCAAATACAAACCGCCTTTGATTTTATTCGCTATCTCTGGCTCAAGCTCAAAAATAAACGGCTTGGCCGAAAACATCTACTAGACATCGTTCCCGACGCATTTACCCACGAAGCGGCTAAGTGGGGAATTGAATATCGACTCTCTGACAATCAAGGCGTAGCTGACGGCACCCGATGTATCGCTGCTGAAATGAGACCGCCCGTGGAAAGCGCTGCTATTACAGGTTTTTCCCAAGGAGTTGAAGCTGAATTAACGCAACTGAGTCCAAACTTCCAAGTAAAAAGCATAAAGAATCGAGTTGAAGTGAGTTACAAACCCGACAAACAAGGCAAGAAAGCGGCCTGGATTCGCGTCTAATCGAACGCGAGGATTAGAAGGGTAACTCGCCCTCGATGGTCTCGCGCCACTCGTTGAGCCAATTCATGGCTTGCTGGAACTTGGTGGCCGGCAACTGCTTGTAACCGGTAATCCCGAACTTACGATACAGCTCCCCATAGACCGCTCCGTACTCGTTGCGGCCGGTTTTCTTGCCTAGCTTCAATGCGATGGTCTTGACTCCCTGGCTGATCTGACTAGCTTGGTCGGGGGTAACAAACCGGCCAGGATCGCCAATAACCGATTCCAGCTGCTCCAGTCGATCTTCGTGCTGGTCAAGTCGAGACTCTAAAATGAGCTGGTGCCGAGCCAGTTTGGCCAGAGCCTGAAACGTCTTATATGCCTGGGCGGCAGGGGAGTCAGAGCGCAAGAGCGCCTCAAAATCCGTGTCAGGGGTTAACCGGCCTTCGTGGAATGCTTCGGCCAATACCTGGTAGCACTCTTTTTTGTAGCGAAGGATTTTGTCCTTAATGTCTTCCCGAACTCGGCCGGCACTTAAGCCAAAGAGAAACCCACTGATATAGTCAAGCGGGAGACAGAGCATCGAGCGATGCTGTTCCTGACCCTGCGTGTTCGTTACGAACACGGAGATATTCGCCGCCACTTCGGATAAGACCTCATCGCGGTTAATGCGGTTTTGCTGGGAAGACCAAGAAACTCCCAATAGGTCGCAAATAGGTCGAACAGGGACATAAACGCTACCGTCTTGAGCCCGAACGGCAACGATCTCGTCACCGTAGAATTCAACCGTCTTTTGTTCGATTATCGAGAGGGATTTGTCCATGGTGGGCGATTTTACAGTGGAGATGGGGAAATGTCGCCTCTTTGCATTCTGGAGGGGGGAACCAGCGGAGTAGATTGTGTCAGAGTGCGGTGATGAATCGCTATCACATCCCATACATCTTTAGTCACTACCATTTTTACCCTCATCAGTTCCAGATTCAGCTGCTGAAGGCAGGGGGTGGGCAGGGAGTAGATTAGCACCGAGTGGCGAAAGAAAACCGACAAATATTGTGTTGCGCTTCGGCAGCTAGGCCAATTGAGATAGTGTAACGTTGTTTCTGTAATTTCTGGCAAGAAGGCCATGGAGTATCCTAGGAGTTACCACAACAAACTAGGAGGACCCCATGACCCTCGAAGCTGATTGTACCTTACCAGAAGAATTACTTGAACAGATCGCCCAACAAGGGCTGGATGTGCTGCCGGCCCTCATCCGGACCATCATCAACACGGCGATGCAAATCGAGCGGCAAACCTACCTGGGCGCCGGGCC
>CAYOJQ010000130.1:0-1907 GCA_964404325.1 uncultured Oligoflexales bacterium
CAAGTTTACCTCCGGTCAATGTGAGCTGGTTACACAAAATTCAGGACACTCCCGTCTTAGTTGATTGCACTGCAATTGAGCCGCCGTGATCTGCGATGATTCTTCGACAAATAGCCAGCCCCAAGCCTACGGCAGAACGCAATCCAGCAACCATCAAAGGAATGATGGAAAAAGCTGCAAAAGAATTTAAAGTGCCTGTTGAGCGTCTCATGGCTATTGGCCAAGTGGAAACCAACTGGACACAAATCGGTCCATCCATTGACCGCGGCTGGGGCGTTATGCATTTAGTGCAAAACCACTATTCAGACACGCTCGGTGAGGCTGCAACACTTCTCAACCTTCCTGCCGAAAATCTTAAAAATGATATTAACGCCAACATTCGCGGTATGGCTGCCTTGCTTGCCAACAGGGCCACACCCGCAATGAAATCTTCTAAAAATGTCGCTGATTGGTTTCCTGCTGCGAAAGCAGTAACAGGTCTCGACGGTGAAGATCTTCGCACCACGCGCGCCACGAAGTACTTTGAAGTGCTCAAAACAGGCGTTAAGTCACGCACGCTCTTCGATTCATATGTAGAAATCTCTCCCATAAAGAATTTTAAATTCACAGCTCCTCCCGTGATTGAAGAGGAAGCAGGAGCAGAGTATCCAGACGCTACAAACGACTATATCTCTTGTAACTTTACTGCAGGCCGTAACAATAAAGTCGATACATGGACCAACCACTGGATCGGCGTCGGTAGTGCTGAAGGGGCTCGTTCTTGGTTTAAAAACTGTAGCGCAAGCGCAAGCGCCCACTTCGTGGTAACACAAGATGGTCGCGTTTTCCAACTTCGCCCATCCACAGACACAACATGGCATGCAGGCGCAAAAGGCTATCCTAAAAACAACCATCGTTCGATTGGTGTTGAGCACGAAGTTATCGCGACTCATCCCGACAAGTGGAATACTGAAGCATTGCTGAATGCTTCCGCAAAACTGGCAAGTCATTACATCAGCAAGTACGGTATTCCCAAAAATCACGTGTCTGGTAATAACGACACCCCAGGTATTCGCGGTCACCAAGAAATGCCCGGAACAGCAACGGCATGCCCCGGCCCACTTCCCTGGGATAAGTGGTTCGCGAAATTGGGCGGCGGATCCTCTGGCGGCGGCTCTTCAGCTCCTTCTGCAGGACAGGCGACGGGTCAATTCACAGGTATCGTTTATCGCGGCAGCAACAAAGATGATCGCATTGCAGGCGCATCCGTTCGCATCGATGCAACCACCGTTCAAACCGACAAGAGCGGCGTATACATCTTTAAAGGCGTGGTCCCTGGTAACTACACCATCCACGTCACTGCAAACGGCCAAACGAAATCGATCACCCGCACAGCGAAAGCGGGCGAAACAATCTGGGGCAGCGTGAGCTTCTAAACTCACCCCTCACACAAAAAAAGAGGCCGGGTTCGAAAACCCGGCCTTTTTTTATTTCCAAAATTCAGGGTATACCAATGCACCGTCGGTTAGATTCACTTTTACGGCCCGTACTTTCTGAATGCCTAGAGTCTTCATCACTCCCTTGACTAAGATAAGATTGGAAACCTCGGTACTTGCAAAATTGCCGCCAATTTTTGCATCGGTGAGGTTTAGTCTCTGATCGAGTGTGTCAGATAAAGTCTGCACATCATACTCAGAAGTTCCTACTTGGCCTTTGATACTGTAGGCATGCACGCCCCCAATGCCAATGACTTCGGCCTGAGGATCTTGCAATAGCGTGCGCCATTCAACGGGCACGTCCGCGAACTGTTTCTCGATAAAGGCTGTGCCCGCTTTGGCATGCTTTGCTGAAATCGGATTCGGTGATTTTACTTTGGAGATATAACCGAAAGTTGTGGATGAGTTAGCAGGAGAGGCGGCGTAAACTCG
>CAYOJQ010000131.1:0-1887 GCA_964404325.1 uncultured Oligoflexales bacterium
TAAGCGTCAATGGTACTCGCACCTTGCGATGCAGATATAAACCAAACGGAATCTAGACCATCATCTTTAGTATGGTCGTACTTCTCCAAGTGCGAAATGAATGCTGCTCGCGCGGCACTGTAGTTCGCCCTCTCCTTATTGAGGTCCCATGTAACGAGATAAATCATGGTCATCTTCCTGATGCGGCAGGGACGTTGATATCAATGAAACAGGCTTTGGAATTTGTCGAAGTTCACTGTGTTGTAGCCATCGTGAACTCCTTTTTTCACTATCCCTTCGGCGGATAGTGATCGGCTCCGTGCGAGTCCTTTTCACGTATCTTGCCGTCACGGCCGTGAATGAGCAGTTCACTTTGCTGGTGCCGAGAAATCGCACGAGCACTGTCGATTGCTTGCTGTTGGGTTTCATGAATGGAGGTAACGCGTGTGTTGCCAGCCCCTCGAACCGCCCATCCTGGCTTGTGAGGAACGACATGCTGATTTTTACCCATAACGCCTCCCTAAAGGAGTTAATGCGAACGATATCGTATGGATATATCCTAGAATATCTGGTGTCAAGTGGTATGTTTCTATAAGGAAATAGCCAGAGTTAAGGGTCAAAAAAGAGGTGTTGAGTGGCGTTTGCGGACAAGCTCAAAGAGCTAAGAATTAGAAATAACAAGTCTCTTCAAGAAGTTGCGGACGCAGTAGGGGCATCAAAGGCGCATATTTGGGATCTCGAAAAGGGAAACAGCAAAAACCCATCGCTAGACCTAATCACTCGGATAGCCTCCTTTCTAAAAGTGAGTGTCGCGGAATTGGTTGGCGAAGATCCTAATGCGCTCAACGAAGACCCTGACTTGGTGGCTCTCTATCGCGATTTAAAGCAACTCGAAGGCGCGGACCTGGAAGCAATAAGGGTGATTGTTGAGCAATTCCGAAAGCGAAAGACGCCGAGATAAATGCATATCACGCGCCTCGATCTTGATGGAAAGGGGATGGGATCGCCGGAAGGTTTGGTGACAGCGATTTTGCGCGTTGAGCGCGATCTGCCAATTCCAATTCCTATTACGGAATTATGCGCGGCTCTGGATATCGAAAGAATCGAAGAGCTGGCTACCAGCGCATTTGACGGGATGCTCGTTACCGATCTCCCTCGTAGTTCTGGCGTAATCATTGTCCGCAAAGATAGATCACGGCAGCGCAAAAGATTTAGCATTGGGCACGAGTTAGGACATTTTCTGATTCCGACTCATATGCCTAATCCTGAAGGCCGCTTCATTTGCTCTCACCGAGACATGGCACTGCTGACCGCGAAGGAAAGCGATCGGCGCGCACGGATGGAGATGGAGGCGAACAAATTTTCTTCCTTATTATTAATACCGCCACCGTTCCTACGTAAGGATATGAAGGAGTTTCGCACTGCTGATATAAATCAAATTATTCAATTGTCTCGCCGATACGATGTGAGCAAAGAAGCCATGGCTCGCGCCTATTCGACAATCCACGATGAAACTGTTGCGGTTATAATTTGCAAAGATGACATCATTCTGCGTCTCTATAAAAACCCTTCGTGGAAGCCGTTCATTCAATGGGGTATTAAACAGCCTGTGCCGCAAGGCTCTATTTATCATCGGCGATCACAGATAGTAGGTAGTGTTAGTGACTGCGCCGAATGTCTCCCAGACGTCTGGATAAACGTGGAGCGCGGAAGGCGCGCTCCAGCATTATTTGAGCAAGTTTATACCCAAAGCGGAGGTTTTTCTCTCATACTTCTTAGGCTGGAGTCCTACGAAGACTACGAAGAAGATGAATTACTCGCGACTGATCGTGTTTGGCAAAAATATATGTGATTCAGAAAAAACTCACCGGATCGACATCGACCGCCATGCGCACGCTGTTCGGCAGC
>CAYOJQ010000132.1:0-1870 GCA_964404325.1 uncultured Oligoflexales bacterium
CTGCGACGCCAATGAGCATGACCGGACCATATATGAGAAATCCGATAAGTAACAGGGCGACAGTGTCCACCGCAACATTGCCTTTAGGATTTAGCCAGTAGAGCAAAATTGCACCTGCGATCAAACTCATGGAAAGCACCATTACCGGTGAGCGCCGACCGTGGAAAAGCTTATCGCTAGCCCATCCGCAAAAGAGCATGCCCGGAATTCCCGCTAGTTCATAAATGCTGGATTGCCAGGCAGAATCTGTGATGCTGTAGCCTTTCACTTCTGTGAGATATGTAGGCGCCCAGTTTAGGACGCCGTACCGCACGAAGTAGACGAGAACGTTTGCTGCCGAAAAAATCCACAAGAATTTGTTATTGAGCACGTATTTGAAGAGAATTTCGGAGCTGCTGAGTTCCTTTTCTCTGTCCTCGACGCCGGTTGATGGGTAATCGTCTTTGAATTCTTCGATGGGCGGCAATCCAACTGACTGTGGTGTGTCACGCATGAAAATGAAAACGAGTGACCCGATGATTATCGAAAGCACTGCCGGGACGAAGAATGCGCTCTTCCGCGAGCCAAAACTTGTTATCGCGTAGCTGGCAATGACGGGTGCGAGCATTCCGCCGACGTTGTGAGCGAGGTTCCAGATCGCCATTTTTGTGCCGCGCTCGCGATCGGAAAACCAATGCACCATGGTTCGTCCGCACGGTGGCCATCCCATTCCCTGAAACCAACCGTTCATCGCCCAAAACGCAACCATCAAATACAAGCTAGGAAGGAAGCCGAAAGCCAGATTTACAACGCCGGAAAGAATGAGTCCAGTCGCTAAAAAGTATCTCGGATTGGATCGGTCGGAAACGTTGCCCATCAAGAATTTGCTCAGTCCGTAAGCAATCGTAAGCGCAGACGCAAGTAATCCGACATCGCCTTTTGTCAATCCCAATTCGCTGATGAGGAGCGGCTTTGCGACATTGATATTCGATCTGACAAGGTAGTAGCCTGCATACCCTACAAAAATAGTGCTGAGAATTTGTGCGCGGTAGCGTTGATACTCCCCGTGGACCTTGTCTTCCGGCAGCCTATCGACGAATGGTGCTGGTTTGTAGAGTTTTGAGATGAGCGTCAGGGGCATGGCTCTTTTGGGTGCGGAAAGCTAAAGTCTGTTGGCTTATGGTTCTGTTCTTCGCGTCAAAATGTTAGCATGGGAACAGTCGGCTTTTTTTGAAGCGCAGATGAATCGAGAAGCATTCAATTACGCACCGTTCTATTGCGAGGAGAACATCTGGCATCTCTGTCAGGAAGCGGATTTTCGCGCGTATGATAGAAACGTTGTACTTATCTCCAATCCTAGATTAACGTGTGCGTTGTGGAATCAGCGAGCTCGCAAGGCGGAGAACGAACCTGTTCTGTGGGACTACCACGTCATAATGTTGTTCAAGAAGCAGGGATGGAAGGTGTTCGATTTGGACACGTTGCTTCCAACTCCGACTCCTTTCGTCGACTATTTACGCGGCACCTTTGGAGAACTTGCCGTGCCGGATGAGTTTCGCCCCTTGTTTCGCGTTATTGATGCTGATGAGTTTGTGAAAGTGTTTTCGTCAGACCGTTCGCACATGAAAAACCCTGATGGCACGTGGCATGTTCCACCTCCACCTTGGCCTGCCATTGAACGCAACGAGCGCTCGAATCTCATGGAACTTATCGACATGGAAAAGAAGAATGTCGGTCAGGTGATGGATCTGTTTCAGCTTGAAGTCGTTTTTACTACCGATCTGTAGTGGCGCGTTGTATACGCCTTTATACATCGTTGGAAGCGTAGGGGCGACGCCCAATACTGATCGGTTAGTCAGTGAATTAAGACTGGGGCGACCTGTTGAGAGTT
>CAYOJQ010000133.1:0-326 GCA_964404325.1 uncultured Oligoflexales bacterium
ACGGATTCAGCGGCGAATTTTCGTCGCAGTGAATGCCGTCTTGGCCGATGCCATAGCCGCTGTTGGTGCAAGGATAGATCATCATCTGCTGCTTCGATTTAAGTTCGAGCATGTTGATGATGGCATCGCGATTGGTGGTGGTCGCGCCGATGGGATCAGCTTTGCAAATGGGCGCGCCGGTCAAGCAAGCGAGAGGTAACAACACATCGGCCTTCGGCACGAGTTTTTTCATCAAATCCATATCGCGTGAGTCGCCGCGGATGATTTCAAAACCTTTGCGATGGCATTGATCGAGCAAGGACGCCTGCTGAGACATGAAATTGTCG
>CAYOJQ010000133.1:336-1824 GCA_964404325.1 uncultured Oligoflexales bacterium
AAGAAGCATGGGCACGAGAGTGGAACCGATATAACCTGCTGCGCCTGTGATTAAAACTTTCATAACTATTTTGCTCCTACATTCACGTGCATTTCGGGTTTATAGGGAATGGCATACTTACGCTTGAGACTGTGTTTTGCCATATCTTTAATGTGGTCCAAGGTATCCTGGCCAAATTTTTGTTTAACAAGATCTAAATACCTCTGGCTCGCGAAATACTTGTCGAACGCGTAGTCGCGGAAGCCAAGAACTTCACCGGCCGACAGATGCTCCGTGCGCAGCGGGAGACAGTTGAACGAGTGCTGCGAAAAGCCTAGCCAATCTTCAGCCAATTGCCAGTTCTTCTCGAGAGCAATCGTATAGAGCTTCGAACCCGGATAAGCCATCGCCGAGTAGAAGTTGGACATCTCGCAATTCAGTTCAAGTGCAAGATCTAAAGTTTCATTCATCGTGCGGTAGTCGTCGTCCGGCAGTCCGAAAATGTAATTGCCGATAACGTGAATTCCCGCGTCTTTAATTTGTTGGACGATGCCCTTGATGTCATGGCCGTCAAAGCGTCCTTTGCTGACGCCGTCGCGAACAAATTTGCTTCCGGATTCGATACCAAGCGCAAGCCAGTTCACGCCTGCCTTTTTCAAG
The DNA here is from genome assembly GCA_964404325.1 of uncultured Oligoflexales bacterium. Lineage (GTDB taxonomy): Bacteria > Bdellovibrionota_B > Oligoflexia > Oligoflexales > Oligoflexaceae > CAYOJQ01. Next base: position 976 of record CAYOJQ010000133.1, read on the forward strand.
GCAGACAGGAATTCAGGTTTGACTGTGTCGATACGCGAGTAAGCCCAGATGTTGAATCCGTAGTTGCGCTCGCCCAGCAGATTACAAAGTTTGAGAAAATGATTCTTGTTCATCACGAACATCTCGTCGGCGATCTTGATGTTCTTTACGCCATAGTCTTTGGCAAGAATATCGAACTGGCCGATCATAAAGCTCGGATCCCAGTAACGGAAGCTCGACCCGCCAAACGGGGCGTTGATACAACAGAATGTGCACTTAAAAGGACAACCCAAGCTCGTATAGAGCGAAGCGTAAGGTTTGCGCTGATTGATGTGATCGAACGCGTGCCAGTTGTGCGCGCGATAATTCTTCATCGGGAGAAGATCCCACGCCATTCCCGGAAGATGCGTCGTCAATTTGTCTTGCGGGATCACTTGTCCCGGGGGGCCGGAAACCGGCATTCCGTTCTCCCGCCACCACAGGCCGGGCACTTTTTTGTATTCACTGTCGTCATTCATGTTGATCGAGAGAAGACCCATAACCGTGTCGGGACCTTCGCCTTTGCAAACGAAGTCGGCCTTTTCTTCTTTCAGCGTACGCTCCGGCAATGCCGAAACGTGGCCGCCCATCAGAAGGACTTTTCTCTCGGGATAAGCTTCCTTGAGTGCGGTACAAAGAACGCTTGCCGCGTACATGTTTTGAGTCGAAGCGGAGGGCTGTTGTCCATAGACCACAATCACGGTCAATTTCGGTTCAACCTCGCCGGCTCTTTTCACGCTTTCCGCGACTGTGAGTCCGTGGCCTTCGCAATCGAGAAGATGGACTGACTTTCCTTGCATGCGAATGTGGTTCGCAAGAAGCGAGGCCCAG
>CAYOJQ010000134.1:0-1807 GCA_964404325.1 uncultured Oligoflexales bacterium
GAGAATACAGGCTTGAAAGTACTTCTCTTGAAGATTCCACAGGCCGAGCTCTTGAAGTGGACTGTATGAAACTCCAATCAGATATAGCGCTTCTGGCATTTCGCGGGCGTTCGGAAATTTTCTCAAAAGTTCGTGAAGAACTGATGTTGCACGCAGATAGTAAACCTCATCATGTCCCTTGCTGGGAGAAAAATCCGCACGTTGGATAAGTCTCCGAGCTTCATCAATCATGTGAATCGCGGAGTCGAGCTTTTTTGGCTTTTCCTTTTTCCAGGCGCGAGTTTGGCTCTCCCAGTCTTTTGCCGCTTGTTTCATCGGAAGGTTGGCACACTTTGATGTTTGAACAGCTCTGGCGAGCTTTAGTGTCTTGTCGGGGTCCTGTTTGACTCGAACTGCGATCGATAGCGCCAAACGAACGCCCCGCTCGAGATCCAATGCGCTCATAGTCGAACATTTTTTTCGCTGAAGTTCTTCAACGGCTTGCGAGTAAACGCTGTCAAACTGGCGGCTGGCAGCCTCAAATTCTAACCGTGCACCCCAAGGCGCCGTTTTTAACGGTTCGGCAAACGCCTTCAATAGCGGGAGCTGAACCCCACTTGCGGTTCGTGTGTGGCAAGCGATACAGTAGGATGTGCTGTTCTTCAAAGTGTAGCGAGCGTAGTCGACATAACCATCTTTGAGAGACAAGTAAGCTCTCGCAATATCGTCTTGAAAGGAATTGGACAGAAAAGTGAGACCGGGATCGAAATCTCCGGTTTTGATCATATGATCTCTTTTGACATCAAGCTTTTGGCTTGCCTCATAGAGGCGCTGGACTTTCTCAGTTAACCCTTTCACGTCTTTGTCTGCGGTCGGGTACAGATACGGAATCACTTCGCTCAAGGCACTAGAGACATCCCGCATCTTTTCCTGCCATTTTAAGTCGTCGGCATCGGCGCTGCCGAGAAAGCAACAAGTTAGAAGTGCAAAAAGTTTTAAGTTCATAGTTCAATCCTTTCATGTGCCCCATTCGTGAGACTTTTTTGAATGGCGCTAAGCGCGGCCAACGCCTTGTCCAAAAAGTTCGGGGAGTTGGGAATTTGTAAATAATTGGGATGAGCGGACCAAATCGATTCAATATGTCGGTCTATCAGGTGGGCTTGTTCCGGCGTCTCAACTCGCAGCTTATTTTCAAAATTATAGCCGCCATTGGAATCAGGGGTTCGCATGTGAATGACACTGAAATATCTTTTGTACTCGGCTTCTTTGCTGGAATTAATTTGCTTCCAAAAAAGTTCTTCAGCGTCCGGCCAATAGGCCAGCCCATCAAGTGTACCGCGATCACATAATCCGAACTTCCAAGTCGCCTCTTCCGTCACGAGTCTTTCCAGTTCATCTTGAACGTGAAAGATAGCTCTTTGAGCGGCCATCTTCGCACTCATACTTGGGAGGCGCCAAAATCCCCCCGAAAAAATAAGCGAGGCCGATTCCGGTATAAATGCGGTTTCGCGGGTAAATCGTTTTTTCGCCAACTCGAGCACCGCGGTTTTTCCGGCACCGGGGCCGCCTGTTAAAACCACAAATTTCGTCTTCATGATTTACCCCAAGCGCACTTCTTCACGGTGCGACAACACGCTACATTTCCAACCGAATTTTTCCATGACATGTGAAGACATGGCTTTCGCCGCGGACGGCTCACCATGAGTGATGAAAACCATTTTGGGACGGAGATGACCTTTAGAAAGCCAAGATAGGATTTCAGAATAGTCGGCATGGGCGGAAAGATTTTCTAGAGAATAGACATGTGCGCCGACCGGTATCATTTGCC
>CAYOJQ010000135.1:0-1782 GCA_964404325.1 uncultured Oligoflexales bacterium
ATAAAGGAAGCCGTTGTGCAGCTGATGGACGATACCGATATGGCCTTTGCTGCCCGATAGCCGTTCGCGCCACCACACCACCAGATCCCCCGGTTGCGGAATAAAATCACTGCCCGGCGCACTCGCCCAGCCCTGCTTCTTGAACTGCTGCAAAATATCGCGCGACCCCACGCTGTATTTAAACGGGATACCGCCGGGAATCTGTGAAAAGCAATAACTGACGAAACCGGCACACCAGGATCCGTCTTTACCTTCGGGTGCTAAACCATGGAGATATTTCTTCACAAATGGTCCCCGGTTATTTCCTCCAATTTCACCCGCACCGTCTTTCATTTCCGCAATCGCCACTTCCAGCGCAGCCCGCCCGGCGCTGGTGCCGCCCAAAGCAATATCCGGCATCTGTAAAAAATCAACCGCACTCGGTGTTTGAATTCGCGGTTTTGGATTGTGCAGACTCCACCAGGTCAGCTCACCGACCTTGCCATCCACCACCAGTGGCTGGCCATTTTGATCGAGGTTTTGCGCCTGAAACGAACGCACCGCCAAAAGGGTTTCGTTATCAAAAACACCACTGACCTCTTCGTTAGTAAGAAAACTTTTTTCCACCAGCAGGGCTTGAATTTGCTTGATGTTCGGGACTTGGTCGCCTTTTTTAATTAGTCTTGCCATTTTTATATTCCGTATGTTCTGGTAAAGCGACTCAAAACGTCTGACGCGATGTTTTCATGTCGTAGTCATATTATTTTTTTGTTTCTTCAACGGTCACCTCGCGGAGTTCGCTGTGCTTCATCTTGGCGACTTTCTAGATATAACCATCCTTCAATGAGCTTAGAAATCAAAGCGAATTATCGGCGCCGTTGGATAGGGTGTGGTTCTGTCAAGATCCTTGCGCCGCTCATAGTCATCTAGGGTTTTCTCCCTGCCCGGATCAGAAATCGTGCCCATGATGGACTTCCCAACAAACGGTAATATCGGCCCACCGACGTACCATGGCGGTTTGAGCGTATCCAGCATTCCAAGGTTTCGATGCACGAGTGACGTAACTTCTCGAACTGCTTGTGGAATGTACGCATAGGCCTGATCAGTCGCCCGCTCAACGCTCTTCGCGTCTGGTAGTAGATCCATAACATCACTCGCGTCCGGCGATTCACCCTGCTTTGCTCGCGTGATTTGCTGGCGCGAGACAAACACGGCATCTGCCGCGATTTTGCGCGTCTCTTCGGCATTTTTTAAATGGTTATCGCCATACGTTTTCCACTTCATCCCTTTCGCGTTTGTGATGTTGAATCCTTCCGTATTCATGCGGTCGTGGATGTTCTTTAACACCAACGAGGGCAAAATATCAGCCATCCCCAATCCCGCCGTAACTGATCGCATTTCAGGGTTTCCGTCACGACTTTGGTTGTCTTTCAAGTGCCTCTGGATCGCGATCTGAACCTTCATGCTATCGAACAGGTGGCCAGAAGCGAATGCATCTGTTAGGAAGTGTCCACCCGCCGCATCTATGAGATAGGCTTCCTCGATCAGGCTGTCGTTCTTGTCTGTGCCTGCCTGCTTGGCCTTAGCTATCGCCTGCGCATGCAGGTCTTGCCAAGCATCTTTGTTTTTGGGTGCAAAGTGCTTGGTGTTGACCCTCGCTAGTTTGGTGTAGCGGCCTTTGGTGATCTTCTCGTACTCGACGTTGGCATCAACGCCACCTGTACGTTCTTTTTTTATCATGGCTAATATTTTGTCAATTTCATCTTTGGAAGCACTTTGCAAATCCTGCCATGTCGCATAGAA
>CAYOJQ010000136.1:0-1733 GCA_964404325.1 uncultured Oligoflexales bacterium
CTTTGAACTTGAGACAGAAACGAGAAGCGCTGCGTTGGAATAGGCGGAATAAAAAGTCTTCCCGGGCCCGGTTCGTAAGATTGGTCTAAAGCAACGGGAGTTTGGATTTTCCGCTTCATTGGCTATTTTAGCTCTCCTAACACACCGACAAGCTCAGCAGCAATTTGAGGTGTACGATAGAATTGGAATCGTTCTTGACGCCGGAACAAATTTCCAAAGCTTGTCTCACAATTCATGATAACATTCTATGCAGCAAAGGCCTAATTTTTCTCCCCCAAAAAAACCTGTAGGGGGGGGCGGCCCAGGCCGATTCAACCGTTTTTCAAGGGGTAGGCGCCCCACTCGCGAACACCGCTTTAACGGTGAGCTTACAGAGTCTCAAGTAAGTCATACAGATAAAAGAAATCAAAATGGGTCCCAAAATTGATACTGGGGATTTTGATAGAAAGTGTAAAGAAGCTATTCAGTTTCTTTCAGAAGGCGATAACGTTAAAGTCACGATGAAATTTCGGGGCCGCGAAATGCAACACACGGCGTTGGGTGTCGAGAAACTGAATGAATTCCACACCAAAGTCGGAGAATTTGCGCACATGGATAAGAAGCCCAACTTAGAAGGGCGTATCATGAGCATGACACTGCGCAGCAAGGGCGCGAAACCGAAAGTAAATACGTCGAGCGCGCCCGCAACGCCAGTCGAAAAATAATTCCAGCCTGAAAGGCAAATTAAACTATGTAATCCATGAGAAAACGTGTAAGGCTGTGTATTACCGGCAGCGAAGTGATGAATGGCTTCGTCCTCGACCGGAACACACAGTTTTTTGCGTCGGAGCTATACGCGCTCGGGTTAGAACTCGTCGAGAGCCGCATCATCCATGACGATGCGGAACAGATTCTTTCTACTTGGAAAGAATTTGTCGAGACTGGCGACATCGTTGTCAACTCGGGAGGTCTGGGCCCCACACCAGACGATTTGACGGTTGACCTCTTGTGTTCCTGGTTAGGCGACAGCCCCGTTTACGAGCCTTATGCCGAAAAACGCACGCGGTATTTTTTTGAGAAGCGAGCGAAGCTTTTCCCCGGTGCATTGTCGATTGAAACGGCTCTCAGACAAACCCGTGTACCTTCGCAGGCGACAATTCTCAAAAACAAAGTGGGCTTGGCCCCTGGTATCTTTATCCCAGAGAAAAAATTTTTTGCGCTTCCGGGTTTTCCCGAAGAAATCCGAGGCATGTGGCATGAAGTCTTAGAATATGTCGAAGCTCTGTCTCCTCAGCGGTTTGCAACCCGAATCATTCCGATTTGGGGAGTGGGTGAGAGTCATCTCTTTAGCGAGCTACCGGCTCTTGAAAAAATTTCGACGGGAGTCCATGCACTCCCTTGGGGATGCCGCCTTTTCTTGCGTGCTCTGAGCGAAGAGCAAAGTGCGTGCGATGAACTTGAGACCGCAGTCGATGCGATTCAAGCCCGCTTTGTTGGCCAGGTAATGGAAAACCCGCTTCTTGAAATCATTGAGTTTTGCAAAAAACAAAATCTGAAACTTGCGCTCGCAGAAAGCTGCACAGGCGGCCTTGCGGCAAAACAGATTACAGACATCCCGGGTGTATCGGCGATTTTTCAAGGGGGCGTCGTCAGTTATGCCAATAGCGTCAAGACCGATGCGCTTGGCGTGCCCGAGGCGGTCCTTGAAAAATTTGGTGCTGTGAGCGCCGAAGTTGCACGCGCGATGGCGGAGG
>CAYOJQ010000137.1:0-1661 GCA_964404325.1 uncultured Oligoflexales bacterium
TCGCGCAGGCATCCAAGAGCAAGGATGAATGGGGCGCGAGTGCTGTCATCGAACTCGCGGTGGTGGAATACAACGATCGTAATGAAGAAGAAGCGTTACGATGGGCCAACTACTACATCCAAACATTTCCGAACGGACCGCAGGTCACAAAAGCCAAAGTCGTACGCGACGCGGTGCAGAAAGGCGAATTTAGGCCGATCGATGCGAGCCAACGTCCCGGACTTGAAGAAGCACTTTACCGTTACAGCCCTTATTCCTTTATGGCCCAACCACACTACTGGTTCTTCCAAATCGGCTATGAGTACGATCAAGGTCGTGTGAACAACCCTGGCCGCGACAACCGCACCGGTCTGCCAACAGTGAAAACGGAAGGCTATGCAAGCCACGACATCCTTATGAACGCTGGTTTTGGCATGGGTCCTTATGCCATGAACGGAGCGCTCACCTACTTCGGCTACCACTACTATCAGGATTGGGCGGCGGACACGGATCGCATCACCACGTTCCTCAAGGATCCAGGCGATATTGAATATATTCCGTTTCGCCCGGATTTAATGACGCGACACCATCAATTGTTCGGTTACTTCAAGAAGAACACCAACCAATATTTCCACTACGGTGTGTTAGGCAGCTACGAATTTTCTAAAGTGGGCTCGTCCCTCATCCCCACTCCCGGTGATGTCGGCGTGAAGAAGGCCCTCAACATCGCTCAAACAAGCTTGCTCATGCCTTGGTTTGGCGTGCGCGCGGGCGATAACTACGAAGTTATTTCTTATTTGTTTCTGCGCAAGGAGCTCAACGAAGAGGCTCCCGAGTTCTCCAACAAAACATACAGCTTCTTATCCAGCGCGGCGGAAAAAACCATCAGCTTCGGAATCGATCAACGGATCGCCGCTCCGAGCATTCGCACCAATTTTAAGGTTGAACTTTTTAAGTACGATTACATCTACAACGACTATTGGCTCGACTATTCACGCACGGGCGCGCTGTTTGGCGCCGAACACGCCTTCTCGTCCGTCTGGGAGTTTAACGCGGGACTCGGACTTTATCAGGATCGCTACACTCTCGAGCAATTGAAGGCAAATTCCTGCTCCTTCGATCCATCGATAGAAGATATTGGCCAAAGAGAAATCAAAATCTGTCCGCGCGTGGATCTCGGAACGGTGATCACTTTGGGAGCGACGTGGAACCTCTCGCCATTCTCTTCCATAACCGGTTATTATAGTCACAAGGGCATTACGAATAAGACCATGAAAGTCTTTGAGCGAACAGAAGACATGTTCGGCTTCACCTATAACTTCGCCTTTCCCGGGGTGAAAAAAGTATCCCCCCTCTGGCGACGCTTTGGTGATGACGAAATCTCAAGAAAGATGAACTAATGACGGTGGATGCGAAACACAAAGAAATCTTGCGTCAGTGCTGCGCCCGAAAAACCCCCGTGTTTTTCGCTGCCGATGGTGTGGATGTTCTTTTTGAAACGTCTATTCTCTCCGTGATAGATGATGGCGTAATGCTCGCCAACAACATCCCACCGGAGTACATCACGCGCACAATTGGCGCGCAGCGTTTTTCTGTCCAAGCGCAAATGGTGCAGCTGGTTTCGGAAAATATCCATAGCGACGGCGTGAATATCGTCTTTCCTTTTCGCACTCTTAAGGCTA
>CAYOJQ010000138.1:0-1559 GCA_964404325.1 uncultured Oligoflexales bacterium
GCGTATCGTGGCCCTCCGGCGGACGCCGCCGTAATGTGAGCGGCGACTCCGATATTGACTGCCTTGTTTAGGTCGGATTGCGGTCCACTGGTCGTTCTCTGACATGCTGGATTTGAGCATCGCATTCCTACCCTTCGCGCAAGCGTATCTTTGATTCGAGCGGGGAAATCATCTCTTGAGTCTCTGTCGATAACAACTTCTTCAGGACGAGCCATGTTCCAGCCACCCTCTTTTTCTTCTGTATTGGAAAAGGTCAAATAGAAATCAAAAGCTGTGAGTGAAGCAGCAAAAGGATCAATTGCCAGCCTGCCAGCTTCATAACGTTCCGGACACGAATTGACTGTTGCAATCATGAGTAGATTCAACCATTTCGCGAGTGGATTCCGATTTGCGACTACGATTGATGAAGGCGATTTCTCGTTAATCCTGCGAATGTTTTTCAGAACTAAATCGTCTATATTATTCGGCAATAGACTTCCGGCCCGCGAAGCCATTCGACAGAAAAGCTCAGTCTCTTTTCCAAGCACTATTCCATATGCAGTAATTTCCGCTCCCATAACCCCGAACTTTGTGAATTCTGAAGTGGCCAATCTGTTCCGAGCTTCATCACCATCACCGTAGTATTGCCAAAGGTTTATCATGTGGTTGGGTTGATCGTATTCTCCCTTTGGAAACGCACCGTTAATCCCAATACAAATAATCTGTAGCCTGAGATCAGGATATAACTTCGCCTGAGCTTCGAAATCAGCCCGGAGCCTATTCCATTCGTTCCGTCGAACACTTGTGACTTGTCGGAGCAATTGACTTATTTCGTCATTGGATACTGAGGATTTACCTGAATTCTGAATGCTCTTGGCGCATTGCTTTTCAGGTTTATCGGACTGCGGACAAGGCGCTGGATGCCGGCAAGCTTCGAGGAGCTTCGCATACTCCTGCTCGCGGCTCACCGGGTGCCAGTTGATGTAAAGGAATTGCGCCAGGGAGCCTTTGATGGGGGCGTCATCAAGTCGCAGGGGAATAAATCGGCGCTCCTTGTTCAGCGGATCGCGAAAGCGGAACGTGCCCATCTCCAATTGTGCCCAATCAGAGCCAAACGCATTTTCCGACATGCAAAGCACTAGCACATGCGAGTGCTCCAGCCCTTCCTCGATTTTCGCCGGGATGCTATCGCCGGGCTTGATTTGCTCTTCGTCCAACCACACGCGCACACCATCCTTCTTCAATCGTGCGGCAAGTTCACGCACCACCGATTTGTCCTTGGTGCTGTGGCTTAGGAAAACATCAAACTCGAAATCCATAGTTTAGCTCCGTTTCAAAAACACATTGTCGCGATGAAATTCGAGAAATTCCCGTTGTGGTTTGGCAAAGCTACCTACGTTAACGAGGCAGTCCGTTGCCTTTGTAGCCGGTTCCGTTTTGCCGTTCTGATGTTCTGATTCCATAGCCGCGTTGCCCGTTGAGTTGTTCCGTCGATGCTACGCCGTTGACCCGGCGGGTCAATCGGAAAAACAGACACGAATTGCACGAATTAACACGAATGGACCCGGCCAAACAAGCCG